>JAHDQS010000015.1 GCA_018433675.1 Clostridia bacterium
ATGGGTGATGCCGGTGATGCCTGAAAACATGATGTGGGAGGCTCGTTGACAAGAGGAACGTGGAATAAATGCGACAATGCAGTATGTTATATAGCTTTAAAGGAAAGATGAAAAATTTGCCTACATTTACTTGACACGAACCTGGCTTCGGCGCTTGACAAGTTTAGAGCTAAATTATGATATAATAAAAAAAAAGGAACAAGTTGGTGAATGTCAAATGGAAATAAACCAACATGTTAAATACTGGGTTGAAACCTCAAACGATGACTACCAAACCATGCAACGCAATTTTATTAACAATGACTACAGCTGGAGTTTATTTATTGGACACTTGGTTATTGAAAAACTACTAAAAGCTCTCTATGTTAAGAATACGAACAAATATCCTCCAAGAGTACATGATTTAGTGAGATTGGCAAACCAAGCTTCAATTCCAACTTCTGAGGAACAAAAAGATTTGCTTGAAGCTATTACACAGTTTAATCTGGAATGCAGATACCCTGATTATAAAAATGATTTTAGAAAAAAATGCACATTGGAATTTACTGCTCCTTATATAACGAGAATAAAGGAGTTGAGAGAATGGCTACTATCCATGATAGATTAAAAGTTGAAAGAATCGTTAAAGAATATGCGGAGCTATTGAAAAAGGAGCTAAGTTTGGATCAGGTGTATATGTTTGGCTCTTATGCTAAAGGAACGTATGACGATAACAGTGACATAGATGTTGCAGTTGTCGCCCATGATTTTACTGGTGATAGGTTTGAGGATTCTCTCAAATTACGTAAACTACGGAGAAAAATAGATTGTAGAATTGAACCCCATCCTATAAAGAGTGACAGCTTCGATATGACAAACCCGTTCATCCGTGAAATCGTCGATAACGGTGTAAAAATAGTCTAAGCTAAGGTTCTCCGGCTGGCTTCGGTGCTTGACAAATGAACGAAAAATGGATTAAGATAGCCTAGTAAATGTTAAAACCGAAGAGAGGGAAGAGGAACGTGTGACCCTTTCAGAGAGGCAGTCCCCCGGCTGTAAGGGCTGCTAAGGCAAGTCCGGTTCTTAGTCACCCTGGAGGTGTGGTATTGAAACAGTGCAGTAGATACCGTCGGGAAGGCCCGTTACAGCCAAAGAGTGCCTTTGAGCCGGGTAATATCGGCTTTGGGGAAGTAAGGTGGTACCACGGAAAAGCATCCTTCCGTCCTTTGGGGATTGGAAGGATTTTTATATGGGAAGAGGGGTAAAGAACATGACCGAGAAAAATTTATCCACTGTCTATGAACCGAAAAATGTTGAAGGAAAATGGTATGAGTTTTGGGAGGAAAACGCCTTTTTTCATGCCGACGTTAATTATGAAGCCGAACACTTTTCCATTGTGATGCCGCCTCCGAATGTGACCGGTTCCCTCCATTTGGGACACGCCCTGGACAATACTCTGCAGGATATCCTGACCCGTTGGCGGAGGATGCAGGGCTACAACACGCTGTGGCTGCCGGGAACGGACCACGCCGGTATTGCCACCCAAGCCAGGGTAGAGGAAAATCTGGCCAAGGGAGGGATAACAAAATATGACCTGGGCCGCCAAAGGTTTGTTGAGCGAGTCTGGGATTGGAAGCATCAGTATGGGAGCCATATCACTCAACAGCTTCGCAAACTGGGTACGTCCTGTGATTGGAACAGGGAACGTTTTACGCTGGATGAAGGTTGTTCCCGAGCGGTGCAGGAGGTTTTTGTCAGCTTATATGAGAAAGGACTCATTTATCAAGGTGATTACATTGTCAACTGGTGCCCCAAGTGTCGGACGACGATTTCCGATATCGAAGTCGAACATGAGGATCAGGCAGGCAAACTCTGGCATATTAAATACCCGGTGATTGACAGTGAAGAGTACATTGTTGTGGCAACAACGCGGCCGGAAACGATGCTGGGCGATACGGCGGTGGCTGTTCATCCTGAGGATGAGCGTTACACTCATCTGGTGGGCAAGATGGTAAACCTGCCGCTAATGGACAGAGCCATCCCGATCATTACCGATGAGTATGTTGAAAGAGAGTTCGGCAGTGGTGCGGTTAAGATAACGCCGGCCCATGACCCTAATGACTTTGAGATGGGCTTGAGGCATGATTTGGAGCAGATAACTGTGCTGGACCGTGAAGGCAAGATGAATGAGAATGCCGGCAATTATCAAGGTATGGACCGTTATGAAGCCAGGGAAAGAATAGTTCAAGACCTTGAGGCCCTGGGGTTGCTCTTGAAAACGGAAGAGCATGAGCATGCCGTCGGTCAGTGCTACCGCTGCGATACCGTTATTGAACCGATGATTTCCAAACAGTGGTTTGTTAAAATGAAACCGTTGGCAGAACCGGCTATCAAGGCAGTGGTAGATGGCAGGATTAGGTTTGTGCCGGAGCGCTTCACTAAGATTTATCTTAGCTGGATGGAAAATATCCGTGATTGGTGCATCAGCCGTCAGCTCTGGTGGGGTCATCGCATTCCGGTGTGGTATTGTCAGGATTGCGACGAGATAATATGTACGAAAGAAACGCCGCGGGTATGTCCGAAGTGCGGTAGCAAAAACCTTAAGCAAGATCCGGATGTGCTTGACACCTGGTTCAGTTCAGGGCTGTGGCCGTTTTCTACCCTTGGCTGGCCTGAGGATACAGACGATTTAAGGCGATATTATCCGACCTCGGTTTTGGTCACCGGTCGAGACATCATTTTCTTCTGGGTGGCGCGCATGATTTTTTCCGCTTTGGAATGTACGCAGGACGTTCCTTTCAGAGAGGTCTTTATCCATGGGCTGATTTTGGATGCTCAAGGTCGCAAAATGAGCAAATCCTTGGGCAATGGCATCGATCCGATCGAGGTCATTGATAAGTATGGAGCGGATACGTTGCGCTTTATGCTGATTACCGGCAATACACCGGGGAACGACCAGCGTTTTCAAATGGAACGGCTGGAGGCTACCCGGAACTTCGCTAATAAGATTTGGAACGCTTCACGCTTTGCCCTGATGAATCTGGAGGATTATGATGAGGAATATGTACCTCAAGAACCGGAATTGGCCGATCGTTGGATCAGCAGCCGTTTAAACCGGACGGCCCAAGAGGTAACCCGCAACATGGAACGCTATGATCTGGGGGAAGCCGGCAGATTACTCTATGAGTTCATCTGGAATGAGTTGTGCGATTGGTATATTGAGATCGTTAAGCCGCGTTTATATGGTAAGGAAAGCATAGAAAGCAAGAAGACGGCTCAATACTATCTGGCCTACGCATTAAGGACTTCCATGGAACTCCTGCATCCCTTTATGCCCTTTATCACCGAGGAGATATGGCAGAAGTTGCCTCATCAGGGTGAGACAGTGATGCTGGCTGCATGGCCCCAGAGAAATGAAAAAGAGACGGATGATACGGTTGAGGAGCAAATGACAGTTATTATGGATGTGATCAGGGGTATCCGTAATCTGAGAAGCGAGATGCAGGTCCCACCCGGTAAAAAGGCAGAAGTAGTCCTCATGGCGCAAAATGAAGGAATCATGGGGACGCTGCAAAACGGTAAGGAGTACATCTGTAATTTGGCCTCGGTTTCCGAACCGACCATTATGATAACGGCAAATGAGAAACCAGAGCAAGCTGTGGCCGCAATCGTCAGCGGCGTGGAGGTTTATCTACTGCTCAAAGGGCTTGTCGATATTGAGAAGGAAAGGGCCAGGCTTAAAAAGGAAGCGGATAATCTTAATAAAGAAATCAAGCGCCTGGAAGGGAAACTGAATAACCAAGGTTTTATTTCCAAGGCGCCCCCAGAGGTAGTGGAGAAGGAAAAGGCCAAACTCGGCGATTATCGCATGAAAAAAGAAGCGGTAGAGGAGAGAATGGCTTCTTTAGGATGATTGACCGGTATTGAGGTGAACGGCATGGATTATGATAAGGCCTTAGAGGTCGTTGAAGAATTAACGAGGTTCGGTATTAATCTGGGTTTGGAAAGGATTACGGCAATGCTTGATTTGCTGGATAATCCCCAGGACAAACTGCAGGTTGTTCATATTGGCGGGACTAATGGCAAGGGTTCGACTGCAGCCATGCTTGCCGCAGTTTTACAAAAAGCCGGTTATCGTGTGGGGACTTATACGTCCCCGCACCTTGTTTCTTATACCGAAAGGTATGTGATAAACGGAAAGAAGATATCCCCAGAGGATTTTGCAGCCTTGGTAAAGGAGCTTATTGCTGTCTTTGCAGAGGTGAAAAGAAAATCCGGGGAGGCACCTACTCAGTTCGAGGTACTGACCGCGCTGGCATTTTTGTATTTCTACCGTCAAAAGGTGGATATCCTTCTTTTAGAAGTAGGCCTGGGCGGGGATATAGATTCGACTAATGTTGTCAAAAAGCCCTTGTTGTCTGTGGTTACCAATGTAAGCATGGAACACGAGGATTATTTGGGTTCGACTCTCGAAGAGATTGCGGAAAAGAAAAGCGGTATTATTAAAGAAAGATGCCCCGTGGTAACAGCCAGTACGGAGGAAAAGGTTTTGTCCGTGCTGAGGGCAAGAGCACGTGAATTAAAGGCATCCCTTTATGAGGTGTCCAAAGAAGTATGCTGGCGGGCAATATCTGAGACGGACAGGGGGCAGGTATTTTCAGCCACTACTCAGAGGTGCGACTACGGTGAAATAAGCCTCTCTTTATGGGGTGACCATCAAATCATCAATGCCGCTACGGCCATACTTTCCCTGGAGATTCTGACAGAAAAGGGATTTAGGGTAAGCAGGGAGCAAATCAAAAAAGGTTTAGCCAAGGTCGTTTGGCCAGGTCGTCTTGAGCTCATTTCTACCGCCCCTGTGGTGATAATCGACGGTGCCCACAATCCCGCCGGGATGGAGATGCTGGCTCAATGGCTCGAAAAAAGGAAAAAGGGTGTCAGAAAGGTCATTTTGGTTATTGGCATGTTGGCGGATAAGGATAGAAGCAAGGCTGCCGCTTTGCTTGATCCGTTGGTGGACAGCGTTTACATAACAAAACCACTTTCGCCCAGGGCAGGTGAGTGGCGGGAATTAGCAGGGTTTTTCAGTGGAGAAAAAGATAAGGTTAAGGTGGCAGAAGAATTGTCCTTAGCGTTGAAGGGTGCTTGTCAGGAGGCTGAACCGGGGGATATGGTGCTTGTGACCGGTTCCCTGTACCTGATTGGCGAGGCCAGGAGTTTCCTGTTAAATACCCAAAAAGGCTGATGGTTCTAAACCCCGTTTTATTCTGCATAAGCTGTAGAGTGAAAGCGGGGTGTTCTTTTTGAGAATAATCTATCGGAAGAAAAAAAGGACAGTAACGGTAATTGCGTTGATGGCTGTGATGCTGTTTACCTCTTTATGCTGTGGACAGGTTTTGGGCAGATATCTCCTGAACAAGATGGCGGGAGCAGAAAACAAAAACTCGGCTGGAATTGTGGTGAACGGAAGACAGACAGCGGCGAGGAAGGTTCTAAGGCTGGAACAGTTTTATTATTATACGATCAAGGCGGGTTGCGAGGACTATGAAAAATCCTTGGAATTAGGCAATGCTCTTGCCCGGGAGGGAATACCTGCTGTTGTTGCAGGGAAGCCTCCCTGGTGTGTAATGGTTGGTTTTTTAAACAACGAGGAAAACTTAGCTCTGCTACAGGGAAGAATCAGAGCTCTTGGCTGTGAAGCTTCGGTGATCAGGGTTGGAGTTAATGAGGTGTTCTTCAAATTTGATGCCGGCGATAAAAAAGCGGCGGAAGAGATTGCCCCTTTTCTTGCAAAACTGAGTGTAAGCTTACACAAGGGATTGTTGCTATATAACGGGATTTCTGTTAAGGAAGAGGGCCTGGCGGACTTTAAACCCAAGTTTGCTGTGCTGGCGCAGGAACTCGGTACTATGGTGGCAAAAGGGCGTGCCATCGGTAGTGGGTTAGCAAGTGAGGACCTGCGCAGGGAAACTATCAATAGGCTTGCGGAGTATTGCGAAGAATGGGCTCAAAGCTTACAGGAATTAAACAACGGATGGAGTGACGGAAGCTTGCTGTTGAGCCAGCAGCGGGCCCTTGCTCTTGCGGAGGAATATGAGCGTTTTCTTTCTGACACAAATTGAGATATTTTTGGTTTGTTTTTGGTTTAAGTAAGATATTCTGTACTGTGTTACCAGGATATGTTATAATTTTCACTAAGGGGGGTTACTCTTGAAATCTCATAAAATACCAGAAGCAACAATAATTAGGCTTTCGGTGTACTCTCGTTATCTGAAGCAGCTGGAAATAAACAATATTACAACCATTTCTTCTGTGGACATCGCTAGGGGTGTTAACGGTTCTTCCGCACAGGTGAGAAAGGATTTGGCATATTTCGGGGAATTCGGGACGCGTGGTGTAGGTTATAATGTCAAGGAACTAAACTCCCATATAATGAAAATATTAGGTCTTAATTCAAATTGGAGTGTTGTTATAGTTGGTGCCGGGAATCTGGGCTCTGCTCTTTCGCAGTATAAAGGGTTTCAAGAAAGAGGTTTTCGGGTGTTGGGAATGTTTGATAATGACCCGGAGAAAATAGGACGAAGGATCGGTGAAATAGAAGTATATCCAATTTCGCAGATTAAGGAATTTGTGGAGGATAACGCAGTTCGCATCTGTGTGATTGCCGTGCCGGCTCCCTACGCCCAAGAGGTGGTTACATGGGTAGTTGACGCCGGGGTCGAGGCTATCTTGAATTTTGCTCCCCGGGCGCTTTCTGTTCCTGAACATGTGGAAATAAGGAACGTTGATCTGGCCGTAAATATGGAGATATTAACATTCAACATGTGTCTTAACAAATAGTAAATATTGAAAAAAGTTCCGCCAGATAGTTTTTGTGGTTGCGTATTAGGGAACATAGAATAATGACTGGAGTGGATGGAATGACATTATTAGAGGTTAAGGAATTGTTGAGGGCTGATTTGCATACCGTGTGCGACCTTTCGAAGTGTGAAGTAAAGGCGGCTTGCGGTGCTGATTTGCTCAGTGATGTACTGGCCTTTACTAAAGAACAGGTGTTGCTGTTGACAGGCCTGGTGCATCCGCAGGTAATTCGTACCGCAGAAATGCTGGATTTGGCAGGAATTGTGTTTGTGAGGGGAAAGGTGCCTTCCCCGGAAATGATCGAGCTGGCCGAAAAGAAAGAAATTCCCATCTTGTCTACATCCTATCCCATGTTCAAATCTTGTGGTTTGCTGTATGCGGCGGGGGTCGACGGAGATATTTGCGATTGATTTCACAGATTGAGAAGAATAATAAGGCCGGTGATGCTGATGGAATTAGCAAAGATTATAGCGGAGATAGAATTGCAACCCTTGGTAACTGCCGGTGAGTCTGATGTTAAGGGCTGTTATATCGGTGATTTGCTGAGCAACGTTATGGCCAAAGCAAGGGAAGGGGATATTTGGCTGACGGTACAAACTCATCGTAATGTTGTTGCGGTGGCTCATCTTTTGAATATGGCGGGTATAGTTATCGTGGAGGGGCATGTTCCCCAGCCGGAAACGATTGAAAAGGCCCAGGAGGAGGGAATTGCTTTGCTCGCCACAAAAAAGAGTGCTTACGAGGTGGCTTGTGTTATGTACTCACTTGGTTTGGGTAGGACAGAGTAATGAGGGAATGGGCCTTGGATTTGCACGTTCATACCGTACTATCGCCTTGCGGCGATTATGCGATGACTCCTCCGCAGGTTTTAAAACGAGCACTTGAATTAGGAATCGATGCCCTGGCCATAACCGATCATAATACCTCGGAAAACGTTATCCCGTTCATAAAAAAGGGTAAAGAGTTAGGGGTTCGCGTTTTTCCGGGAATGGAGCTGCAGACCATTGAGGATGTTCATTTGGTTTGTATTTTTTCTGTAGCCGAAAAGGCTGCGGGTTGGCAGGAATACGTCTACAGTAAACTGCCGGGGCTTAAAAATAAAAGGGAAAGCTTTGGCGACCAGATAATAGTCGATCAAGAGGGAGAGTTTATAGGTGAAAGTGACCGCATGTTGCTGATAGGTGCTGATATTACCTTGGAAAAAGCCGTGGAAGGAGTCCACGAATTGGACGGGCTTTGCATTGCTGCCCATATCGACCGACAAGCCTTTAGCCTTTGGGGCCATCTTGGGACCATTCCCGAAGGGCTTGGTCTTGATGCGGTAGAATTAACGCCGCATTTACCCAGAAATCCGGAGCAGTTAAAGCGGCTGGAAGAGATATCATTGCCTTATCTCATTTCCTCGGATGCCCATTATTTGCATGACATGCGCCGACCGTCTACTTTGGCCCGCATGGAGGATTGCTCTTTGGAGGAAATAGCAATGGCGTTGCGGGGAGTAGAAGGACGTTCAATAAAAAATTTGGGTTAGAACTATGGGGGAGAGCTATGCGGGAAATATCGCTTCACATTCTTGATATTGTTCAAAACTCATTGGCCGCAGGTGCCGCGAATGTAACTATTTCTGTAAAGGAAGACTTAGATGATGACGTTTTGGAACTGATAATTGAGGATAACGGTTGTGGTATGGATGAAGAAAAACTCAAAAAGGTTCTTGATCCCTTTTACACGACAAGAACTACGCGAAAGGTAGGGTTAGGGTTGTCTATGCTGCAAGCCAATGCCGAAGCCTGTGGCGGTGAACTGACGATTGATTCCGTTCCCAACAAGGGCACAGTCGTAAAGGCTGTGTTTCAACATAGTCATATTGATAGGGTTCCGTTGGGGGATATGGTCGCTACTCTCATTGCCCTTGTAGCCGGTTACCCGGAAGTGGATTTTTTATATAGCCATAGTGTGGACAAGAAAGATTTTATTTTCAGCACAAAAGAAATAAGGGATGTCTTAGAGGATACTTCTCTTGATCACCCGGAAGTGCTTTCTTGGTTAAAAGATTATCTTTCGGAAAGGGAAAACCAATTGCAGTTGGGAAATTAGTAATATCAGCAATTTTACTTGCCAGCAATTAACATCATAACCTGCTTGTCTGCTTTGCACCCGGGTGGTAAGATGGAGTATGACGAATTGTCGTTGGATTTTGAACTTGCTTCAAAGGGGGCATTGACATTGAGAGCATATAGTGCAAAGAAAAGTCTCTGGCTGCTATTGGCATTGCTGGTTATCGGGGGCTTGATCGGAAGCCTGTTGGGATCGGCCTTTGGAGAGTATCTGCCGATTCTGCGACAAGGGTTCCCGACTATTGGTTTGGCTCCGACGGCACTTGACCTTGTGGTCATTAAGCTGACGTTTGGCTTGCAGATGAGTTTGAACGTGGCCGGTATTGTGGGTTTTCTGGTGGCTTTATTTGTTTACTTCAGGCTATAATAATGGCAGGAACGGATTAGGAGGTGCCGGCATGAAAGTTATTTTGGCTTCATCTTCACCTCGTAGGGCCGAACTTTTAAAAAAAATCGGGCTTTCCTTTCGAGTATCCCCCGCTGAGATTGAAGAAGGGGTGCCGATTCCCCCGTGGTCGGAATGGGTCAAGACTTTGGCAGAGAACAAAGCTTTGGCTGTTTCTGCCGAAAAGGACGAGGTCACCCTCGCGGCTGATACCGTTGTTGTCTGCAAGGGGCGAGCACTGGGAAAGCCTGTTGACAGTGAAGAAGCCCTTGAAATGCTGAGAATGCTGGCAGGCGGTGTTCACGAGGTGATGACCGGGGTATGTACGATCAACGGGCTGCGTACAGACAAGAAAGGTGTTGCTATGTATCGGGATGTTGAGATTACCCGTGTTCATTTTCGCGATTTGACTGAGCAGGAAATAACCACCTATGTTGCCAGCGGTGAGCCCTTTGATAAGGCCGGGGCCTATGGAATTCAAGGCCTGGGTGCCTTGCTGGTTGAAAAGATCGAGGGTTGTTATTACAATGTGGTAGGGCTTCCTCTGGTGAAGACGATGCTGCTTTTGCGACGCTGTGGAATAAACGTACTGGGGGCCGGTGGAAAATGAGTGAAAAAGGATGGTGGTCATATTTCCATTAAGGATTACCCAGAAGAAATAAGGCCCAGGGAAAAAATCCTGTACTATGGAGCGGAGAGCTTGTCGGATCAGGAATTGCTGGCAATACTGCTGCGAACCGGTACGAAGGAGAAATCTGCTCTGGAGCTGGCAAATGACGTTTTACAAGACGGAGGCTTAAAAAACCTCACCCAAATCAGTGTTGAAGAGCTTAAATGTAAGAAGGGGATGGGTCTTGCGAAAGCGGCCCAATTGAAGGCAGCTGTGGAATTGAGCCGGCGTTTGGCCAGGCAGAGTTTGGGATTATTACCAATAATCAAAGATCCCAACGATGTTGCCAAGCTGGTTATGGGTGAAATGGCATATTTAGACCGAGAACACTTCAGGGCTATCAATTTAAACACCAAGAATCAGGTTATGGCCATTGACACGATTTCAGTGGGAAGCCTCAATGCGTCATTGGTTCATCCCCGCGAGGTGTTCAAGCCGTCTGTGAAAAGGAGTGCTGCGAGTTTGATCCTTGTGCACAATCATCCCAGTGGCGATACAAAACCCAGTCAAGAGGATATTAAGGTCACTTGGCGGCTGTACGAAGCCGGGAACCTTCTTGGCATCGAGATTGTAGATCATGTCATTATCGGTCAAAATAAATTCTTAAGTATGAAAGAAAAAGGCTATATGTAGGAAAAACTAATAGCGTAATTCCATAATCAGGAAGGGGAAACAGAACACCATGTTTTTTAGTAGAGATTTAGGAATAGACCTGGGTACGGCAAATACCCTCGTCTACATTAAAGGAAAAGGCGTAGTATTGACAGAACCTTCTGTTGTAGCAATTCAAAAGGATGTCGGAACTGTTTTGGCTGTGGGCGATGAAGCGAAAAAGATGATTGGCAGGACTCCCGGCAATATCACGGCTATTCGTCCGATGAGGGACGGTGTTATCGCTGATTTTGATGTGACACATACCATGTTGCGCTATTTTATGCGAAAGGCTTTAAATACAAATATAAATTATTTCAACCGTCCCCGTGTCGTGGTGTGCGTTCCGGCAGGAGTCACCACTGTTGAGGAACGTGCGGTGAAAGAAGCGGCGATCCAATCAGGTGCCAAGGAAGCTTATTTGATAGAAGAACCGATGGCTGCCGCTATTGGGGCAGGACTGCCGATACATGAGCCTACCGGTAATATGATCGTTGATATCGGAGGAGGAACGACGGATGTGGCGGTTATTTCTTTAGGGGGTATCGTTACCAACAAAAGTATCAGAATCGGCGGCGATGAGATGGATGAAGCCATCGTAAATCATATTAAGCGTACCTACAATTTACTGATCGGCGAAAGAACGGCAGAGGACATCAAAATTGAAATAGGCTCGGCGCTTGAGCAGACTGAAGAAAGGAAATACCAGGTCAAAGGTCGTGATTTGGTCTCAGGTCTGCCAAAAGTACTCGAGGTTGGTGTCAAGGAAATTTGCGCTGCGCTTTCAGAACCGGTGATGTCGATTATTGAGGCCATCAAGGTATGTTTGGAAAAAACACCACCGGAACTGGCGGCTGATATTATGGACCGTGGCATTATGATGACAGGCGGAGGTTCTCTGCTGCAGGGGATGGACATGCTGGTGAGCAGGGAAACGGGCATGCCCGTCCATATGGCCGACCAACCCCTTACATCAGTGGCTTGCGGGTCAGGAAAAGCTTTGGAGAATATCAATACCTTGAAGAGGTTGATGGTAGTTAATAGAAGGATTAGTTAGGTGGGTGCCAATGGCCACAAAGAAAAAGGTCATTATTGCTGTGTCGTTTGTTTTGTTTATTTTAATAATGATGAAGGTTATGAGCCTGACAAGGTGGGATAATACCGCCCTTTTTCCTGTTTCACGCGTTGTTCGGGAAGTAATTGCCCCTGCTCAGGCAGGTGTCACAAATATCGGCAAAGGGGTGAACGACTTTTTCGCTTATTTTACCGATAATAAGGTTTTACGTGAGGAAAACAACGAGATGGCACAAAGCCTGGCAGTTCTGCAAGAAGAGGTATACAGGTTACAGGCAGAGGCCCAGGAGAATGAACGACTCAAGGAATTATTGGCCTACAAGGAGCAAAAGGAGGAAAATTACGAGCTCGTACTGGCCGGAGTGATTGCCCGTGACCCGGGCAACTGGTATAAAACGCTGTTGGTAAACAAGGGTACTGCCGATGGAATCGCAATAAATATGCCTGTTGTTAACCACGATGGTTTGGTAGGAATTGTCACGGGGGTAAGTAAGAATACCGCTGAAATATTGATGCTGCTTGACAGTGAGGCGGCTGTGGGAAGCAGGATCTTTGAAACCCGGGTTACACCGGGTGTAATAGAGGGAACGGGTCGGAGTGATTACTTGAGGATGATCGATCTGCCCCACGATGTAGAAATCGATTTAGGTCAGACGGTTGTAACCTCCGGCTTGGGAGAGTTCTATCCGAAAGGGATACGAGTCGGAACGGTTGCTGAAGTTATTCTAGAGCCGAACGGGTTGATGAAAACGGCTTTGGTTAAGCCTTTTGTGGATTTCGCTCGTTTGGAGGAGGTCTTTATTATTAAAAAGGTGATGTTGTCTGAGACTGATTTTGCGGGAGATGTAGCCCAATGAATTATTTCGTTTTGTTTTTGCTTGCCTTATTGGGACTATTGCTGCAATCGACACTGTTTACTCATTTTGCTATTGCCGGTGTGACGCCGGATATAGTTTTGGTACTGGTTGTTTATTTCAGCATTTTACAAGGCGTGGGAAAAGGCGGCATACTTGGTTTTTCATTGGGGTTGTTGGAAGATATCTGCCTGGGTCGTTTTATTGGTATGAACGCCCTGGCGAAAGGGGCCACCGGCTTATTTGTCGGTTGGATGGCAGGCCGGACATTTAGTGAGAACCTTTTAGTGCCTATTGTCAGTCTCTTTATCGGCACGATTTTTAATCAGTTTGTGTATATGGTGTTGGGTAAAATGATGGGCTTAGATTGGACTCTGGAATTATGGCTTTGGAAGGCTTTGCCTTTAGCGATATACAACATGTGTCTGGTTCCTTTTACGTATTCTCGTTTTTTCTTTTGGAATATGAAAGATAACGACGCGGAGCCTGAAATTTCGTTTTTGGGAAAGCTTTCTTAAAAGGAGATTGCTTCGGATGAAGAGGAGAGACTAATGGAGGTAAGGAAATCCAAACTTATTCTGGAAAAAACCTTAAAAACTTACACATGGGTGATAGTTGCCATATTTTTGGTAATGTTTGTCCGGGTAGCTTGGTTGCAAATTATTAAGACTGAGTTATACCGTACAAAGGCAGTTTCAAACATTATGAGGTGGCTTCCGGAAACGGCCCCAAGGGGTGAAATTCTTGACCGCAACGGGCAGGTGCTTGCCACCAACAGGCCCGTCTTTAATTTGTGTTTGGATTATATGGGGATGGGTGATAAGGACGGAACTTCCCAAATAAATTCGGATGAAGTTGTTAACAGCTTGGTAGAGATATTAGATGATCCGGAAATTACTTATGAGCAAGTTCAGGATATGATCAAATCTCAGAGTGGACGGTTATACGAGCCGGTAATCATTAAGAGAGATATCCCTATTGAGTTGGTTACGGTGTTTGAGGAAAGGCGGAGAGAACTGCCAGGGGTTAGTATAATTGCTCAGCCGCAGCGTTCATACCCGCATGAAACGTTGGCGGGACACCTTTTAGGTTATGTGCACTCCATTAAGGAAGAATTGGAGGAGCCGGGTTTTGAAGACTACGGTATGGCTGATTTGGTGGGCAAGACGGGTATCGAAAAGGTGTATGAGCATGATCTGCGTGGAGAAAACGGATATCGCCAGGTGGAAGTGACAGCTTTGAATCGTCCGGTTAGAGAGGTCCAGACAATTCCGGCTATCCCCGGAAACGATTTGATCTTAACGATTGACCTTGAATTACAACGTGTCATGGAAAAGAGCTTCGATGAAGTGTTGGAAAAGGTACAAAAAGATCACCCAAAAGCCCAGGCAGGAGCAGCCGTGTTGTTGGATGTTAAAACCGGTAAAGTGTTAGCGATGACAAGCCGGCCGGAGCTTAATCCGACAGAATTCAACGGCAAGCCACTCTCCCAGGAACAGGCGGATTATTATTTTCGCAACGATCCTCCGGCTCTCAGGAACAGGGCACTACAGGGTGCTTATGTGCCGGGTTCGACCTTTAAGATGGTGACGGCTATTGCCGCTTTGGAGTCCGGTGTAGTTTTGCCTGACGAGTATATAACCTGTACAGGTAGGTATTGGGAGTCTCCATATATCAAATGCTGGGACGTGCATGGTCCGGTTAATCTTTATTCGGCTCTTGCCAAATCCTGCAATGTATATTTTCAGGAAATGGCTGCGCGCAGCGGTATTGAGGCCATTGGCAGAATTGGGACAGAGCTGGGGCTGGGTCAAAGAACAGGAATCGATCTTCCTTACGAGAGTTCCGGCCTTTTACCCCATTTGGAGTGGCAGGAAAAGGAGTTTGGTGCCAGAGCGGATCGTATAAATAAGCAGATAGATGAAAAAATCATGGGTCTCGAGGATGAGTATCAAAAAGACATTGAGGCGGCCGCTGATGAGAATGAGAAAAAGAGATTGGAACGTGAGCTTAAAGGTAAAATAAATGTTTGGGAGCAAGAAAGAAATATACAATTAAATCATTATACCAAGTGGCACACGTGGGATACCTACAATACAGGCATTGGGCAGGGGTACAATCAGTATTCGATTATTCAATTGGCTAATTATGTGTCTACTATTGCCAATGGCGGCACCCGGTACAAACCTTATATCGTCGATAGGATTATTTCTTATGAAGGAGAGGTCTTAAAGCAATATGAGCCGGAGCTTGTGCTGGAAACATCTATTTCTGCGGATACAATAAGGGAGGTCCAAAGAGGTATGCAGGCAGTAACTGAGCCGGGAGGTACGGCATACTTTCTTTTCAGTGGTTTCCCTGAGGAAATAAAGGTAGGTGCCAAGACCGGTACGGCTCAAACAGGAAGGGCGGACTATGAGAAAGATGATTATGACGGATTGTTTGTTGCTTTTGCGCCTGCCGATGATCCGCAAATCGCTTTTGCCGGAGTAGTTGAGCACGGATACAGCGGAGGAGGCTCTGCCGGATATATTGCCAAAGCTCTCATGGAACAGTATTTCGGCATCGGACAAGAAAAATCCATTTTGGAATTGTCGGAAGTAGAACATGAGATAGTTGATTAAGGGGTAAGGAAAAAAGCCCCTTTTTTTTGCAGGTTTTTTTTTATAAACAGCGAACTTAGATTAAGTATGCAGTACACCTGGAGGGATTGGTATCGGATATGACAAACGATGTTGTGGTATTTAAAGGAAATAAGGAAGGATTAGTTGTCCGCTGCAATGACGAAGCAGAATGGGAAGATATCTTTGATACCCTCAAGGAGCGTTTGGAGGGTAAAGGAAAATCCTTCTTTGCAGGCGCCGGCGTTGTTTTTGAAGCCGAAGGGCGTGTCCTTACGCCGGAACAGGTGGGTTCTCTTTGGCGGCTGTTTCAGGAGAACGGGTTAAAGGTTAAAGCGATTAGAACAGGCGAAGGGAAAGGACAACACCGGCAGATGCGGATATCGTCCCGAGACGAAGAAGGAAGCAAACGGAGTATTGATGAGGTAAGCGATTTGCCGACCTTGATTGTCAGAAGAAATATTCGCTCCGGGCAGGACGTTTCTTTCGCAGGAAACGTGATTGTCTTCGGGGATACCAAGCCCGGTTCTGAGGTTTCTGCCTCCGGATATGTTTTGGTGATGGGGAAATTAAGCGGAACAGTTCATGCGGGAGCTGCGGGCGATGAGAGGGCTTGGGTAGGGGCGATAAGGCTGCAACCAACTCAATTGCGAATTGCCAATTATATCACCAGGGCACCGGATGAAGAGCCTACCGGACCTGAAATTGCCCACATTTGCGAAGGCGCCGTTATAGTCCGGGATATGAAAAAGATAGGAAATTACATAGAAATTAACAGGAGGAATTGATTAATGGGAGAAGTTATTGTAATAACCTCCGGCAAGGGGGGCGTAGGCAAGACTACTACAACCGCAAATATTGGTACTGCCCTGGCTTCTATGGGTTACAAGGTCGTTCTGATGGACACCGATATTGGCTTGAGAAACCTTGATGTGGTCCTTGGTCTGGAGAACAGGATAGTGTACGATCTTGTCGATGTAGCGCAAGGTAACTGCAGGCTCAAGCAAGCCTTGATTAAGGACAAGCGGTTCGAACACCTGGTGCTTCTTCCGGCGGCGCAGACTAAAGACAAATCTGCCGTAAGCACCGAGCAGATGAAAGAATTGAGCCAAAAGCTCAAGGAAGAGTACGATTATGTGATAATAGACTGTCCGGCAGGGATTGAGCAGGGTTTTAAAAATGCCATTGCAGGAGCAGAAAAGGCTATAGTTGTAACGACTCCGGAGGTGGCCGCAGTTCGCGACGCCGACAGAATAGTAGGTCTTTTAGAGGCCGCGGAACTGAGGAATCCTCAACTGGTGATAAACAGAATCAGACCCGATATGGTTAAGAAGGGCGATATGATGGATATCAACGATATGATAGACATTCTTGCTATAGAGTTAGCCGGAGTTGTACCGGAAGATGAGCACATCGTGGTGTCCACAAACAGGGGAGAGCCGGCTGTGCTCGATGCCAACTCCCTTGCGGGTCAAGCCTACCGCAATATTGCCAAAAGAATAACCGGCGAGCAGGTTCCACTGATTTCTTTAGAGACCAGCAATGGTATCATGGGTAAATTGAGGAAACTCTTGGGGTTTAAGGCCTAAAAGGGAAAGGGGGTCGTGTAATGGATTTGTTTGGGAAAGTTTTAGGAAGAGGTAGCGAGCACAGTAAGAATATCGCGAAGGAAAGGCTTCGTCTGGTGCTTGTACATGATCGGACGAGCATTTCTCCTCAGCTTCTTGAGGCACTCAAGGAGGATATGTTAAAGGTAATATCCAATTACATGGATATTGACCGGCGCGGAACAGAGGTAACACTCAATTCGGACGATAAGTCCGTAGCTCTTACGGCCAGTATTCCCATTATTAAAATAAACAGGATTTCAAACTAGAATGAAATGGGAGAAAATAGCTGTGCATTTTTCCGCCCTAAAGACACGAACTTGTACTTCTCGGATATGTCTTGATGAGGTATAATTAGGGCGGAGGGTTTGCACATGAGAATTTCTAAGGTATTAAAAAGCATAGATCCTTTGCTCTTATTAGATGTGGCGCTCATTCTTGTGATGGGCTTCTTTGTTTTAGCAAGTGCCTCCCACAATGCCGGTGAAAGGTTTGGTGTTGATTTTGTTCAGCGCCAGTTGCTTTGGACGGGAGTAGGGGCAATAGCATTTTTTTTAGTTCTGACTGTTGATTACAGTAAATTGGCTAAGTATGCTACTCACATATATATCTTAAATCTTTTGCTTCTATTGGCGGTTCTCTTTTTAGGGACGGAGACGAAAGGAGCTCAAGCCTGGATCTATATCGGTCCGCTTGGTTTTCAGCCGGCTGAGGTCGTTAAGACTCTGTTGATTATCGGTATGGCACAGTTTCTTGCTCCCAGGATTGGGAAACTCAATACGTTTAGGAGCTTTATTCCCGTGTTTATTTATGTGGGGATTCCGTTATTGTTGATTATGATGCAGCCCGATTTGGGTACAGGTTTGGTCTATGTGGCGATAATGTTTGGAATGATGTTGGCAGCAGGGGCATCGCCGCTTTTATTGACCTCGCTGTTTGCCGGGGGTATAGGTCTGGTGGTACTGGCTATTTATGCCCATTACACCTGGGGTTTATGGTTGCCGTTAAAAGAGTATCAGCTTATGAGATTGATAGTGTTTGTTGACCCCATGATAGATCCCCGGGGTTGGGGATGGAACGTGATTCAGTCGCAGATTGCAGTGGGTTCCGGCGGGCTTTTGGGTAAAGGCTGGATGATGGGATCCCAAAGCGGAGGCAATTTTTTGCCGGAGCAGTGGACTGATTTCATTTTCAGTGTACTGGCCGAAGAATTTGGGTTTATAGGTTCAACCTTGATGCTTCTCCTTTTCTTTTTACTGTTATATAGGGGAATTAAGATTGCCATGAAAGCTAAAGATCCCTTTGGTTCCTTAATAGTTATCGGTGTGATTTCTATGTTTGCTTTTCATGTTTTGCAAAATATTGGCATGGCGATAGGAATAATGCCTATCACAGGGATTCCTCTGCCGTTTGTCAGCTACGGGGGGAATGCGCTGTTAGCGAATATGATTGCATTGGGGTTAGTGATGAATGTTTATGTGTACCGCGACAGAATTCTGTTTTAACAATCATATAAGTATAAAAAAATGCGTGAAAATAAATGATTGAAGAAATACCGGCAATATATTAGAATGTCATATAGGATAGTAAAGGAAGTTATTATCAATACAATTGAATAGCGGACTTACAGGTGCTCTTATTGTACGCTTATTAATGAGAGAATAGGGAAACCGGTTAAAATCCGGTACGGACCCACCACTGTAAGCGGTGACGAATCTTCGGTTGAAAAGCCACTGTGCGTCAGCATGGGAAGGCAGAAGAGGAGGATGAACTGCGAGTCAGGAGACCTGCCTGTAGGATAAAGTGCATCGTGGGGGAGCGGAAGGCACGGGATTCTTTCAGATGGGAAAAGTCTCTCAGTAAAAAACTGGGGGACTTTATTATTGTGAATACAACAAGGTTCCCGGGACCCGACAGCAATCTTTGATTGCGATGTCGGGTGGGGTTCTTATTTGTACAACAAGAAAAGATTGGTGAAATCAATGCAGAAGACTTTAAAACAAATCATAGATTACAAGAACCATAGAGTAAAGATTATGACTGTGGCATTGCTTGCTCTGCTTTTTTCTCTAATACTGTTTTCACTGAGTCAGGGCAAAGCGGAAATTGATGTCGGACAAATAATAAGGGTAGTGCTTGGGAAAATCAGTGGAAACAATTCATTTTTTCAAGAATTGACAGAAGCGCAAACAGCTATAATTTGGGATATCCGTTTTCCGCGAATACTGATTGCAGTGCTGGTCGGGAGTGGACTGGCGGTTTCAGGTGCAGTCTTTCAGTCCCTTTTAATGAATCCTCTGGCGGATTCATATACCATGGGAGTCTCGTCCGGAGCGGCTTTTGGGGCTTCTCTAGCCATTTATATTAATATTTTTCTGCCGTATTACTTTGTTCCGGTGACTCTGGCGGCATTTGTCGGAGCCTTCCTGACTTTAGGACTTGTGGTTCTTGTGGCCCGAGCGCAAGGAAACTTAAGCACTTCTAATTTGGTTATTGCAGGTATTATCGTGAGTACTATTCTTTCGGCCGCCATCAGTATGATCAAAAGCATCGCGGGTGAAGAGGTATCAGCAATTATCGGCTGGCTGATGGGCAGTCTGGTGGCACGGGGTTGGGAGGATGTTACCTTGGGATTTCCTGTAATCTTGGCTTGCATTGGGATCTGCATTTATTATGCCGGAGATTTAAATATCATGTGTTTGGGTGAGCAGGAGGCCAGATCTTTAGGGGTTGATACCCAGAGGTTGCGCCGGATCTTGTTGGTGTGTGGCTCGCTGATAACGGCTGTCTGTGTTTCCGTCAGTGGGATTATCGGTTTTGTAGGCTTGATAGTTCCTCATTTGCTTCGTTTTATGGTTGGCTCCGATAACCGTGTTCTGCTGCCCCTTTCCGCACTTTTTGGGGGGGGGCTACTGCTGTTAGCCGATACAGGGGCCAGGGTTTTGTTGAATGTTGAGGTTCCCGTCGGTGTCGTCACTACGTTACTGGGTGGGCCGTTCTTTATCTACATTTTTATAAACCGTAAAAAGTCTTTTGCGAGAGAGGGATAAGGGTGTACAAAATTGAGGATGTGAGCTTTGCTTATGGGAATAAAAGGGTGTTGCAGGGGGTTAATTTCAGCGTCAAAAAGAAGAGCTTTGTAACCATTATTGGACCCAACGGCTCCGGTAAATCGACGTTGTTTGGGATCTTGACCGGTCTTTTCAGGCCAAAGATGGGGGAAGTCATTTTTGCGGAAAAACCATTGAAAGAGTACGGGATACTTGAGCTGGCCAAGAAAATAGCGGTTGTTAAACAGGATACCGTTGTCCGCTTTCCTTTTACTTGCTTAGAGGTAGTTATGATGGGACGCAATCCTTTTCAGGATAGAGGTCGGGAACTAAAGGAAGAGGATTTGGAAATAGTATACGGGGCCATGAAGAAAACCGATACATTAAGGTTTGCCTCTCATCTAATTACGGAGATAAGTGCGGGGGAAAGGCAAAGGGTTTTTCTGGCTCGGGCCATAGCCCAGACTCCGGAGGTCATCTTTCTTGATGAAGCTTTTTCGGCTATGGATATTTGCTATTCCGTCAAATCCCTTGATTTGCTGAAGGAGCTTGTGGAGAATGAAGGTATTTCGGTTGTGGCCATCATGCATGATTTGAATATGGCTGATACTTACAGCGATATGATCCTTGCTTTGCAGGACGGGCAGGTGGTGCAGTGGGGACAGACGGAAAATGTCATGCAGCCGACTTTTATTAAGTCCTTGTTTAAGATAAATGTGAAAAAAATCGGCAGCAGAGGATTGGTGGTACTGCCCAGATAAAAAGTGATTTTGGAAAGGATGAAACATAATGGCCAAGAAGGGGATAGTTGTGGCGAGTTTCGGAACGAGTCATCACGATACCTGCCAAATAACCATTGAAGCCTGCGAAAACAGAATCAAAGAGTGTTTTCCGGGATATGAGGTGCGTCGTGCTTTTACTTCCAATATGATTAGGGCAAAGCTGCGTGAGAGGGACGGTGTGATCATCGAAAGCTTAGCAGAGGCTTTAAAAAGGATGAAGGAGGAGGCTTTCACGGAGGTTATTATTCAACCTTTGCATATTATTCCCGGAGAAGAATACAATGAAAAAATTGTGGGACCTGCGCTGGCTTATGAAGGGCAATTTGAGAAGATCTCCGTAGGCAGGCCTGTTTTGACTACCATTGAAGATTATGATGTCGCAGTGGAAGTTTTAAAAAGGCAATTGCCAAAGTTGCGGGAAAATCAGGCGGTGGTGCTTATGGGGCATGGGACCGAACATTTTGCCAATGCCTGTTATTCTTGCCTGCAATTGAAGCTCTCCGATAGTCTGGCAAACGTCTTTGTGGGTACCGTGGAGGGTTATCCCAGTCTTGCTGAAGTAATAAAAAAGCTACGGGTCAATGGTATCAGGGAGGTCATTTTGATGCCATATATGGTTGTGGCCGGGGATCACGCTATAAATGACATGGCGGGGGATGAAGAGGAATCCTGGAAAACCATTTTGGAGAAGGAAGGGTTTACGGTTAAAACCTATTTACATGGCTTGGGTGAGAATACCGGATATCAGGAGATTTATGTGGATCATATTCAGGATTGCCTGGACGGTAATCCCCTGATAAGGGAGGAAGATGACAGATGAAAAGGCTGATTTGCATATTTGCGGTTGCAATGCTATTTTTTACTGCCGGTTGCGGTAGTGAGGCTGTCAACCAAGAAACGGAAACTGACCGGGCAAAAATCCAATTCACCGATGATTCCGGGTTTGTTATTGAGATGGATGAACCGGCGCAAAGGATTATCTCACTTTATTCGGCCCATACGGAGAACCTATTTTCATTGGGCTTGGAGCAGGAGATTATCGGCGTGTACAAAACGGACAATTATCCGCCGCAGGTTGCAAAAAAAACTGTTTATGATTACCGTTCCGATCCGGAAAAGGTCATTGCCGCCGAACCTGATCTTGTGTTGATTAGACCGTTTATCGAGCGCAGTAAGCCGGAATTCGTCGAGGCTTTGAGGAAAGCAAAAATAAATGTTGTCAGTCTCTATCCCGAAAGCTTTGACGGATTTACTCAGTACATTGAAAAGCTGGGCCTTTTGACGGGCAAAGAGGAAAAGGCCCAAGAACTTTTGGCGCAGTTTGAAAACGAAATCCTTTCAATACAGACCATTACCGCTAAGGTAGATAAACAGGTTGGCGTGTATTTCGAATCTACGGAAAACAACTATCGGACCGTAACCTCGGATGCTATGCCGGCCTTGGCCATTAAATTTGCCGGGGGTCGTAATGTTGCTTCCGATGCGGAAGGCCTGCAGGAGGGTTCGTCTATTGCCGCTTACGGTGCGGAGAGGATTTTGGAAAAGGCTGTGGAAATAGATGTATATGTGGCACAAGTAGGTGGTATGAACTCCGGTGTTACTGCGGAAGGTATTAAGGAAAGGCCGGGTTTTCACGCTATCAAGGCTGTGCAAGAGGGAAGGGTCTATACAATAAGTGAAAAGCTCATCTCCAGTCCTACCTTTCGTTTTTCTAAAGGGGTCAAGGAACTGGCCCGGATGTTTTACCCGGAGTTAATAGATCTAGCAGAGAGGATAAGGTAACGATGGCAGGTATACTATATGGGGTAGGAGTGGGGCCGGGAGACCCCGAGCTGTTAACAATAAAGGCAGTCAACGCTTTAAAGGCGGCAGATGTTGTAGTAGCACCTAAAGCTAAAGAAACGGGAAAAAGCACGGCATTGTCCGTGGTTCGTCCTTATTTGTCTTCTCATACTGATATTGTGAAAATGGTTTTTCCCATGGTTAAAGGAAAGGAGACTCTTATTGGAGCCTGGACTGAGAATAGCCGGGAAATATTAGGGTATCTGCAAGAAGGTAAAAAGGTCGCTTTTATCACCCTGGGGGATCCTATGTTATACAGCACTTATGGCTATGTTTTTACGACTTTGCGGGACTGTGGACACGAAATCGTAACGATTCCCGGAATTACTTCTTATGCGGCTATTGCTGCCATGACCGGGATCACCCTGGCCGAAGGAGACGGGGTTTTGACTATTGTTCCGGCGGTTACAGATGAAAAAAACCTGGAGAGGATACTGGAAACAGCAGATAATCTTGTTATTTTAAAGGCTTATCGAAATTACCGGCAGATAGTGGAAAGGTTGAAAAAATCAGGGCATACCCATGATGCCGTGATGGTAAGCAGGTGTGGTTTGCCTGAGGAACGGATCTGCCATGAATTAGAAAGTATCGGGGAGGAAGGTATTGACTACCTTTCCACAATAATTGCCAAAAAGAGGTGAGACAGCAATGAAGCATAAGCATAATCAGGCTAGGGTGGTTATCGCCGGCACACAGAGCGGAGTCGGTAAAACAACTGCAGCCTTAGGTCTTATTGCCGCGCTTTCCGGGAGGATGCAGGTACAGCCCTACAAGGTTGGCCCGGATTATATCGATACTGCTTATCACACCTTTATCACCGGTAGAAAATCGCGGAACTTGGACGGCTGGTTGTTGGATGAAGAGACTGTGCTGTATTTATTTCAGAAAAACATGGTCGGTGCGGATATTGCTGTCATCGAAGGTGTGATGGGGTTGTTTGACGGGGCAGAGGTTGGCAGCGATAAAGGGAGTACGGCGCAGATTGCCAAGATACTCAAGGCACCGGTAATCCTTGTCATTGATGCTGCCGGGATGTCCGTAAGTGCGGCGGCAATGGTACAGGGCTATCAGAAATTTGACGGGAATCTTGATGTGACAGGTGTTATCTTCAACCGTGTGAGCAGTGAAAGGCACTATCTCTTGTTGAAGGAGGCAGTGGAAAGTTACACAGGTTTGAAGGCCTTTGGATATTTACCGAAGGATGAGGAGATAGAGTTACCCAGTCGGCATTTGGGGCTTATCCCCAGTGTGGAGATGCCCCTGCTGCAGGAGAAAATAGGCGGGCTGGCGCGGATGGTGGAAAAGACGGTTGAGGTCGATGAGATCGTTAAGCACGCAAAAGCTTGGGACAAGTCGGTTCCAGCCTTTTCTTCATCTTTTGCCACGGATTTTTCTGCAATGAGCGCGCAAGGCAGTGAGGTTGATCGACAACCGGTGGAAATAGCGGTGGCATATGATGAGGCTTTCAATTTCTATTATTGGGATAACCTTGACCTTTTGCGGGAGGCAGGGGTCAAGCCTGTTTTCTTCAGTCCTTTGCGGGATGAGGTTTTACCCGAAGGGGTGAAGGGTCTTTGGCTGGGTGGTGGGTTTCCGGAGGTTTTTGCCCGGGAACTGGCAGACAATACAAAAATGAAGCAGAGCATCAAGGCGGTTCTTGCCGCAGGGATGCCGTACCATGCCGAATGCGGCGGTTTGATGTATCTCTTGGAGGAGTTAGAGGACTTCACCGGTGAGCGTTTTGCTATGACCGGCTGGTTACGCGGAACGTGTCAGATGACTAAGCGATTGCAAAGGTTCGGCTATGCTCAATTGGAGCTGAAGGACAGCTGCCTATGGGGTGAAAAGGGCGATGCTATTAAAATACATGAGTTTCATCATTCCAAGGTCAGCGGTGGGGAAGAAAGAACTGTCTTTAAGCTCAGTAAGCTTAAGAACAAAGAGGTCGAAAGACAGTGGGAGTGCGGATATATTAAAGGGAACGGGACAGCGGGTTATCCTCATTTCCATCTGTATTCCAACCTCAGTTTTGCCAAAAATTTCGTAGGCAGGGTAAAAAGCCGGAATCAACAGTGAGAGTAGAAGGAAGGATTGCAAAATGAACAGGAAATGTATCATGCTGCAGGGAACAGGTTCCTCCGTGGGTAAAAGCCTGTTGACAGCGGCATTGTGCCGGATTTTCCGGCAGGATGGCTACAGCACAGCTCCTTTTAAAGCGCAGAATATGGCTTTAAACTCTTTTATTACCGCAGAAGGGCACGAGATGGGGAGAGCCCAGGTCGTGCAGGCGGAAGCAAGCGGTATTTTGCCCTCCGTGGAAATGAATCCCATTCTGATCAAACCGACCGGTGACAAGACCTCTCAGGTTATCTTAAACGGCCGGGTTTATCAGAATATGACGGCGGCCGAGTATCATGCTTTCAAGCCGCAACTCAGGGAAATGATCAGAGAAAAATATTACCGGCTGGAAAGCCGTTATGATCTTATTGTGATTGAAGGGGCCGGAAGCCCGGCAGAAATCAATTTGCGGGAGCATGACCTTGTCAATATGGGAATGGCGGAAATAGCTGATGCTCCTGTTATTCTGATTGGTGATATTGACCGGGGAGGGGTCTTTGCTTCTCTTTACGGTACAATGATGTTGCTGGGGGAGGAGGAGAAAAAAAGGGTTAAGGGGGTCATTATCAACAAGTTTCGCGGTGATCCGGTCATCCTTCAGCCTGGTTTAAGGAAGCTGGAGGAATTGCTTGAGGTACCGGTTCTCGGTGTTATCCCCTATATGACTTTGCATATAGACGAGGAAGACAGCGTGACGGAAGAGTTCGACCGCAGTGAGGATGTGGGAGAAGGGGAGATTGAGGTTGCGGTAATCCGCTTGCCCTACATTTCAAACTTTACAGATTTCAGTGTGCTGCGCTACTTTGAGGATGTTAAGCTTCGTTATGTCAAGACAGGGGAAAGCCTAGGCGAGCCCGACGTTCTGATTATCCCGGGAAGCAAAAACACCCTGGAGGATTTGCGCTATCTGCGGGATTCAGGTCTAAAAGAGCAGCTTGCCCAGCATGTGCGCAAAGGCAAATTGCTGATAGGGATTTGCGGTGGTTATCAGATGCTGGGAAGAGAACTGTCGGATCCGTATCGCACCGAGTCAGGACTTGGTAAAATGTGCGGTCTGGGATATTTAGATATGGAGACTGTATTTTTAAAGGAAAAGACGACTGCCCAGGTCGAGGCCTGCGTGACGGCCGGAGGAATTCCTGCCATGGCGGGTTTGGACGGTGAAATTCTGCAGGGCTATGAGATCCATATGGGAGTCAGTTCCCAAGGATCGGGAAGCAGGCCGTTTATTAAAATAAAGAGCAGATTGGGCCGAAAAACGGAGGTCGTCGACGGCTATATCAATGGGGACGGCAATGTCTTCGGCACATATATTCATGGTATTTTTGACAATACGGCCTTTACCAGGAAAATATTGAACAGGGTTAGGGAGCAAAAGGGACTTGCTCCAATCAAAACGGTTCCTAAGCCGCTGAGGGAGTTGAAGGAAGAAGAATACGAGCGGCTGGCCGGGATGGTGCGAGAAAACCTTGATATGGCAGGGATTTACAGTGCTATAGGGCGATGAGCTAAGAACAGGCAAGGTGGGTAGAGAAGATGGAGATGCAGATCGTATTTGGTTTTGTCTTGGATTTACTGTTGGGAGACCCGGCGTGGTTTCCCCATCCGGTCAGGATAATAGGGAAGTTCATTACCGCCTTAGAGAATATCTTGCGCGGTGCTTTTGCGGAGTTGCTCGGTTTGAGGGCAGGTGGGATAGTGCTGACGACCGCCACGGTTGTCGTTACTTACGGTATTGCCAGAGGAAGTCTTGAGGCTGTACGGATTTATACTCCTGTGCTGTATTTGGTTTTCAGCGCTGTCTTGATATATTTTGCACTGGCTATACGTTCCTTGGCTTGTGAAGCCGAAGGAGTGTACAAGGCCTTAGAGGGAAACGATCTTGAACTGGCAAAAAAGCGGTTGGCAGGAATCGTCGGCAGGGATACTCATAATATGGATGAGGAAGAAATTATCAAAGCGACTGTGGAAACGGTGGCGGAGAATACCTCGGATGGGGTGGTCGCTCCGCTGTTTTATATCTTCCTGGGAGGTCCTGCTGGGGGTATGGCCTATAAGGCCGCCAGTACTTTGGATTCCATGGTTGGCTATAAAAATGAGAAATATGCGGAATTTGGCTGGGCTTCGGCTAAGCTTGACGACGTTTTGAATTGGATCCCGGCCAGGCTTACCGGGTATTTACTCCCTTTGGCCGGGGCGGTTTGGGGGAAGGATGCCAAGAAAGGTTACGAGATTTTACGCCGGGATAAGAGAAAACACGCTAGCCCCAATGCTGGTTATCCCGAAGCTGCCATGGCCGGGACTTTGGGCTTGCGGCTGGGAGGCGGGGCAATTTACGGTGGAAGACTTGTAGAAAAGCCTTATCTGGGCGAGGCCGATAAGGCAGCAGAACGCCGGGATATCAAGGATGCGGTGAGGATTATGGAAACCACGGCTTTTTTGGCCTTAGCGTTTTTCTATATGATAATGTTTAAATTAGTCGGTATTGTGTAGCCGGAAAACGAAAAAAGGATGTGCTAAAAAATGACTGAGGGAAAAGCGGTACACGGAGGCAATGTCAGGGAATATGCCAGAAAACTAGGGGTTGACCCGGGTGAATTTCTTGATTACAGTTCCAATATCAATCCGGTGCCTTGGCCGGAGGGCATAAAAGACTATTTGCTGGAGAATATCGAAGAGATCAGATGTTATCCCGACCGGGACTATCATGATTTGAAAAAAGCCATTTCCGCATATACCGGTTGTCCTGCGGCGCAAATCATGGTGGGAAACGGGGCCACAGAGCTTATATATCTGGCAGTGCGTACTCTAAAACCAAAAAAAGCGCTTCTTCCGGTGCCGTCCTTTGCCGATTACGAAAGGGCTTTGCGGGGCAGTAATGCTGAGGTGGAATACTATCAGCTTAAGGAGGATATGGGGTTTGCTTTGGATACCGAGCGCTTTTTACAAGCCCTCAGAAACGGCTGTGATATGACGGTATTGTGTAATCCCAATAATCCTACAGGGTACTTAATACCCAAGGATGAGCTGTTGAAGATATTGGAAGAAGCAAAGAAAAACGATGTCGTCGTCTTGCTGGATGAAACCTTTGTAGAATTTACCGATAATCCTTTGGCCGCGACTGTTGTAGGTGAGTTGGCTCGTTTTGATAATCTCATCCTTTTGCGGGCCTTTACCAAGTATTTTTCCTTGGCAGGTCTCCGTTTAGGGTACTGCCTGGCCGGCTCTCGGATATTAAAGAGGATGGAAATTCGGCAGGAGCCGTGGACGGTCAATGTTCTCGCAAGTCTCTTGGGACCGTACCTTTTGCAAGATGAAGGTTTCAAAGCGAGAAGCAGGGAGTGGATTACTTCGGAAAGAGAGTTTATGTATAAAGGACTTGCACAGCTGGACGGTCTAAGGGTGTATGAAAGTCAGGCCAGCTTTTTTCTTCTCAAACTGCTGAAGAAGGATTGGAATGCAAAGATGTTGGCGGAGCGGTTGTTAAAAGAGTACATTATGATCAGAAAGGCTGAGGGTTTCGTTTCCCTCGACGACACCTTTTTCCGCTTAGCCGTAAAGGATAGGGAAAGCAACAGTAAGGTGCTGAGGGCTATAGAAAACGGTTTGTGTTGATTTATATAAGGTGATGTTCTACAATTGATTTAATTGATACAATACAATAGTTTAAAGGAGAGTAACATGGAAAAATATCTTACTGATCCTGTTGAAATTGAAAAGCAGAGTATGCAGACAATTACCGGGATTTTGGGGAATGTAACTGTACCACCTTTAAAGCTTAAGGTTATTAAGCGAGTAATTCATACAACAGCTGACTTTCATTATGCTAAAATACTCAGATTCAATAATGAGGCAATTGCGAAAATAATCGCGGCAATTCGAGAACAAAGACATATTGTGACTGATACACAAATGGCAAAAGCCGGTATCAACAAGAGAAAGCTTGCTCAGTACGGTGTTGAGGTCAGGTGTTTCATGCAGGATAAGGATGTAGCAGAGGAGGCGAAAAGAAACGGCGGGACGAGGGCCATGTCCTGTATGGAAAAGGCGGTGAGAGATGAGCAAAACGGGGTATTCGTTATCGGGAATGCACCTACGGCTCTTTTCAGGCTGCTGGAGCTCATGGAAGAAGGAAAAGCGAACCCTGCGGCAATCATCGGTGTGCCGGTAGGCTTTGTGGGAGCAGCGGAAGCGAAAGATCTGTTATCACAAAAACCGATACCGAGTATCCTCACCAGTGGGAGAAAGGGAGGCAGCAATGTAGCCGCTTCAATAGTTAATGCCTTGTTGTATATGATGGAGGAAGAAGAACGTTGAATCTTGGTACAAGAGTAGTTAACGGCAAGATTATGAGAAGAGGATACACTACCGGGTCATGTGCCGCAGCAGCAGCGAAAGCTGCGGCGCTTATGCTTTTTATGGACAAGATGCCGGAGAGTGTCGAGATAGAAGTAGCTGAAGGTACGGTTTTGCGTCTTGCCGTGCTTGACAGACAGGTGAGCGGAGAGGGCGTGTCCTGTGCTGTGAAAAAAGACGCCGGAGACGATCCAGATGTTACCGACGGTCTTTGTGTTAGGGTAGAGGCGTTTGAGACCGCCGGAGGGATAAGTATTGAAGGAGGATCGGGGGTGGGAATTGTTACCAAACCCGGACTGGCCGTTGAAGTTGGACAGGCAGCGATCAATCCCGGGCCTCGGGAATTGATAAAGAGGGAAGTCGAAAAGGTCTTACCTTGCGGTAAGGGAATACGTTTAGTTGTGTCGATACCCGGCGGAGAGAGGGTGGCCCTTCGAACTTTTAACCCTCGTCTTGGGATTGTGGGGGGTCTGTCGATCCTGGGAACAACGGGGATTGTGGAGCCTATGTCCGCCGAAGCCTGGCAGGAGTCGGTGCGTTTAGAAATGAAGGTACTGGCGGCGGAGGGGAAAAAGAATATTATCCTGGTGTTCGGAAACTATGGTGAGAATTTTGTTCAAAGTGAGCTGGGCTTGAAGAAGAATGTTATCAAAATGAGTAATTTTGTTGGGTTCGCTCTGTGGGAGGCGGCAGGTATTGGCTTTGAGAAGGCATTGTTGGTGGGAGAGTTGGGCAAGCTGGTCAAGGTAGCGGCGGGTCTATTTAATACGCACAGTAAGGTTGCCGATGCCCGCATGGAGACCATGGCAGCCTATGCCGGAGCTTTTGGCGCTAATCAGGAGACGATCAGGACGATATTGAAGATGAATACAACCGGTGGGGCTCTGGAGTATTTGGAGGAAAAAGGTATCACGGGGCTGCCCGAGGAGATAGTAAAACAAGCGGGCGAAAGGGCGCGCTGTCATGTGGGTGATAGGATGCAGGTGGGAACGGTCCTTTTTTCAAATACAAGAGGGCTGTTGGCAGTTGATGAATGGGGAAGCAGGATAATAAAAGAGTTAGGTGATGAAAGTAAGTGAGTAGGAAAGTATATGTTCTCGGGGTAGGACCGGGCAGTCCTGATTATGTGTTGCCCATCGTCGAAAAAAAGGCGAGGGAGTGCAGCGTGCTTGTCGGGGGCGGTAGAAACCTGGAATTGTTTCGGGATGTCGGAAAAAGGGAGATTGTTATTAAAAGCGATGTTTCCGCTGTGGTGAAAGAAATACAGGAGATATATCGAGTTGAACAGGTAGGGGTCTTGGTTTCCGGTGACCCGGGTTTCTATAGTTTCCTGCAGACCCTGCTGAGGTATTTTGAGCCCGGTGAGTTGGAGGTTTATCCGGGGATCAGTTCGTTGCAGTACCTCTTTGCCAAAGGGGTCTTGCCCTGGCAGGATGCTTGCTTTGTCAGCCTGCACGGTCGTGAAGTCGCCGACCTTGTAAGAACCGTCAAGGAGGAAAACAAGGTAGCCTTTCTGACAGATGCTAAAATGGGGGTTGGTCAGGTCTGCAGGTTGTTGACGGAAAACGGTGTAAAAGACAGAAGGGTGCTGGTAGGGGAGAATCTCTCTTATCCGGATGAAAAGGTTTTTAACGCAACGCTGGAAGAATGCGCAGGAATAAAGACCAGCGGACTCTGTGTAATGGTGGTGTACAACGACAGTGGTGTGCGATAACAAGGGAAAGGATTGAACTGTGAATAGGATGAAGAAAGTGGTGCCGGGGATAGCAGACGATAAGTTTTTGCGGGATAAAACGCCTATGACCAAAGAAGAGGTCCGCGTTCTGACACTTTCCAAGCTGCGGCTCACCGCTGAGTCGTGTGTGCTTGATGTCGGCGCGGGGACGGGTTCTTTGTCTGTGGAGTGTGCATTGTTTGCTTATGCCGGCAGGGTCTATGCGGTAGAAAAGGAGCCTACGGCCCGAGAATTGATCAAGGCTAATTGCCGGCGCTTCGGCGTTGATAATGTTGAGGTGGTAGCGGGAACAGCCCCAGGTTGTCTTGAAGGGCTGCCACAGGTGGATTGTGCGGTTATCGGGGGCAGCGGCGGAAACCTCAGGGAGATAGTGACCTGCTGCAGGGAATTGCTCAAGCCGGGGGGAAGGCTGGTTATTAACGCCATTCTGCCGGAAACCATGTATGAAGGTATGAAAGCTCTTGAGAAAGAGGGTTTTGCGAGAGTGGAAATGATAATGGTGAGTATCGCTAAAAGCAGGGAATTAGGGACGAAAACAGCCCTGCAGGCGATGAATCCGGTATTTATTATCTGGGGCACAAGATGAGGCTAAAACGAAGGAAGGGAAGAAGAAAAGATGAAGGTGTGTTTTGTGGGGGCCGGACCGGGAGATCCGGAACTGATTACCATTAAGGGACAAAAAAAGATCGCCGCAGCCGACATCGTTATTTATGCAGGATCACTCGTTAATCCGGAGGTCCTGGCGGGATGTAAAAAAGGAGCGGAGATACATAACAGCGCCGTAATGACTTTGGAAGAGGTCTTGGAGGTCATGAAGCGGGGTGTTAAAGAGGGCAAGGTGGTAGTGCGGGTGCACACCGGAGATCCCAGTATTTACGGCGCTATTCGGGAGCAGATAGACAGACTCGCTGAGGAGGGTATTGCTTGTGAGGTTATCCCTGGGGTCAGTTCCTTTACAGGGGCCGCGGCCGCTTTGCAGGCAGAATATACTTTGCCCGGTGTTGCGCAGACGGTCATTCTCACACGACGCGAAGGAAGGACACCTGTCCCGCCGAGACAGGATTTGGCAAGTCTGGCGGCCCACAAGGCTTCACTGGTAATTTTTTTGAGCGTCGCGATGATCGAGGATGTGGTGGCCGAACTTGCACCTTCTTATGGAAAAACAGCCCCGGTTGCGGTGGTGCAAAGAGCTACCTGGCCTGACGAAAAAATAGTTACCGGTACGCTGGAGGATATCGCCGCAAAGGTGAAAGAAGCTGGGATCACCAAAACAGCACTGATTTTGGTCGGATATTTCCTGGGCAATGAATACGAACTTTCCAGGCTTTACGATAAAAATTTCTCTCATGAGTATAGGGGAGCATCATCATGATGGCGATCGTTGCCCTGACAGCAACGGCTGTTAAGTTAGGCAGAAGGTTGAAAAGAGAATTTCCCGCAGCTCGGCTGTATGTCCCCGAGAGGCATCAGGAGAGTTTGGAAGACTGCTGTATCATGGCAGGTGGTTTACAGACGACTATTGCCTCCCTGTGGGATGAATGCTCCCAGTTCATATTTATTATGGCGGCAGGCATTGTCATTAGGAGTGTGGCACCATTGCTACGGGATAAAGTCAAGGACCCAGCAGTCGTAGTTATGGACGAGAAAGGGAGGTTTGTTGTGCCTTTGCTGTCCGGACATCTCGGTGGGGCCAATGAATTGGCAGCCGTCATCGGGGAGAAAACCGGGGCAGTACCTGTTATCACCACCGCAACGGATGTAGAAGGAATCCCTGCCTTGGATGATTTAGCCCGTAAAAACGGCTGGGTTATTGAAAATCTGTCAGGCTGGAAAGAAATTGCCATGGCTCTGCTGGAAGGGGAGAACGTGGGCATGTATGCTACCGTAAAGGTCAAGGCAGAATTTCCTCCGCAGGTGCAAATCGTGAAGCCCGATAGCTGGGAAAATGGGGTCAATAACATTTTGGAAAGCAAGAAGCTGCAGGGAATGATATATATTACGGAGAAGGAAAAAGTAATTGAAAGAACCGGAGGGCCGTATGTTGTCTTGCGGCCGCGTAACATCATCGTCGGTGTGGGCTGTCGTAAGGGCAAAAAAAAGAGTGATATTCTTGCCGCCGTACGGGATTGTCTGGAGGGTCTTGGGATAAACATAAACAGCATATTACACCTGGCCACTATTGATTTCAAAAGGGAAGAAAAGGGTTTACAAGAGGTTGCTAGGGAACTGAACGTGCCCCTGATGTGTGTAAATGCTGAGAAAATACAGAGGGTTGAGGGGAAATTTGCGGGTTCACAGTTTGTTAAAAAACAAGTCGGCGTGACGGCGGTAGCCGAGCCGGCTGCCTGGCTCACGGCCAAAGAACCCCAGGTTCTTGGTTCTAAGACCTGTTACCCTGGGATAACGGTAGCTATTGTGAAGGATAGGGGAGCAATATTGATGTAACAGTGGTGTAAGGAGATGCTGCTAATGAATGATGACAAGAGAAACACAAAAGGGAAGGTATTTGTCGTAGGATTGGGACCGGGAGCCAGGGAGCAGATGACAATAAAGGCTATCGAGGCGATCGACGGCTGTGATGTTGTGATAGGATACCACGTTTATGTTAAGCTGATAGAGGACTTGCTCGAGGGCAAACAGGTGATTTCCTCCGGGATGAAGCGGGAGAAAGAGCGCTGTGAAATGTGTCTTCTTCACGCCCGGGCAGGAAAAAAGGTGGCCTTGGTGAGCAGTGGCGATGCGGGGATATATGGGATGGCCGGTCCCATGCTGGAGATGAACGCTGCCGCACCGGAGCCGGTGTGTGTAGAGATTGTCCCGGGCATAACGGCGGCGAGTATGGCTGCCGCTGTTCTGGGTGCGCCGTTGATGCACGATACTGTACTGATCAGCCTGAGTGATTTGCTGACGCCTTGGAAGGTAATTGAAAAGCGCTTATGTCTGGCGGCGGAGGGAGATTTTGTTGCGGTCTTATATAACCCGCGCAGTCAGGGCAGGCCTCACAATATCGACAGGGCCCGGGAGATTTTTCTCAGATACAGAAAGGGCGATACGATTGTGGGCATTGTGCGCAATGCGGCACGTGAAGGACAATCAAAAGTAATAACCACGTTGGAACAGATGCCGATTCAAGAAATAGATATGTTTTCCGTAGTGATTATCGGAAGCTCTCATACCTATGTTGCCAACGAAAAAATGCTTACACCGAGGGGTTATCGCCTATGATTATCGTTTTGTCGGGGACCAAGGACGGTCGTATAATAACCGGGCTTTTACGGGAGCGGGGCTATGAGGTTGTGGCGACAACCGTTACGGAATATGGTAAAATGCTTTTGCAGCAGGATGGTGATACAAATGTTCTTTCCGGTGCTCTGGAGAGCTCCGGGTTGGAACAGCTGATCAAAAAAAAAGATGCCGACTTGGTTATTGATGCTACCCATCCCTATGCTGTCAGGGTTTCGCAGATGGCGATGGAGGTGTGTCGACGGCTTGAGACTGCTTATATCAGGTATGAGCGGGAGGAGACGGCGGCCTTGCGGCAAGGGGAAGGTATTATTAGGGTTGATACCTTTAAGGAGGCAGCGCATCAGGCTTTAGAACATGAGAACAATATTTTCCTGACGGTGGGCAGTAATCATTTGGAGGAATTTTGCAGAGTAATACCCCTTTCACGCCTTACGGCTCGAGTTCTGCCCCAGAGTGCGGTCTTAAAGAAATGTGAGGAAATGGGGCTGAGACCGGACAACCTGGTTGCCTTGCAGGGACCTTTCAGTAGGGAGCTTAATAAAGAGTTATATAAAAAATATCAGGCCGGGGTTGTGGTGACTAAGGACAGCGGAAAAACCGGGGGAGCGGAGGAAAAAATCGAGGCTGCCCTGGAACTTGGGCTTCGCGTTGTTGTGATAAATCGTCCTGTCTTGGATTACCCTGTTGTTGTCAAAAGCGTGAAACAACTGTTGGAACAATTGAATCATCGTGGGAAATAGCAGACTTAGACAGTACGGGGTTTAGAGGAAGGTGCTGGGTAGAGATGGAAAAGGGATACATTCAGATTTATACCGGTGACGGAAAAGGAAAAACCACGGCTGCGTTAGGTTTAGGCTTGAGGGCAGCAGGCCGTGGCTTGAAGGTTGTCATGTATCAGTTCTTAAAAGGTTCCTTTTCCGGTGAGTTACAGGCTGTAAAAAGGCTGTATCCCGATTTTAAAATATATAGAACGGCCGAAAGCGAACAATTCTTTTGGCAGCTTAACGAGAAGGAAAAAGAGGATCTGCGACGGAACATTCAAAGGGCTATGCCTGAAATAGAGCAATACGTTGCGGGTCAGGATTGTGACCTGTTAATCCTTGACGAGGCGATGTCAGCAATAAATCATGGGATGTTGACCCTTGCTGAGGTTTTTCATCTGATTGAGACGAAGGCTGAGAGTGTTGAACTGGTATTGACCGGAAGAGATGTTCCGGCGGAGCTTTTGCATAGGGCGGATTTGATTACGGAGATGAAACAGGTTAAGCATTACTATGAGGAAGGTGTCACAGCCCGAAAGGGAATTGAAAAGTAACAGATGGGAGTGTTAAAGGATGAAATATGTAGTTGTTTTAGCAGACGGCATGGCCGATTATCCGGTTCCTGAACTGCAAGGGAAAACGCCTCTTCAGGCCGCTAAAACCCCCACCTTTGATTATCTGGCCAGGCATGGCAGGGTAGGAATGGTCAAGACAGTTCCCGACGGAATGGTGCCGGGAAGCGATACGGCGAATTTAGCGGTGATGGGCTATGATCCGAAGAAATACTACACGGGACGTTCACCTTATGAGGCTATTAGCATTGGTTTAGACCTTGCACCTAGTGATGTTGTCTTTCGCTGTAACCTAGTTACCCTTTCCGAGGATGAGCCATACGCAAGCAAGGTAATGCTTGATCATAGCTCGGACGAGATTTCCAGTGAAGAGGCCAGGGGATTACTGGAGCATATCAACATGAACCTGAGGAAAGAGGATATGAATTTTTATGCAGGAGTCAGTTATCGTCATATCCTGTTGTGGAATAACGCGCCTTTTGATTTTGAACTAACACCGCCCCACGATATTATCGGGAGAAAGGTAGAGGAGTATCTTCCGAAAGGGCCTTACAGGGATATTTTCAGAGAGATGATGATAAAAAGTAGTGCCCTGTTGAAGGAGCATCCGGTCAATCTGGAGAGGAAGAAAAAGGGCTTAAACCCCGGAAATTCAATCTGGCTTTGGGGTGAAGGGAAAAAACCTGCTTTGCCAAACTTTTTCACAAAATATGGTTTAAAGGGTTCTGTTATTTCGGCCGTTGATTTGATCAAGGGTATAGCCATTTGCGCCGGGATGGAATCAATAGATGTAGAAGGAGTGACCGGGAATTATCAGACGAATTATGAGGGTAAGACCCAGGCTGCTCTGGAGGCCCTTAATAACGGACAGGATTTTGTTTACATCCATCTGGAAGGACCTGATGAGTGCGGTCACCGTTACGAGATAGAAAACAAGGTGAAAGCCATTGAATACATTGACAGCCGTGTTGCCAAGCCCATCTTGGAAGGACTTGAAAATATGCGGGAGGATTATAAAATAATGGTGCTGCCTGATCACCCGACACCCTTGAAGCTGCGCACTCATACCTCAGAACCGGTGCCTTATCTCATCTATCAAAGTAACGACAAAAAAGAAGATGAAGGACAGGGTTATGACGAGTTTGCTGCTCAAAAGTCGGGGCTGAACTTTTCCGAAGGGCATTTACTGATGGATTTCTTTCTGAAAGGCCAGTTGTTGAATTAGGCCTTATGATTACATACAAAAAGCTGCATACAATGGTACGGTCTTTTTCCCATTTTCAAAACTGAAGTTTTTGGTTGAAAACTTTACGGCGTATTCCGGTTTGTAGGCTGCGATATAGACGCCAAGGCTCTTTGCCTTTGTGTTGTCCGCAGACTTTACTTCAACCGGAATTATTTTTCCTTCTCGCTGGATTACAAAGTCAACCTCCGCTTCTCTGTTGGAAGTCCAGTAATAGCTTGTGTATCCGTTGGCTGTTAATTGAGAACAGATATAGTTTTCAGCCATACTGCCCTTGAAGTCATCAAGCTCGTTGGAGAGATAGAGAATATCTTCGGGGATAACCTCTTTTTTTGCACACAGCAAACCGACATCCGACACGTAGATTTTGAAGTTGTTAATATCACGGTAGTTTTCCAGGGGTTTTTTCGGTTGCTCGACACGATAGATACGGGTAACGATACCGGAGAGGACAAGCCATTCAATAGCGTTTTCGAACTCTGCTGCTCTTGCACCTTTTTTGATGAGTTTATACTGAAACCTCGTATTTTTCTTTGCGAGCTGAACAGTAATATTATCGTAGACAAGCCGTGTTTTCTTGATTTCGTTGGTGGTGTTGTATTTGCTCATATCGTTAAGGTAGCTGGCAAGTATCATTTCCTGTGTGTGACGGATCAGAATAAAGTTTTTGGTTTCAAGATATTTATTTACACAATCCGGCATACCGCCAACAACAAGGTATTGTCGATAATAACTGAGAGCTGTGTCGTGAAGAACAGAAGGCATTGGCTTGTCTTTGGCAAAACAATCTTTTATGTGCTTAATCAAATCGTATTCACCACAGGCAAGCAGAAATTCCTCCATATCCATCGGATATAAGGTTATCATATCTGCCTTGCCGACAGGAAAGGAGAACTTTTCACGGTTTACTGCTACACCCAAAAGACTGCCGGCAACAATGATGTGGTATTCCGGTGCGTTTTCAAAAAAGTATTTAAGTGAAGTCAGGGCGCGTTCGCAGAGTTGGATTTCATCCAGTACAATAAGTGTCTTTTCTTTGATAATGGTTTGGCCCGCAAGACGAGAAAGAATAGGAATCAAGTAGTATGGGTCTATGTTCTCGTCGAATGTCTTAATGAGTTGGGGATTTGTTTCAAAATTAAAATATGCAACGTTCTCATAATATTCACGTCCAAACTCAAGTATCGAATAGGTTTTACCGACTTGTCTTGTTCCTTGGATAATTAAAGGCTTGCGGTGCGGGCTCGTTTTCCAATTCTTTAGGTATTCACTTATTTTTCTATACATACTGGCAGTCTCCTTTCAAAAACTGCCAGTATTATAGCATTTATTCGTGTAATAAACAAGGAATAAAATCAAAGAAATAACACAAAAACACACGAATAATATGTATAAAAAAACACATTTCGACACGAAAACTATTTAAGAAAGCCAGAAGAACCGTTCCTCAGGCTCCCTCTGTGGATTATAAGGAAAAATTAATCCGTTTTTTGTTGAGGCTTTGATTGTTTTGGATTATAAGCACACCAAAGTTTATTGCATGTGTGCAGGTTAATTTTGGTGTGTTTTTTGTATAGCGAAAAGGGGCTGTTAGCGCAACAGCCCCTTATGATTGATATAATATTCTTGAGGTGATTCTTAATGCGAAAAATTTCGATTGTTATCATTCTCTTTATTATGATAATCAGTACAGGCTGTCAAGCTGTTTCGGCCCATAAAACTGTACTTCAGGATAAAGACGGAGTGTCGATGGTGGATCTTAAAGAAATCAGTGACTTGCTTAAAATGGACATTTTAGCTGAAAAGGACGATGTTATCCTAAAACAAGATGCCGTCTCTTTAAAACTTAATATTGGATCAGTATATGTCTATAAGGATAAGCATCTCATGGCCCTACTTGAAAAGCCTGCAAAATATGTAGATGGCCGGGTTTATGTACCTCTTGCCTTCTTCACCAATATTTTAAAAGCCGATATAAAGATTGACCAAGATGACAAAGTGACTTCCGCAAAGGATAATTTTTCATTATACAATGTTGTCAAATTTCTGCCGGAAAATGTTCTGGCTGCGATTAATGATAAAAATTACCCGTATAGAGACAGCCTGCTGAAAGTGGTTGAATTTCCGCAGTCATTAGAGATTGGTCTGCCAAGAATTAACCTTAAAAAAGTAATTGATACAAAGCCCTTGCCTGCTTATGCGAGAAAAGATTTAATAGCGCATGGATATAAATTTCCGAAAATAATCAATTTTGCTCTGGAGGATTACAACATAATAAAAGGTGTATGGGAAATCACATCTGAACAAATTAACTATGCAAAAGAAATATATCCAGAGCTGAGAAATTATAATATCGAGAATTGGACCAATAATTATTATCAAGCGTATTATTCAGCCAAAGACGAGCAGTTATTTAATAATAATCAAACTCAACAATTGGAACAATTGAAGATCCCACCCCATGACATAAAGCTTCTATATGAAGCAACCCGAGGGGGATTACCGCTCAATGTTTCCGAGGATGATTTAAAAGATATATTAGCGAGTCAATATGCCTTCATCATTGAACAGATTACGGATCTCGCGGAAAATAACCAGATTAATAAGGATAAAGAAATAGATCCAGACAGCAGACTTCCTGTTGAAGAGATTGACGGCATATTGGGTGTATTAGCTGAAGATTTGGCTCGATTACTACATCTAGAGTTTTCTATAGAACAAGATATAATTTTTTTTAAAAAAGATGATATCTTGTTGAAGATTACTCTAAATAATGGATATGTCTATAGGGATAGGTATCTTCTAGATGTCTTAGAAGCAAAGCCCACACGTAATAATGGCAAGGTCTATATTCCTGTGGAGTTTCTTGCGGATACTTTAGGAGTTCCTCTAAGAAGTGACACACAAAATCAGATCTATATTGCAGATAGTGAATTTTCGTTATATAACTACATAAAGTTTTTGCCCCAAGAAGTCGTAAGAGCAATCAATGATTTAAGCTATCCTTATCGTGATGAGATATTAAAAGGCGTCGAACTTCCCAGGTCTATGAATATCCAAACCCCTAAAATTAACACGGAAAAGATTATTGTTACCACTCCTCTAGAGGCGTATGCCTATGATTTTAAAGGAATATTAAAGAACCAGGGGTATACGGATGAAGAAATTGCCCAATTCACATACGAGGACTATCGGGTATTAGAAAGCAGCTGGAAACTTCCTCAAGAAAGTATTGAAGCGACAAAAAGAGCATATCCCGAATTAAGACACGAGAATTTGAAGAACTGGACGTACGGGGATAAAGAAGCCTATTCGATCTCTAAGGATAAATTAGCCCTGAGAAGATGTTTTACATTGTCTCAGATGGAATACTTACAAAAAAACGGGATTCTGTTAGAGGACGCATTTTATTTGTTAAAAGAATTATATAGGCCAGAATCAATAATTAACTGCTCCCCTGATGAAATAAAAAAGATCATTGAAGGGTATTATCAGTCATCTATTAGCATGATTAGGGGTATGGCTGGTTTTAATCAAGAGAAGTAATACGATTAAGTGACGTATTCCCTCCACCTGAAGAAGTGGGGGCTTCTTGGGACCTACCAACTAACGTCGGTATAATTACCAAGCTATCCCCGTTCGCCCAACGGTTCATATATTTTATTAGGCTATACCAAGTATCCGGCAACCTTCGTTTTTAATATTGATGGCAGCATTGACGTCCCTTTCAAGTTCTCTTTTGCACTGGGGGCAGAGCCAGTTTTAAGCCTTGCGCCATATCCCGCATATTGAGGTTTTCTATTGCAACTGCATCATAGGCATTGGTTATCTGCCTGGAGAGCTTATGCAAAAAGTCCTTTCGTTGTTTGGCTACTTTTTCATGGAGTTTCGCTACTTTTTGTCGTTGCTTTTCACGATTTTTACTACCCTTTTTACGTTTGGATAATTTACCTTGGGCTTTCTTTAGTTTTGCTTCTGCTTGTCGATAATATCGGGGTATTCCGCGCTGTTTCCTTCGCTATCTATATATAGCGATTTCGAGGAGTAGTCCAAACCTAGCCTTGTTTCAATTTTTGCTGTTTTCGGTGTGATTTTGGCATCATTCTCAATCAGTATGGATATATAATATTTCCCTGTAGGTGTTTGACTGATGGTGGCTGATTTGTCGAATTGTTTTAGCGTCTATCAGCCGGATTGTTCCTCTTTGGTTGTTGGTGGCGTAGGATTTTTTGTCATGACGCTTACTTTTGAATTTTGGAAAGTCGCTTGCTTTATTACGGAAGAATTTTCTGTAAGCTGTATTCAGGTTTAGCTGGGCGTTTGCCAAAGCCAGACTATCCACTTCTTTGAGCCATGGGTATTCTTTTTTATACTTTGCAGGGGTTGGTGTTTTTAGCTTTTTCAAGGCTTCTTTATCTTCTTGGTTTTTTTTATATTGTTCTTTGCGTTCTGCCAGCATTTGATTGTATACAAATCTTACACAGCCGAATGTTTTTTTGATTTGTGTTACACCGATTTTTAGGAAGAATAACCAGCAGGCAATCCATCTTCCACCTACGTCCTCACTTGCGGGAGCAAGGGGATTCTTAGTGATGGAATAATTTTGTATAATATAGTATAATATGCAAGAAACATATAAAATCATACATTTGCAAAATAAAATGAGTTAATGTAGAAATAAAATATTTTCAGATACCAGATAGCGATAAACATGGTCAAGATGGTGGAAAATCCGGGTGTTTTATCACTTAGAGTTCTCCACTTCTCTATAAACAACCAGCATATATCTGAAATATATAAAATATTATAATATCAGGCAAATAGGTAGGTGATAAGATATGTTGCGTATTGCTGTTGAGTATTCCGGAGTACTTTGCGCCACCTGTCCGGTCATTGGGGGACACCATTCCGTTTTTAACGGAGCCAGTATCTATGATAGAAACCCATGATTCGAATAGAGTACACTCTAGCTCCAAGTTGCCATTTACATGGAGCCTCTACCGATATGGCTAGTTCGCCTAAGGAAGCACCAAGTAGGCGCTGCGGTTTAACAGGCTACCATATCGGTCTCTCCATGTAAATGGTTCGCTTCGCCAAATCTAAGTCAACTTTTATGATAATAGGGTGGCTCTGTCTATCCGGATTTGTGGCTCACTCTATATCGGACAGGTGGCTCTTACGCACTGGAATATTCATTAAGATATTCCGCCATGATATAAAAAAAACATATGCTGGCAGTACAAACGTTAGTTGAGTCTTCTATAATGCACAGTAAAACTGTTGTACAATAATGTAACGTGATATTATAATATCACGTTACATTATTGATTATTTTACATTTAAGAAAGGAAATGATATGTCGTGAAAAAAACTCTAATAATACTTCTCATTTTAATTCTCGGCTTAGTTGGTTGTTCAAATGCAAATATAATGGAAGACACACCAATTGATAATGAAGATACAGGTATAATTGAAAACATTAAAATAGATTATGACAATCTACAAGACTATAAAATATCAAAATCTTTTTGGTATTCCGATGATACAATAATATTTGCCTTTGAACAGCCTGGTGAAAAGGAATTTTTAAAACTATTATTCTATAATACCGATACAAATAAAGAAGAATTGATGTATGAAGAACAGGTTTTAGTTCAAAATACGGATTCATTCATGGAGAACGCCGAAGAAATAGGATATCAAAATGAGGAGAAGGTCTTATTCTTTAATAAAGATACTTTGCAATTAAGTTCAGAATATGCCAAACCAAATACTGTAAAATATATTCAGTTTTCTCCGGATATGAAATATCTTGCGCAAATAGAAGATAGTGGTTTATATATTTTGAATAGAGATTTAGACAATAAGATACTACTTAATAATAACGAGGATAAATATATTGGTTTAAATTGGGCGGACGATAATTCAAAGCTATTATATATTGATAACAGTTATTCGGATGTAAATATTATAGATATAAATTCTAAGACAAAAACAATTATTCAGGGAGACAAGGATTTTAAATATCCGGACAATATCGTTGATTTATTGTCGTGCCGTTTGTTGCCAAATAGTAATGATGTACTTGTTAATATGCTGTGTGAGAATGGAAATAGCCTTGCTGTACTGTATAATGACAAAAATTATGAATCGACCATCATAGCTGAAGATGGAGAAAATACAGTTTTGGATGTTAATAATTCCGTTATCTTATACTCAATAAATAAAAACAGTTCAAATGAAAATCAATTAGTACATTATGATTATGCTAATGAAAATAAAAAAGTAATAAATAGTACGAGTGACTATATAATTTGTGCAGACATTTCACCTGATGGTAATCGTGTTGTTGTAGGTACGTATAAAAGTGGAAATAGCAAATTGTATATTGTACCGATTAAGTAGCCTGTACCATGTCATGATACCAATCAATTAATCACTTATTTTCCAAAGGATCAAAAAACGCTGGATAACATTCAAAAACTTCTAATATTATCGTAAAGGTGATTGGGAAATATACAATAAAGCTTAAAAAGTCCTCTTCTCATTTGTTTTAGTGGTAAGGAGGATTTTTTTGTGTAACAAAAGTTTTTTACCAATGGCTGGGGGTTTATATGCTGATTCTATAAACCCCTTATTGAATATTCCAGTGCGTAAGAGCCACCTGTCCGATATAGAGTGAGCCACAAATCCGGATGAAGGGAGACTTTCAAGTCCGGTTCTGTGAGAAGCTAAGGGTGAGATTCCCTTGGCTTACTCGACTGAGAGGTCGGCTGCTCAATTAAAGGGCAGCCTCCTACTCGATTAAATTAATGTTTGTATCTTGGAGCATCTTTGCTTATAACCATAAACTTTAATTTTACCATCTTCCTGCACCAAGATTTATTTTATAATAGGTTAAATTTGCCAAAAAAAATTCAAATTTTATGAAGGGAGGTAATGGCTTTGAAAAATCTTATTATAAAATTCGGCGGTGTGGTCGCAAGTTTAGCGTTATTGGTAACATCAATGAATGCCAACACAACCTGCATATGCTTCATTCATCAGCCCAAGCTGCCAAAAGGTGCGGAAAAGCTTCGTAAATTTTAATGCCAACCTATTTTCACTTTTGGGACAAGTTCATAGATCAACTTGTGGAAAACAACATCATAAAAAAAGAAGACAAAGAACTTTTATTCCTATGGCTTACATCAAGGTTCAATTATTATTGCTAATGTAGTTACTACATTGATAATTGGCTTTATCTTTGGAATGGTTTGGCAAAGTATTGTTCTTATGGCAACATATCTTCCCTTGCGTTCATATGCAGGAGGGTATCATGCCAAAACTCAGGTCCAATGTTATGTGTCCTCCGTAGTGCTTACCTCAAGCATTCTTCTGGCAATAAAATTTATCCCGTGGACAAATTTTATTTGTTTGGGTGTTGCGATTTTTACGGGTGTTATAATATTTGTTTTTGCACCTATGGAGGATCATAATAAACCTTTAGATCAGAGAGAAATAGTAGTATACAGAAGATGGACAAGAATTATTGTTACAGGAGAATTATTTGTAATGCTATTGATGATAGAATTAGGGCTAAATCAAATTATACACTGCATGTCAGTATCCCTTTTAGCCATGTCCGGCATGCTTTTGATAGGTAAAGCTAAGCAATTGCATGATGGCTAGATGTTTTTATCATTGTTCGAGAGGTAAGAAATAGTATAGAAGTTTAAGGTAAAACCTCCATGTTTAGGAAATGGAGGTTTTTTGCAAAAATACTATTTAAATATTCAAAAGCTAGGGGCAAACTCGGTGAAAACCAGGGACGCAAAGCCACAGGGACTAAGGCTTTTAACGGCGCTATGACAGCCTGATCATAGACGACGCTTGCGATTTCAACCAGAAGAACCGTCCCTCAGGATACGATCAAATCAATGAAGTGTTTCAGTATCCTGGCTGTGATGCCCCAGATTATGTATTCGTTATATTGATAGAAATACACGGGATACTTTCCCTGCCTCCATTTGTAGTCCTTACCTTGGGGGATAAGGTGGAAAGGAAAGTCATCCTTTGGCTCCATTTTGACTGTTACGTCGGCAGAGGTCGGTTTGTTGTTGAGAAAAAAGCTCAAGGGAACAAAGAATACTTTTTCTACCTCAGATTTATTAGGAGATAAAGCAATCTCGGCATTTATGGTACCGACGAAGGGGTGGACTTGAAGTTGATGAGGGGTATATAAGACATCTAATGCCCCTAAGATTTCAATGCTTTTTTCGCTGATTCCCAACTCTTCCGCTGTTTCTCTCAGAGCCGCATCAAGCGGACAGGTGTCCGCTTTTTCAATCCGTCCGCCCGGGAAACATATTTCTCCGGGCTGGTTTTTGAGATGACAGGAGCGCACCTCGAATAATAAATAAGGCTCATTTAATAAAGAGGATTTATTTTGTCTCATAATGAGAGGTAACAGCACGGCATGCTGGACGAATGATCTGCTGTCCAATATGCCGATTTTTCTGTTGCTCAGCTTATTTTTGATGCTTTTCATCATGCAAAATCCTTTCGTTGGCATTTGTAAGGGTACTAATTGCACAAAATATGAATAAATTGTGGAAGAATAAAGTAAGCTATGGTTGTATTTATTAATATGATAAAGGAGTGAATTTATGGATACCACTGCTCTTGTTTTGGTTATCATCGGTGCCTTGAATTGGGGTCTCATAGGTTTGTTTAATTTTGACCTTGTGGCAGCAATTTTTGGCGGACAAACATCCCTTATAAGCAGGATAGTTTATACGCTGGTTGGTTTAGCGGGACTGTATTCGATTACATTTTTAATGGGAAATCGTGTTGGAGAGAGGTTCCGCAGAAAAGAGTAGGTAAAAAATAACAAAAAAAAACAATTGACAACATGACCCAACACCACTATACTGTTAACAATAATATTTTTTAGTAGCTTAATAAGTGGATAATAAATATAGTGGTGATGATGGGAAATGCTTATACCGAAGTGTTACAGAGAGCCGGGGCAGGTGGAAGCCGGCACACAAGATTAAGTGTACTCGTCCCGGAGCTGTTCATCCGAACTTGCTGGAGCATAAGTAGGATGGACCGGTGGTAGCCGTTAATATACTGAATGAAGGTGATTCTCAAGGCTTTTGGCCTGATGAGGATAATCTGGGTGGTACCGCGAGATTCCTCTCGTCCCTGACAAAGAAGAAGTTTGTCTGGGACGAGAGGATTTTTTATACTATCGGAAGACCTTGTTTTCTTTATATCCAGGTGGTTAGTTGCTTAGGGAGTTAACTACAAAGCCTTTTCCAAACAAGGAATTGCGGTAATCAACTTCTATGCTCTTGAGACCTTTGGCTAATTTCTTGTCGATGAGAACGTTTATGTTTTTGACCTGATACTCATTGTCATTATCGGTTTTTTGCTCATCCAGAGCAAAGCCCAAGCGGGGACCGCCTCAGCCGTGACCTTTGAAGGTAATACGAGCGTAGTTAGAAGGTGTTTCGCCGATTTGTTCGAGAATTTTATTCGAGGCCTTTTGTGATATGGTGATTTCCATATAGCTTTCATCCTTTCTTGTTGTTTGAACATATTGTAGCATACTACTAAGAAATAAGGAATTAAGTGTCTGCTTTATAAAAAGTACATGCATACAGTGTGCAAATTGCGAAAATGTTATTGACAGTTATCCTAACAGCGGAGTATCATGGTACTTAAATACCTGATATATAATAAGCGGTACATTTTAAAACTGTTATACAAAGCAAACCGAATTAGCAGCAAGGGAAATTCATCAGATTAGGCAATTTAAACAACAATAGACGGCACGAGCGGTATGTTCCGGAAAGTTGAACCTGCGCTCGGTTTTTATATAAGTGTATTTCCGAAACTGCCGTGTCAAATAACAGGTATATAAAAAAATGGAGGTAGGAGTTATGAGGAGTGACACTATTAAAAAGGGTGTTACCAAGGCGCCCCATCGGTCGTTATTAAAAGCCCTTGGAATAACTGAAGCGGAGATGAAGCGTCCTTTTATTGGGGTAGTTAACCCCTATAACGACATTGTGCCCGGACACATTCATCTTAAGGAAATAACCGAGTCCGTAAAGGCAGGGGTTCGTTATGGGGGAGGAGTTCCCTTTGAATTCCCTGTTATTGCGGTGTGTGACGGGATTGCGATGAATCATGTGGGAATGAAATATTCCCTGGCCAGTCGTGAGTTAATTGCTGATTCTATTGAAGTGATGGTAAGAGCACACTCCTTCGATGCCCTGGTATTCGTCACTAATTGCGATAAAATAATTCCGGGAATGTTGATGGCGGCTGCCAGATTGAATCTGCCCAGTATTTTTGTCAGTGGTGGTCCCATGCAAGCTGGGAAGGTTAACGGGGAGAGAATAGCGTTAAGTGATATGTTTGAGGCGGTAGGGAAGCATAGCAACGGGAAGATGTCCGACCGGGAAATCTGGGAAATGGAAGAGAATGCTTGTCCGGGATGCGGTTCATGCTCGGGGATGTACACCGCCAATTCGATGAATTGTCTTACCGAAGCATTAGGAATGGGACTTCCCGGTAACGGTACGATCTTGGCAGTGACTGCGGCGCGGCGCCGTCTGGCTAAGGATGCCGGGGAGAGGATTATGGAACTTCTGGCGAAAGACTTGAAACCGAGTGATATTATGACGAAAAAAGCATTTGAAAATGCGCTGAAAACAGATATGGCACTTGGGTGTTCTACTAATACCGTTTTGCATTTAACGGCAATCGCTCACGAAGCCGGTGTTAACCTCGATATAGATATGATTGACAAGATAAGCCGTAATACGCCGCAGCTTTGCAAACTCAGTCCTGCCGGTAATTCCTTTATTGAAGACCTGGATGAGGTCGGCGGAATTATGACGGTTATGAAGGAGCTTGATAAGGCGGGCTTAATTGATAAGGATGTTAATTGCGTAGGAGCTGATAGTCTCAAGGAGCTTTTGGACAAGGCGAAGAACACTAAGGGAGAAATCGTACGTACTTTAGAGACCGCTTACCGTAAAGATGGCGGTATTGCAGTTTTGAAAGGTAACTTGGCAGAAGAGGGTGCTGTTGTCAAGCAAGGTGCCGTTGCTGAAGGGATGATGGTGCACAAAGGGCCTGCTCGTGTGTATGATAGCGAGGAAGAAGTATCAGAGGCCATTCTGGCAGGTGAGGTTAAAGCTGGAGATGTACTGGTTATCCGTTACGAAGGGCCGAAAGGAGGCCCCGGAATGCGTGAAATGCTCACCCCGACCTCGATCCTGGCAGGAATGGGATTGGATTCAAGTGTAGCATTAATTACTGACGGGAGATTTTCCGGAGCTACCAGAGGCGCGTCCATTGGACACGTGTCACCCGAAGCTGCAGCAGGGGGGGTGATAGCCCTAATTAGAGAGGGCGATATGATTAGTATAGATATACCTAACCGGCGACTCGAATTACTAGTGGAAGAAGAAGAGCTTAAACGGCGCAAGAAGGAATGGACGGGGCCACCGGACAGAGGTTTGGGAGGTTATATTGCCCGCTATGCGGGGATGGTTAGTTCAGCCAATAAAGGAGCTGTTTACTCTTCGGAATAAATAATATCCGGAGGTGTAGGAATGAATGGTGCAGAATACCTAGTAAGTTTCCTTGAAAAAAAAGGTGTTGAGTATATTTTTGGTTATCCAGGTGGATCGGTTATCTTTCTTTATGACGTTTTAGGACGTTCTGGTCTTAAGCACATCCTAACCCGTCATGAGCAAGGGGCGGTTCATGCGGCAGACGGATACGCACGAGTGACCGGTAAGCCGGGTGTGTGCTTTGCCACATCCGGGCCCGGGGCTACTAATTTAGTTACGGGCATTGCTAATGCGTATCTTGATTCTGTTCCAATTATTGCCGTGACGGGACAGGTTAGTCTCGATTGTATAGGAAGAGATGCTTTTCAGGAAGCGGATATTATTGGGATAACGATGCCGATCACTAAGCACAGTTATATGGTAAAAAAAATGGATGAATTACCGTCAGTTTTGGAAGAAGCCTGGAATGTGGCTACAACAGGACGTCCGGGTCCGGTACTGATCGATATGCCCAAGGATATCTTTACCGGAATAGTTGATTCACAGGCGGTGCTAAAGAAAAAATGCACCCGCAAGGTTTCTTTGAAAAATGGTTTATCAGAGCAGCTTGATAAGGTTATTGATGCTTTGTGTAAAGCAAAAAGGCCACTGGTCATGGTAGGCGGAGGGGTGATATCCGGGCAGGCTAGTGAAATCATCCGGGAATTTATCGACTACACAAAGATTCCTGTAGTGACCACACTAATGGGTAAGGGGGCTTTCCCCGATAAAGACGAAAACTGTTTAGGAATGGTGGGAATGCACGGTATGCCGGCCGCTAATCTTGCTCTAGACTCTTCTGATGTACTTATCACACTGGGGGCAAGGTTTAGTGACAGGATTACCGGAAAGCCGGAGAACTTCCTGCCGGAGACCAAGATCATTCATGTGGATATTGATCCGGCGGAATTGTCGAAGAATATAGTTACTGACATACCGGTTGTTTGCGATGTTGCCAAATTTCTAACTGAGATGTTAAGTCGGTTAAAAAGGAAAGGCATAGAACTTGCTACAAAGAAGTGGCTGCAGGAAGTAACGATCTTCAGGGAAGAGTATCCTCTCCTTTACGAAAAAGAGGGTGGTCTAAAACCACAAACCGTCATTGAAGAGGTTGCGAGGCAGGTCGGCGATAAAGTCGTGGTTGTAACTGATGTAGGTCAGCATCAAATGTTTGTTGCTCAGTTTTATCCGATAGAAAAAACGCGAAACTTTGTAACTTCCGGAGGTCTGGGGACAATGGGTTTTGGCCTCCCTGCCGCGATAGGAGCAGCATTTGGCAAAACAAATGAAGCTGTGGCTCTATTTACCGGAGACGGAAGTATCCAAATGAACATTCAAGAGTTAGCGACTATCGCTAACCATCAACTTCCGCTCAAGGTGTTCATTTTGAATAATTCTTGTTTGGGAATGGTTCGGCAGTGGCAGGAACTCTTTTATAAAGGGCATTACTCTTCGACAATATTTGACAGTAATCCTGACTTTGTGAAACTTGCAAATGCCTATGGCATCAAAGCATTGCGGGCGGGGGAGAAAGACGATATAAGCGAGATTGTCGCCGAAGCCTTTAGGTTGCCCGGACCTGTCATTGTTGATTGTGCGGTCTGCCAGGGAGAAAATGTGCTACCGATTATCCCTCCGGGAGGAAAGCTCAATGAGATGTTGGGGAGGTGGAAAGGTGAAGCACACATTAGCCGTATTAGTTGAAAACAGACCCGGTGTCCTATCACATGTGGCGGGACTTTTTTCCCGCCGCGGTTATAATATTGAAAGCCTGGCGGTCGGTGAAACGGATGATCCTTCCGTCTCACGTATAACCCTTGTTGTTGAGGGCGATGCCAAGATTATCGAGCAAGTCAGCAAGCAGTTGAATAAACAGGTTGAGGTAATAAAGGTCAATGATATTACAGAAGAAGAAACGGTTGACAGGCAGCTGCTCTTGCTGAAGGTAAATGCGGATATTGCGGTTCGTCAGGAAATAATGCAGATTGTGGAGATTTTTCGGTGTCGTATTGTAGACATTGGACGACGTTCGCTAATTGTCGAGGCAACAGGTGATGATGCGAAAATACAGGCTATCATCAAATCCTTACAGTCCTTCGGTATTATGGAGCTAGTCAGAACAGGAAGGGTGTCGATAGTTAGGGGACAAAAGTAAAATGTCGTATTAAAAAAAATATCGTAGTTAAGCAGGATAATAATTTATTAAAGGGAGGAATATACTGTGGCAAAAATGTTTTATGATCAGGATGCGAATTTAAGTTATCTGGAGGGCAAGAAGGTAGCAGTTATCGGTTATGGGAGTCAAGGGCATTCCCAAGCACAAAACCTGAAGGACAGTGGAGTCGATGTTGTTATCGGTCTGCGCAGGGGCGGCTCGTCCTGGGCGAAGGCGGAGCAAAACGGCTTTAAGGTGTATACGGTAGCAGAAGCCGCCGAAATGGCCGATGTTGTGCAGATTTTGCTGCCTGATGAAAATCATGCGGATGTGTATTATGGCGAGATACTACCGGGACTTAAGCCGGGTAATGCAATTGCATTCTCGCATGGTTTCAATATTCATTTCGGCAGGATTAAACCCAGGGAAGACATAGATGTATTCATGGTTGCTCCGAAAGGGCCGGGACACCTTGTCAGAAGGCTTTACTTGGAAGGAACGGGGATCCCGGGATTAGTTGCGGTTTATCAGGATGCCACCGGCAAGGCAATGGACACTGCTCTGGCTTATGCCAAGGGTATTGGCTGCACCCGGGCGGGAACGCTGATGACTACTTTTAAGGAAGAAACCGAAACCGATCTTTTCGGAGAACAGTGCGTACTATGCGGCGGTTTGACAGAACTGATCAGGGCAGGCTTTGATACCTTGATTGAAGCCGGATATCAGCCGGAATCAGCCTACTTTGAATGTTGTCATGAGTTGAAACTTATCATCGATCTGATTTATGAACACGGGATTGCCGGGATGCGGTATTCAATCAGTGATACGGCAGAGTATGGTGACATGGTCAGCGGCAGACGCTTGATTACGGAAGAAACCAGAAAAGAAATGAAGCAAATCCTGAAGGAGATACAAGATGGTACTTTTGCTAAGGATTGGATTTCGGAGAACCAAACAGGAAGACCGCGTTTTAACGCCATTAAGAGGCTCGATGAACAGCACCAGGTAGAGGTAGTAGGAAAAGAACTGAGAAATAAGATGCCGTGGTTAAAGAAAGAGATGTAGATTAATTTGGAGGTGTTACTTATGCAACTGGGGGCGGAGATACTAATTGAAAGCTTAAGAAAAGAAAACGTCAGGGTTATCTTCGGTTACCCAGGGGGTGCGGCCCTGAAAATATTTGACGCCTTAAAGGATGCGGCCGATATAAGAACAATACTGGTTAGACACGAGCAGGGAGCGGCCCACGCGGCAAACGGTTATGCCAGGGCCAGTGGCAAGGTAGGTGTTTGTATGGCCACTTCGGGGCCGGGGGCCACTAACCTTGTCACAGGCATCGCTACTGCATATATGGATTCGATTCCGATTGTTGCTATAACAGGGCAGGTGGCGACTTCCATGGTTGGAACAGATGCCTTCCAGGAGGTCGACATCACCGGGATAACGGATCCGATTGTTAAGCATAACTACCTTGTACAGGAGGCGGGGGATATTCTGCGTATCATTAAGGAAGCCTTTTATATCGCACAAAGTGGGCGGCCCGGGCCAGTATTGATCGATATACCTCAAGATGTCACCGCAGCCATGGCTGAGAACATTGACTGCAAGAAGGTTGACCTGAGGGGCTATAAACCGAATATTACCGGACATATCAGACAAATCAAGCAAGTGATCGAGTTGATAGAGAAGGCGGAAAGGCCTTTGATTTGTGCCGGTGGCGGCATGAATTCCGCCAGGGCTACGGAAGAATTATTATATATGGCTGAAAATGCCGGGATACCCGTTACGACTACTATGATGGGAAGAGGCAGTATCTCTCAGGATCATCCGCTGGCGCTGGGAATGTTGGGAACATACGGTCTGGCAGCTGCAAATATGGCCGTACAGGCTTGTGATCTCTTTATTGCTTTGGGGATGAGGTTTGGTGATAGGGTTACGGGTGCTACTGCCAAATTCGCTCCTCATGCTAAGATTGTTCACATAGATATTGATGCCGCTGAGATAGGCAAGAATATGCGTGTCGATGTCCCGTTGGTGGGAGACCTCAAAGTGGTTTTAGGGCAGTTGAATAAAAGACTGCAGTCTAAAGAAAACCTGTCATGGAGGACAGAAATTGCTGAAATCAAGGCAAAATATAGAGCAAAAAAGATGGAAGCCGAAGCTGAGGAAGAAATTTCGGTAGCAGACGTAATAGAAAACCTAAATAAAGGGTTAACTAATGATTGTATAGTGACAACCGATGTCGGCCAACACCAGATTTGGGCAGCACAAAAAATAAAGACCAACCTGCCGGGGAAATTCATATCGTCAGGTGGATTGGGAACCATGGGGTATGGCATACCCGCAGCGGTTGGCGCACAAGTAGCTTGTCCTGACTGTAACGTTTATGTCATAACAGGGGATGGAAGCTTTCAAATGGGGATGCCCGAGTTGGGGACCGCATTAGAGCAGGGTTTGCCCCTCAAAATCGTTCTCATTAACAATCAAACCCTGGGAATGGTAAAACAATTGCAAGACCATTATTGTCAAGGCAGGTACTCGTCTACGGAATTTTCAAAAAGCCCTGATTTTCATCATTTGGCCTTGGCTTTTGGGGCGCTGAGTCTCAGGGTGGCAAAGAGGCAAGAGCTTGCTGCAAAGATGGAAGAGTTTGTTCAGCATCGAGGAATGGCTATTATGGAAGTTGTTGTTCCTGCAAGAGAAAACGTTTATCCTATAGTTCTCGCCGGCTCCGGCTTGGATGAGATGGTAGGAACGTGACGAGGGAAGGGAGAGAAAAATGGTTCAAAAGGGAAAGAGAATATATATTTTTGACACAACTCTGCGCGATGGAGAGCAGTCACCGGGAGTTAGCCTGAATAATGACGAAAAGCTGGCGATTGCTCAACAGTTGGCACGTTTGGGTGTTGACGTGATTGAAGCAGGCTTTCCCATTGCCTCGCCGGGAGATTTCTCCTCGGTAAGCCGAATCGCCAAAGAGGTCAAAGGACCTATTATTGCTGGATTAGCACGGACCGGGGAGGCTGATATCAAAAGCGCCTATGAGGCCGTCAAGCATGCTGAAAGACCCAGGATACACACATTTGTGGCCACTTCGAAAATACACATGACCAAGAAACTGTGCAAGACAGAAGAAGAAGTGAAAGAAATGGCCGCCAAGTATGTTAAAATGGCAAAAAGCCTGGTTGACGATGTGGAATTCTCGGCAGAAGACGCTTTCAGAAGTGAAATCCCGTTTTTATGTGAAGTATTCACCCTCGCCATTGATGCCGGTGCCAACGTGATAAATATTCCCGACACTGTGGGCTATGCAACTCCCTGGGAGTTTGGTGAGTTTGTCAAGGCAATCAGGGAGGGAGTTCCGAATATTGATAAAGCTGTGATAAGCGTTCATTGTCATAACGATTTAGGCTTGGCGGTAGCAAATTCCTTGGCGGCTGTGCGCAATGGAGCTCAGCAGGTTGAGGTGGCTGTCAACGGGATTGGCGAAAGGGCCGGGAACGCTTCACTGGAAGAAGTTGTTATGGCGCTGTACACCAGAAGGAATTATCTTGGTTTTTCGACAAGTATCAATACCCGTGAACTTTACCGGACAAGTACCATGGTCAGCAGATTGACCGGGATGCGTGTCCAACATAATAAGGCTATCGTTGGCAAAAACGCCTTTGCTCACGAAGCCGGGATCCATCAGGATGGGGTTATTAAAGAAAGAACGACTTATGAGATAATGAATCCGGAAATGGTTGGGATAGGCAGCAATAAGCTTGTACTGGGCAAACACTCAGGACGCCATGCCTTTAAACTGCAATTAGAGAAACTTGGATTCAATTTAAATAATGAAATTCTGGAAAAGGTTTTCAAGGAATTCAAGGCACTTGCCGATAGGAAAAGCGAAATACTGGATGAGGATTTAATTACCCTTGTTGATAATGAGATGTTTGCTGATAGTGAACAGGTTTACGAGTTGAATCATATGCGTGTTACCCTGGGGACGAATATTTCTGCAACTTCAACTATCGGAATGCTTGTGCAAGGTAAGCCCGTTGAGGAAGCAGCTTGTGCTGATGGTCCGATCGAGGCCTCCTATGCTGCAATCAATAAAATCGTTAAGCTGCCAGCCAGACTGGAATCATACAATATTAATGCAGTAACCCATGGGAAAGATGCACAGGGTGAAGTAGTGGTAAGGGTGGCCATCGACGGCAAGACATTTATGGGCCGCGGCTTGAGCGTAGATATTATTGAATCTAGTGTAAGAGCCTATATCAATGCCTTGAACAAAATAGTCAGAGCCCAACCTGAATTGCTGCAAGAAAAGCAATAAAACGGTCTGAGAAATAGGGGGAATTGTTAAGTATGGGTATGACAATAACCGAAAAAATACTGGCGGAACATGCGGGTTTAAAAGAGGTAGTGGCAGGACAGTTGATCAATGCAAGGCTTGATTTGGTTTTTGCTAATGACATTACAGGGCCGCTGGCAATAAAGGAATTTAAGAAAATCGGAGTTACAAGTGTTTTCGATCAAAGCAAAGTGCTGATGATTCCCGACCATTTTGCCCCTGCCAAAGATATACCTTCTGCCCAACAGTGTTTGGAAATTAAGAGGTTTGCCGCAGAGCAAGAGTTGGTTCACTATTACGAAGTTGGCCGCTGCGGCATTGAACACTGTTTCATACCGGAACAGGGTCTGGTTGTTCCGGGGGATGTGGTGATTGGAGCAGATTCGCATACCTGCACTTACGGAGCTTTAGGAGCTTTTTCGACAGGTGTAGGCAGTACCGATTTGGCTGTGGGAATGGCCAGAGGCGAGATTTGGTTCAGGGTGCCGGAGAGCATCAAAATCATACTGCACGGCAAACCGAAAAATCGTTGGGTCAGCGGAAAAGACTATATACTTGCCATAATCGGCAAGATAGGAGTTGACGGAGCCCAGTACAAGACGATGGAGTTTGCCGGAGAGGCCATTGACGATTTGTCTGTTGCTGCTCGCCTGACCATGACTAATATGGCTATAGAAGCCGGTGCGAAAAACGGTATCATTGCTCCGGATGAAAAGACTATCAGTTATGTAAAGGAGCGGGCCCAAAAAGCGTGGCGGATATATCAAAGCGATGATGATGCCGTTTATGAAAGAATCGTCGAAATAGACGTGACCGACTTGCAACCCCAGGTGGCTTTTCCCCACTTGCCTTCCAATACAAAGCCTGTCTCGGAAGCAACCGATGTTAAAATAGACCAGGCAGTGATAGGTTCATGTACAAACGGACGGTGGGAAGACCTGCTGGAGGCGGCAGAGATCATGAAAGGCCATAAGGTCCATCCGGAGGTCAGAGCTATTGTGATTCCCGGGACACAGGATATCTATTTGCGTGCCGTGAAAGAAGGTCTGATGGAGACTTTTATTGAGGCCGGCGCAGTTGTGAGTACGCCGACCTGCGGACCTTGCCTGGGAGGATATATGGGAATATTAGCTAAGGGTGAGAGAGCCGTTTCAACTACTAACAGGAATTTTGTGGGACGTATGGGTCATCCGCAAAGCGAAGTTTACCTTTCCGGCCCTGCTGTGGCGGCAGCCTCGGCAATCTTGGGTCGTATTGGGACACCCGAGGAGGTGGCACAATGCAAGTACTAAAGGGTCATGTGTGGAAAGTGGGACAAGATGTTGATACGGATTTGATTATCGCAGCCAGATACCTGAACCAGTCGGATCCTACTTATCTAGCGAAGCATTGTCTGGAAGACATATTTCCAAAGCTGAACGAGAAAATCAAAAAGGGTGATATTCTGGTAGCAGGGAAAAATTTCGGGTGCGGAAGTTCCAGAGAACATGCTCCGCTGGCTATTAAGCATGCCGGGTTTAGCTGCGTGGTAGCCGAAAATTATGCGCGGATATTCTATAGAAACGCCATTAATATAGGGTTGCCGGTAATCGTTTCACCGGAAACCGTAAAAATGACCGCAGCAGGAGATCGGTTGGAGGTAGATCTCATCAAAGGGATCATCAGGAATATTACCACGGAGCAAACCTACCAAAGCGAAACATTACCGCCGTTTATGATGGAAATATTGGAAAAGGGCGGCTTGATTCCTTATGTTAGTGAGAAGGTGAAAGCTGATGTTTAAGGTTACTCTGCTTCCAGGTGACGGTATCGGTCCTGAGGTGATGGATCAGGCCAGAAAGGTATTACGGGAGGCAGCTCACAGATGCGGTTTAGAGTATACGCTGCAAGAAGGCCTGATTGGCGGTGTAGCTGTTGAGGCAACCGGCGAACCCTTGCCTGCAGAAACAGGCCAGTTGGTTCTGCAAAGTGATGCTGTTCTGCTGGGGGCGATAGGCGGGCCGAAATGGGATGGTTTGCCGGTGGAAAAGAGGCCTGAAAAAGGCTTGCTGGATATTCGCAAAAAATTGGGTTTGTATGCAAACCTGCGCCCGGTTAAATGTTGGCCTCAGCTTATAGATCAGTCGCCATTCAAAAGGGAGATAGTCGACGGTGTAGATCTGTTGGTTGTGCGTGAATTGATAGGCGGAGCATATTTTGGCGCGCGGGGAACGCAAGACTGCGGAAATGAAATAAAGGCTTATGATACCATTGAGTATTCAAGCACTGAGATCAGGCGTATTTTACAAGTGGCTATTGACATGGCCCGACAACGCGGCGGTAAACTGACTCTTGTTGATAAGGCCAATGTTCTTGACACTTCACGTCTCTGGCGCAGAATAACAGGGGAAATGCTTTCCGAGTGTCCCGATATCCAGGCAGAGTACATGTATGTTGACAACTGTGCTATGCAATTGTGTCGGCAACCGGGGCAATTTGATGTGATTGTCACGGAAAACATGTTTGGTGATATTTTATCGGACCAAGCCAGTGTGTTGGGAGCGTCTTTAGGCATGTTGCCGTCGGCAAGCACAGGGGAAGGCCCTGCACTTTTTGAACCCGCTCACGGTTCGGCACCTGACATTGCGGGGGAAGACAAGGCTAATCCGTTAGCGGCCATTCTTTCGGTGGCGATGATGTTGAGGATTGTTTGTCATGAAAAAAAGGCGGCGAATGAGATTGAACATGCCGTGAACAATGTGTTGGATAAAGGGCTAAGGACCGACGATATCATGTCCGAAGGAAAAGAAAGGGTCGGTACCCAGGCAATGGGGGAAGCGATAGTTGAAGAGTTAATAAGCATGTAACTTCGGTTGCATGTCTTCTTAAAATAAAAATTCAGAAAGAGAAGGATAATGTGAAATAATATAGAAAAGTAAAAACATAAGAGGTTTGAAGGGCGGACCGTCATGGGCGCTCTTTCACTGTCTGATAATGGAAGGGGGTGGCCTTATGGCGCAAGTGAGCTTTAATGAGGAATTATGTAAGGGTTGCGGCCTATGTGTGGAATACTGTCCACTAAAAATTATAGAATTGAGTGAAAAAATAAACTCCATGGGATATCATCCCGCTCAAATCATAGACGTAAACAGGTGTACCGGATGCGCTTTTTGTGCGATGATGTGCCCTGATGTCGTTATTCGTATAGAAAGGTAGGTGTATGAAGTGGCTAAGGTCTTAATGAAGGGAAATGAGGCTATCGGTGAAGCTGCTATTGCTGCCGGGTGCCGTTATTTTTTTGGTTACCCGATTACTCCCCAGAGTGAATTGCCGGAGTACTTGGCAAGGCGTTTTCCAGAGGTAGGGGGAGTCTACCTCCAAGCAGAAAGTGAAGTAGCGGCGATCAATATGGTATATGGAGCGGCCGCAACGGGAGCAAGGGTCCTGACATCTTCATCTTCACCGGGGATAAGCCTGAAGCAGGAAGGGATATCATATGCCGCAGGTTCTGAATTACCCTGCCTGATTGTTAATATTATGCGAGGGGGACCGGGTTTGGGAGGTATCCAACCGGCTCAGTCAGATTATTTCCAAGCGACCAAAGGGGGCGGTCATGGGGATTACAAGGTTATTGTCTTAGCTCCCGCTTCGGTTCAGGAGCTGGCCGATATGGTCGGCACAGGATTTGACCTTGCGGATAAATACAGGAATCCAGCTATGATTTTGGGTGACGGTTTTTTGGGCCAAATGATGGAACCTGTTGATTTTGCTGGCATCAAAAAAAGCAAGATTGTGGAAAAAACCTGGGCAGTCGGATGCAAAAAAGGCAGAGAACGTAATGTTCATACTTCTCTTTATCTTGATCCTGAGGAGTTAGAAAAGCATAACATCAAATTGGCCCAAAAATACGAGTTGATAGCGGAAAATGAGACGATGGCACAAGAGTACCTGACGGAGGATGCGGAAATTGTTGTTGTCGCATACGGGCTTGTGGCACGGATCTGCAAGGCTGCCGTTGAAAAGGCACGATCAGAAGGTATCAGGGCAGGTGTGTTTCGCCCCATAACATTGTGGCCTTTTCCACAGAAAGAATTAAGGAAGGCCGTAGCAGCGGCCAGGGGTGTATTAGCGGTTGAAATGAGTATGGGCCAAATGGTAGAGGATGTTCGTCTCTGCCTTGAGGGAAGATTGCCGGTGCGGTTTTATGGCAGGGCCGGTGGGATGGCACCGACGACCCAGGCGGTCTATGAGGAAATCAAAAAGATCAGTCTTGAATGCAAGGGGGTGGAATAGATGGAAGTGGTTTTTCAACGTCCCCAAGCCTTAACAGAGGAAAAGTTTTCTTACTGCCCCGGGTGTCATCATGGGATTATTCACAGGTTGGTAGCCGAGGTTATTGACGAACTGGGGATAATAGACAACACCGTTTGCGTTTCTTCGGTCGGTTGTTCGGTGGTGAATTATCAATTTTTTGCCACTGACGCTATTCAGGCGGCACACGGTAGAGCGCCCGCAGCAGCAACCGGAGTGAAGAGGGCCAGTCCCGACAGTATTGTTTTCACATATCAGGGTGATGGGGACCTGGCGGCTATGGGGACAGCGGAGATTATTCATGCGGCAGCCCGTAATGAAAATATTACGGTGGTTTTTGTCAATAATGCCATTTATGGTATGACCGGAGGCCAAATGGCACCGACAACCCTAAAAGGGCAGAAAACTACTACTTCCCCTTATGGTCGGGACAGCAAAAGAGAGGGCAATCCTATCCGTGTCTGCGAATTATTAAACTCCCTTGATGGGCCTGCTTATCTGGAGAGAGTGTCGGTTCATGATCCTAAGCATGTAATAAGAGCAAAAAAAGCAATTAAGAAAGCCTTTCAGTTGCAAGTAAAAGGCAGAGGGTTTTCACTGGTTGAAGTCTTATCGGCTTGTCCGACCAATTGGCATTTGAGCCCGTTAGCGTCGATTGAATGGGTCCAAAAGGAGCTGATGGCGTACTATCCGTTAGGTGTGTTCCGTGAAGCAGGGGAGGTAGATGGCGAATGTTGAAGCAATTGATATTAGCGGGTTTTGGCGGGCAGGGGGTTTTGTCTATGGGTAAAATCCTTGCCCAAAGCGGCATGGTTGAAGGGAAAGAGGTTACCTGGATACCTTCTTATGGACCGGAAATGCGCGGCGGTACCGCCAACTGCGCGGTGACTGTTTCAACATCACCCATTAATTCCCCTCTGGTGGCAGAGCCGGACATCCTTGTGGCTATGAGTTTGCCTTCCTTGGAAAAGTTTGAACCGACAGTAAAACTGGGGGGCAAGGTTTTTGTCAATTCCTCCTTAATTAAAGTCGAGGTAAAAAGAAAAGATATTACAGTCTATCAGGTGCCTGCCAATGAACTGGCAGACGAATTGGGTGAAGTACGGATTGCCAATATGGTCATGTTGGGCGCGATCCTGGCGACAGAGCCTATTGTAAAGAGCGCTACGGTACTGGAGGCATTAAAAAAAGTGCTCCCCAGCAGCAAGCACCATCTGATTTCTTTGAACGCCCAAGCGTTGCAAGCCGGAGCGAATGTTGTGGGATAGCCTCTTTTATTTAAAAAGCTCTTTCAGCCTGTTGAAAAATCCTAATTCGGAAAAAGAAGAAGATAGAGGTTGTTCCGGTTGTACGAACTTATCGGTTAAGGCTTGCAGACAACGGGCTGCGGAGGATGAAGGATGACTGAGGGAAAAGGGTTCAAGCCTGCGATTGGCTTTCGGTACCACAGGGTCATCCAGGACATAACCGAGGGGTGATATTTTCATACCCAAAAAACGGTAAATAACCTGTTCTATTTTAGAGGCTACTGCCCGGTATTCTTTAGCTGATTCTACCCTGTTCAAAACAAGATAGGGAACAAGGTTCTTGTTTTGTTGGTTCAGCACCTTGACGACGGCGTAAGCATCGGTGATGGAATGAGGCTCGGGGGTGGTAATGATGATGATATTATCGGCGGCTAAGGCGAAATTGATCACATTTTTACCTAAACCGGCACCGGTGTCAATCAGGATAATATCGGCGTAATCCTCCAAGGACTGAAGTCCGGAAATCAAGCGGTTGAACTGCCATTCCTCCATGTCGGCTAAGTTCAGGACTCCGGAACCTCCGGGGATGAGATGGAAGCCGCCCGGCCCTTCCACTACAACGTCTAATAGTTCTTTCTCCCGGTTGATAACGTGGTTGAGGTTGTATTTCGGTTGCATGTTCAGCAGGACGTCGATATTAGCAGTTCCTAAATCCGCGTCCATAACAAAAACGCGGTATCCCTTTTGAGCGAGATTGATAGCAAAATTAATGGTAAAGGTTGTTTTTCCTACGCCGCCTTTACCACTGGTGACTGTTATCACCCTGGCTCTGTTTTTTTTGGCAGATAAATAATAAGGGAGTTGCAGTACCAGGTGGGGAGAGGGTTGGAAATCACGCTTTAAGACCTCGGAAGCAAAAGAAAAACGGCCATAAGGGCAAGTTACCTCCAAAGGAGTTCCGGTACTCAAAAGAACCAGCTTTCCTTGGGAAAGCGGCATAGATATAAATAAAGTACTATCCCTGACAGCCATTACTTCGGCTTCATATTTTTCACGATAAAGGGGGGAGACGGCTGTAAAGTTGATTCTGTCACCAGGTCGTAAAAAAACGTGCTTGTCCGGCAAGAATGTCCACCTCTTTCCTTACTAGAAGATTAGTTCTACATTGTCTGCGGACATTCCTGCGTGGTAGGGCAAAACCATAAATATTTTCTAAAAGCGGCAAGGGACATGGAGAATATATGAGACTACGGTATCTATTACTTTAACGGGGCTGGGCAAGTCGAAGTTGAGTATCTTTAGCAAACTCAGGAAAAAAGAAAAAGACAAAAAGAGAGAGAAGATGAGCAGCTCGTAACGGTAGTTATTAGCCAACAGACCGGGCAGTTCATAGAGGAAAAGGGCGATGAAGATAAGAACAAGAAGCAGCGGCACTTCATTTCACCTTCTTTTTCTTATTTTTTCGTCGAGACAGTAAAAGGGCGGCTAAAGGAAAGAAGAGCTGAAAGGGGAGGGCGTAATACGGGTAGACATTAGAGGCGAAGATAAAGTTTTCGTGGCTGGAATCGAAGTTTAAGAAGGAAAGGATAATTATCAGCACTCCAAAGGGGATGAGCAAGGGACGGTAAGTTCGCATCCGTAAAAGCTGTGCTGTTCCAAAAACTGCGGCATAATACATAACGGATATTTTTATAAAGCCGATGAAGAAAAAATTAACGACGACTAATATTTCCAGACGGGTCAGGATATCGGCGATGTTAATGAGTTGCAGGACGTGAAAGGTCGGGTAGATGAGAATATCCTTCAGAACGCCTAATACGGCGGTGTTGCGTGCTATGGCTAAAGCGACAAAAAAGGCGGCAAAAAGAAGGGCATACTTGCCGGATTTTATTGTCTTGACATCTGTCAATAAGGGGGTAACCATCAAAAGCACGATCAGCTCACCGAACTGTACCGTGCCTACCGCGTGGGATGCACATAAAAAATCCTGTAGGGCTACATTTCTGAAGGGCAGCAAATTGTTGAGGTCCATATCCTGGATGAGCAGGAAGGTATCGGATATGTAGAAGAAAACCATGATAGGAACTATTATCAGACCGCATCTTGTTAAAACACCGATCCCCGCACGCAGAACGGCAACGCACACCACTATCATGGCAAGGAGCAGGACGAAAAGAGGTGTCTCTGGGTACAGCATATGAAAAAAGTCGCCGAAGGATATTAGGTTGAGGGAGGCCAAGTGAGTGAAGTACCAAAGGTAAGACAGGGAGATCAGTTTGCCAAAGTTTTTGCCGAAAACACGTTCGTTGATTTCGATCAGGGTTTTTCCGGGATGCCGGAGATACAGGGCGGAGAAAAGGGAATACAAAAGCAGTCCCTCCACTGCGCCGACAAGGATAGCCAGCCAACTTAGGTTTTTTGCCTGCTGAGTAGGTGTAAAGACCAAAGCAACACCAAACACCATGGCACAGATGAGGACATAGTATTGGGGGGGGGATATGGTTTCTTGCTCAAGCTTCATAGGTGATGTTCCTCCTAATGATGTTACTCGTGGTGCGGTGGCTGGGTAATTTGTCCGGAACGGCGGAGATGAGACTCAACCTCAATGTTTACCTCAAGATTGGCAAAATGCTCATCCCAATTTTCTTTAAGCTCGTTCCACCTCAGCGGGTATTTACGGTGGAAGGCTTCGCCGAAGCTGAAGATGTCGGCTCGTAGCGCCTGGGCTTTTTTTACACTAGCCATGGCTTCTTCCATAATGGCTTTGTTTTGCTCTGTCTCCAAAAATTGCCAGGTTTGAGGCTTTGTTAGATCCGAGCCGCACATTTGGCAACCAAGGTTGCCTTCCTCCGTTATTTTTATGGTAAGAGAGAGTTTGCCGTCATTGATTGCGGGAATGATTTTACTGCCGGCATTGATTATTTCCAAACTGGCTAAGTCCTCGCTGTCCGGGCACTTGACCAGAATAATACCGCTTTGAACTTTACCGGTGACAAAGAGAAAGCCCCGTGACTCGAAGGGATCGAGAGTTCCCACGAGTTTAGTCTTTTTAAATACGGCTGTACCGGATATCTTTGCTTCTTTTCCGTCTTCTTTTTCTTTTAGACTAATCAAGGGTGCCACCGGTGCGCCGGTGTCTTCGAGCATGCGGCAAAGAAAATCCCGGAGTGTGGTTTGGGGGGCGATGGAGGTGACAGCAAGGCCGTCCACAATTTCGCCTATTTCCCGGGCAGGTACTTTTTCCAAGGTTACTTTCTCCTCAAGGATGTTTTTAGCCTCCCCTTCAGAGACAAGGACCCTGACCCGTAGTCTTGTTTCGTGGTCTCTGATAAAGTAGTCGATCCAGTTATCAATGCCGTGCTTGCAGAGATCTTCGCTGAAAATCAGTACTTGATTGTGGGGCCAATAAAGCTTGCGGCTGGAGAAGGTGGTGATTCTTCTTGCCACCTCGAATACGGTTGTGCCGGTTTCCGAAAAATTGACAAACTCTTCGGTATCAGCCGACATTGCGCCTGCTTGAGAGGATTGCATGGCTGATGGATTGATTATTTGCGCTGTGATCCTAACCTTCTCCTCTCCGGGAAGTTTGTCGATGGCTGCGCCGAGTACAATGGCCAGCGTATCCAATTCCCTCCGGTTCCAACAGCCTGGAAGCGTTATAAGTATAAAGATGAGAATTAGAAAACAAAACAGTTTGGGATAAGAGATGCCAGTCATATCATCTTTCTTCATTGGTTGCCACCTCGCTAATCATTTCTTATTGGAGGGCTTAGAAGGCATTAAGCCAGGTTTTTGCCGCAGTCCATTATATCTGCTGAGTCCATAAGGACGTTTAAGCATGGCCCAAAAGGGGACACGGACAAAAACATCCTTCAAGCCGCTGGGAGAAAAGGGGGCTAGTGGTGAGAGATAAGGATAACCAAAGGAACTTAGGGAACACAAATGAATCAAAAAGAATAAAAGCCCGATGGAGATGCCTAATGCCCCCAAAAACCCTGCCAGAACGGTTAAGACCAGGCGCATGATTGTACCTGCGTCAATTTGCGCGGGTATAACAAAAGAGGAAATAGCCATTAAGGCTACTACTATGACCATAGGCGCGCCGACCAGGCCGGCGCTGACGGCCGCCTCTCCAATAACCAGTGCGCCTACGATGCTGATGGCCTGCCCAACCGGGCGAGGCAAGCGAATACCCGCTTCCCGGAGGATTTCGAATATTATAATCATGCCGGTTGCTTCCACGACCGAGGGGAATGGCACGCCTTCGTGGGCCGCGGCCATAGTAATCAAAAGAGGGGTAGGAAGGAGCTCTTGATGAAAGGTGGTCAAAGCGACATATACTGCGGGAGCCATGATGCTGATGAAGAAGGATAAAAAACGCAGAATTCTGACCAGCGAGGCGTAATATGGGCGTGAATAGTAGTCCTCGGCGCTTTGGAAGCTTTCAATAAACAACATGGGAACCGTCAGGACAAAGGGCGTACCGTCGATGAGTATTGCCGCCCTGCCTTCAAGGATCTTGGCGGCGACAGCATCCGGCTTTTCACTGTTGGCAATGGTGGCAAAGGGTGAAAAAGGATGGTCTTCGATATATTCTTCTATGTATCCCGATTCGAGAATAGCGTCGGTGTCTATGCGTCTGAGGCGCTGCCTGATTTCTTCTACCAAACCGGGTTTGACGATTTCTTGCAGGTAGACTAAAGCCACGTCCGTGCGGGTCCTTTTTCCAATGATGAAGCTTTCGATCCGTAATCCCGGTTCTTTTAGTTTCCGCCGCATCATGGCGGTATTAGTTAAGAGAGTTTCGGTAAAGCCTTCTCGGGGACCCCTGACAACGGATTCGGTTTCCGGGTCTTCAATGCTTCGTGTTTTCCAGCCTCGTGAGTTGATGATGAGTGCTTGCGAGTTTGTGTCTGCCATGAGAAGGCTGTCCCCTGCCAGGATGTGAGCAATTGCTTCATCCGGTTTGTCTGTTAGTTCCACTTCACCCGCCGCCAGCATGCGGCGGGTGATGGCCTTCATACCGGAAATAGAGAACTCCTTATCGACTCCGACTAGTCGCGTGTCGTATAGCAAAGGTTGAAGAATGCTTTCGTTGATCAGGGTTTTGTCAACTAAGCCGTCAATGAATATTAAAACAGCGTTTATCCGAGGCTCAGAGCCAAAGGAAAATTCACGAAGAATGAGGTCGGAGCTTTCTCCTAGGGTGCTTTTGATCAAGGCAAGATTGCGGTTTAGTGAGCGGTGAAACTTAAGGTCGTCCGTACCTTCAGTTTTACCGCTGTTTTCATGTTTGGGATGTTTTTTTGTTTTCAATAAACCGGTCAGGTAATTAAGCTTCCTGAAAAAAAAACGAAACATCAACACACCTGTTTCCTCATCATTGATTAACCTTAGTATTTCATAAGGAAGGCTCGATTATTACCGGGAAAGAATTTGTAAAAAAATGAAGGTTTTTCATTTTCGGTGACGAATGATGTAGTATTAATTAGAATGCTTGGTGAAAGGACATGTTTCAGACAATGCTTACAAGAAGACAGTTTTTAACGGGAGTGGGTGCGACGGCTGCCGTTACCGTAGCGTCTCTTCTGATACCGCTGAGAGGGAAACCACAGGCCTCAGGAGTGGAGAGCACGGATAAGCCTCCTGAATTGATACCTGAGTGCGATTGGATTATCGACAATGTTTTACTGGTGGACGGAACGGGAGACGCTCCTTATTTTGGAAAGATTGCCGTGCAAGGTGAGTACATCACGGCGGTAGGTGAATTTCAATCTCCGGAAGGTGTCAGGAAACTTGATGGTCAGGGATTGGTACTTACGCCGGGTTTTATCGACATACATACACACACGGAGGATTACCTTTTTAAAGGCGGGAGTATGGCACCATTTTTGGCACAGGGGGTAACGACACAGATAGGGGGTAATTGCGGGCTTTCACCTGAGAATCTGAACCAATACATAGAAAGACTTTCCCAGGCACCGATAAATTACGGATTATTGATGGGATACAAGACGATACGTTATCTGGCTATGGGTGGGCACAAGACCGGAAAAGCGTCACCGGCGGTCATTGAGAAGATGTGTCGGTTAATGGCTGCAGGGATGGAGACAGGCGCTTTTGGCCTTTCAACAGGTTTGGAGTACTATCCGCAGCACGATGCCACTACTGAAGAATTGATAAGATTGTGTGGAGTTGTAGGAGAACATGGCGGCTTTTACGCTACACATATCAGGAGTGAATACGACCAGGTCGAATCCGCGCTGGAGGAAGCTGTGGAAATTGGACTGCAAGCACGAATACCGGTCCAGTACAGTCATATAAAAGCCGGATACGAAAGAAATTGGGACAAATTTCCTCGACTTCTGGAAATTTTGGAGGAAGCTAAAAAGACCGGTCTTGATATCACGGCGGATGTTTATCCGTATACCTTTTCCAGTACCGATCTGGGAAGAAAAACCTTTTTCCATTCCATGAGTGAAGAGAACGTGAAAATGGCCATGAGTCATCCGCAAGTATTTTTTGGTAGTGACTCGCAGCTTTATGAAGGGGGAAGGGCTTATCATCCCAGAGCTTACGGTGTCTTTCCACGAGTACTGGGAAGAATGGTGCGGGAAGAAAAGGTTCTTTCGCTACAAGAGGCTGTTGCCAAGATGACGGCGCAGCCGGCAAAAAGGTTAAAACTAAAGGATCGTGGTTTCTTAAAACCAGGGTTTAAGGCCGATCTTGTCCTGTTTGATCAAGAAACAGTGACGGATGTAGCAAGTATAAATAATCCTTCCCTGTTTTCTGAGGGAATTCGACAGGTATGGGTCAATGGTAAGCTGGCCTTTGCGGAAGGTGAAGTGCTGGAAGCAGCCGGTGGCCAATTTATTCGAGGAGTAAGTGCCGCAAGCGCTTAAATTTAAAACATTTTAAGATAGAGATAAGCGGGGCAGTAAAATGCCCCGCTTATCTCATTTTGAATTTAGGAGAAAATAAGAATTATTGACGAAATATGTTGGAAAATAGAGGAAAATTTTTAAAGGAAAGGAAGGATTAATAGCGAAGGAAACAGTAAAAAAGTACAAAGGGAGTGGGCAGTTATGAGCTTAATAAGCACCGGAGGAGGACAGTTTGCGTGGATGAAAAAGGAGGGTGGAGATCATGATTTCAGGCATGTTCTTTTTTATAAGGCTTTTGTCTCGCAAACCAGAGAATCCGGTGTTTGTAATTTGGTAATACTTTGGAAAAAAAACCGTCAAACAGATAAAATATGGATACAGGATTTTTCTTTGTGCTTTAATCACGAGGGTTTAAAGACTATCAAAACAGGGAAAATGCTGGGCAGCAAAAGGAAGTATTATGGGGATTATGCCCGCCTGAGTTATTTTGAGGCGGCGGCTTTGTTGCAGGACGCCTATTGCCGGCATTTACTGTTTGGTACGTGTCCGGATGGGAAGTATACCGATATTTCTTTCCTCTTGGAATGTGATACGAACATAGTTGATCGTATGAACTTGCTCCGTAAAACGATGAATACGGTTTCTTCCGCTAAGGAATTCGCCGGTATTTATTTATCTGCCCTCAGGAGGTTGGATAATGCTTTGCTTTACGACCTATCCAGCAGGCAGAGAAAGGCTTTTTTGCCAAGCAGAGAGGAATTCATAATGTACCGTGATGCTGTCTTTGATTGCTGCAGTTTTTTGCAAACCAGGGTGGATTCCTGCGAAATAAAGGGGGACTCTTATGCGCTGCAAGCCCATGCAATCATCAGTACTAATGCAGGTGAGGTTATCAGAATATGTTTTGAGATGCGGATATCAAAAGAAAACGGTTTTTATTATATTGACGCCTGTGAAGAGTCAGAAAGGATAATCCTTGAGGACAGTCATCCCGACAATCCGCATAATTATCTTGTTTATTGCTCTGTCTACGAGCCGTTAAAAACCGATACGCTGAGGGAATGGCTGGGAAACCGACCGGGCACCTTTCAAGTCGGGGAAAGTGACGGTATCGTTCTTTATAAGTGGTTGAAACGACAGCAAGAGACAGGGGGGGATTTTAATGTTTTTGATAGGATTGGCTGTGAATTTCTTTTGAAAGAAGGAGAATTGGTTTTGTTTGCAAAAAACCCTCTTGATCTTGTCAATATTGAGCGTGAAGTAGCACGGCTAACCAACGGCAGAATGTATCAAAAGGGGAAATATCATCTTCCTGTAAGTGAGCTCTATCAAATGGTTGTTTCCTTAAGGACGGGGGGATCATTTTTTGAGGCAGCAAATCTTGCGGGATATCGGGCATCTTCCGCCCTGGTTTTTTTGCATAATTCCGGACGTAGTTTTATACCTCCTACTTTAGAAACGGGAGCGAAGCTTATGCCGGAAGGAGATTGCCTTTATTATCATTGCGAGAATCCGGCAAGAACGGCGTGCTGCGGTGGTGCCGGGCCGGTTGAATATTATATATGCGGAGAACTGGTCAAAATCAATGCTTATGGAGGAAATGTCAAACAGGAGGTAGCTGTAATAGATAAGCAATACAAAGTAGGGGAAGCTGTGTATGATTATGAGTGGGAAGGTAATTCCGGTCAGTGCCAAAAAGTTTTGTCGGAAAGGCGAAAATGGAAGATACTCCTTATTCTTCGGCTTTGTCACAAGAGGTACGGGTCTTTGGGTGTGACGGGATTGATTCCCACTTTGAAGGATACAGTGAAGAGATTGGAGAGCTTGAGATGAGTAAAGAAAAAAATCCCCTGTCGGGTTTTCTTAAGCCGGACAGGGGATTTATCAATCTTTGAGTATTTGGTTGTTAGCGGCAGGTTTGTTTTCCGAGGATGACTTTTCTTCGGGTTTATACTCCTTAAGAAAATAGAAATGTGGAGTATCATTTCTGGCCACGACTGTTATTTCGTCTTTCTTCTCAAGAACCGGGTAGGCCCCGAAAAGCGCTAGGTTATCCATGATTCCGCCGGGTATGGTTAAGCCTTTCTCTAAGTTGGCTGCATCGCCTATTGCCATGATTACCACAGGGTACTCAATCTTGTGATTATTAACAGTCAAGAAGACGTTATTGCTGTTTTCAGCATAAAAGATTGCGCTATTAGCGGTTATACGCTGGTCATTGATGGAAATGGCTTCTGCTCCTGCTGCCCATAATTCATTGACGATGTTGATAATATCAATATATAAAATAGGCATATACCTGTCTATTGTAATCGTTAAGCCCGGTCCAATCAATTCGGTAGCGCCGGTTATGATATTCAGCTTATCCATTTCATTTGCTATATTGGATACAAGCTGCTTGTCATCACGTTCGGCTTGTTTTTGTGCTGTCAATCTTTCGGTAAGGTCAAGAATTTCGAAAGACAGCTTTTGCCTTTTATTGGAGAGGTCTCGTACCATCGCGATAAGGTTTTCGGTTCTTTGCATAGTAAGTCCGCTGGCAAAGCTCTCTTGCGCACGGAATTGCAGAGAGAGAAGAATTCCCATGAGCAAAAACACTACTGTGATGGTAAGGTACCATTTTTGTTTCATCCCTTTCCACCTCATTTTACCTGTTTATTGTTGCGTAGTTGTGACAGGAGGCTGTGTCTGATGTTTGCCAGATTCTGAAAAAGACGAACACCAAAAACAAAGACGGCAGCCAAGTAGAGGTCAACACCCAGACGGTCCCCTAGATAAGCCAAAAGTGCTGCCAAAAGGGCATTGGTGAAGAAACCGCTCAGAAGCACTGTGCTGTCAAAGTCGTTTTTCAACAAGGCACGTACACCGCCTAACACAGAATCAAGAGACGCTAAAACAGCGATAGACATGTATTTGATGTAGGTTGGCGGTACTTCATAGGTTAGAGTAGAGCCTATGACTGCCCCCGCGAGCAGTCCCAAGAGCGGTAGTATCCACATGGTGTTAATTCTCCCCTTTTGTTTGGGCATACTTAAACTGCAAGTCTCCCTTATATGCCGGTATTATCAGTTCTTCTGCCTCTTTGAGGTCAACCGGATAATTAGACAGCTTCATTATTGCTAATTCGCTTGCTGTCACGATTTCCGTGAGGAGCCGCGGGCTTCCAATCGCACTTATTTCAAAGGGCGGTGCGATACGGGTGGTATTGATGAGAATCAAATTTCCTACGCAACGAATTTCAGAAGTGGTTATCAGACGTTGTCCGTTGATAGAAATCGCTTCTGCTCCTCCTACTTTGAGCTCGCTGACGATATTAAGCAGTTGACTGTAATGAATAATATATTTATTCGGATCATCGTTAGGATTGGCTTTCAATCCTTCAGTGTTGTCGTCAACGGTAATGACGATTCCTTTTCCTGCCACGGGAGTGAGTCCTGCCAGGATTTTAGCGGTTTTTAAGCTGTCCTGAAGTTCCTGCAGTCTCCCCTTTATTTGCTCTTCTTGAATCTTATCAAGGTTGTCACGTGTTTCGCCAATCAATTCCTCCTGTTTTTTTATTTCTTCTTCGAGGTCATTAATTATCGTAATGAGATTGGTATTTCTTTCACTAATTGGATTAACGGTGGATATATCCGCCATAACCTTTAATTGAAAGGTCAAGAAGAAGCCGGCGATAAAGCACATAATTGTAATTGGCAGCAGCCATTTTCTTGACATGTTGCATTTCCCCTCATTTGTGGTTCAACGTAATATTATACCATAAATAACGCGTTTGATAAAAAATAAATATATTTGTACTTGAAAGGTTTTATGCAATGTATTATCCTAGCAGAGAGCAGGTTGAACAGAGTTCTTGGCCGTGACCTTCCAATCATAATCACTTACAGTACAGGTAAATAATACCACGAAATATTGTAAAATACTATAAAAATTTAACTTAAATCGTCTTCAAGGGATGGAAGAAAAGAGGAATATCAATATCTGCTGTAGAATTAGGATTTTAGGAGCGCAGGCTTTTGCCAAAGGAGGTTTGAACCCGTTGCTGAAGGAAGGTTTGGGTTTTATCAGTGTTATAAATGTGATAGACATAATCATAGTGGCATTTGTCATTTACAAGGTAATGATGATAATCAAAGGGACACGTGCCGTTCAGCTTATCAAGGGTCTGGCCGTTTTGGTGATAGCATCTCTGATTAGTGAGTGGCTCGGTTTTAGAACTTTTCGTTGGATACTGTTAAATCTCCAAACCGTTTTGATTGTTGCCTTGCCTGTTGTCTTTCAGCCAGAGTTAAGGCGGGCCTTGGAGCAGCTGGGGAGAGGCAAGTTTTTTGCCCGTCCTATGGCGATGTTGAATCAGGAGTCTCTTGAGAAGTTGATAAATGAAGTGACGAAAGCTGTTAAGGTTTTAGCTAAAAACAGTACCGGAGCCTTAATTATCCTTGAGCGTGAAACAGGAATCAATGATCACATTGAAACCGGTACAAAAATTGACGGGTTGGTTTCTTTGGAGTTTTTGATAAATATATTTATTCCCAAAAGCCCACTACATGACGGAGCAGTGATTATCCGCGGTGATCGTGTGGCCGCTGCAGGCTGCTTCTTGCCCCTTTCCGAAAACCCCAATCTCAGCAAGGAATTGGGAACAAGACACCGTGCGGCACTGGGTCTTACTGAACAATCGGATGCAGTTTCCATTATTGTTTCCGAAGAGACAGGAGTTATTTCTGTGGCGGAAGAGGGAAGACTGACCAGGTATCTTGATGAGAACACATTAAAAGAGATTCTCCGGAAGCGGCTCCAGCCAAAAAATAATCACTCTGCTGTGTCGTTTTTCAATTGGAGGTCGTAGTATGCAGGAGTTACTGAAGAAAGATTTGATATACAAAATAGTTTCGGTTCTTCTCGCTTTTTTGTTGTGGTTTTTTGTAACTAATCTGCAGAATCCCACAACCGACAAGCTATTTTCCGTTCCGATCACTTTTATCAACTTACAGGATGGTCTGGTTACGGGAGAAAAACCGGAGAATGTTGAAATAAGGCTGAAAGGTCCGCATTCGATTATTAACGGGTTGACGGCTAATGACATTAAGGCAACGGTAGATTTCGGTCAAGCCCAAATTGGTGAGTCCAACTTCCAAGTTAAAGTACAGCCGCCTTCAGGAGTTGAAATCTTGAGTTATGAGCCGACCAGCATTACCTTAGATATTGATGCTATTACAGAAAAACAGCTTTCACTGGAAGTGAAAAAGGTCAATTCGGTAGCGGAAGGATATTCCAGTTATGAACCGGAACTAAATACGTCACGGGTGGTTGTGAGGGGACCACGTCAGCTTTTGGAGCAATTAGAAACAGCTCAGGTTGTCGCCGATTTGAACCAAGCTTCGGATAACTTGGTGTTGAACCTTCCTGTCAACATTATTAATAAAGCGGGTGATGTTGTTCCAACCAATAATTTGGAGGTAACCCCGTTGACAGTACAGGTATATGTACCGGTTATCGAAAATATTCCCACCAAGACAGTTTCCATCAGACCTAGTATAATTGGCAATCCCAAGGATGATTGGCAGGTTGCCAGAATCATTCTTGAACCGGAAACCGTGAAAATAACCGGACCCTATGAGAGGATAATGGAGATAGATCATGTCCAAACTCAGCCAATTAATATTGCCGGCATCCAAGAAAATCTTACCGTTCAAGTGGCACTTACACCGCCGGAAGGGGTCGGACTGTTATATGAACCGGTGGTCAAGGTGCTGGTTCAAATAGAGGAAGCGCCTGTGACGAAGACTATTCCGGATGTACCCATCAGAATTGACAATAAGCCGGAGGGAATGAATGCCGTTAGCACTCTCGAAAAGGTGAAGGTTACAGTCAGAGGTCCGCGCCAGGAGTTTGAAGCGCTAAAGGAAGGCGATATTAAGGCTTTTGTTGACGTCAAAGACCTAAAACCCGGTACCTATCAATTGGATGTAAAAATAAGTCTTAAAGATAATCTGCAGGTGCAGGAGGTTGATCCCGGCAAAGTTGAGGTAAAGATAACGAAAGAGTAGTATGATTGTTGAAGGGAATGGCGTAAATGACGAAGATGTTCGGAACCGACGGAGTCAGAGGTCTGGCCAACAAGGAGCTGACGCCTGAGCTGGCCTTTAAACTCGGCAGAGCTGCCGGGTTTTTATGGAGCAAAGAAGAAGAAAGAACAGCTATCATTGTGGGGCGCGATTCTCGCATATCAGGTCCCTTACTGGAAGGGGCGTTGGTTTCCGGTATTTGTTCTTCAGGTGTTGACGCTTATGTGGCTGGGGTTATTCCGACTCCTGTCGTAGCATATTTATCTCGTGTGCTTGATGTTTCTGCCGGGGTGGTTATTTCAGCTTCTCATAATCCGGCTCCGGATAACGGTATAAAATTTTTTGACGGCAAGGGTTTTAAGCTGGCGGAAACCTTGGAAGAAAGGATTGAAGCCATTCTGGCAGGGGAAATGAAGGAGATACCGCGACCGACCGGTGAAAAAGTGGGACGTGTTATCAATTTTCACGATGCCGACGAGAGGTACATTCGCTTTCTCAAAGGTATCGTTCCTGGCGGGTTGCATGGGTTGAAGATTGTAGTTGACTGTGCCAATGGTGCGGCTTATCGGGTGGCACCCCGTGTCTTGCACGAGATGGGGGCGCAGGTAATTAGCATCAATGACTTGCCTGACGGTTTAAATATTAACAGAGGGTGCGGTTCGACTACACCGGAAGCACTGCAAGAGACAGTTGTCAAGTATGGTGCGGATTTTGGGGTAGCTTTTGACGGGGATGCGGATCGTGTAATTGCCGTCGATGAAAATGGGGAAATTGTTGATGGAGACCATATTCTTGTTATTTGCGGATTAGCAATGCAGAAACGAAAAGAACTGAAGGATAAGATAGTGGTAACAGTAATGAGCAATTTAGGGCTGAAAGAAGCCTTTGAAAAAGCCGGAGTTGAGGTGCATGAAACTAAAGTAGGAGACCGCTTTGTGCTGGAAAAAATGCAGGATATAGGTGCAGTGCTGGGAGGCGAACAGTCCGGGCACATTATTTTCCTGCAGCATTGTACAACCGGAGATGGGTTGCTTACGGCACTTCAGCTTATGAGAACGATAAAGGAAGCGGAAAAACCCCTTAGTACACTGGCTGAGCAAATGAAGTGTTTCCCTCAGGTACTGGTAAATGTCGAGGTGTGTGATAAGGAAAGCTGGAAAAGCGATGAGACGGTATGTCATGCTATTGCGGAGGCTGAAAAGGCCTTAAAGGGCAAGGGCAGAATTTTCATCAGGGCATCCGGTACGGAACCCTTAATCAGGATTATGGTGGAAGGTCCCGAAAAAGAGGAAGTGGAGAGAATCGCCCAAGAGGTAGCCGGAGTTATAAGGGGAAAATATGGGCGCAAATAAAAGGTGTAATGGGGTATGTGGGTATGCTATGTGTAGGCATAGATATAATTGAAACAGCTCGAATCAAGGATGCGGTATCAAGGCATCCTGCTTTTTATAGGAGGATACTTGCTCCTTCTGAACAGGCTATTTATGAGGGGCGGGCTGATTCCACGGAGTTTCTCGCCGGCAGATTCGCAGCCAAGGAAGCGATTATGAAGTGTATCGGTACAGGATTGCGAGGGTTTTCCTGGCATGATATGGAGGTTTTGCCGGATCAACAAGGCTGCCCACAAGTGGTTTTCTCTTCTGGAATTAATGGTATACTGGAAAAAAGGAACATAGCTTACATTAAGATTAGCATATCCCATAGCCGTGATTACGCGGCGGCTGTGGCAGTGGGGGAAGAAAAGACTGCGGAGGGTGGAAAAGATGAGGCTGGTTAGCGGGACAGACATGAAAAAGATGGATAACTGGGCAGTTAATGAGTATATGATACCTTCACTACTGCTGATGGAAAACGCGGGAAGAGCTGTGGCCGTTAAAGCTTTAGAGATACTTGACGGCGTCAGCCGCAAGCAGGTATTGATTTTGGCCGGCAAGGGCAATAACGGTGGTGATGCCCTTGTGGCAGCACGTCATCTTTCTGAGTTAGGAGCGGAAGTGAAGTTATTCCTCTTTTTTCCACCGGAACAATTTGGAGAAGATGCCCTGATAAATTGGGGTCTGTTGGATAAGTTGGGGATAAACTATAACTGTTTGAATGATGAAAACAGCTTATACTTATTAAAGCTGCGTCTTAACCAGTGTGATTTGATTATCGACGGTATTTTCGGTACCGGTTTCAGAGGTAAGCCGGATGATGCCACGACCCGGGCGATTCAAACCATTAATGAAAGCGGCGTGCCCATTTTAGCCATTGACGTACCGTCAGGACTTAACGCCGACACCGGCGAGGTGGAGGGAGAGTGTATTCAAGCCAGATACACCGTAACGTTTGCCTATGCCAAGAGGGGGCTGGTGATGTTTCCGGGGAAGAAATATGCCGGATCACTGGAGGTAGCCCACATTTCTTTGCCACAGAAGGCTTTAGAAATTGTTGAGACGGAAGAATATTATATTGACGAGACTTTTGCACAAAAGCTCTTGCCGCCAAGACAGAAGGAAGGTTTTAAGAATACCTTCGGGCATGTGTTGGTTGTGGCCGGTTCGGCAGGAATGACAGGGGCAGCCTTCTTGGCAAGCAGAGCGGTCTTGCGTTCCGGAGCCGGATTAGTTACGGCTTGTCTGCCTTCTTCACTAGCCAACGAGTTTGACGTGGTGAACCCGGAGGTAATTACCTGCGGAGTGGAAGAGACAAAGGAAGGGACGATTTCTTCCGCTGCCGGTACAGAGATAAAAAGAAGGTTGCAAGGCAAACAGGCCGTTATCTTCGGACCGGGGCTGGGTGCCACTGCGGAAATACGTGGGTTATTGGAGAAGATGCTGGAAGGGCTTCATGTTCCGCTGATTATAGATGCCGATGGTTTGAATGTTTTAGCCCTGGACGGTGGTATTCTCAACCGGGTGCAATGTCCCCTTATTTTGACCCCTCATCCCGGTGAAATGGCAAGATTGTTGGGCCTGTCTACTGCGGAGGTGCAGAAGGACCGTGTAGTAGCGGCACAGGAGGCTGCTGTGTATTTTAACGCGGTGGTGGTTTTAAAAGGTGCTGCTACTGTCACGGCAACGCCTCAAGGGCAAGTATTTATCAATTCGTCGGGTTGTTCGGCATTGGCAACGGCCGGTTCCGGTGACGTATTGAGCGGGGTAATTGGCGGGTTGGCGGCTCAAGGGATAGAACCGGTTGCGGCAGCCGTGCTGGGAGTATATATCCATGGTTTAGCAGGAGAGATTGCCGCTAAGGAACTGGGCGAACGAAGTGTTATGGCTGGGGATGTTTTGGAAAGACTGCCCTATGCCTTTCGACATCTGGAAACAACGACAACAGAGGTGAGATAATATGTCAGAGTGTAGACGCCCGGTTTGGGCTGAGATTAGTTTGAAGGACATTGTTCATAATTATCGACAACTCAAGGGACTTGTAAAGCCTTCCGTACAGATGATGACGGTGGTCAAGGCAAATGCCTACGGACATGGTGCTGTGGAATGTGCAGGAGTATTAGAGGAGGCCGGTGCTGATTACTTTGGAGTGGCTATAATGGAAGAGGCTGTTCAGCTGCGAGAAGGAGGGATCGCTAAACCGATCCTTGTTCTAGGTTGGACACCCGTGGAGGATTATCAGCGTGCTCTGGAAAACAAGATTACTTTAACCATATACTCCCTGCAGGAGGCGGAAGAGTTATCGCGAATTGCTAGGGAAAGGAAGGTTCAGGCGATTGTCCATCTTAAAGTAGATACCGGGATGGGCCGAATCGGCTTATCTGCCGATGAGTGGGGTCTTGCCCAGGCCGCAAGGATCATCTCCTTGCCTAAGGTGGAAGTTGAGGGTATTTTTACTCACTTTTCTAAGGCCGATGAGAAGGATAAAAGCTATACCGTTAGGCAATTAAAAAAGTATAAGGATTTTTGTACCGCTTTGGAAAACAAAACAGGATTCAAGTTCAGGATTAAGCATGCTGCGAACAGTGCCGCTACGATGTCCTGCCCCGAGGCTCATTTTGATCTGGTCAGAACGGGGATTGCGCTTTATGGGCTTAAACCGTCTGACGAAGTGTTGCCTGAAAATATCGAACTGCGACAAGCAATGGCCTTGCGATCTAAGATTTCTCATGTAAAGGAAGTTCCGGCCGGTTTTTCCATCAGCTACGGCGGGCGTTTTGTGACAGACAGAGATACGGTTATTGCCACACTGCCTCTGGGCTATGCTGATGGATATTCTCGTCTTTTATCGGGGAAAACACAAGTGATTTGCCGGGGGATGAGAGCAAATACTATTGGCAGAGTCTGTATGGATCAATTCATGTTTGACGCAACGCAAATTATTCCACGGGTCAAACGAGGAGATGTTGTTACTCTGTTGGGAAGAGACGGCGATGATTATATTTCCGTTGATGAATTGGCCGGCATTTTGGGCACTATAAATTATGAGGTGGTTTGTATGATATCTTCCCGTGTGCCGAGGATATACCCTTGATTGTGTGTTTTGGTGATTATTTTTGCTGATATATTGACGGTATATGCAAACAATATATATAATTAGGTAGCATGATTAGATATAAGGGCGGGGTGTTTATTTGTGGTTGCCAATAAACGGATAATGATTTCAGTGCCTACGGCGCTTTTGCAAGAAGTGGACGGGTTCACCTGTGATGAGAACATGAATCGCAGTGAGCTTATCAGAGAAGCAGTCCGCTATTACTTGGCAGAGAAGAAGAAAAGCCGCTTAAGGGAAGAAATGCGGCTCGGCTATTTGGAAATGTCACGTATCAACCTTCGCTTGGCTCAGGAAGCCTTTGCTTATGAGGAAGAAGTCCGCGTGTGTATTGAACGCAAGTTTGTGGAGTGCGGTTGAAATGGTGGCTGTGCAGAGGGGCGATATATTCTACGCGGATTTAAGTCCGGTCGTTGGCTCCGAGCAAGGGGGAACCAGACCGGTGTTAATAATACAAAACAATATTGGCAACCAATACAGTCCGACGACTATAGTTGCTGCTATTACAAGTCAGGTGGTCAAGGCAAAAATGCCTACCCATGTGGAGCTTTGCGCAGAAAGCTGTGGGCTGGAGAAGGATTCGATAGTATTGACGGAACAGATTCGTACCATTGATAAAAAACGCTTAAAGGAGAAGGTCTCGACCCTGAATGACGACATTATGAAAAAGGTTGACGAGGCTATAGAAATTAGCCTGGGGTTAATTGCTTTGTAATGAGAAAATAATTCAAGGGCAGATGGACAGGGGTGTGCCTGTCTTTTTGTTTTTTTGAAGTGATGCGGGTTGATTTTTTCCAATAAAAAAATATAATAAAGTCATTAAAGAAAGCATATATCGGTCTTAGAAACATTTGATAGCGACGAGCTGCGTTGAAGGGAGAAGTCTTATTGACTCCTTTGATCGGTATTACCTGTGGTTGGAGAGAGGACGAAAAAAGGCATCATTTGCATGATGAGTATGTACAGGTGGTATACGAGGCGGGAGGCATCCCCGTTTTGCTTCCTACGGGAAAAGCTGATCTTGCCGAGAGCTATTATGAATACATCGATGGCTTGATCCTTTCCGGAGGGGGAGACCCTGACCCGGTTTATTATGGAGAGGAACCGTTGCGTGGAATAAGGGAAATCACCCCTGCAAGAGACGATTTTGAAGTTCTGCTTTCCCGGATGGCTATGTCCGGGAAAAAACCTGTTTTAGCCGTTTGCCGCGGTATGCAGGTTTTGAATGTAGCAGCTGGTGGTTCGCTTTATCAGGATTTAGGTGGGGTGACAAGACAGGAGCACATGCAGCAAGCACCGCGTTACCATGGGACGCATTATGTTGAGTTGGATAACGGAAGCTTTTTGTATCGTATTGTCCAAAAAGAGAGGATCCGCGTTAACAGTTTTCATCACCAAGGAGTGAAGCTTGTCGGAAACGGACTGAAGGCGGTTGCTTGGAGCAGTGACGGATTGACTGAGGCCGTTGAAGCAGAAGACGGACGGTACGTGTTTGGTGTACAATGGCATCCTGAATGCTGTTGGGAGTTCGACGCCGTTTCGTTTCGTCTTTTCAGGGAATTGGTTTGTGAGGCGAGGATAAAGGGAAACTATGCATAAGAATAGAAAGTATAAGTAGTAAGAGAAAGGATTAGATAATGTTTACGGAGAAGTTGGTAGAAGTGACAAGAGGCAGTCTTATTGAAAGTAGTCACAGAGGTGTTGTCGCGGTGGTCGATACCTCAGGTTCTTTAATAGCTAGTGTTGGTGACCCGTCTTATGTGACATATCTTCGCTCGGCAGCCAAGCCCATGCAGGCTTTGCCCGTAGTTGAAAGCGGAGCTGCGGCATACTACAACCTGTCTCAAAAAGAGCTTGCTCTGATCATGGCCTCGCACAGCGGGCAGGACGAGCATGTTCGTACCGCCATGGGTATCATGGAAAAATTGGGATTATCGGCAGATGCCCTTAAATGCGGTACTCATTTGCCGCTGCACAAAAAATCTTCTGTTAAGCTGGTGCAGGAGGGCAAATCACCTTCGGTTTTTCACTGTACTTGCTCCGGCAAGCATGCTGGCATGCTTGCCTTGGTTAAATACCATCATTGGGAGGAAGAAGGGTACTATTTGCCTGAACACCCTGTGCAGAAGCTAATGCTTGCCACCGTAGGGTCTTTTGCCGGATTGCGGGAGGAAGAAATCATAGTGGGTGTTGACGGCTGCGGAGTTTCTGTCTTCGGTATGCCGCTGTATAGAATGGCCCTTGCATATGCTCGTTGGGCCAAGCCGGATGACTACAGTGCAGAAAGGGCACAGGCCTGCCGTACCCTCCACGAGGCCATGTTGAACAACCCGGTGATAATAGCCGGGACAGGACGTTTGGCAACGGAAATAATGAATATTACCGGGGACAGGCTGTTGGTCAAGGACGGAAATGAGGGTATTTTCTGTGTTGGTGTGCCTGATAAGGGCTGGGGTATTGCCATCAAGATTGAAGACGGAAGTATGCGGGCACTAGGCCCGGTAATTATTTCGGTATTAGAGGAGTTAGGTTTATTGACAGCAGAGGAAAGTGAGAGGCTTAAACCTTATGCCCGCAAAAAAATTAAGAATTACCGCGGTGAAACGATAGGAGAAATAAGGCCGGCATTTTCGCTGATCCGGAGCAGTTAAAGGAGGATACCATGAATAAAACGGCAATAATAAATGCCAGGATATACACTATGGCCGGCAGGATAATAGAGTGCGGTTCAGTGCTTTGGGAGGAAGGCCGGATAGTTGCGGTTGGTGAAAACCTGGATTTGCCTTCCCAAACAGAGGTGCTGGATGAGAGAGGAAACACCGTGGTGCCGGGATATATTGATGCCCATACCCACCTGGGTATCTTGGAAGAGATTTATCAAATGGAGGGTGACGACTTAAATGAAATGACGGAACCCGTTACCCCGGAGTTGAGGGCCTTGGATGGCGTTAACCCATATGACTTGGGTTTTAAAGATGCTATCAAGGGCGGAATTACGACGGTGATGACGGGGCCGGGCAGTGCAAATGTAGTCTGCGGGACGACAATGGTGTTAAAGACGGTGGGTGAATGTTTGCAGGACATGGTATTGATAGAACAGTCGGGCTTGAAGGTGGCTTTTGGCGAAAACCCGAAAAGGGTTTATGGCGAGCAAAAGAAGATGCCTTCCACAAGAATGGGTATAGCCGCCCTTTTGCGGCAAGCCTTTATTGATACAAAGGACTATCTTGCCAAGAAGGAAAAAGCGGAGAAAGAGAATGAGGTTGTTGAGCATGATTTGGGTTTAGAGAATTTAGCCCTTGTTCTCAAGGGGAAAATACCCTTACGTGCTCACGTTCATAGAGCCGATGACATTGCTACCGCGATACGGATTGCCGATGAGTTTCAGGTGAAGATGGTGCTGGAGCATGGAACGGAAGCACATAAAAACATTAAGGACCTTGTGAAGAGAGATATTCCGGTTGTTTTGGGGCCGACTCTCAGCAGCAGGTCAAAGGTCGAGTTAGCTGAAATGAATTGGGAAACAGCAGCGCTTTTGAGCGAGGCGGGGGTGTTGGTGGCTTTGACAACCGACCATTCAGTCATACCTGTGCAGTATTTGCCCCTGTGTGCCGCTCTGGCGGTCAGACACGGGATGGACGAGCAGGAAGCCTTGAAGGCTATAACGATCAATCCTGCTCGTATCTTAGGGCTTGATGATAGAATTGGCAGTCTTGAAGAGGGGAAAGACGCCGATATGCTTGTCCTTTCGGGGCATCCCTTGGATTGGAGAACCAAGATAAAAAGGGTCTATGTCAACGGTAAGGAAGCTTATGCGGGTCCACCGGAGGTTTGAGGAAAGTTTGGGTGTTGTGGTGTGAATACATATGAAACTTTTGCTCCAGAAGAGACTTTCGAGTTGGCGCGCCACTTAGGCGAACGCTTAACAGGTGGAGAAGTGATTGCCTTAGAAGGAGAGCTTGGAGCGGGAAAGACATTGTTTGTCAAAGGCTTGGCAGCCGGGTTGGGGGCCGCAGGACCGGTAACCAGTCCCACATTTTCTTTGCTGCATATCTATGAAGGGGGAAGATTGCCGCTTTTTCATTTTGATGTTTATCGGCTGCCATCTTCACAAGCCATTGAGGAACTGGGATATGAAGAATATTTTTATGGTTTGGGTGTCACGGCAGTGGAATGGAGCGATTTGATAAAGGAGTATCTGCCAAAGGAATATTTACTGGTCAGGATAGCACATTTTTATCGGGAGGATAAAAAAGAGGCAAGGCGACTCGAACTGATTCCCTACGGGGAAAAAACGGAAGAGATGGTTGAGGAGTTGAAAAAGAATGATTGTACTGGGAATTGACAGCTCGACTCCCGTGGCATCAGTTGCTTTGGTAGAGGACGGCTGTCTGAGGGGAGAAATAACCGTTAATATCGGTTTGACCCATTCCGAGCAATTACTGCCGCTAATAGATGATTTGCTGGTGCAAACCAAGATGAAGTTACAAGATGTTACGGGGATAGCCGTTGCCAGTGGTCCCGGTTCCTTCACCGGATTGAGGATCGGTATGGCCACCGCCAAAGGGTTGGCTCAGGGGTGTCAAATCCAGCTGACCGGTGTGCCCACGCTTTTGGCCTTAGCTTATACGGTGGCCGGCTGCAATGGGCTCGTTTCTCCGGTGCTTAATGCTCGAAAACAGGAAGTTTATGCAACACTTTTCCGCTTCGGTGGGGAAAAAACAGAGCAGTTGATTCCTTATCAGGCTGTTTGCCCGCAGCAATGGGCAAAGGAGCTGTCTTCTTATGCGGAGCCTGTTGTGCTGGTGGGTGACGGAACGATGGTTTATGCCGATATTTGGGAGGAAGTCCTAGGGAAAAACGCCTTTCTTCCTCTTCCCGGAGTTTTGCAGGCAAGAGCGGCAACAGTAGCCTGGCTAGGGGAGAAAAGTTTGCGGGAAAAAGGCGCTGAAGATATACATAGCTTGAAACCGATGTATCTGAGGCCGTCGGAAGCGGAAGCACGGTTAAAAAAGCGGGGGTGATGAGTTGGGCTATTCTCTGAGGGCAATGAGAATGGACGATATTCCCTGGATCGTTGAAATAGAAAAAAGGTCTTTTCCTACGCCTTGGTCCGCGTATGCCTTTTCTTGCGAACTGAGTGATAACGAATTTGCTCATTATCTTGTGGCCACCCCGGAGGGGGACCCTGCAAAGGTTGTAGGATATGGAGGAATGTGGATAATTATTGACGAGGCTCATATTACTAATGTTGCGGTTGCACCGGATTATCGCGGTAAATCTCTGGGAACTTTTTTAATGAACGGTTTGTTTGCCGTAGCTAGGAAAAAAGGTGTTTTGCAAATGACACTGGAGGTAAGGATTACCAATTCAACCGCCAGGTCACTATATGAAAAGCTTGGTTTTGAAGCCGCGGGCATCAGACCAGGATACTATGTAGATACGCAAGAGGATGCGTTCATTATGTGGAAAAAGTTATAAATGGCAGAATGAAATGAAGGATGAGATAGAAAAATGGCTAAACAAGAAATAATCCTTGCGGTTGAAACGAGTTGTGATGAAACGGCGGCAGCAATCCTGGTAGATGGCAAGGAACTGCTTGCTAATGTCGTTGCCTCGCAAATAAAAATACATCAAAAATATGGCGGAGTTGTGCCCGAGATCGCGTCAAGGCATCATTTAGAACAAGTCAACATGGTGATTGAGATGGCTCTTGCCGAGGCGAAGCTGGGGTTTTCCAGCCTCAGTGGGATTGCGGTCGCTTATGGGCCGGGATTGGCGGGGGCCTTATTGGTAGGGGTGAATACTGCCAAGGCTTTGGCCTATAGTCTAGGACTACCCTTAATAGGCGTAAATCATATCGAAGGTCATATTTATGCTAATTGGCTCATCAGACAGGACATAGAGTTTCCGCTCGTCTGCCTGGTCGCCTCCGGCGGTCATACTCTGTTGGTGAAAATGGAGGGGCATGGAGAGTATCTTCTTTTAGGGCAGACCCAGGATGACGCAGCAGGGGAGGCCTTTGATAAGGTGGCCAGGGTGATGGGTCTGGGTTACCCGGGGGGGCCGATGATTGACAAACTGGCCCAAAGAGGAAACCCTAAGGCTATCGAGCTGCCTAGAGCCTGGTTAGGTGCGGATAGTTTTGATTTTAGCTTCAGTGGTTTGAAAACGGCGGTATTGAATTATCTCAATAAGGCAGCCATGAAAAAAGAAGAGGTTGATAAGGCCGATCTTGCCGCAAGCTTTCAAGAAAGTGTTATCGAGGTTCTCGTCGAGAAGACAGTTCGTGCTGCCAATAAACACGGTGTCAAGACAATCCTGCTGGCCGGCGGAGTGTCTGCCAATACCGGACTGCGTGAACGTTTTAAAACAAGGTGCGAAGAGGAAAAGAAAACCCTTTACATTCCACCGATAGAATACTGCACGGATAACGCAGCCATGATTGCCGCTGCCGGATATTATCGTTACATGGCAAAAGATTGGGCCGACTGGAGACTGAATGCGGTTCCGGGCCTAAAATTATGCGCCAAAATGGGAAATTAATGATATACTGTTTTTATCCGTTAACCAATTCAAGGGAGGGAAAGGATATTACTATTAAAGACTCAACGGCGTTACCAACAAATTTCATACAAAGTATAATTAATGAGGATAATGCTATAGGACAATACGGTGGTAGGGTGCATACTCGCTTCCCGCCCGAGCCGAATGGTTATTTGCATATCGGACATGCAAAATCCATTTGTTTGAATTTTGGTATTGCCCGTTCAAATAATGGCCTGTGCAATCTGAGGTTTGACGATACCAATCCCAGCAAAGAGGATTTGGAATACGTCGAATCGATTCAGGAAGACATCAGATGGCTCGGTTTTGATTGGGAAGACCGCCTTTACTATGCCTCGGATTACTTCGAGCAGTTGTACGAATTTGCGCTGCGATTGATAAAAAGCGGTAAGGCCTACGTCTGCGACCTGAGTGCGCAAGAAACCAGGGAGTATAGGGGTACTTTAACAGAGCCAGGAAAAGACAGTCCCTATTGCAACAGAACGGTTGAGGAAAACCTTGAGCTTTTTGCGAAGATGAGGGCAGGGGAGTTTCCGGACGGAACTCGTGTACTGAGGGCGAAGATAGACATGTCGTCTCCTAACCTTAATATGCGAGACCCTGTTCTTTACCGTATCTTAAGGGCGTCGCACCATAGAACAGGCAACAAATGGTGCATTTACCCCATGTACGATTTTGCTCATCCTCTTTCCGATGCTATCGAAGGGATCACACATTCCATTTGTACCCTGGAATTTGAAGATCACAGGCCTTTATACGATTGGGTGGTAGAAAATGTAGGGTTTAAAAGTTCTCCCAAACAAATAGAGTTTGCCCGTCTTAATCTGAGCCGGACAGTGATGAGTAAGAGAAAACTGCGGGAGCTGGTGGAAAAAGGTCATGTCGGCGGTTGGGACGATCCAAGGATGCCGACGGTTTCCGGGTTGAGGCGACGTGGATACACGCCGGAATCCATCCGCGATTTCTGTGAAAGGATTGGAGTTGCCAGAAGTAACAGTGTGGTGGACATTTCGTTGTTAGAGCATTGCATCAGGGAAGATTTAAATAGCAAGGCTTTTCGCGTTATGGCAGTCTTAAAACCCTTGCGGGTGATAATAGATAATTATCCGGAAGGGATGAGCGAAGAGCTTAGTGCTGAGAATAATCCGGAGAATCCTGAAATGGGCGAGCGCAAGCTCCTGTTTTCCAGGGAGTTGTTTATCGAACAGGAGGATTTCATGTTAGAGCCTCCCAAAAAATTCTTTCGCCTGGCCCCCGGTCGCGAGGTGCGGCTGAAGAATGCTTATATCATTAAGTGTGAAAGTGTTGTCACAGACGAAAAAACAGGAGAGGTTTTGGAGGTCCATTGTACCTACGATCCGCAAACAAAAAGCGGTTGTGACAACAGCGGCAGGAAGGTAAAAGGCACACTGCATTGGGTTGCGGCGAAAAATGCCGTGCAGGCCGAGGTGCGGCTGTATGATTACCTCTTTCTCGAAGAAGGTGCTGAAGAAGAATCAGGTGGACAAAACGAGCTCGAGGCGCGTTTGAATCCCCAGTCGCTGAAGGTATTAGCCAATTGTATGGTTGAGCCAAGCCTCAAGGAAGCAGTACCGGGTAAAAAATATCAATTTATGAGACAGGGCTACTTTGTTGTTGATCCCGACAGCAAAGGAAATGTTCCCGTATTCAATCGCATTGTATCCTTACGCGATACTTGGGCTAAGGTTAAAGATAAAGAAAAGAAAAACTAAAGGGAACAGAGAAAAGCCCGCATCTATAGGAGTTCTCCGCTAGATGTGGGCTTTAAACGGGTAAGTACTGTAGCATTGTTCAAACTAGAAGGTTAAAGAGCTCCTGATTATCGTTGATGACCGTGTACTGGATACCCTTTTGTTTCATTTTCCCAATAATAAGGTCGTAATCGTTTCTGTTGTTAAGCTCTATCCCGACAAGAGTAGGGCCCTTTTCTTTGTTGTTAGACTTGGTATACTGAAAATGTGCAATGTCGTCATTGGGACCTAAGACCTCTACCACAAATTCTTTCAGAGCGCCGGGGCGTTGGGGGAAATTAATCAGGAAATAGTGTTTGAGACCTTCATGGAGCAAAGATCTTTCTTTGATTTCCTGAGTCCTTTCGATGTCATTATTACCTCCGCTTATGATACAGACAACATTTTTACCCTTGATTTTATCCCTATAGTAATCTAAGGCGGCAACCGGAAGGGCTCCGGCCGGTTCAACAATAACGGCACTTTCATTGTACATTTCCAGGATTTTAGTGCACACATGTCCCTCAGGTATGACCACAATGTCGTCAACAACCTTCTTGCAGATTTGGAAGGTAAGTTCTCCGGCAGTTCTGACGGCCGCTCCATCGACAAATTTATCTATTGTCTTGAGGGTCACCGTTTTATTCTTTTCAAAAGACCTTTTCATCGCGCAAGCGCCGGCAGGTTCAACTCCGATGACTTTTGTGTGCGGGCTGATGTTTTTGATATATGTTCCGACGCCCGAGGTTAATCCACCTCCACCGATTGTCGAGAAAACGTAATCTACTTCATCCTCCATGTCATTCATAATTTCTATGCCGATGGTTCCTTGCCCGGCGATGATTCTAAGGTCGTCAAAGGGGTGGACAAAGGCTGCGTTTTCTTCTTTACATAAATTTTGAGCCTGTTGGGCGGCATCATCGAAAGTGTCCCCTGTCAGGATGATTTCAACGAATTCCCCGCCAAAGCGCTTGACCTGGTCGATTTTCTGTTTGGGTGTCGTAAAAGGCATAAAGATTTTCCCCCGTATACCCAATGCTCTGCAGGAATAGGCCACCCCTTGGGCGTGATTGCCGGCGCTGGCGCATACCACGCCATTTTGAATGGCTTCCTGCGGCAGGTCTTGGATTAAGTTGTAAGCGCCTCTGATCTTGAAGGATCTGACGATCTGCAGATCTTCTCTTTTTAAGAAGACATTGCATTGGTATTTCTCCGAGAGAATGTCGTTCTTTTGCAAAGGGGTGTTGACAACAACATTTTTTAGCGCTTGGGCTGCTTTTAAAATCTCCTGAATAGTTAGTTCACACAAATTAATCAACTCCTACAATAATGTTTGCAAAAAAAAACTCGCCCTTATGAATATGCACACAAGCATCATAAGGACGAGAGGTATCCTCGCGGTACCACCTTAATTTTTCGTCGATTTGCACCGACGAACTCGACAGGTCGCAGGCAAAAAGCCGTAAACCCCGGCCGGTTAACGGTGGCCGCGCCTGTTAGGACAGGCTGCCGGTTGTATTTACGCAAGCGGTGATCTAATACCACTCATTTCGATACAACGGTTCGGGAATGATCATTTCATGCTCGTATATTGCCGACTTTCAGCTTTTGCCGGCTCTCTGTACATAAAGAGGAGCACTTTTCTTTCCGTCGAAACCTTTAAGAGTTATTTATCCTAAATACGATTATCAAATATAATACAGGAGGAAAGTGTTTTAGTCAATTGGTTTTAAAAATAAATTTTTTTTAACAATTTAGACATGATGTATGCCGCAAAAATAGAAAAACATGTTGTGGTATATAATACTAAAAGAATCTGATGAAGGGGAGATAATGCTATGAAAAAAATCGCGGTTTTAACCAGTGGGGGCGATGCGCCCGGCATGAATGCCGCTATCCGCGCTGTGGTGCGGACCGCCATTTATCACGGTCTGGAGGTATATGGTGTCAAAAGGGGTTATGCAGGTCTGATAAACGGCGATTTTATCGAGATGGGATTAGGCTCGGTCGCCGATATCATCCATCGCGGGGGTACAATATTACAGACAGCCCGTTGCGAAGAATTTCGCTCCCCAGAGGGCAGGAAAAAGGCCTTGGAATATATGTATGAAAAAGAAATAGAGGCTTTAATAACCATTGGTGGAGACGGCACCTTTCGCGGAGCACTTGAGTTGAACAAAATGGGAATGCCTGTAGTGGGAATACCGGGTACGATCGATAATGATATTCCTTGTACAGATAATTCGATCGGATTCGATACGGTTGTAAATACCGTACTGGATGCGATAAACAAAATCAGGGATACCGCTACTTCCCATGAAAGGGTCTTTGTAATAGAGGTAATGGGAAGAAACTCGGGAGAGATCGCATTAGCCGCAGGGCTGGCCGGCGGGGCAGAGTCACTGCTTTTGCCGGAGATTGAGTTAGATCTTAATATGGTGGCGGAAAATGTTAAAAGGGGGATGGCAAGGGGCAAGCGCCATAGTATCATCTTATTGGCCGAGGGTGTGGCCCACAGCATGGAGATAACAGAGGAACTCAGTAAGCTTACAGGTCTGGATACCCGCCTTTCCATTCTCGGATATATTCAAAGAGGCGGTTCACCTACCGCCCTGGACCGTATTTTAGCCAGCCGTATGGGCTCCGAAGCCGTAAAAAGAATACTGCGGGGAGAAAAAGGGATTATGATGGCGGTTTCCGGGAACGAAATTAAAGGTATTGAACTTGAGAGTATTATAAACAGGAAGAAGCAGTTGAATTACGACGATTATCGTTTAGCCTCGATTCTATCTATTTAGGCAGGACAGTAAAAAATACTGTAAAAAGGACTGTCCAACTCTCCTTTGATTTATGATATACTTTAATATGTTAATTACCTCCATAATACCTTAAAGGAGTGATGGGATGTTCGAACAGCATAAAAACACCGGGCATATGGAAAATATCAGTAATATTAACTGGCGGGGATTATTTACACCAAAAAGGATAATCATAGCCTTACTGATACTTGTATTTATATTTGCACGTTTCTTTATTACCCTCAAGCTTGACTTGACTTGGTTTGATGTATTGGGGTACGGTTCGGTTTTTTGGCGTAATTTTTATGCTAAACTGACTATTGGCGGTGCGATATTCATAGCCGCTTTCTTACTCAATTTGGTGAATATGATTCTGATTTTCCGACTGGCCAAAAAACCTTTAAAGAAAATGATTGCCGTGCCGGTGGCTTTTATTACTGCCGCGATTGTGGTCGGTAATTCAGGAGAATTATGGCTGGCCATACTCAGGACGTTCAATGCGGTGCCTTTTGGGTTGGCGGACCCGCAGTTTGGGATAGATATAGGTTTTTACGTATTCAGGATGCCGATTTATTGGTTGCTATACCGCCTTGTGACAACCTGGTTGGTGGTTAACCTTATCGTTGCGGTTGGTTTTTATATTTTACTATTGCCGCGCAACGTGGAAATCACCGCTCAGAACATCACCTCTCGCATCATCACCATTGTTGAAAAGCGAGGCATTTCTCATATCGGCGTACTGCTGGGTTTGCTCATTGCTTCTCAGGCTGTGCAATACAAGCTTGCGACATATGAACTCCTTTATTCACAGACCGGCTCCGTGATTGGCGCCGGTGCAGCCGACATTGGTGCGAGAATGCCTGCATATTCTATTATGATGGTCTTAGCACTGTTGGTGGGAGGTTTCATAGTCATCACCTTCCGTAAAAGAATAAGGATAGCACTCTTTTCTATTCTGGTATTTTTTCTTTGCAGTGTCCTTATTACGGGAGTTTATCCGGGTCTCTATCAGAAATTTGTAGTCGATCCCGAAGAACTGGACAGAGAGTTGCCTTATTTAGAACGTAACATCGAATACACCAGGCTGGCCTACGGGATTGACGATATGAAGGAAGAAGAATACCCCGTAGGGGAGTTAGCGCTGGAAGATATTGAGGAAAACGATGAGATCATCAACAACATCAGATTGTTGGACCATCGTGCGACAAACAGCACCTTTGGCCAACAGCAGGAGATCCGCTCATATTTTGATTTTATTGATGTGGATTCCGACAGATACGTTATTGACGGTAAGCTTACACAAGTGATGCTTTCTGCCCGGGAAATGAACCAGAAAGCCTTGACGGAGCAAGCCCAAAACTTTAACAATCAGATGTTTAAATATACCCACGGTTTTGGTTTGGCCATGAGCCCGGCCAATGCTATTACGGCTACAGGCTTGCCGGAGTATTTCATAAAGGATATACCCCCTCAGTCGACGTTGTTTCAGGTGAAGGAGCCGCGGATTTACTACGGCGAAGCTTCTAATGAGAATGTCATTGTTAAAACGGGATTATTGGAGTTCGATTATCCTGAGGGTAACGACAACCAGGAATACTATTACGAAGGCGGGCAAGGTATGCCCATGACTTTTCTGAATAGAGTCTTGTTCACAATTCGAGACGTGCAGTTTAAGTATCTGTTATCAAGCTATATCACCTCAGAAAGTCTGTATTTGGAGACAAGAAACATTAAAGAAAGAGCCCACAGAATTGCTCCCTTCTTGCTCTATGACGGTGACCCTTACCTGGTCTTAGGCGAAGACGGTAAACTGTATTATATGATGGACGCCTATACGACAACGGAAAGGTATCCATACTCCCAGGCTATTGAACCGGGACGTTACAATTATTTGCGTAATAGTGTTAAGGTCGTAATTGATGCCTATTCAGGTGATATCGACTTTTACGTTTTCGATGAGGATCCTATCATCAAAGTCTATGGCAACATTTATCCCGAGCTGTTTAAGGAAGCCGCTGAAATGCCTGCTGATTTGAAAAAGCATGTCAGGTATCCGATAGATTTACTAAATATACAGTCCTACATGCTGCGCGATTATCATATGAGTAACCCAACCGTCTTTTATAACAGGGAGGACAGATGGGAGATCGCTCAGGAGAATTATGCCGGAAAGCAAATAACACAGGAACCGTATTACAGTATTATTCGACTCCCGGGAGAAGAAAATTCGGAATTTGTCCTGATGCGTGTCTTTACACCGATCCGTAAACAGAATATGGTGGCATGGCTGGCCGGAAGGTCGGACGGTGATAATTACGGCAAACTGCTGTTGTACAAATTTCCTAAGGGTGAACAGGTGCAGGGTACTAATCAGGTTGAGTCATTGATAGACCAGGATCCGGATATCTCCGGGCAATTGTCCCTCTGGGCCCAAGGGGGTAGTAACGTAATCAGAGGAAACCTGCTGGTTTATCCGATAGCTAATTCTCTGTTGTATGTTGAGCCTTTGTATATCGAAGCCGAACAAAACAAGTATCCGCAGTTGAAAAAAGTATTTGTGCTCTACCAGGATAAAATTGTGATGGAGGACAACCTTGAGCAGGCTTTAACCAGTTTGTTCGGGGAAAGCACAAAAAACAGGGACGATACAAAGCCTCCGACTATTATCGATATTAACGAAAATCCAGATAGCATCCTTAAAAGGCTTGTTGATTTAAATAGGCAGGCTATGGAGAAACTGAAGGAAGGTGACTGGGAGTCCTTTGGTTCACTGCAAAAGGAGATTGATGATTTGCTTAATCTCTGGGAGGAAGGCCAACAAGAAGTAGTTTCCTTGGAAAACGGAGAACCGGAAGCCGGAACCCAGGAATAATGTATACATGCGAAAAAGTCCTTGCCGGATTAAAAATATTGTGTTAGCCTAATAGCAAGGAAAAGTTAATTATCGTTTGAGGGCAAAGGCGTTCTCATAAAGATTACTCGTAATCTTTTGAGACGCCTTTTTTTGTTCTACTTTCAAAAAGCAGAACAGTAGCACCGAACGGTGGAAAGGGGTATGGAAGATGAAAATTTTCGGAGAAAATGTATTCAATGATTCGGTTATGCGGGAGAGACTGCCAAAACCGGTGTATCAAGCGTTGCGTACAACTATTGCGGAAGGACTGGCACTTGATGATTCCATCGCTGATGTTGTGGCTAATACCATGAAGGAATGGGCTATGGAGAGGGGTGCCACGCATTTTACACATTGGTTTCAGCCGATGACCGGTGTAACTGCCGAAAAACATGACTCGTTCATCACCTTTACAGGAGACGGTAAGGTTATGATGGAGTTTTCAGGTAAAGAGCTTATTAAGGGTGAACCCGACGCTTCTTCTTTCCCCAGCGGCGGATTGCGCGCCACCTTTGAAGCCAGGGGTTATACAGCTTGGGACTGTACATCGCCGGCTTTTCTGAGGAAGGATGCCGGGATGGTGACCCTTTGTATTCCGACAGTCTTTTGCTCATATACCGGGGAAGTTCTGGATAAAAAAACACCTCTCTTAAAGTCAATGGAGGCTTTATCCAAGCAAGCGATGAGGATACTGCGGCTTTTTGGCAATAATACGGCGAAGAGAGTTATCAGCACGGTCGGGCCTGAACAGGAGTACTTTCTTATCGACCAAAAGTATTATCACAAGAGAGAGGATCTGTTGTTGACGGGCAGGACTCTTTTTGGAGCGATGCCCCCAAAGGGACAGGAGATGGAAGATCATTATTTTGGTACTATCAAGGAACGTGTGGCGGCTTACATGAAGGAGCTTAATATAGAGTTGTGGAAGCTTGGTATTAAAGCAAAAACCCAGCATAATGAGGTGGCCCCCGGACAGTTCGAAATAGCGGCCATTTACGATTCCGCAAATATTGCCACCGACCATAACCAGTTGGTCATGGATTATTTAAAGAAGGTTGCCACCAGGCATGGTCTTGTCTGCCTATTGCACGAAAAACCCTTTGCCGGAGTAAATGGTTCAGGCAAGCATAACAACTGGTCGATGGCTACGGATGACGGGCAGAATTTACTGGAACCCGGTTCAAGTCCACATGCTAACGCACAGTTTTTGACCTTTTTATGTGCGGTGGTTAAAGCTGTGGATGATTATGCCGGCTTGCTGAGGGCTTCCTGTGCTAATGCGGGAAATGATCACAGATTAGGTGCTAACGAAGCTCCACCGGCGATTATTTCCGTATTTTTGGGAGAACAGCTTAACGATATCTTTGAACAATTAGGCAATGGTGGTGCCAAAACATGTAAAAACGCTGGCAATATGTCTGTCGGAGTGACTACTCTGCCTCCCCTGCCAAAGGATACCACCGACAGAAACAGGACGTCGCCCTTCGCCTTTACCGGGAACAAGTTTGAGTTCAGGATGGTGCCTTCCTCAATTTCCATTGCCGGACCCAACTTTGTCTTGAATACCATCGTAGCTGAATCACTTGGGCAGATTGCCGATAGGCTGGAGACCGCCCAAGATTTTCGCGCCGAACTGCAAGTGGTGCTCAAGGAGATTGCTAACAAGCATAAAAGAATTGTTTTTAACGGTAACAACTATACAGAGGATTGGGTAACGGAGGCCAAAAAACGTGGCTTGCCTAATATCGCATCAACAGTCGAAGCCCTGCCGGTATTAATCAAAAAGGAGACTATCGACCTTTTTGAAAGGCATAAAGTCTTAAACAAAGCGGAGATGGAAGCGCGATATGAGATTTCTTTGGAACGCTATTGTAAAGAGATCAACATCGAGGCACTGACGATGCTGGATATGGCAAAACGCCGCATCATGCCGGCCGTGATTAATTATGCGGCTCAGTTGGGTGAGGCGGTAAACAAGATATGTGCAACAACGGTCAGTGCAGATATTTCGGCGATTGAGGGCACCTTGGAAACTGTATTGCTCGGAATTACGGAATTCAAACAAAAGATGGAAAAGCTTGAAAAGGCCTTGAATATTGCGCAGGAAACGGAGGAAATCTTAAGTAAAGCCGAACTATATCACGATAAAGTTTTTCAAGTCATGTTGCAACTAAGACAAGTAGGTGATAAACTGGAAGCTGTGACGGATGCGGAATTATGGCCGCTGCCGGTATATACTGAGATGCTTTTTGATTTGTGAAAACAGTACTCCAGACAGTCGGATGGTTTAGAAAGAGCTGCTTGCGAGGATTTTCGCAAGCAGTGATTCATTTTGTATACAAAATGATCCCCGGGACAGGACTAATGGCAACAGGCAGAGGAAATGAGATATGAAAAAGATTTCGATATTATATGTTCTATTCTTATTAATTTATTTGACAAGGGAATTTGTTTCAAACGATTCCTTGTCTTATATTTTTGCCTTAGTCTTGCTGTTACTTGTTATTCAAGCTTTCCCAAAGTCAGCAGGTTCAAATCGGATTATTTCTCTTGTTCTTTTCGGGGCGGGAATAACCGCCCTTATCACCGTAAGGTCTGATGCCGAGCAGTGGATAATGGCCTTCACCGCCAATGGCGGGCTGGTCGCTTTTTTTCTTTCACTGCCCCTTTTTGCCGTAACCTTAAGCTACAAGGATTATAGGCAATCCATTAATAATCTGTTTGTGCAAAGGGTGCGAAGCAAAAGCGGTTTTTTAATCCTGGTATCGTGGGTGTCGTTACTGTTAAGCTCTATTTTAAACGTAGCCGCAGATTATATGCTCAATAATCTGTTGAGAAGTAGTGCTAAGCACTACGGGACAAAGCATTATTTCTATCAAGCTCTTGCCAGGGGAAATATGGGAGCGGTGATGTGGGCGCCAAACTATATAGCGATCGCTACAGTGGTGACCTGCACAGGCCTTGATTGGATCACTATAGCTCCGAGCGGCTTTTTGCTGGGTCTGCTGTATATGTTGCTATCTAATGTGGTGGTCTTTATTACTCATAATTTCAGAAAGAACAAAGGACCGGAGCTGCCAGAGGTTTTTGCAAAGGAAGAAGACAAAGAAGAAGGGACGGACAGAGAAACGGAAAGGGGGATACCTGTTACCGCCGGTTCTCTCAGTCATCTTTTCTTTGTGTTTTTAGGCCTCATACTCTTGGTTACCGCATTCAATATCCTCTCTGAATTTAGCATCATGACCATCATTGTTATTACGGCTATTATTTATCCCCTGTTCCTGGCTGTTGTTTTCCAAAAAATTAACGTATATAAGGACCAGGTTGGAATATACCTTAGAACAAAACTTCCGGGAATTAAAAATGAGGTTGTTCTTTTTGCGGCGATAGGTTTTTTTGGAAAGGTTATGGATATAACAGGGATAGGTGGGGCGATTTTTTCCTATCTGCCGTTGGAGAGGATACCATTTACATTTTTATCTGTTTTTGTAATAATTATATTTATGGCGGCAATTTCGATGATTGGAGTTCATCCGATTGTCAGTGTTACGGTTTTGTCCTCTGTGTTAATACCGGAGGCTATAGGGTTATCCCCTGTTGCCTTTGCTCAAATGTTTTTAATAGGATATATTGTTGCAGTGACATCTTCGCCCTTTTCAGCAATATCCTTAATAATATCAGGAATATCCGGTGAAAACACTTGGAACTCAGTGCCCCGGTGGAATATTTGTTTTAATCTGGTTGTGGCATCAGTATTCTCAATTTTGCTGTCTTTGTTATAGGAAAAGTTATAGGAAAAGTTATAGGAAAAGGGTCTTAACATTTACTTAATTTTCCTGTATACTGTTGAGTCAGAGCGATTAGATATTTGAAAGAAGAAAAGTGGTGTCGAGGAGTTTATGAACAGGCAGGAAATAAAAGAGTGGCTTCAAGTCATTGTTGTGGCGCTTATTTTGGTGGTTATTATCAGGTCATTTATTCTTGATAACAGGATAGTTCCCAGTGTTTCGATGGTTCCCAGTATTCAACCCGGTGACCGACTGTTTGTGGAAAGAATAACCCACCGATTTAAAGGTATTGAAAGAGGTGAAGTTATTGTATTTGAGCCGCCCGAGCAGTCACAGCTAGAGGACGATCTGATTAAGAGAGTTATTGCTTTGCCCGGCGATACGGTGGAAATCAAGGACGGTAAGTTGTATATCAATGATACTCCTCAGGACGAGCCTTACTTGGCAGAGGAAATGAGTTACACCTATGAAAAAACGGTTGTGCCCGAAGAAAAGATTTTTGTCTTAGGCGATAATCGCAACAGATCTTTTGATTCGCACGCTTGGGGCTTTGTGGATATCGAAAGCGTAAAGGGCAAGGCACTGGTCACTTATTGGCCGTTAGATAGGGCTAAATTGTGGTGATGGGATAGTGATTATAGCGGGAGTGAATTAACCTGATGAAAAACGTTTCCTTTCTTCATTGTGCGGATATTCATCTGGGACATAAGCAATATAACGAACCGCAGCGCTTGTTGGATTTTGCGCAAGGGTTTAAACAGGTTGTTTGTTACGCAAAAGACGAAAAGGTTGATTTTGTCCTTATCAGCGGTGATTTTTTTCACAAAAGATCTATCAATGCCGATACTTTAACACAGGCTGTTGAATTATTAGAGCCTTTGAAGGAGGCAAATATCCCTGTGATTGCCATTGAGGGCAATCATGATAAAGCTCTTTACCAGGACAAGGGTTCCTGGCTGGAGTTTTTAAACAAGCAGGGCTATATTTGTCTCCTTTCGCCTATTTTTGCAGAGGGCAAGCTTGTGATGCAGCCTTGGGATGAAAAGGAACGCTATGGGTCCCGGATCGATTTGTGCGGGGTTAGGGTCTATGGAGTAGGTTATCTGGGTGTCACGACCGGAAGCAGACTGGAGGAGGTTTGTGCCTTTTTGCAGGAGGAAGCAGCAGGGGAAAGACAAGATTTTGTCGTCTTTATGTTGCATGCCGCCGTAAACAGATTAATGGGACAGGATCTAGGGGGTGTCAGAAAGGAAGAACTGGCGCCTTTTCGTGAGATGGTGGACTATTTTGCCTTGGGACATATTCACAGCAGGTATGAAATAGATGACTGGATATATAATCCCGGATCTTTGGAATGTGTCCATTTAGATGAATATCATCCGGAACTGGAAAAGGGATTTTACCATGTAATCATCGACGGTGAGGGAAAAAGTGTCCGGTATATACGTAGCATACATCGGCCTGTTGCCCTGTACGATGTAAATGTGGAGGGCTTTGCGGGGCAAGGTGCCGTACGGGCCGGGATGATGAAAGAACTAGATAATCGACCACCTGTAAGTGGCTCGCAGGTTCAAATAAAACTGAAGGGTGAGATCGCTTTTAATCCTATACAGTTAGACACCGGAACTCTTGCGGAGGAGGTCAAGGAAAAATGTAATGCCCTGTATGTGGAGGTTTTAAATCATACCGATACTCCCGGTGGAAGAGCTATAGAAGTAAACAGCTTTGCGCGGCGGGCCGAAATCGAAAAAATTGCCTTAAAACAGCTTTTAAACGATGAACGTGTATGGGAGACAGGCGATTTAGAGACTGCGGTCAGTATCGTGCAGAAAATAAAGGAAATGTCTCTTGCAGAGGAAGAGGATGCAGAGTTGTTTGAACTGCTTTTAAAGCACGCCGGACTCGCAAAGGATGAGGCAGAAAAGCCTGTGGCAGAAAAGGCAGGTGAAAGTTCATGAAACTCGTCAGCTTGACCCTGGAGAATATAAAAAGTTATGTTCTGGAAACAATCAACTTTTATGAAGGTGTTAATTTTATCAGCGGAATGAACGGTGCCGGTAAGAGCACCATCATTGAAGCTATTGGTTATGCACTTTTTGATGCCCATCCCTTCTCTTCCCAGCGTCAGTTTATCAGAGAGGGTGAAAAGAGCGGAACGATAACGGTAGTGTTTGAAGCGGCGGATGAAAGGATTTACCGTGTTGAGCGACGGCTGCGTAATCCCACAGGTGGGGCGTGGGTAGTTTTTGATGAGCAGACGGGGACTGAGCTTAGTGAATTACACGGCAGTAAGGACGTTAAAGCCTGGCTGGCGGAAGCCATAGGTATGGCGGGAGATCTAGAACCTGTCTTGGTTTTCGAAGATATTATCGGCGTTTCTCAGGGCAGATTTATAGCTCCTTTTTTGGAAAAAGCAGCGGAAAGAAAAAGAAAGTTTAATACCATCTTGCAGTTGGAAAGCTATCGTTTAGCTTTTGAAAAGACAAGAAGCTTGGAGACCTTTATTCAAAACGGTATTATGCAAAAAGAGAACGAGAAAGAAGTAATGGCTGTCAAAACAGAGGATTATGAAGAGTGTAAAACAGAGCTGGCTGCTTCCCAAGAGAAGGCGGAAAAGCTTAAGAATAAACTGAGAGAGGTCAACGAATCCTTAAAAGGTTTAGAGGGAAAAATCAATGCTCAGGAACAATTGAGAATTGATTTGGAAAGAAACGAAAAACAGCAACAGTTATTACAGATAAAAAGTGAAAACCTTTGTAAGCAAAGGGAGAAACTGGCGGAGGAAATAAAGAATGTCGTTGTATGTCGGAAGAAAGCGGAAGCAGCAAGGCCGGCCTACGAAGAGTATTGTAGGGAGTTGGAAATACAAAAGGAATTGGAAGACAAAAGGAAAAAAAGAGATACTGTGAAGGCGAACTTGCAATCCTTAGAGAATAAGGCAGCTGCTCTTTTTGCTGAAATAAATGCGGTAAAGGAGAATCGGGCCAAACAAGAGGAGACCTGGCAAAGAGAATTGGAAGAAGTTGACCAGGAAGGGCGACGTGCGGAGTGTAAACGTGCTAAGGAGTTTGAAAAAAAACTCAGAATGGAAAGGGTCCTGGAAATCGTTTCTGCACAAAAAGAGCACATCGGCGGTATTGATAAGCAATTAGAGGATTTACGGCAGGCAAAAGCAGTTATAGAGACAAAATTAGCCGGGTATCATCGACTTGTGACGGAAGAAAAAGAGTTAAAGGCAGCGTTGAAAAGGTGGTCAGAGTTGGAGCAGGCGGTTCGTAAGATGGAATCGTTGGCAGAGGAGTATGACTTGGCAAGGCAGGAACTGCAGTATATCAAGACAAGGGTGGATACCTTGGAAGAAAACAAGCAGGCCTCTCGGGGAGGGCTATGTCCCTTTTTGCAAATGCCCTGTCAAAATGTAGAGGGGGATTTGACAGGTTATTTTGAGAAAGAAATCGCCAAAATCCTTCCCCAGAAAACAGTACTGGAAGAAAAGGCTACAAGGCTTGAAAAGGATTTGGCTGTGGCTGGGAAAGCTCAGGAAGAATTATTGGAACTGAGGAATAAAAAACAACAATGGGAAAAGATAAGGGCTGAACAGGATAGATGGGAAAAAGAACTGCTGACGGAGCAGACTGTTGTTTGGAAGATGGCGAAAAATATCGAAGCCTCTAATGAGCAAAAGCGTTTACAAGATGCCGTACAGTCTATACTGAAAGAAGGTGGTCCGGAGCAAGAGCAGCTTATGAGTGAGATGCGGCCTCTGCGAAACGATTTGGATGAATGCTTGCATACCTACGGTAGAGAGCTGGGGGATATAGAAAAACAAAAGATAAGAGAGGATTTTGCTGCGAGTACTGCTCTTTTTTGCAGAATGCTCGAAGCTATCAGAAACTCCGGGGAATCCTTCTGGAACGCGGTTGCTAAAAAATCAGATGCTTTGCAGCGGCAATACCAAGCAGAAGTCAATATCTATGAAGAAAGACTTGATTTATTGAGACAGCGCTATAAGAAAATTAAACATAGTTTGAGTGAGTTAAAGCAAAGCAAAACAATTGAAAACAAGACTAATGAGCTCAGTGCCATGCAGAACGAAATACTTTCCTTGCAAAAAGAGATCGAAATATATAAAGGGCTAGATGTTAGCTGGGAAAAAAATAGGGACAGTATTGAAAAACTACAGCCGATGTACCGTCAGTACGTACAGAATTCCGAGAGCGCCGAAAAAGAGAAGATACTGAGAAAGGATGACAGTCTTGCAGAAGTAGAGTTGCAAAGGATGCAGCTGGAGTCGGAGGAAGTGGAAAAAAGGTTGAGGTGCTTAAGAGAGAATTATAGTGCGGAGCTCCTTGTAAAGCTGCGAAAAAAGAGGGAAGAATTAGTGGGAGAGAAGGGTCAAAAAGAAGAAGAATTTAAGCGTGCGCTGCTTGATGCTCAAAGATATCAAAAACTGGTCGAAGAAAAGGAAGAGATTAAACAGCGGATCCGGGAATTAGGGAAGAAACTGGAAACAGAAAGAAAAGCCCAAGAACTGCTCGGGTTGGTTAGAAGGGTGCTGAATAAGAGCGGGGAAAAGATGGCACAAGTGTACCGCCAATATCTGGGACGAGAAGCGGATATGATATATCGTAAAGTTGCGGGCGAGAATGTTCTTCTTTATTGGGGAGAAGATTACGATATAAAGATTGTAGATGTCTTGGACGGGCAAGAACGGGAACGTGTTTTCAGCCAGCTTTCGGGAGGGGAAAAGATGACAGCGGCGTTGGCCGTAAGATTAGCACTGTTAAAATATCTTTCAGGCATAGGGTTGGGCTTTTTTGATGAACCTACTGCGAATCTTGATGAGACTAGACGTACAAACCTGGCCAGGCTTATCCCGGAAATAACAGCAAGCTTTCGACAGGTATTTGTCATCAGTCATGACGACAGCTTTGATTACTTAACGGAAAATGTCATTATGTTAAAAAAACTGTACCAAGAGGGGACAAAGCTGGTAAAAAGCTGAACATAAAAGTTTTAGAGCACCGACCCAAGATTCAAGGGGTTAGGTGCTTTTTTTGCATTATCGGAAGTATATTTTAATAAGCGGAAACATGCACAAGAATGGTGTGCGCGGCATAGGATTATTTCGTATAAAACAAATAAAAGGATGTGGAGAAAGCCGTGAGCATGAGTGAATTTATGAAGGCCTTATCTTCCCTGCCCCAAATAGTTGAAGCCATTAAAAAAATGAAGCAGGAGGAAATAGAGCATTTTGTCGGGCAGCTTGGTTTGGATGGAGAAGATAAGGAGTATGCCCAAAGGATTTTAACAAGCTTTCAACAAGGCAAAGAATTAAGTCTCCCGGAACAAATTGCTGCTCAAAAACTGCTCAATAAGGCTTTAGAGATGGGCAGTATGGACTTAACGTCGGTACTGGGCTTGCTGGGAACCAAACACACTTATTAAAGAGAACTCATATGATAAAGATAAAGATAAAGAAAAATGTTAAGAGATGGGCAAAAAAGAGGTGAAGCTGTGGCGAGTTTAAGAGTTACTTACGACGGAGACAGAAGGCAAGAAATGCCAAGACGTGTGCCATATTATCCAAACAAGCAGAAGACGTATGAGCCGCAGAGGCCGTCGGCGCTGCCTTTAGATTTAGAGGACTCTGCCGAAGAATCAAAGGATGAAATAAAAGAACAAAAAAACTGCGCCGTTGTAAGTGAGGTGTTAATTACCAAACTTGAAACGGCGGAGTCCGGGTTGAATGGTATTAGAGGACAGGTCGACCTTGCCAAGGCCTTCTTTGACGATCTTCTTTATAAAATGGAAAGTGCCATGCAAATAATTGAAATCATCAAAATGAATGAAGAAAGAAAACACATTAACTCCGCTGCACAAGTGACAGGGCAGAAGACAGAAAAGGATACCGTTGATGATCTCCTTGAATTACTGCAGACACCGGCGTTGCAGGGTGTATTGCGGCAGTTGCTTGTAAGTATTTTGATCGGTAAAGAGGAGAATGTGCAACAATAAATGATTGTAACGCTTTATAAATGTCGGTCATAGAATATTTACACAGAGGAGGTAGGGGCGGATGATTAATGATGTTAACACCGAACCCGTTAAAAGAAAGGCGGAAAAGCAAAAGGAGCAGATGCTAACAGTATTAGGGCATAAAATATCTTATTCCAAGGCATTTGGTATAGCATTCTTAGTTATCTTTATCCTGCTTTTCTTTCCGGGCATAGGGATTACTGAAGGAACACAAAAAAAGTGAAAACAACAACTTATAGGAGGGGATTATAATGGAACAAAGTGCTGGCGTTGAGTATTATGGGGGTTTTAGTTGGATTTGGATAATATTTGGGATTATCCTGCTCGTAATACTGTTTTCTTGTATCTGTAGACCAGCGTTTCCTTGTTATTAGTACAAAAACATTCTTCTTCTCATAGAGAAGGCAAGAGGGATAAAAATCCCGAAAAAAACAAAGGAGGTATAAATCAATGGCAGAAACAAGTGCTCCCGGCTGCTATCCTGGTCGCAGTAACTTTGCAATATTATTCCTGGTGATTTTAATTCTGCTTCTTTTCCCGAGCTTCTTTGGCGGTTGTGGCTATTAATAGAAGTTAAGGGGGCGCAGTCGATGGCTGCGTCCCCTTAGCTAAAGGGAGGCGAAGGTGTGGGAAATAATACCGCCGGGGCAGGTTCAAATGATAATACGGTTGCTGCCCTGCAGACTATGGGGGAGGATATTGGCAGGTTAAGGGAAAACTGTGGTAGGGTGCGCAAACTTATGGACGAAGGAACTTATAAGATTGACTCGATTTTAAAAGTTTTAGGAAACTTAAAAACAATGGAGAAAAACATTGCGGAATCAGGAGATGGTCAGGTCGTATTGCAACAGTTGAGTGAGGAACAAATCGACAGCCTGTTGGAAATGCTAAAAACCCCTGCTTTTCAAAACATTGCTCGACAAGCCTTGATGAGAATAGTGAGCCAATAAATTATTGAAGCGTCCTACTGTAAAGGCAGGACGCTTCAGGTTGTTTTGGTATTCTGGTATGTAGAGGTTTATCTATTCTTCGTTGTTTTCTAGCACCAGCTTCTGATAACAGTCGCGGCAATACACGGGTCTTACGCCGGTTGGCTTGAAAGGAACCTGGGTTTCGATGCCGCAGCTTGAACAGGTCACCGTATAGAGCTGGCGTTCTCCGCTGTTTTGCTGCCGGCGTGTTTTGCGACATACCAGGCACCGCGAAGGCTCATTCTTAAATCCTTTTTCTGCAAAAAACTCTTGCTCTTGTACGGTCCAGACAAACTCCTCACCACAATCTTTGCATACAATGGTTTTGTCTTCCATTCTCTTCCTCCCGAGTATAGAATTTTTCCTGCTTACTTGAAAGGATCATTAAATCTAATCTAGGAAAGAGAATAGATTTAGAAACCCACAAGCAGAAAGCAAGGATACAACCTCAGTATACAACGACTTAAGATGTTTTGCAAATATTTTTATATCTTTGTTATGCGTTGTTATGCTTCTCGGGAGTTAATAATTTATTTTTTTCTAAGCAAACTACTATCATGATTACACATTTTATTGCTTATGGCATATTGGGCTGGTCCCTTGAAGTATTATGGACAGGATTTTTCTCTTTACTGCAGGGCAACATGCAAATGCCTGCATTTACTTACATATGGATGTTTTTTGTGTACGGTTCGGCAGTTTGGCTGGAGCCAATTCATGATGCCCTGCGGACAGTTCATTGGTTTGTGCGGGGAACGGTGTGGACTTTGGCTATTTTCGGTATTGAGTATGCAACAGGCTGGCTGTTGAGCATTCTTTTAGGGGCCTGTCCTTGGGATTATAGCTTAACAGCCAGTTATCATATCAACGGCCTGATCAGGTTGGATTATATTCCAGTCTGGTTTACTGTAGGTTTATTGTTTGAAAAAACCCACGATTTCCTGGATAGAATCACGATATATTAGTGTTGCAACGGAAGAAAAAAGGCTATATCATTTGAGATGGAAGTACAAGGGGGGATACAATGCGTTTGCGAAGAAAGGCAGGAATAAGGGAAAAATTGCAACAATACACCGGGCTCTTATACTTTGAACCGGAATGTATTAAAAACAAGTGGGCTGAAATATTTGGCAACATTAATCCGGTACACGTCGAATTGGGAACAGGTAAAGGGGCTTTTTTAACAGCAATGGCTACGAAAAATCCGGGAATAAATTATGTTGGACTGGAAAGGGTACCGGAGGTCATGTGGCATGCAGTAAGAAAAATCCAAGAGGCAGATTTGAAAGGTGATAACATTAGGTTAATCTTGGGTGATGCAGAAAAATTAGGAGATTACTTTTCACCGGGAGAAATTGAACGGTTATATTTAAATTTCAGTGATCCCTGGCCAAAAAACAGGCATGAGAAAAGAAGGTTGACATACCCTGAAATGTTGCGTATTTACAAAAAGGTGTTAAAAGACAATGCTGGAATACACTTTAAAACGGACAACCGGAGCCTTTTTGAGTATTCCCTGCATGCCTTTGCAAAGGAAGGATTTTCACTTCGCCGGATCACTTATGATTTGCATGCCGGGGGTAAGAGGGAAAATGCTATGACCGAATATGAGACCAGATTTGTGTCGTTAGGACAACCAATTTTTCGGTGTGAAGCCTTAATCCGTTTCAGAAGAAAGGTTAACCTTTCCAAGAGCTGTTTCATATGATGTATGGACAGCTAATTATAATGGATTAAGGAGGAAAACAATCATATGGACAGACAGAAGCCTCTTGAAATAATTTGTCCTCACTGCAAGCAAAAATTCCAGTATCAGATTGAACAATCACAGTTAGGACCAGGTCCTTACGGACCTTGTCCGCCTTATGGACCATGTCCACCATACGGACCCGGCTATGGTCCTTGGTATGGACCTTGTCCGCCATGCGGACCAGGTTATGGCCCTCGCCCGCCATGCGGACCAGGTTCAAAACCGGGAGGTCCCGGTCCCGGTCCGGGTTTCGGTCCGGGCTTTGGTATTTTTGGTCCACCCCCTCGCTGTGAAAGGGAGTAACGTTAAAAGAAGGGAAACTTGGCAGACACCAAGTTTCCCTTCTTTTCGGTGCGCCACGCTAGGATTTTCCTTGACAAGAAGCTGACCGTCGGAGAAGATGTTTATTAGACCAACGGATAAACGAGGGGGATTATGCATGCGCCTTTCTTTACCGCGAAGAATAATAAGAACAGTACAAAGGGCAGTAGTAGAATTTGAGATGATAAAGCCTGGTGATCGGATTCTGATCGGGCTCTCAGGGGGAAAGGACAGCTCCCTTTTGTTATATACTCTTGCCGTGCTGGTTAAGCATTTGCCCTTTTCAGTTACGCTGGGGGCAATTACGTTTGACCCCGGGTTTAAAAGGCAGGAGGAGACGGATTTTGGGCCTCTGCAAGAAATGTGTGCGGCACTGGAAATACCTTATCATTTGGCCAGAGCCGAAATAGCGGATGAAATATTAAATAATAATAAGCAAACACCATGTGCGCGCTGTTCATACTTTCGGCGCGCAATTATTCATAATTATGCCAAAGAACAAGGGTATAACAAGGTTGCTTTGGCCCATCATCTGGATGATGCCGTGGAAACCTTTTTGATGAGTATTATTTATTCCGGACAAATATCAACCTTTTTACCCAAAACGTATTTAGACCGGACAGAGGTGACTGTCATTCGTCCTTTGGTGTACCTGCGGGAAACCGAAATAAAAAGCGCCGTCAAGCGGCTGGGCTTGAGTGTGGTAGCAAACCCTTGTCCACTGGACGGCGATACAAAAAGACGAGAAGCAAAGGAGTTAATTCGCGAATTAAAGAGAAAAAATCCTAACGTGTTCTACCATTTGGCGGCTGCCATGCGGGAAGGAAGAAACATTCAACTTTGGCCCCAGGAGCCGACAAAGGAGATGATAAGGGGGAAAAGTCAGCATTTTTGGGATATGAGACAGCAATAAGTTCAGATTGCCAGATCAATATGCTGTATTGTTCCTGCTGATTTATCTTCTCTGAGAAATAATCCGGTACGTTGAATCTGGCCAAGATTGTTATTCTGAAGATCATTGAGGGAAAACAGGGTGTTGACGCTGCCCAGATATATGGCACCAATGCCTACCTCGCCTAGGGCCAGAAGCTGGTCATGGCCTTGTTCGTCTTTTATCCAAATACGAAGTTTATTAAAAACGGTATCATTTTCATCTATCCAACCGTTATCGTCATGGTCGTAGGCAGCGAGGTCAGCAAAACCATCGCCGGATTTTGGGCCAAACAGTTCCCGGCCGTCGTCGATTTTCTCGTTGTTGTTGAGATCAAGGCTGAGAAAACCGCTGTTATTCTGCAAAAAGGAGATTTGTTCTGTTGCTCCGTCCGCGTCAAGGTCGAAGGCGAATTTTTCTTCGGTCAGCACCGGAGCTTGCCCGTTGAAATTTATCACCAGAGGATCGATTTTGGCTGCATCCCCGCCGATGATACTGATGCTGTTTTGCTGCAAGAACTCTCTGCTCATATTAAAGGTTAGATTTATTTCTATTTCCTGTCCATCGGTTGTTTTCACGAGGCCTTTGGCGTTAAAGGAGATAGCCTCTTTTTCATAATACAGTTCATCGCTTCTGTAGATAAAGCCCCAGCCCTTTGTGACCGCTTCAGCCTTCTGAGGAGCGGTATTGTTGTGTTCTGTGTCTTGGAGATGAAGGGTGGGTACGCGTATTTTGAATTTTTTCCCGGTAAGGTGTTCGATAAACGATTCAATCAGCGCTATTTTAAGCTTGTCCTTTTCAGTAATTTCGCAATCTGAATCAGTCCGGTTTAGAGCTTCAGTTTCTGTGCTGCCCGTTTGGAGGGCAGCGCCGTATGAAGAAACATCTCCCGCCGGAGACAGCAGATCTACTGAGTCCAGGTTGAGACTGTCTTGTGGTTGCCGTTGCAGGATGGTCAGGCTTTCCTTTATTTCTTGTTTTTCTAGCTTAAGATGGGCCGCGGATAAGGCCATAGTCGAAGCCGATATTTTCAAATCGCATTCCTCCTCTGACACCCTATACAAATATAATCGGTCAAAAGGGCGGGAAATTTAGCGATTTATTTTTTTATGATAATTTCGCCTTCGTAGATCACATATTTAATTGCCGAGGGGTCGGTCGTTTCAATTACGGGTATTTTGTCACAGATAATGACGTTACCTTTATTTCCCGGGCTGAAGGAACCAACGTTGTTTAAGGAGAGGATTTCGCAGCCATTGACGGTAAAGAGTTTCAGGGTGTCTTCCAGGGATACGCCCTTATCTAAAAAGTGTTTTGCAATGGGCCGGCATATTGTCATAAAATCCTCCGGACCGGCAAGATAGCCGGAAGGCAAATCTGTCCATTCGGCGTCAGGATGCACCGGTATATATGAATCACTGGCCAGGGCAACCTTAACTCCCCTTTCATGGAAATGCAGCACTTCAACGGGGGAGGTGGGCTTGGCGCTGGTGCCGGCATGTGGAGTTACTACAAGAGCCACCTTGTTTTCCCGCATCAAATCGGCAAGGTCGGGACTTAAGTTATGGCCGTGATGTATCACGTCGCCGCCGGCCCGGATGAACATCAAAGCAGCTTCATCGCCTTCAATGTGGGCGCCGATCCTTTTGCCGGCGGAATGAAAAATTTCAACGATTTCTTTTATTTCCCCATAGGAAAAGGTTATTTCACCGGCCCGTGGGGCAGCGGAAAGCGGCAAACTGGCAACGGTGGCATTGATGAAAATATTTTCGCCGGGGAAATCGGAGGCTGAAGCCATCAGATAGTAGTCCTCGGCAGTAAGTTCGGTTTTCTTGATTACTTGAGCAGGCCTGGTGGAAGAGACCAGAGCCAAGGGCTCTGTGCCAATAAAACAGCAACCGCAGGCCAAACGTACGTTTAACGGCACGCTACCGGCGATTTCTTGATAGTCCGAAATGGTTTGAGTGAAGGAGAAATGTCCCAAGCAGTGCTCACCTAGGTTAGTGACCCCTGATTTTAAGGAGGTTAGGAGATTGGCAATCCCGGCCATTTTTTGGGCTTTGCCTTGGGCCTTGTGGATTTCTCCGGCAGCATATTCCATAAGGTGTGTGTGGCAATCTGTCAGACCGGGGATGATATACATTCCTGCGGCATCTATCTTGTATGTTGCTTCGATATCTGGGAGAGAATCTTTGAACACCTGGGTTATTATCCCGTTTTTAATCAGCAAAGCCCCGTTTTCGATAACTCCTTCGCCGGTAAGAGGGATGAGATTTCCGTTAAAGACAAGTGTGGTCGACATAATTAACCCTCCATAATACATAATTTTCTGGGTATATAATCAATCCCTTAATATTCTTTCGCTGTTGTTGAATAATTTCCTGCAGGCCATGACAGAATATAAGCCGTATGTTTTAAATAAAAAAGCCGCTCACTGTAAAACCTTAAAATTATTAAGGAAAAAGCAGGAACGGCTTAAAATTATGATTTAGCTTCCTGCTTTTAAAAGCAGGTGCCCGGAGGATACTACTAGGTTGACAGTTGACTCAGGTAAGACATCTCCTTTAATTATCAAACGACTCAGAGGGGTTTCGACCTCCTGTTGAATCAGACGCTTCAGGGGACGTGCTCCGTAGCTGGGGTCGTAACCTTTGTTGGCTAGGTATTCCAAAGCCTCATTTGTCCAGGTGACGGAAACATGTGTGGTCTCTGATATTCTATGACACAGATTTTCAAGCATCAGTCGGGTTATTTCCAACATGTGCTGTGCCTCCAGGGCATGGAAGACAACAATCTCATCAACACGGTTCAAAAACTCCGGTCGGAAAAAGCCATGTAAGAGGCTCAAAACCCTTTTATTCATTGCTTCGTAGTTGTCACTGCCCTGCTGAGAGGTCTCCAGTATCTCTTGGCTGCCAATATTGGAGGTCATGATAATCACGGTATTCTTAAAGTTTACCGTTCTGCCTTTACCGTCGGTGAGACGGCCGTCATCAAGGACCTGCAGCAGGACGTTGAAAACGTCGTTGTGTGCCTTTTCGATTTCATCAAGCAGCAGAACCGAATAGGGGCGTCTGCGTACGGCCTCAGTTAACTGTCCGCCCTCTTCGTGCCCTACATACCCGGGAGGTGCCCCGATAAGGCGGGCTACCGTGTGCTTCTCCATGTATTCCGACATATCGAGACGGATGATATTGCGTTCATCATCGAACAAGGACTGGGCTAAGGCCTTTGCCAGCTCTGTTTTGCCGACTCCGGTAGGGCCAAGGAAGATGAAGCTGCCGATAGGACGGTTAGGGTCTTTGACCCCGGTCCGGGCTCGGATGATGGCGTCCGCGACTGCTTGGACCGCCCGGTCCTGCCCGATAACGCGTTCATGCAGGATTTCATCAAGGCGGATTAGTTTTTCTTTCTCTCCTTCCAGCAGCTTGCTGACTTGAATACCTGTCCAGCGGCTGAGGATACGGGCGATATCTTCTTCCGTTACTTCTTCCTGCAGCAGCATGCCTGTCTCTTGCTTCCCGCTTATGTTTTCTTCTTCCTGTTTTAGCCGACGTACAAGCCCGTCCAGTTGCCCGTATTTCAATTCTGCCATTCGGTTCAGGTCATAATTGCGTTCAGCTTTTTCGATTTCCAGCTTGGTGTCTTCTATTTCCTTTTTCAGCTCTCTGAGCCGGGATATACTTTGCTTTTCGATTTGCCACTGGGCATTCATGGTATGAGACTGAGACTTAAGCTCTGCCAATTGTTTTTGGATATCCTCCAAACGTTTTTGGGAAGCTGTATCGGTCTCTTTCTTCAGGGCAGCTTCTTCTATTTCCAACTGCATGATTTTACGATTGATTTCGTCCAGGGCAGTTGGCAGACTGTCTATTTCGGTGCGCAAGCGGGCAGCGGCTTCGTCCACTAGGTCGATAGCTTTATCCGGCAAGAAACGGTCTGAAATATAGCGATCGGAAAGCGTGGCTGCTGCAACCAGAGCTCCGTCTTGGATGCGTACACCATGGTGGACTTCATAGCGTTCTTTTAAGCCCCGCAAAATAGAAATGGTATCCTCGATCGAGGGGGGATTGACGAGAATTGGTTGGAAACGGCGTTCCAAGGCCGCATCCTTTTCCAGGTGTTTACGATATTCTTCCAGGGTGGTTGCCCCGATGGCCTTGAGCTCACCTCGTGCCAACATGGGCTTAAGCAGGTTCCCGGCATCCATGGCTCCTTCTGCTGCACCGGCACCGACAATGGTATGCAGTTCATCGATAAAGAGGATGACACGACCATTGGCGGTTTGTACCTCCTTGAGGACAGCTTTCAGCCTTTCTTCAAATTCTCCGCGGTATTTAGCGCCGGCTATCAGGGCCCCCATATCCAGAGCTATAACCTGCTTGTCCTTCAATCCCTCTGTAATGTCTCCTGCTACAATACGACGAGCTAAGCCTTCAACGATAGCTGTTTTACCGACTCCCGGTTCTCCTATCAAGACGGGATTATTTTTTGTTCTTCTGGAAAGGATTTCGATGACGCGCCTGATCTCGTCATCCCGACCGATAACCGGGTCAAGCTTGCCTTCTTTGGCGAGAGCTGTTAGATCACGGCCGTATTTCTCCAAAGCCTCATATGTCTCTTCCGGGTTTTCACTGGTTACCCGTTGGTTTCCTCTAATGGCTTTCAGTGAATTCAGTAAGGAGTCACGGGTCAGTCCGCTGTTGGCTAAAAGGCTTTTTAAATCACTTTCCCCTTTTTCTAAAAGCCCCAGCAGCAGGTGTTCGGTGCTGATAAACTCATCTTTCATTTTTGCGGCTTCAGCTTCGGCATGGCTGAAAACCCGGGCTAATCCGGTTCCCAAATGAAGGGGCCCGTCATATCCAAAAACCCCCGGAACTTTATCCAGCAGTTCTTTTGCCCGCGCCAGCAGAGCTGTGAACTCAATCCCGGCGTGTTCAAGGATATGCGGTATTATACCGTTTTCTTGGGTCAACAGTGCCAGAAGAAGGTGTTTTCCGGTTATCTCCTGGTGATGGTTTTCTGCGGCCAGGCTTTGTGCCGCAGATACTGCCTCTCTCGACTTTTGCGTATATTTATTAAAATCCATAGTGTTTCACCTCCTAAGCAGTGCTTTGTTTAATGAATATTATTCTAAGAATATTATACAATAAATGGTTTGGTAATAGGCAAAGGTCAAAAATGGTCAAATAATCTGTTGAACGGTCATTTAGTATAATTAATATTTTGGATTTCACTTATTCACATGCGGACGTCAAATAGGGCTTCCGGTCGTGATAATGCAGCCAAAAATGGAAAAAGTTCAGGATCTGTTCACAGTCTGTTCACAGATATGTAAATTATGTATGCTATGCTAAGTTCAAATTTGTTACAGTGTTAAACAGTCCTATAGGTACAAGGAGAAAGGGGGAAAATATATGGGTTTTTTGCAAGAGCGTATTAGATTGCCAAACTGGTCGAAGAAAAGAAAAATCATGACAATTGGAATTTTGCTGCTTGTGGCGGTGAGTGTGATCGGAGTTTTCACAAGTGCGCGGGGAAAGGGAGCGGCGGCATCCGGCGAGTATTTAACAACCACGGTAAGACGGGGGAACATTGAAAACACCTTAAGTGGAACCGGTGTAATCGAACCGGTTTTAAGTAAGTCTTTAACTACGAAAGCCGAAGGCAAGGTTCAGGAAATAATGGTGGAGGCCGGCGATTATGTAGAGGAAAACCAGGTAATCATGCAAGTTGAAAACAAGGAGGTTGAATCGTCGGTCAGACAGGCTGAGTTGGAATGGGAAATTGCCCAAATCGATCTAAACGATATGACGGGAGATTCGGCGCAAAATATACTGGATAGGAAAAAGGCCGAGCTGAAGGTTGAGCAATACCAAATAGCCCTTGAGGAGAAAGAGAAAGCAAAAGAAGACTTACTTGTAAAAGCTCCTTTTGCCTGCAGGGTTTTAAGCCTTGACTTGCGGGAGGGTGAAGAAGTAAATGCGGGAACAGAGATTGTTCAGGTTGCTACCGCCGACGAAATGGAGGTGGTGGCTTCTTTTAAGGATACCGACATCAACAGTTTGTCGGAGGAGATGGAAGCTCAAATATATGTACATGGGATTAGCAAGACCTATACCGGAGTGGTAAAAAAAATAGCCTTTGTGGGTGATGTCTCTTCAAGCGGATCTAGTACCTTTGAGGTTATTTTAGAAATCGATGACCCCGGTGAGGAACTGTGCGAAGGGATGAGTACATACAGCACCGTATATGTTGTGCGGGATGAAGATACTGATACTTTTATATACAAACAGGCTTCCGGTTATCTTCGTTATGCAGAGAAAAAGAGCATCAAACTGGATTCAAACGGTACAGTGGCGGAAATACTGTGCCAGGAGGGAGAAGAAATTAAGGAGGGTGCAGTCATAATACACCTGGAGAATGAGGATTTGGACCGGCAGGTAAGAGAAGCGGAATGCAATCTGGCACAGGCCCAGTATGAACTGGAACAATTATTAAATCCTGAGGCCAGTGTGCTCAGGAAGCAGGAGTTGACGGCTGAAAAAAGATATATGGAGCTTTTGGATGCTCAGGAGAAGCTGGCGAGCCTTACCGTTACAACACCGATTTCCGGTACTGTAATGAGTATACCGGTTGGTGTCGGTGACGAGATAAAGGCTTACGAAGAATTGGCTGTGGTAGGTGATTATTCCAAGTATGGTCTGGATATAACGATTGACGAGTTGGATATCAGCAAGCTGAGCGTTGGACAGCAGGCCGTTGTTACAGTTGATGCGGTTCCTGGTATCGAATTACAGGCTAAAATTATAAGGATTGATCAGGAAGGCACGACCCAGAATGGGATTACCACTTATACCGTTAGCTTGGAGGTAGAAAAGGGAGAAGGAGTTAAAGGAGGCATGACTGCTGGTGCAACAGTATACCTTGAACAAAAGGATGATGTCTTGCTAGTACCTGCGGAGGCCCTGGTTACTCAAAACGGCAGGAATATGGTACGTGTCTTGACAGAAGATGGCGGGCAAGAGCTTTGTCCGGTTACGGTTGGTATTAACAATGGTGTTAGTGCTGAAATTATAGCAGGGCTTGAGGAAGGAGACCCGATTGTTTATGTGACAACAGAGTCTTCAAGCGACATGATGGTACGTATGCCGAACATGGGCGGGATGAACATGGGCGGCGGCGCTACTCCGCCTGCCGGCGGCGGCGGTCAACGTCCGAGAGATTAGATGTAAAGGGGAAGGAGTGCAGGTTGATGCTGCTTGAAGTAGAAGGTCTGGATAAGATATATTCCACGGGAAAGGTGTCGGTAACAGCTTTACAGGATGTGAGTGTAGGAATTGACGAAGGAGAGTATGTGGCTATCATGGGACCTTCAGGTTCGGGAAAATCGACGTTCATGAATATTCTCGGTTGTTTGGACCGCCCGAGCAGGGGTAAGTATATTTTAAACGGTGAGGACATTTCGACAAAAAGCGATGATGAGCTGGCAGATTTACGCAATCATTATATCGGTTTTATCTTCCAAAGCTTTAATCTCCTGCCTAAGCTTTCGGCCTTGGAAAATGTGGCACTGCCCCTTGTTTACAGGGGTGTGCCGGGCAAAAAGAGGTTGCTTAGAGCCAAAGAAGCTTTAGAATCTGTAGGGTTAAGTGACAGAGAGAATCATTTGCCCTCGGAGCTTTCCGGAGGGCAGCAGCAGAGGGTGGCGATAGCACGGGTGCTGGCAGGGGATCCTCCTTTGATTCTGGCGGATGAGCCTACAGGAAACCTCGACAGCCGGTCAGGTCAAGAGGTAATGACTATTTTTCGGGAACTGAATGATAGAGGTATCACTATTGTTTTGGTTACTCATGATGATGAGATTGCAGGGAATTGCAAGAGGATAGTGCGGTTTAGAGACGGGTTGCTGCAAAATGACAGTCGGATAGTCGAGGCGGTGGAGCTATGAACTTTTGGGAAGGGATCAAAATGGCCTGGGCCAGTATCAAGTCTAATAAGATGAGGTCTTTTCTAACGGCTTTAGGGATCATCTTCGGGGTAGGGGCTGTGATTGCTATGGTTTCGGTTGCTCAAGGCGCTTCCCGGGATATTACGGCACAGATCGAGAGTATGGGGTCCAACATGATTACGGTAATGCCTAACAGGGGAAGCGGTATTTCTTTGAAAATGGAGGATGCCGAGGAACTGTTGGAAAGGGTGCCGACAATAACGGAAGCGGTGCCTGTGGTTAATTTAAATGCGACGGTCAAGTGGGAAACGAATACGTATGATGCTGCAATTGAAGGAGTAGGCGAAGGTTACCCCCGGGTGAGGAATTTGGATACCGGTTCAGGGAGGTTTTTTACCGCAGACGAGGTTGCTAACAGAACGCCGGTCGCTCTGATTGGGGAAACTGTGATAACGGAACTGTTTGAAGGCAAATTGCCTCTGGGTGAAAAAATCAATATCAAAGGGCAATACTTTACTGTAATAGGTGTGTTGGAATCGAAGGGGTCGTCCATGGGACAGGATAATGATGACACAATTCTGATACCGGTTACATTGGCTCAACGCTTGTCCCTGACGACGGATGTCAACACAATTTATCTTAAGGCCAAAAGCGGGGAAGAAGCCGAACTTGCGGTAGCCCATGTTACTTCAATTTATTATCAAAAATATAAAAGGGAGAACATGGTCAGGGTCATGAGCCAGGACGAGATGTTGTCCACTATCAACAGTACGACTCAGACCTTTGCCCTGATGTTGGGAGCCATCGCCGGGATTTCCCTTTTGGTAGGCGGTATAGGGATTATGAATATAATGTTGGTATCCGTTACGGAAAGAACCAGAGAGATTGGGATTCGCAAAGCATTGGGAGCAAAAAGATCGGACATTTTGCAGCAATTCCTGGTAGAATCGATATTTTTAAGCGTCGGAGGAGGCGTTATCGGCATTGTAGCTGGGATAGGGGTATCCCTACTGATTTCCATACTGGGCGGGTGGACGACAGCCGTATCTCCGGCATCCGTTTTGATCTCCTTTACCTTTGCTTTTGCCGTGGGACTTTTCTTCGGAGGCTACCCGGCTTATAAGGCGGCAAAGCTGGATCCCATCGTGGCCTTGCGTCATGAATGAAGAAGAGCTGCGGTGCCATCTCGGTACTAATCGGAAATAGAAAAACCCTCCGCGAGTTCAGAAGAGAACTGTGCGGAGGGTTTTTTTACGTTCACATTAAGGCAGGGAATTATTTTAGATGAGTCATGGGGTCGACGGTATCGCCGTTGACACGTACTTCAAAATGCAGATGCGGTCCGGTGCTCCAACCGGTAGTGCCGATTTTGCCGATTTGTTGTCCCTTGGCGACTGTTTCGCCCGGTTTTACCAGGCTGGCCGAGGTGTGGGCGTACATGGTAACAATGCCCCCGCCGTGGTCAATCATAATCAAACGGCCGTAGGCGTCATGCCAGCTTACGTCAATAACCGTTCCGTACTCTGCAGCTACGATCTTGTAACCATAGGGTGCTGCGATATCCGTTCCGGTGTGGAAACGTCTTTTTTTAAGGATGGGATGTGTGCGCCAGCCGTAATCGGAGGTTATTCTGGTATAACCGGGGGTGGGCCAGGCCATTTTTCCGGTACCTAAATATACGGAATTATCGCCACCCAGTAATTTTTTCAATTGAACCGTGATGGCTTGAGATTCTTTTGCTAATTGATCCAGTGCTTGCTCCACGGCAACCCTGTCGTTTTTAATAGATTTATATACTTCCTTCTGGCGGGAGCTGGCAATTTGAATTTGTTGTTGCTGATTACTTTGATTATCAATCAATCTATTTAGGTTATCCCTTTTAACCAAAACAAGATTTTGGTTATCTTGAAGGGTTTTGAGCGAGCCGTTAATCTCTGCGATCAATACCGAATCGTTTTCAGCCAGTCGACTGAAAAAGTCCCAGCGGGTCAGAAAATCAGAGAAGTTTGTCGAGTCCAACAAAACCTCAAAAATACTGGCTTCTCCTTGTTCATACATGGCTACAAGGCGATTACTCAGAATTCCCTTGTTATTGTCTAATTCTGTCTCGGTTTCTTCTATTTCCTGCTCGAGCTTGGCCAGTTCCTGCTGTGTTTTCTTAAGCTGGCTCTCGGTTGATTGTAAGTCTTTCTCAACACTGGAAAGGGTGTTGTTGAGCTGGCGAAGCTCAGCGAGGGCACTGTTCTCTTGTCCTTTCTTTTGCTGTAGGAGGTCTTCCTGCTCCTGAATTTTCTGGTCCAAATAGTCTAATTGATCCTTCAGTTCCGACTCTGTCGCTTCGACAACAGAGACGAGTGCAAACATAAGAATGACGATTAAAATAACTGCTGTTCTTTTCGTATGCTTTTGATTCTTCCTCACAATAACCCCTCACTTCGGCCTTTTCGACGCATCTTTTCAATACAATCCTTTATTCGCCGAAAAAATGGGGATTCCTGCCGAAAAAGGAAAAAAAACATTAACAAAATATGACACACTCTACTCGGAGATAACTTTTTTGCCTGTTTTGAGTCCTTCCAATTGTGGGTTGAGAATGACGAGTTCGTTTTCCAAAAGACCTGTCTCGATGACGATTTCCCTATCGTTTTCAAAGCCGGTCGTCACTGTCCGTATTTCAGCTCTGCCGTCACGAACGACCCAGAGAGCGTCAGTGTTCTGATAAGTGAAGAGGGCGGTTTTGGGTATAACAAGCTTGTCGTCTTGTTTGTCAAGTGTAAATTCCACATAGAGGGAGTATCCCGGTCTTAGCTTCAGGTCTGAGGGAATATCCGGTTCGACCGTTATTTTGACACGCTGTTCTACAAGACCCAGGGCTGATATTTTTTCTTCGGCGGTAGGGGCTATTTTAACTACGTTTCCCGAAAATATTATATCTTGAGTCTTATTGTCCTGGATGAGGGTAACCGGCATATTTTCTGAGATACCGGCAGTGTCTTCGGAGAGAACATATACTTCGACATCGTAATCGTCATTTTGAATAATGCCGGCAACCGGAGAACCTGGAGGGAGGACCATTCCTTCCTTGATGTTTAAGTCCGCAACAAGGCCTGTGGCCGGGGAGGTGAGATTAGCTTCATTGATCATGTAGTGGGTGAGTTCGATTTGAGCGTTGAGGGCTTCCAATTGCCCGGGGTAGTAATCAGACTCCACGGTGCTTAAGGCGTCCTCGTATTCTTTTTGACTGATGGCACCCGCTTCGTATAATTCTTTCATTTTCTCCGGGGAGATTTTTTTAATTTCCATTTCCTGTTGAGCCTTAAGGCTTTTATACTGACCCTGCAGTTGTTCCAGTTGGTAGCGCAGCTCACTGTCGTCAAAGACAACGAGCAGATCTCCCGTCGCCACCTTTTGTCCCTCCTGTACCGGAAGAGAAGCAACCTTCCCGCCGTAAGTAGTGTGGATGAGGTATTCTTCTTTGGCCACGACCAAGCCTTCTTCTTTGAAGGTTTTGGCAATGGACTGGGGGTGGATTTCCAGCAGTTTGGCCGGGAGCGGTTTTAAACCGTTGAGAACAATAACTGTCACGATACAGACAAATATCAATGAACCCAAGATGATTTTCCATTTTTTCTTCATAACAGTTCCCTACTTTCTCGCTATTCTCTCGCCTTTAAAACATCGACAATTCTCAGTTTTTTTATCTTTTTGGCCGCAAACCTCTGGGCAATCCAAATCGAGGCCACTGTGACCAAAAAGGCGTTGATTATCGAGACACCATCCAATGAGGTGGGTACCGTGTAGATGTCGTTATTGACCGACTGAGCCATGCCCTTAAGCATCAGTTTAGTCAAAGGAATCCCTGCCAGCATGGCCGGCGCGCTGAGGAACCACTGTTCAAAGGTAATCACGGAGAGCACCTCAGCAGGTGTCATGCCCAGAACCATCATAGAAGCCAGTTCACGGCTGCGTTCCGAGAGGGAAATTATTGAGGAACTGTAGATAATGGCAAAGCCTGTGATGATGCCAAAGATGAGCATGCTGTAAATCATTGCGTCGTAAGAGGCCATTAACTCCTTCATTTTCCTGAACAGCTCGGTTTGGTTCTCTATATCGCTGACAGCCGCAGCATTTCTATACTCTTGCTGTAGGGTGGGTATCAACTGTTTTTCCATCCCGATCATGGCGGTGGTGACAAAATCACCCTGGCCGAAAAGGGTATGCAGCGCTTCCAAATCCATATAGGCATTTATCCCAAGGGTCTGAGATACTACCCCACTTACCAAGACTGTTTTTTTAGTAGCGGTGTTTTTAAAAAAAGGGCTTGTAAGCAGGAGTTCGTCGCCGGTAGTTACCGCAAGTAAATCGGCCAGTCTTTCCGACAGTAAAATACCGTTTTTGGGCGGTCTGATTTGCTTGCCGCCTTTGTCGATTATTCTGTGCAGATCGCCGTCAGAGGGTAATCCCAATAGTACGACGTCTTTTTTATGCCAGAGGTGGTTAAGGGTTACCGGTGCTTCAGCCTTCGTTTCTACTTCGAGGACACCGGGGAAACGGGCCAGCTCTTGTTCAACACTGTTTTTATCAAGGGGGTAGGCTAAGGTGACCTTGGCATCATAGACCTCAATTTTTTCATACTGATCAAAAATCATGATGTCTACCATGTTTTTCATAATCCAGGGTGTTGCCAGCAGGGCGAAGGTAAACATGATACCCAACAGGATAAAGAGGTTGCGTCCGGGATGGCGGAAAATATTGCGGGTTGCCATTTTGCCCTGGACAGTCAGCATGTTCCAAAAAGCAGTGATGCTTTCCAGAACAATCTTTTTTCCAACCGGCGGTGCCGGAGGATTCATTGCTTCGGCCGGTTCCAGACGCAGGACGGCTTTGGAGCCTTGGTAGCTGGCTATAGCCGAAAAGAGGAGGGACAATAATATCGCGAAAAGAAGATAACTCGGCGAAAAGCTTCCTCGTAAATCCGGCATATTGAAGGACATTTCATAGAGCGATGTAAACGGATAAGAAAGCCAGATACCTAAAAGTCCGCCTAAAAGTCCGCCGATTAGTCCAAGGATCACTCCATAAGACATATAGTGATAAAGGATTTCCGAACGGGTATATCCCAGGGCTTTGAGAATACCGATTTGTCCCCTTTGGCTTTCGATCATTCTCTTCAGCATGATATAGAGAATAAAGCTGGCTATTGACAAGAAAAGGATAGGCAGACTGAAGGACATAGCCTCTAAACCTGCCAGTTCTTCCTCTAAAAGGAGGTGGCTGCTCTGGTCTTTGCGGGGATAGAGGCTTTTTAGGCCGTATTTATCCAGCTTTGGTTTTAACGCATTTTCAACATCCTGATACTCCGCACCGGGTTTGAGGGTAAAGACAATATTATTGATCATGCCCTCTTCTTTAAAGAGGGTTTTTGTCATATCGTAGGGGATATAGGCAATCCCGAAGGTTTGAGGGTCGGGATAAAGTTCGCCGACGGTACGCAGGGCATAGATGAATTCAGGATTTTTACCGGAACCGACTATCTGCAGGCTTCGTTTTCTGCCTTCGGCAATTATTTCTATTTCTTGGTTCAACTCCAAATTGTTTGCTTCAAGAAAATTATTATCAACCCAAATATTCATTCTACCGGCAGCAAGTGGTATTCCCTTATCCAGCAAGACCCCATTGATAGGGTTTGGTGATTCGGGGTCCACGGAGACAATACGGAGATAGACGTTATCCATCCGGTCGGGGAACAGTACCAGGACATCTTTGATTAGACGTCCTTCAATTTGCGCAATACCCGGCAGTGAAGAAAGTTCTTTGGTTTTTTCCTGGGGCATCCTTTCGACTTCGGCAAAGCCTTCGGCAAAGTTTTGATTGTGATAGAAGGTGTTACGGGAAAGAAAAAGGTTATCGGAAACAATAGAGAATGCGGTAAAGATGATCAACCCGATGGTGATGATCACAGTACAGGCAAAATAAGCCCCTTTATTCTCCAGTAGGTCGCGCAGCATTTTTTTGAATAGCATTACCATGTCACCTTCTCCGGCGGGAGTGGGGATTCGTTGGTAGCAATACGTACCAGTCTGCCGTCCTTGAGATAGAAGATTCTGTCCGCTGTTTTAGAGATAGCGGAGTTATGGGTAATGACCAAGACTGTTTTGTTGTAATCATCACAGAAATCCCTAAGGATCCTTAATACCTGGATGCTTGTTTGGTGATCCAGGGCGCCTGTCGGTTCGTCGCAGAGCAAGATCTCCGGGTTTTTGGCAATGGCGCGGGCCAAAGCGACACGCTGCTGTTCTCCTCCTGACAGCTGGGCCGGAAAGTGATCCAGCCGTTCTCCCAGTCCGACTTTTTCCAGCATTTCTTTGACGGAAAGAGGGTCAGAGGAGAGCTGGGCGGATAGGGCAACATTCTCATAGGCGTTTAAATTTGGTATTAGATTGTAGAATTGAAATACAAATCCCACTGTATTCCTGCGAAAAAGGGTAAGCTGTTTGGAATCGGCGTTATGCAAGGGAGTATCCTTATAAAGCAAAGAACCCCCGGTTGCGGTGTCCATTCCTCCAATCAGGTTTAGCAAGGTGCTTTTTCCGGAACCGCTGGGACCGAAAATAACGATAAACTCTCCTGGGTATATTTCGCAATCAACCTCTTGCAGGGCTTTAACCGTAACTTCACCCATCCGGTAATGCTTTGAGAGGTTCTTGGCACTGATAATGGGTTCCATGCATTCTCGCCCCCTTTCAGTAATAATACTACGAGGTCAAGGTATTCCGCAACCTTCATTCCTTCTGTAGAACACGGATAAATCTTACCAGATGGCCGTTCTTTCCAAGCCAAGCAAAGGATATGATGAGAATTATGGCGATAATCATACTGCGGCAGGCATGCCAGCAAGACCAAAGCCATAGCTGTATCGTGTTTAAACCGTATAAGTCCTTTACGGCTTCTTCCCATTTCATTCCCGAGCCGACCTTGTGCAAAAGCGTGTTAAAATCAGCAGGGTTTTTGGCTTGTAGATATTTGAGGGTCAAGACGTGTTTCCCTTTTCCTAATAGCAGGCTATCACCCAGTTCGGATAACTGTTTTTCCGGTAAATTGTTCCACCCCAAACCGAACAGGTGAGACAAAAAATGACCGTGAACTTGATTCTTTACCGTGACAGGAGAAAAGGGCGGCGGTGAATACAGCAAGAAGAGCGGTCCTTGATACTCATCGATATAATCGTGGCGCTTGCCCAGAAAAATAAAGTATGGAGTACCGCCGTGCAAAGAGATAAAATCGGATTCGTTCAACATCTGCAAATAGCTTTTAAACCATTTTCTGATTTCGTCCTGGTCTTCGGCCGAGTAGTCGGCCAGAACCAGATTGGCACCGGACAGGTTTTCCGTATGACCTGTGATCTCGTCGGTAATATAAAAGGCCTCTTTTTTGCCGGAAGAGGATTGTTTCCCGGACTTATCGACCGCGAAGAATTCATAGTATATTCGCAGCAGTGGACCTTCTGCTTCAATAAAACAGGAAGGATTGTGTTTGTATTTGAAGGGTGTGACTGGCAGGGGAATACTGGTAACATTTCCCTCCTCCCAATAATAATCAAGGGTAATTTCCTTAATGTCACCGTCGCTATCGACAACGGTGGTTTGTAGGTTCAATCCGGCCGTGCCTTTTTCATGTTCTGCCAAGGTGCTATTGAAGACAGGTATCGAATAATCGAGTTTTTCTTCCGGAAGCTGTGCTGCCAGCCATTCCTGTATCAAAGGATGAATCTGCAGTTCTTTGACTCTGGTGTAGTACTTAGAGAGCTTTGTCGCTTGGCCTGCCGCTGTTTTACCAAGAGCCCAATAAGCACGAGGGGTCGTAGTTTCATAAAAATAGAGTTCTTCCCATACTGTATTGGCTTTATCTTTTTCCCCGGCTTTTTCTAAATAATACGCTTCGCCAATGCGCAAGGCCTCTTTTTTTTCTTTGGGTACCAATTCGCATCTTCTTGCGAAGACAGCGGCGGCTTGGCGGTAGTTGCCGGCCTCGATATATGCAGAGAGAAGGGTTTTTTCAGCGGTGTTGAGTTCTTCCGTCCAAGTGGCTTTTTCGTTAATTATGTCTAGACAGAGGACAACATCACATAGGTCTTCAGGAATATCCCAGGTCCAAAAAAAGTAATCTCCGTTAATTGTATACTCTTCCGGTTCTAAACACACGATGTTGCCCAGATTCACTTCAGGATCGGTAAAACCGACAGTTACGCTGCTTGAGAATCCTTCGGCGAGCTCAAAACCTGTTTCGGGAGGATTGGTCAATCCCACAACCGTCAGACCGTTCTCATCGATTCTGTTTTTGGTTTGATACTCGATATGCAGCTCAAGGGTTTCCAGAGGTTCGAAGGCTATTGTCCAGAGATAGGTGTCGTCATCCTCGTTATATCCAAAGTCGATATCCTGTTCATTGCCGCTGATTTCTATCGTAACGGGAGGGAGCGGTTCGGCATCGTTTCCTTCCGTTACGACCTTCTTTTCGCTGTTCTGTTCATCATTGTCAGCCTCGTTTGTCTGATCAGCTATCAAAAGATGATCGGCTGGTAGAGACATGGTGAGCTTATCGCTTTTTTCAGCAGGATTTAGCAGGAAATAATCGGCTTTAATGGTCGTTGTTTCCTCAGATAATTCCAGGTATATTTTGGATTTATCCATAACAATATCGGTATTACCCCGAGGACCGGGCTGTACCGACAAAGAAGTCTCTTTTTCCGAAGCTGTTTGCGCCGAAGGTGTCCCGGGGGCCGCCTTGGTCAGAAAGGGATTACCCAGAAACAAAAGACCTAAAGAAATGCAAATAGCTGTTTGCCGAATATTTTTCATGATTATATTCTCCTGCTCGCTGTTAATTATCATAAGATCTGTTTCAATTCTAGATTAATACCTGCAACAAATCAATGTTTACTTGCTGCCAACTTTTTTATTCTGGGCCTTGTGAGGTCTCGGCAATTATTGTTATAATAGTAGAAATATTTAACTTGGTCCAAATGGGGGACAGATATGGATAAAGCCGTAAAAATACTGCAGTCGGAGTTTAAGATATTAGTGTACAGGAATATTTTAAAGGACTTTCATGTTAAAAAGTTAATGAAGCTTTTAAAGGCGGTAGCGGAGACGAACGCATCGAAAGATGAGGTTTTGGAGTATTATTTGGATTTTGTTTCAAATTTCCTTTCATATGCGGTGGAGTCAGGATCCGGGGATAACGACGTTTGGCAGGAATATATTCTTAACTTGATCCTGCTGGATGATAACGTCTTCAGCCGCCAAGCAGAATCCCTGCCTTGCGAGAGTATTTCCGATAAGCTTAAGGAACTTGCCGGGAAAGACTTGCAACAATTGCAGCTTTTGGCCTCTGTTTCCGGTGCGTCCCTGCGGAGTATGCTGACAAAGAGATTAAGGAAGGATTATGATGAGAAGCTTTTGCCTGACTGGGAAGGAATCAGCCGAAAGGAGACAATGGAAAAAAGCTTAAACGAAAAAGCTTCGTCCGAACTAATAGATTATTTCCGAAAGATCGAGGATTGGGGCGAGGTTTTAGAGGCTTTATGCCGGCATTATTATCGCAATGGTGTGGGTATCTTTGGGCGGTTTCATTGCTTTCGTTGGGTGAAAAACGGCAGTCCCGGCAAGCTGGTGGGGGTTGCAAATCCTGATCCGGTACGTTTGGAACAGTTGTATGAGTATAAAAGCGAACAGGAAAAGATTATTGAGAATACTGAGCAGTTCCTGGCGGGATATCCTGCTAATAATGTGCTTTTATATGGTGATAGGGGTACGGGAAAATCCTCAACGGTCAAGGCGTTGGTGAATGAGTACGGCGCAGAAGGATTACGTCTGGTAGAGATGCAAAAACAGGATTTAGGAGATTTTCCTGAGGTTGTTGCCTCGTTAGCAGGTCATCCGCAGAAATTTTTACTTTTTATTGATGATCTTTCCTTCAGTGAGCAGGAGGGACAGTACCGAGATTTAAAAGCTCTTTTGGAAGGCGGCTTGGAGTCTAGACCGAAAAATGTGTTGGTTTACGCCACTTCTAATCGAAGGCATCTTGTTCAAGAAAAATTTACCGACAGGGACCAGTATTTTGAAGGAAATGACGATGTCCGACACATGGATACTATGCAGGAGAAACTTTCTTTAGCAGATAGGTTTGGTATAACGGTGACGTTTATCACGCCGGACCAGAAGCGATATTTGGCGATTGTTGAAAAAATGGTCAAAGAGAGAAAGATAGCCATAACTAATGAAGAATTGAGGCGAAGAGCCTTGAAGTGGGAACTGAGCTTTAACACCAGATCGGCACGTACTGCAAAACAGTTTGTAGATTATCTGGAGGGACAAATGGCTTTAAAGGATTCCGACAGTAGACTTATTAATCATTGACAAAAATGTTTTCGGAGAATACTATATATAACAAAGCTTAATAGGAATTGCCTCACTCTTTTGCGAGTGGGGTAGGGGCGCAGACGTCAAGAGTAACTCGTGGAGCGTGGTAGCTGTGAAGCGAGCCAAAGGGGCGTTTGCCGAAGTGTAGTGAGTTACCGCACTCATTGCGCTGGTTCTGCATTTAAGAGATGCAGGACTGTCAACCGGTGGTTCGCCCGATGCCGGTTGGAGAACTATCTCACGAGGGGCAGGAGGGGGGCAGAAGCGTTCGACAGCTAAGGCATGTCCTTTAGCTGATTTTTCTATTTTGGGACTGCTCATTGATGAGCAGCAAAGACATTGAGTAGTAAAAAACTATTGACTTACTAAGGGAAAACTGTATAATACCTATTATAAATATCCGCCGCAGGCAGATAAATGTCCGCGGGGAATAGACACCATAAAATGAGGCTTAATGCTGAAACTTAATAGAGAAAGGGTGTTCGTAGAATGAAAGAGTATCGCATAGCGGTTGTGGGAATGGGCGCAGTGGGAAGAGAAATGGTTGCTACCTTAGAGAGATCTTCGTTGCCTGTATCTGAACTTTTACCCCTGGTGCGGAGAAATGAAGGAGAACCTATTTCTTTTAGGGGACGCACTTATAAAACGGTAAAGGTTAATAAAGGTGTTTTTAAGGGTGTTGATATTGCACTATTTTCCGCAGGGGAGCAAGCCAGCAAAGAATTGGCACCGATGGCGGTTGAGGAGGGAGCTGTTGTAATCGACAACAGTAATGCCTTCCGGATGGATCCGGAAATCCCCTTGGTTGTGCCCGAGGTTAATCCGTTGGATGCCAAGAAACACAGAGGGCTGATTGCCAATCCCAATTGTTCGACCATTCAGATGGTGGTTGCCTTGAAGCCGTTACATGATTTATATAAGATTAAAAGAATTGTTGTGTCTACGTATCAAGCGGTGTCCGGAACCGGATACAAAGCGATAGACGAGCTGAACGAACAGGTGAGCGCGTATATCTCCCAAGAGGAAATAAAAAACAGCGTTTATCCGCATCAGATCGCTTTCAATGCCTTGCCGCATATCGATGTTTTCCTCGATAACGGATATAGCAAGGAAGAAATGAAAATGCATAATGAAACCAGGAAAATCATGGGGGACGAAAACATTCAGGTTTCGGCTACAGCGGTAAGAATTCCGGTGGTACGCTGCCATTCCGAGGCGGTAAACATAGAGACTGAAGAACCTATGCCTTCCGTGGAAGAGATAAGAAAAATACTGGATGGGGCACCGGGTGTTAAAGTAATCGATGACGTGGCGAATAATGCCTATCCGTTGGCTGTTGACTGCCAGTACAAATATGGAGTGTTTGTCGGGAGAATACGTAAGGACTACAGTATACCAAACGGACTAAACATGTGGGTTGTAGCCGACAATCTTCTAAAAGGTGCGGCATTGAATGCGGTGCAAATTGCCGAGTTGTTAGCTGAAAAGAATTGGGTTTCAAAGGATGCCGGATGTTAATTGCCCGGGCAATATCGGGGGCGTAATAAGGCAGTATTATTGTTTAAAAAGGGATGAGCAAATCGGTTTTGCCGGTTGGGATGCTCCTCCCTTTTATTGTGAAATAGATTGTTTTTACTTTTTGTCTTGTTAAACTGGGAAAAATAAGAGATGTATGGTATTGTTAATATATGATTATTTGGAGGATATTTCTTGCTTATTGGGGGCGAAAAAGTTGGTATTGAAACATGGTAAACGGCTCCGGTTTCTATTGCTTTGGGCAAGTATAGGTCTGGTTGTGCTGTTGTTTGCAGGGGTTTTTTGGGGGCTTAATCGTGTCGGCGAAATAGCCAGCCTGCCAGAAAACGGTTTCAGCGACACCTTAACAATAAAAGCACTTAAGGAAGATTCATTAGGCGCGTCGGTTGATACGGCTTTCGAAATAATCAGCCAAGAGCCTCTTCAAGAAAAAACAGTTGAAGAGTATTTGAAGATAAAGCCGGCTGTAGAGTACGAATTAAAAAAGGAGGCTGGCGGCAAGAAGTACAAAGTAAGGCCTTTGATGCAGTTAGAGGCAAATAAGATTTACACTTTGTCATTGGATCCTACCGGAAAGGACAGGGAATGCAATACCTGGGCCTTTCAAACGAAAAAGGACTTTGGAGTGGTGGGGACCTTGCCGCGTGACAGTGCGGCCTTTGTACCGGTTGATACAGGGGTAGAAATAATTTTCACTCACGATAGCTTTGATTTGTCAGTGATGGCAGAATATTTTAGCATCTCCCCTCAGGTACAGGGGCGTTTCGAACAGTATGAAAATACTCTTGTTTTTGTTCCTCAGAGTTTGAACCCGGGAACATTATATACGGTTAGCCTAAAAAAGGGTTTACCTCTTCTTAAGAGCGAGGAGGAGCTTAGTTGCGATTATTCTTTTTCTTTTGAAACTGCTGAAGAAAAAGAAGGCAAAGTCAAATATGAGTTTGATATTTTAGATAAAACGGCTGCCTTTGCCGGAGGCGAAGAGCCTGTGTTTACGGCGTACTACGTTCCTCAAAATCCGATGCCGTCTTTAAATATTAAGGTTTATCGCTATGCGGGCTATCGAGAATATATTGCCGCCTTGGAAAAAAACGATGCAGTACCGGAGTGGGCGCCGGTGACAAGAGTTAAAAACAAGGAAGACTTTACCGAGCTGACCAAGGCAGGAGAATATAACACAGAATTATTGACGGTCAATGATCATCAGCATTACATTGTGTTTCCCGAAGCGTTACCGTTAGGCTACTACGCTGCAGAGATTAAGGTGGGGGAAGCTTCAACACAGGTTAGATTCCAGGTAAGTAATCTTGGGGTTTATCAGGTTGCGGACAGTGAGAAAAACATTTTGTGGGTAAATGATCTTGTGACAAAAGTCCCGGACTCCGGTGCACGTGCGCGCTTGTTGGTTAGTGGCAGGACTGTAACAGCCGATGGGAACGGGGTTATTTGTATTAATAATGCCTTATTGCCTGACGGCGAGGACGATGAGCAGAATGGCACGGTTGCTGAACCTGCTTATGCTTTCGTCAGTGGTTCTTCCGGTGAAGTAGTAGTGAAGCTGGAGAATGTTATTAATGCGGCCCGACAGGAGGAGAGATTACAAAGCAAAGATTATTGGCGCTACTTGTACCTTGACAGGGTGTTATATAAACCCGGCGATATGGTGAATTATTGGGGGGTTTTAACGGCGCGTGGGGAGGATATCCGAGAAATAGAGGAAGTTGAAGTCGAGCTGGAAGGGGCAGGCCGGTACTATCATGGCGAGGCCTGGGGCAATGCCCCCATTGTCTCCGAAACAATTCCCCTAGAAGGAAATACTTACACCGGGGCGATCGCATTGCCGCAGTTAAAACCGGGCTACTATTACCTAACCGTTAAAGCCGATGGGGTGAGTATAGCTTCACGTGGCTTTTCGGTGGAAACTTATCAGAAACCTTCTTACCAATTGACGGTTGAACCTGAGAAAAAGGCTGTTTTTGCCGGGGAAGCGACACGCTTTAAGGCTGCCGCGCATTTTTTTGAAGGAACACCGGTCCCGCAGTTGAGTTTGGAATGCCGAATCAATGATGAAACCAAAGCAGTTGTGACCGATAAAGAGGGTGTCGCAGAAATATCATACACCGGAAGGATGGCCGGCGCTCAATTGAGTGCTTATCGCATCAATTATCTGGGCGTAAGAACGGCGTTGCCTGAATATGGGGAGATTACGGCTGAAAGCGGTATCTATGTATTTAGAAGCCGAATATATTTACAGGCAAAAGCCGAATGGAAAGCTGATTATGTAGTGGTCAATGCCGTTCTTTCTCAGGTGGATTTGAGCAGAATCAATGAGGGCGAGTATCCCAACGAGGAGAATTTTATAGCGGAGCCTGTGCCTAATAGCACAATACAGGGTAAGATATATCGGGATGTATGGGAAAAAACGGAGCAAGGTGAGAGATATGATTATTTGAGTAAAAAGGTCGTTAAGCAATACCTGTGGAAGCATTCTGCCGAGCATGTCGATGATATCACTGTGACTACGGATAGCAAGGGCAGGGCAACTGTAAGTATTGAATTGCCTCAGCATGATTCATATTATATTGATTTGACAGCAGTGGATAATGAGGGTTACGAATTTTCAAGGCGGGTTTGGCTTGGTAAAGGGAATAGTAATCAGGGATATTATGATGCTTACCAGTATTACCACCTTGAAACAAAACAAGGAGAAGAGCAGTTTGCGCCTGGGGAAGAAGTAGGTCTTCTGTTTTTGAAAAATGATGAGCAACTGACAGAAAGGGCAAACGGGTATTTTTACTTCCGTGGTGGGGATGTAGCGGAGGAATACTCAGTTTCCGATAATCCGGAATATACGTTCACTTTTACCGATATGCACATACCTAACGTCAATGTCAAAGGGGTGTATTTCGATGGAAGGTTTTATCATGAAACACCGACCAGATTGATTCCTTTTGCCAGAGAAAATAAAGCTCTTAAGGTTGAGATAGCAACAGATAAAGAAGAATACAAGCCCCAGGAAGAGGTCAAACTGGTGGTGAGTGTTACAGATGATAACGATAGGCCTGTGCAGGCCAAGGTGTGTCTCAGCCTTGTCGACGAAGCACTTTTTAGTTTGAAGGAGCAAAGTGTTGACTTCTTATCTGAGCTATACACAAAATATATTTATGGAGATTTCCGTACAAGTGTATCCCATGGATACCCACGAGAGCTTAATTATGCCGAAGGCGGCGGTGAAGGCGGCGGTGAACGCAGGGAGTTTAAGGATGCCTTGCTGTTTTCCAGCCTGGAAACCGATAGTAAAGGGAAAGCTGTTACAGAATTTGTTTTACCTGATAATCTGACTTCCTGGCGTATTACTTATCATGCCTTGACGGACGATTTGCAGGCGAAAAGCGGTACCGAGCTTTTACCGGTACGGCTACCTTTCTTTGTAGAAATGAACATTAACGATGTCTATTTGGACGGGGATAAACCGGTAGTAATCCTTCGTTCCTTTGGGGAAGGAATAAAGGCAGGAGAACGTGTGGAGTATAAACTTAAGCTTGTTGCCCCGGATGGTAAGACGGTCGAAAGAAGTGGTAGTGGGCTTTCCTTTGCTTCATATGACTGGGTTCTGCCCGCTTTGGAAAAAGGTACTTATATCCTGACGGCGGAAGCGAAAGGGAACGGTTATACTGATATAGTTACCAAGGATCTAAATGTTGTCGATTCGTTACTGGAGCGGACTATTACAACTTTTAGTACTGCAGTGGAAGGGCAAATAATTGGGATCCCCGAAGGTGTTAAGGAGCCTCTCGTAGTAGTTTTTAGCGATTATGAAAGGTCGCAATATTTGAAGGGCTTATATAAAACGGCTTGTCAGAATGGCAACCGCCTGGAACAGAGGCTTGGAGGCTATGAAGCTATGCGGCTGCTCGATGATTATTTTGCTAATGAGGGTTATTTCCATGCTACAGTAGAAGAGGTCGGATTGTTACAATACCAACAGGAGGATGGGGGAATAGCGATACTGCCTTATGCTGAAAGCGAACCTGTGTTATCTGCGTTGGCCGCTTCGGTAAATGCGGAGGCTTTTGACAAAAAGGCTTTAATTGGGTATTTCTATGAGCTCTTAGAAAAGGACGAGATTGAGGATAAGACGCCGGCATTGTGGGGTTTAGCCGTTTTAGAAGAGCCGGTCTTGCTTAAGATAAACAAGTATTTGGAGAAGAAGGAACTTTCGCCGGAGGAGAAGTTCCGTCTGGCGTTAGCTTCTTTAGATGCAGGGAATGGGGCATATGCTTCTGTTGTATATGCGGAATTACAGGAAGCATATGGTGAAGAATTGGGAGGAACACTTCGGATGAAAGTCGGAAGCAAACAGGATGATATTATCCTGGCAACAGCCCAGATGGCCTTGCTGGCGGCACGGCTTGACCGGCCGGAAAAGTACGGGCTCTACCAGTATCTGCTGGAAAACCCTGCGGATAACATTCTGATATCATTGCATGAGGCAGGGATTTTAAAGTATCTCTTGCAGTACATGGATCCCACAATAGCAAGTTTAACCTACGAAAGGAACGGACAGATCGCGAAGGAAACACTGGATGACAGTCGGATTTTGAGTTTAACCCTGTTGCCGGAGGATGCGGAGGAAATCGTATTAAATAGAGTTGTGGGTAAGGTTGGCGTGTTAAACGCTTATACTGTGCCCTATAAGACAGAAAGCATTAATCAAAGGAAGGGTATGGGTATTGACAGAGAATACACAGTTGGGGATGCTGCAACAAGGAGCTTTGACAGGTCGGATCTGGTTAAAGTGATTATCACCTACAGTGTGAGTGAAGAACAGCCTGCAGGAGATTATCAAATAGTAGATATTCTTCCCGCAGGGCTGCGATATATTGAAGGAGCGGCTGCCATGCCGCGTGATAGAGCATGCTGGTTGAAGTATCCCTCGGAAGTAAAGGGGCAAAAAGTGGTCTTTACGGTGAGAGAAAAAACAGGGACGATAGAGTATTATGCTCGTGTCGTATCACCCGGTGGGTTTGTGGCTGAGCCCCCGTTGATAAGTCATATGAAGTATGATGAGATATGTGCCTTTGGGCAGGAAACCAGGATTGCCATAAAATGAAGACATTCAGGGGAAAGGCAACCGTATTTTTCTTTGCTTTTATGGTGGCGCTTAACAGTTGCGCGTGCGGGCAAAGAAATACCGATGGGAGCCCCAAACGGTCCTTTGACGTTGGCCATAAGGCTGCTTCGGCGCATGTTGAGGTCTTTGTGACAGAACAACAACTTAAGGAATTTGTTCTGCAGACGGAGGGACAATGCGAGGATGACGAAGGTGGACGTTATAAAGGATTTGGCGAAATATGTTCCGGTGTTTTGCCTCATCATTTAGTGGCCGGGGAATTAATTGCTCGTTTCATGAAAATCCTTGCTCTGCAAGAACCTGAGATAATCGTGCTTGTTGGACCTAACCACAAGCACGCGGGTGAGAGGGTCATTACAGGGCTGTATGACTGGCAAACGCCGGAGGGGATTGTAAACACACAGAAAGATATTGTGTCTAGACTTTTGGAAAAAGGGTTGGCGGCTCGTGATGAAGAAGTCCTAGGCAGCGAGCATTCCATCGGTGTTGTGGTGCCTTTTCTTGAGCATTATTTGCCGGATGCGGAAATAGTACCTTTGATATTGCATCGTGATGTAAGTATAGCGGAGGTTGATAGAATACTGGAGGTTGTGTTATTCGAAGCTGAAGGAACTGTCAGAAAGAATGTCGTTGTGCTGGGTTCGATTGATTTTTCCCACTATTTGCCCCAAAATGAGGCGGAGAGAAGGGATGAGGAGACCCTAGATGCGATAAGGTGTTTTAACTATCCTGCTCTCTACCGTTTCGGTAGTGATCATCTTGATTCTCCGGCGTCTCTTTCTTTTGTCTTGCGTTCGGCAGAAAAGAATGGAGTCAAGGATCTTGAGATCGTTGATCATACCAATTCGGGAAGGATATTGCAAAACGATGCGATTGAAACAACCAGTTATTTCACTCTTGTGTATGCCGAATAGAGAATTACGCACGATAGGTATTCAGAGGATGTTTTTCAGATTAAGAGATTCCTTTTCCGGAATATGTTTGATATAGAAAATGAGGTTGTAGAGTTCGACTACGGCCTCATTGCTGCTTTTGTAATGCAAATGGCTTTTCAAGCTGTTGAGGCATTCCTCGATATTATCCATTTCCTGATGGTTAATAAGTATTGGCCAGTATTTGTTTTCCGTTTGCCATGTATTTACCGTTTCGCGAAAGTGTTTTTCGGCTGACTCCCAATCTTCCCGCAAAACGGATTCTTTTATTCTTTCAACAGGGAGGAGTAAGTCGGCGGCACCTTTTTGCAGGAGATGGTAGCTGCCATATCCTAAGGAAACTATTAATGCTATCAGTAAAAAAAGTGCCAGGGGGACAGACCAGCTTTTCATGGCTTAGCACTCTCCTTCCGCTGCCAGTGTAGAGTTCCTGCTTTATCAAGGCTGGCAAAGAATACTTCCTTGATGCTTTGTACGCCTTCTTGACGTAGTGCATGGTACAGTTTTTCCTCGGTCATTTCTGTTATTGTGAGGTTGTGTTTTATTATTTTTCCGTCTACGATGAGGGTGAGTGGCAATCCTTCGTCCTCTGTTATAATATTGAGGTCATTTGGCACTAGGGAACGGTTTTGGCCTTTGGGGATTATACTTAGCTGTCCGTTGGTTTCCATGATTGCGTAGTCTACCTTGGTAATATCGGCATAGTTTTTTACCCGCAGTTGCTCCATCAGGTCATTGATATTCAGGCGTAAACGACGTAGTTCACTTTCGCTGATGCGGCCCTTTTCGATCAGGATACTGGGACGACCGCAAAGTACACAACGAGCGCTATTGCTCTTCATATTTACATATGAGAGTGTCACCTGAGCAAAAAGCAGGGTTAAGATAGGAATAACGCCGCTTAATAAGGGGATATCCGTATCGGACATAGGAATCGCTGCCAGTTCGGAGATCATAATGGCGATAGCGAGTTCAAAGGGTTGCAGCTCTCCAATCTGGCGTTTGCCCATAATGCGCATTACTACCACAACAAGCATATAAAGGATGAAAGCACGAAGTGCGATAACCAGCATTGTTCCTCCAAACTAAAGACTTTAAGGTTAATATAAGGTTTATGTATTATTCTAACTGGAGAGCGCCTCATTTATACCGGTTGCTTTTTGAGATAAATTGTGTTGTGTAATCTGATGTTTTCTTGATAAGATAGATACTGAAAGAAAGGAGAAAATTGACATATGAATGAGAACCTAGTGTTGGAAGCCAGAAACAAAGCAGGAAACTATTTTAGAGAGGGATATAATTGTGCCGAATCCGTCTTCAAGGCCTTTATGGAATATGTGGATCCTGATATGGAGTCGGACGTATTGAAAATAGCCACGGGTTTTGGCGGAGGTTTGGGACATGCAGGTTGTATGTGCGGCGCGCTGGCAGGATCGGCGATGATATTAAGCCTGCTTAGGGGTCGAAAAGACATTCAAGAAAGCCGTGAGCCGGCTTATGAATTAGCCAACGAGTTTCACAAGGTTTTCGAAGAAAATTTTGGCACCACGTGCTGTCGTGCTTTGAATCCGTTCGAGTTCGACACCCGTGAGCATTTAAGGAATTGCTTAAAGATAACCGGTACCACGGCCATGCTCTTAATGAGATTCATGCAGGAGAAAGGATTACTTGACGATGAGGGGCAAGTGCTTTAACTGTTTCCATCCTTGCAAGTGAAACGGGTGAGATAATGGTTGTTTTATGGGTAATACTGGGGGCGATATGTCTCGTTTTGCTTTTACTGATGATGCCGATCAGTTATGAAATTTTTGGGCGTTGGGGGCAAACATTTGGCGGGGAGGTCAGCCTTCAAACAGGGCCTTTACGGGTAATTGTTGTCTTTGGCAAGGAGAAGGAGAAAAAATTAGTTATCAGCGTATTTGGTATTGTGGTGAAAAAGACGCTACATAAAGAGGATAAGGAAGACGACGAAGGAAAGGATAAGACAAAGAATAAGGAGCAAAGAAAAAAACGAGTAAGAAAAAGACCTTTCGGTATCAGTGATTTAGCGGTATTAAATGATAAAGGGTTTTTAGAGGAACTTTTTAAAACAGTTAAATTAGTAATCTATCGTATATTGCCTCAAAAATGTGAGGTAAAAGGAACCTTAGGGTTTGATGACCCTTATTACACCGGGCTGTTGGCTGCAGTGAGGGCAGCAATTCCGGGAATAAAAATAACCCCGGATTTTACGGGGGAAGTGCGGGACCTTAGCATTTATTTGTTGGGGAGGTTCAGGCCGGTTGTTTTGCTTTTTTACGTTCTGCGCTTTATCGTCTCTAAGAGTGGCAGAACAGTACTATGGAAATTATGGCGAACAAGTTAATGCCTTTTGGGCATAGCATGATAAAAACATGAGGAGGTAGAAAAATGGAAAAAATAGAAGGAACGCTGAATACGATTTTTGAGAGGCTAGAGAACTTCTTTAAGACCGAGACGATTGTTGGAGAACCGAAGACCATTGGCGAGGTTACGATTGTACCCATCATTGACATCGGGTTCGGAGTAGGTTCGGGAGGCGGAACCGGCAAGGACCCCAAGGGAAACGACGGTACGGGAGAAGGTGCCGGAGTCGGGGCGAAAATTACGCCCAACAGCATCCTTGTGATAAAAGGGAAGGAAGTATCGATCATTCCTCTTAAAGGCAGGAATAATATGGAGAAGGTACTGGAAATGGTTCCCGATATTCTGGATAAGATCATGGAAAAGGTAGATAAAAAAGGGGACAATGAAGGCAAAGAAGAGAAGGAAAGCAAAGAAGGGACCGAAGGATAAAAAATACCGTAAAACAGAGAGAGCCTGGTATTTCAGGCTCTCATATTTATTGAGAAAACAAGAAGGTTCTTAATTATAGCAATGTGCTTAATTCGAACTTTGCATAGAAGTAGAGAGAACAAAGGAACAAGAGGATAAAAGTGTAAAGGAGTGCGCTTTTTAAGGTGGGGGTTTCACCCTCGCAAGATTTTGAGAAAAGATAGCCTATGAAGTAAAAGGGAATAGCATAATGTGTGAAGTTCCCGATCCACAAAAGAACGGAATGCACAGTTGAAAGTGACCAAAAGGACCAAAGGAACGGTTCCGATGGTAGGAGTGGTACGGCTCTTTGCTGCAACAGTGAGGATAAATAGAAAGTATGGACTATCGGATCGGAAAGCATTAGAATTATGGGAAAAAGCATGAAAACAAGGGCAAAACCTTCTTTCCATGGCTTCAAAGGCCACAAGTGTTTTAAGGCTGTCGGCATAAGGAGCAACAGGCAGATAACGGCTATCATACCGGTAAGGAGCGAGGCGGCTTCTGCGTCGGAGATGCCCAGCAGGATAAGAGCGATTTTAATTGTAATTACGGCAAACAGGGAATTAAAAAACACAGCCCTTTGTTTTCGCATAGCATAACTTCCGTTCCTTGATTTTGATATAATCTATTTTAATACATGATAACAAAAGTTGAGGAAAAAATGTCGATTTTATGAAAAAAATGATGGAAGATGAAAAAGTATTGACCAGGGGTGTAAATAATGTAATTATTATGTAGGGTGACGGTTATGATTATTGATAATTGTAATACTGCATTAGGTAAGGAAGGCGGGATTTAATCAATGAAAGTATTGCTTACAGGGAATGAGGCTATAGCCAGAGGAGCATACGAGGCAGGAGTGGGAGTAGCAGCCGGTTATCCGGGTACACCGAGTACGGAAATACTGGAGAGCATTGTTCAGTATCCGAGAATTTACAGTCAGTGGTCTCCTAACGAGAAGGTAGCCTTTGAAGTCGGTGTAGGTGCAAGCATTGCCGGTTCTCGAACTCTTGTTACGATGAAACATGTGGGCGTCAATGTAGCCGCCGATCCTCTTTTGACCTTTTCTTATACGGGGGTTAACGGGGGTTTTGTTCTTGTCTCGGCTGATGACCCGGGAATGCATAGTTCGCAAAATGAACAGGATAATCGCAGATACGGAAGATTAGCTAAAATACCGGTGCTTGAGCCTGCCGACAGCAGGGAAGCTAAAGAGTTTGCCGCAAAAGCCTTTGAAATCAGCGAGGCTTTCGATACGCCGGTGATGCTGAGAATCACAACACGTATTGCACATTCACAGGGTATGGTTGAACTGGCAGAGCCGGTTCCTGTGGTGAAGAAGGAATACATTAAGAATGCTCAAAAGTATGTCATGATTCCGGCCTATGGGCGCATCAGGCATACGGTCGTGGAGGAACGTACAGAGAAACTGGTGCAGTACGCCGGTGAAACAGAGTTGAATGTTACTAAGATCAAAGACCGGAAATTTGGGATCATTACCAGTGGTATTTGTTATCAATATGTTAAAGAAGCGTTTCCACAGGCCAGCATTTTGAAGCTGGGGATGACTTATCCCTTATCCCAAAAGCTTGTGAAAGACTTTGCTTCCCAAGTGGACCGGGTATTTGTCGTTGAAGAATTAGAGCCCTTTCTGGAGGAAACGGTCGTAACTATGGGGCTAAAGGTAGATGGAAAAAGGCTTTTTCCGCTAATAGGTGAGCTCAGCGCTAAAATGGTCAGGGAAAAGATAAATAGAGAGATGGGGTTAGCTTCGTCCCCTGATGAGGAAAAAACAAGGGAGGGATTGCCATCAATACCGGCTAGGCCTCCTGTGCTGTGTCCCGGTTGTCCGCACCGGGCAGTCTTTTATGTTTTGAAAAAGCTAAAAATGGTAGTTACCGGTGACATTGGCTGTTATACCTTAGGAGCCCTTCCGCCTCTGGAGGCTATGGATACGACCATTTGCATGGGTGCCAGTATCGGTACAGCTTTGGGCATGGAAAAATCAAACCCCGAACTGGCTAAGAGGATCGTGGCGGTGATAGGGGACTCCACCTTCTTTCACAGCGGAATAACCGGGTTGGTTGATATGTTGTACAATAAAGGAAAAGGAACCGTGCTGATTCTGGATAACAGCACGACGGCCATGACAGGACACCAGCAGCACCCGGCAACGGGGAAAACACTCAAGAATGAGCCGACAGAGGCCGTTAACATTGCCGGCTTAGTGAGAGGATTAGGTGTAAAACGGGTCGTGGAAGTAGATCCTTTTGAGCTTGCCCGTTTGGAAGCCCTCATCAAGGAGGAAACGGCTGCGGAGGAAGTGTCGGTGATAATAGCCAAAAGGCCTTGTGCACTTTTGGAAAAAGCGGCCTCCGGCTACATGGTGATCGATGAGTCAAAGTGTATCAATTGTAAGCAGTGTATGGCTTTGGGCTGTCCTGCCATTGCGTTAAGGGATGGACGAGTAACCATAAATCCCGAGATATGTAACGGTTGTAATCTGTGCACACAGGTCTGCAAGGTAGGAGCAATCAGAAAGGCGGGTGAAGATGTTGAATAAGATAAACCTCTTACTCGTCGGGGTAGGCGGACAGGGAACAATCCTGGCCAGTAAGATCTTAGCTGAGGTTGCCCTGTTGAGTGGATTGGATGTTAAAATGTCGGAAATACACGGGATGGCTCAGCGTGGCGGTAGTGTTGTAACCCATGTAAAAATGGGGGATGAAATCTATTCGCCCCTTGTAGAGAAAGGAGAAGCTGATATTATCCTCTCCTTTGAGCAATTGGAAGCACTGCGTTGGTTGTCGTTCCTTAAACCGGACGGTGAGATCATAACCGGTACCCAGGTGATTGAACCGGTTCCGGTTATCATGGGCAAGGCGGTTTACCCCAGTGGCATTGTGAAGACTATACAAGGGAGGGTGCAAAAGCTGATCTCCCTCGATGCCTTGGCTTTTGCTACGGAATGCGGTAACGCGAAGGCCTCTAATGTTGTACTGATGGGGGTTTTGGCGCGTCGGTTGGGTTTTGCAAAAGAAATATGGTTAAAAGCCCTGGACAATAAAGTTCCGGCAAAATTCCTGGATATTAACAAGAAAGCCTTTACCCAGGGATATGAGTTAGTATAAAGAATAATACGAATAAAGCGGCGAAAAGCAGAAATAATGTTCGCTTTTTTCTTGACATGGTACCGTGTTGTGGGTAAGATATGAATATAAGTTCGTTGGCGTTATTTATAGGTGAGTCTTAGTATATCGTCCGGAGAGGCTCACTTTTTGTTTTCGGATAGCGTTAACTTTTTGGTAAGGAGGAAAAAGCCATGAATAAAGTTCTTATTGTCATGGGCAGCGATTCGGATTGGCCTGTCATGAAAAAGGCCGTGCAGGTTCTAAAGGATTTCAAAGTCGAATTTGAGCTTCATGTCGCTTCGGCTCACAGAACGACCGCAGAAGCTCTTAAGCTGGCTCAGGAAGCGGCAGAACGTGGTTTCGACGTCATTATCGCCGGTGCCGGGGCCGCGGCCCATCTGCCGGGTGTTTTGGCGGCGGTGACTCCGCTGCCGGTAATAGGGGTGCCGCTAAATGCTACGGCTTTGCAGGGTGTGGATGCTCTTTATGCTATTGTGCAGATGCCCTCCGGAGTGCCGGTGGCTTCCATGGGTATAGACGGAGCCAAGAACGCTGCGCTGTTTGCCGTGCAGATTTTAGGGGTCAATGATACTTCTTTACGGGAGGCTTTTAAAAATTACAAGGCTGAAATGGCCAAGGAAGTAGCCGTCAAGAACGAAAAAATCGGGCGGCTTGTTGAGGAAATGGAAGGTTAAAAAGAGGTGAGGGTTTCAGATGATTGATCGCTACACGTTGCAAGAAATGGGGAAAATATGGACGGAGGACAACCGTTGGGCATGCATGCTGGAGGTAGAGCTTTTAGCCTGCGAGGCCATGGCGGAATTAGGAATGATTCCGACAAAGGCCGCCCAAAACATTCGTAGTAAGGCCGCCTTTGATGTGGCTAGGATCAAGGAAATTGAGGAAACGACAAAACATGATGTTATTGCTTTTTTAACAAATGTTGGGGAATATGTGGGAGAGGACGCAAAATACATACATATGGGAATGACTTCCTCTGATGTCCTGGATACTGCTCTGTCTTTGCAGCTGAAACAGGCAGGTGAGCTGATTTTAGTTGAATTAGAAGCGTTAAGTGATACTTTGCAAGAAAAGGCGCGTACGTACAAAGATGCCTTGATGATGGGACGAACACACGGGGTCCATGCCGAACCTGTCACTTTTGGCTTGAAGATGGCTCTGTGGTATACGGAAAACGAGAGAAACATCGGACGGATGAGGGAAGCTATTAAGACGGTGAGTGTAGGGAAAATATCCGGTGCCGTAGGGACATTTGCCAATATCCCTCCGCAAATCGAGGAATATGTTTGTGATAAGTTGGGATTAAAGCCGGCTCTGGTGGCAACACAGGTTATTCAGCGCGATCGTCATGCGCAGTTTATGTCTGTCTTAGCTGTTATTGCCGGTTCTTTGGAAAAGTATGCTATTGAGCTGAGACACCTGCAGCGTACCGAGGTGTTGGAGGTTGAAGAGCCCTTTGGCAAGGGGCAGAAGGGTTCCTCTGCTATGCCTCATAAGAAAAACCCCATCATCGGGGAAAGGGTCACAGGTTTGGCAAGACTTATTCGCGGCAATACGACAGCTGCTTACGAAAACATCGCTCTTTGGCATGAAAGGGATATCAGTCATTCCTCAGTGGAAAGGGTAATCCTTCCCGACAGCACGATCCTTATGCATTATATGCTGCGTCAAATGAGAAAGGTCTTGCAAGGGCTTAAAGTGAATACCGAGACAATGCGCGATAATGTGGAAAAAACCCACGGCCTTATTTTTTCTCAACGTGTAATGCTTGCCTTGGTGGGGAAAGGCTTAGCAAGGGAAAAGGCTTATGAGATGACACAGCGTAACGCCATGCGGGCTTGGGACGAGAAGAAGGATCTGAAGTATTTGGTATTTGAAGACAAAGAGGTTATGTCGTTTTTGAGTGAAGAAGAGGTGGACGACCTCTTTGATTATGCTCATCATACCAAAAATGTCGACTACATTTTTAAAAGGGCGGGCCTGTCTTGATTTTGGCAGATAATAAGAGAAGAAGGGGGTTTGTTTATGATGGAGGGGTTAAAAATGCTCTATGAAGGGAAGGCCAAGAAGATTTATGAAACGGCCGATCCCGAATTGCTTTTGGTGCACTATAAAGACGATGCCACCGCGTTTAACGGTCTTAAAAAGGGTTCAATAAAGGATAAAGGGTATTATAATAATCAGATTTCGGCTATATTTTTTAGAATACTGACAGCACAAGGGGTGCCCAATCATTTTGTAGAGTTGACCGGAGAAAGGGAAATGCTGGTCAAAAACTTAGAAATAGTTCCGGTGGAGGTTGTTGTCCGCAATATTGCAGCCGGTTCTCTGGCTAAACGTCTCGGTAAGTCTGAGGGCACAAAGCTACCTTTTCCGGTCGTGGAATTCTACTATAAAGATGATGAACTGGGCGACCCCATGATAAACGGGTATCATATCAAAGCTCTTGAACTGGCAAGCCCAAAAGAGATGGATACCATCGAGGAAATGGCTCTGAAGATAAATGAGATACTGCTCTCATATTTAAAACCCCTGGGGCTTGAACTGGTGGATTTCAAATTGGAGTTTGGGAGACACCAAGGAAAAATCATGTTGGGAGATGAAATTTCTCCTGATACGTGCCGTTTTTGGGATGCGAAAACCCACGAAAAGCTGGATAAAGACAGGTTTCGGCGCGATCTCGGCAAGGTCGAAGAGGCATATCAGGAGATACTAAAACGTCTAAAAGGAGAAAAAACAGATGTTTAAAGCGGTTGTAACCATTACTTTCAAAAAAAATATCCTCGATCCGCAAGGCAGTGCTGTGCATAAAGCCCTGCATTCCCTCGGTTATCCTGAGGTTTCTGATGTACGAGTAGGAAAACACATCGAGGTTGTAATGGATGTCGATAGCGATGAGGAAGCACATAAAAGAATCGAAGAGATGTGCACCAAGCTTTTGGCGAATCCTGTTATTGAAGATTATCAAATCGATGTGGCGGTGGTCGAATAATGAGATTTGGAGTTGTGGTTTTTCCAGGGTCAAACTGTGATGCCGATTGTTATCATGTTATTGATAAGGTCTTGGCAGAGCCTGTGGAATACTTGTGGCATGGTGATAGAGATTTAAAGGAAGTTGATTGTGTTATCCTGCCGGGAGGGTTTTCTTACGGCGATTATCTGCGGGTCGGGGCAATCGCCCGTTTTTCACCGGTGATGGAGAAGGTTCTGGAACATGCCGCCGAGGGCGGGCTGGTTATCGGTATTTGCAACGGTTTCCAAATCCTGACCGAGGTAGGTCTTTTACCAGGAGCTCTAGTAAAAAACCCCAGTTTGAAGTTCCAGTGTCATAATACCCGACTGAGGGTGGAGAGAAACGATCTCCCGTTTACCTCTTTATACAAAAAAAAGGAGATAGTGGAAATCCCTATCGCCCACGGGGAAGGAAGTTTTGTGGCGGATGAGGAAACCCTGGGGCTGTTAGAGAAAGAAAACCGGGTGGTTTTTCGTTATTGCGATGAAAACGGCGAGATTACTGGGATAGCGAATCCCAATGGATCTCTCAACAACATTGCCGGCATCTGTAACGAAAAGGGCAATGTGCTGGGAATGATGCCCCATCCGGAAAGGTGCGCGGAAGAAATGTTAGGCGGTTTAGACGGAGAAATATTGTTTAGGTCGCTTGCCGGATGGCGGCAGGGAGGTGATGTGGCGTGAAGAAGGAATTCTGGCGTAAAATGGGGCTTTCTGAAGAGGAATATGGGATGATTAAAGGTATCCTGGGAAGAGAGCCTAATGAGGTTGAACTGGGAATTTTCGGGGTAATGTGGTCCGAGCACTGCAGTTATAAAAATTCCAAAGCCGTGCTGCGGTCTTTCCCTACTACCGGGGAACGTGTTGTGCAGGGTCCGGGGGAAAATGCCGGTGTATTGGACATCGGGGACGGGCAAGGGGTAGTCTTTAAAATAGAGAGCCATAACCATCCGTCGGCCATCGAGCCATACCAAGGAGCGGCGACGGGAGTAGGCGGTATCATCCGTGACATTTTCACGATGGGGGCCAGACCGATAGCCTCCCTTAATTCGCTGCGTTTCGGTTCTTTGAAAAGCAAACGGTCACGCTATCTCTTTAGCGGTGTTGTGGCGGGGATTGCCGGTTATGGCAATTGCATCGGCATTCCAACTATCGGCGGCGAGGTGTATTTTCATCCGTCATACGAAGAAAACTGTCTGGTGAACGCCATGTGCATTGGGCTGATCGATATCAAGGACATTGCCAAAGGAGTGGCCCAAGGGCCCGGAAATCCGGTGCTGGTCGTGGGAGCTAAGACCGGCAGGGATGGGATTCATGGGGCGACCTTTGCCTCAGAAGAATTGAATGAAAAATCGGAGGAAAAACGCCCGGCTGTTCAAGTAGGGGATCCGTTCATGGAGAAGCTGCTTTTGGAGGCTTGTTTGGAACTGATCAAGACCGGTTACGTGGTTGGTATGCAGGATATGGGAGCTGCAGGTTTGACCAGTTCTTCCAGTGAAATGGCCTCTCGGGCCGGGACCGGTATGGAAATGGATATAGCTAAGGTGCCCCGCCGGGAGACGGGGATGACACCTTATGAGATAATGCTTTCTGAGTCCCAGGAAAGAATGTTGGTGGTGGCAAAAAGCGGAGCGGAAAAAGCGGTACAGGACATTTTCGCCAAATGGGGCCTGGAGGCGGTCGTTATCGGGAAGGTTACGGATGACGGCTACTTGACTGTTAAGGAAGGGGATGAAGTAGCAGCTCGTATACCAGCCAAAGCCTTGACAGAAATGTGCCCTGTTTATGCAAAAGAGGCCAAAAAGCCTGAGTATTTGATAAAGGCACAGGAATATGATTTAAGCACCTTACCCGAGTTGGGGGATTACGGACAGGTTATTATGACTTTGCTGGGTACGGGCAATATTGCCAGCAAGGAATGGGTTTACCGCCAGTACGATTATATGGTGGGGTTAAATACTGTGGTGGGACCCGGTTCGGATGCCGCCGTGCTGAGAATAAAGGGGACAAACAAAGGGATTGCCGCTACAACGGATTGTAATGCTCGCTACGTGTATCTCGATCCTTATCAGGGGGGGCAGATTGCCGTGGCCGAAGCCGCCAGAAACCTGGTCTGTGCTGGGGCATTGCCCTTGGGAGTTACTGATTGTCTGAATTTCGGCAATCCGGAGAAACCGGAAATATTTTGGCAGTTTAAAGAAGCGGCAGCCGGCATCAGCGAGGCCTGTCGTACGCTTGATACTCCCGTTACCGGCGGTAATGTCAGTTTTTATAACGAAACAAAGGGAGAGTCAATCTATCCGACACCTGTTATAGGCATGGTCGGTTTGCTGGAGGACATCTCCCGGGTCATGACGATGGGCTTTAAAGATGAGGATGATATTATAATTCTTTTAGGAGAGAGTAAGGATGAGTTGGGCGGTACAGCCTATCTCAGCGTTATTCACGGTTTAGAGGCCGGAAAGCCGCCGAGTATTGACTTGGAGGCGGAAAGGATTATCCAGAGGACAACCCTGGCCTTGATTAAGGAGGGGTTAGTGAAATCCGCTCATGACTGTGCCGAAGGGGGTTTGTCGATTGCCCTGGCGGAATGCTGTATGGCGGGAGGCATCGGTGCGGATGTTGTGTTGTCGGAAGAAATGAAGGCCAGTAGCTTGCTTTTTGCGGAATCACAGTCCAGGATCATTGTAACGGCTCACAAAGAAAAAATGGATAAGGTATTGAGCAGATTGAGTATCAACAAGGTGCCGTATAAGGTGTTAGGCAATGTGGGCGGTGAAGACCTGAAAATCACCGGTTCGGGCTGGAAGGTACGCTTGGCTGTATGCGATATGGAGGAAAAGTATCGGGGGGCAATAGCATGTTATATGGACATGTAGATTGGGAGGAACCGGCAGATAAGATGGAAGAGGCCTGTGGTGTTTTTGGCATCTTTGCGCCCGGCAGAGATGTTGCCAGGCTGTCATATTACGGGTTGTATTCTTTACAGCACCGCGGTCAGGAAAGTGCGGGCATTGCGGTTACCGACGGACGTGAGGTTAAGCTGCATAAGGAAATGGGTTTGGTTTCCGAGGTTTTTTCGGAGGATATTTTACAGAGATTAAAGGGCATCGGAGCAATCGGTCATGTACGTTATTCTACAACGGGTGCCAGCCTGGCCGTTAATGCCCAACCTTTGGTATGTCAATACCTTCAGGGCAGCTTAGCGATTGCCCATAACGGGAATCTGACTAATGCGGATGAATTAAGGGAAAAATTGGCGGCCAACGGTTCTGTCTTTCAGTCAACCATAGATTCCGAAATTATCGTGAATTTGATAGCCCGCTATGGACAGGGGACCATTGAAGACGCCTTGATGAAATGTATGATCGATCTCAAAGGGACATATTCTCTGGTGGTAATGACAGAGGATAAGGTTATCGGGGTGAGGGATCCGTACGGCAATCGGCCTCTCTGTATCGGAAGGTTGGGGGAAGATTATCTCATTGCCTCCGAATCCTGTGCTTTGGACCTGTTGGGGGCTGAATTTGTCCGGGATGTAAATCCGGGTGAAATAGTGACCCTTGATAAGAACGGTCTATGCTCGAAGCAGTTTGTTCTGCCGGTACAAAAGGCTGTTTGTATTTTTGAGTATGTCTATTTTGCTCGACCGGATTCGAATATTGACGGGCTCAATGTTATGCAGGTGCGCAGGGCGATGGGCAGGGAATTGGCCAAGGAACACCCCGTAGAAGTCGATTTGGTGGTGCCTGTTCCCGATTCAGGGATTGCCGGAGCCCTGGGTTATGCGGAACAGTTAGGATTGGTGTTTGATATGGGGTTGATAAAAAATCGCTATATCGGACGAACCTTTATTAAGCCTGACCAGAGCGAGCGTGATTTGGCGGTAAGGATGAAGCTCAATCCGGTTACCAATCTGGTGAAGGACAAACGATTAGTCCTCCTTGACGATTCGGTGGTGAGAGGGACCACAAGCAAAAAAATCGTAGAAATGCTAAAATATAAGGGGGCGAAAGAAGTTCATTTGCGAATTACTTCGCCGCCGGTAAAGGGTCCATGTTATTATGGAATTGATACCTCGGAACGTTCGCAATTGATTGCGGCTCAGAAAACTCTTGATGAAGTACGGGAGTATATTGGTGCCGACTCTTTAAAATATTTAAGCATAGAAGGGTTATACAGGGCGGTAGGTAAGAAAACAGGTTTTTGTACGGCTTGTTTTGATGGACGGTATCCTATCGAGGTTTCAGCCAGAGCGGGTCTGGGCAAGCATGTTTTAGAAATACCGCGAAATGTACGAAGGGAGGCTGGAACATGAAAAAGGAAGAGGGTATGACCTACCGTCAGGCAGGGGTGGATATCAGCAAGGGCAACGAGGCTGTGGAGATGATCAAGCCGTTAGTGGAAAAGACATATCGCCAAGAGGTGCTGGGTGGCTTAGGCGGCTTCGGCGCTTTATTTGCTCCTGATTTGAAGGATTATCAATGTCCCGTGCTGGTGGCAGGGACAGACGGTGTAGGGACGAAATTAGCCGTAGCTCACAAGGTAGGAAAACACGATACAATCGGAATTGACTGTGTAGCAATGTGTGTAAACGATATCCTTGTTTCGGGCGCGGAACCGTTATTCTTTCTGGATTATCTGGCAGTAGGCAGGCTTGAACCAAGTCAGGTATCTGCAATTGTTGCGGGTATAGCAGAGGGCTGCAGGCAGGCCGGTTGTGCTCTAATCGGGGGTGAAACGGCAGAAATGCCCGGTTTTTACCGTCCGGGTGAATACGATGTGGCTGGTTTTGCCGTCGGCGTGGTCGATAAAGAAAAGATTATCGACGGCAGTTCGGTGAAGGAAGGGGACGTGGTTGTCGGCTTGGCCTCAAACGGGTTGCATTCCAATGGGTATTCTCTGGCCCGCAAAGTGTTTTTCGATGCTTGCGGTTGGGGGACGGACAAGTACCTGCCGGAACTCGGTCGAACACTGGGAGAAGAGATGTTAAGACCCACCAGAATATATGTGAAGTTGATTAAAGAACTACTGAAGGAAATAAGGATAAAGGGCATGGCCCATATTACAGGGGGAGGGCTTTTAGAAAACCCCGCCCGTAACATTCCTCCGGGAACTCATATTGAGATTGAGTATGGTTCCTGGAAAGTGCCGCCTGTTTTTGAACTGCTTTCCCGGGAGGGCAAAATTGCTGTCAGGGAAATGTTGCGTACCTTCAATATGGGTATTGGCTATATATTAATTGTCGCCGCTGAGGATGTCGACAGGTTGCAGGAGGTCTTGCAGGCCAAAGGGGAAGAATGCAGCATTATCGGCAGGGTTGTTCAGGGAGAACCGGGTGTTACAATTGGAGGGATTGAATAATGTCTCGTTTAAGGCTTGCGGTACTGGCATCGGGAAGAGGCAGTAATCTTCAATCAATTATTGAGGGCTGTGAAAGCGGCGTCTTGGATGCTCGTGTGGTAGCCGTCTTAAGCGATAAAGAAGAAGCTAAGGCTTTGGAAAAAGCAAGTCTGTATGGAATCCCCGCTTATTGGGTCAATCCGCGTCGGCATGGAAAGAAAGAAGATTACGAAAAGGAATTACTTGATATTATCCGGAAATATGATGTTGGCTATGTTTTATTGGCAGGATATATGAAGGTGTTAAGTCCTTACTTTATTGAAAATGCCGATGTTCCTATCTTGAACATCCATCCTTCGCTTCTGCCGTCTTTTCAGGGGCTTAATGCTCACCGGCAGGCACTGGATTACGGTGTTCGTTACAGTGGTTGTACGGTGCATTTTGTCGACAGTGGAGTGGATACGGGTCCGATTATCATGCAAGCCGTGGTGCCGGTCGAACAGGATGATGACGAAGAAAGCCTGGCGGCTCGTATCTTAAAAGAGGAACACCTTATTTATGTTAAGGTTATACGTTTGTTGTGCGAAGGACGCATCAAATGTGAGGGTAGGAAAGTTAAGATTATTGGGGAAGGTGATAAGGGATGAAAAAGCGCGCATTAATCAGTGTCTCAGACAAAAGAGGATTGAAGGAGTTTGCCGGCGGATTGACTGAATTAGGTTATGAAATAGTGTCGACGGGAGGAACGGCCAAAGCTTTAAAAGGGGCTGGGGTCAAAGTTACCATGGCTTCGGAGGTTACCGGTTTCCCTGAAATATTAGAGGGAAGAGTAAAAACCCTTCATCCCAATATTCATGCCGGAATACTAGCCAGGGGTGATAAAAGCCATATGCAGCAACTGGAAGAACTGGGGATCGAACCATTTGATATGGTGGTTGTTAATCTCTATCCCTTCAGAGAGACAGTCGCTAAGCCGGGAGTAAATCTGGAGGAAGCCATAGAAAACATCGATATCGGAGGGCCATCGATGGTCAGAGCTGCGGCTAAGAACTTTGCCAGGGTCGCGGTTATCGTAAATCCGGAGCGCTATGAGGAAATATTAAACATGCTGAAAGAAAACGGTGATTTAGACGGTATGGTGCGTCTCGAATTGGCCTTGGAAGCCTTTACACATACCGCGGAATATGACATGGCCATCAGTACTTATTTAAGCGGGATTATGAAGCCCGGCGAGTTTCCCGATACTTGGTTTACCAAAGGGGAGAAGATCCAAAAACTGCGTTACGGCGAGAATCCTCACCAGCAGGCTGCATATTACAAGCTTAACGGAAACATCGAGGGGACCTTGGCCCAAGCCAAACAGCTCCACGGCAAGGAGCTGTCATATAACAATATTGTAGATGTACAGGCCGCCTGGAATATTGCCGCCGAGTTTGAGGGGCCGGGGGCTGTGGTTATTAAGCATACAAATCCCTGTGGTGCGGCCATTGCCGATGATCTTTGTACCGCTTATAAACGTGCTTTTGCGGCCGATTCAATCTCCGCTTATGGGGGAATAGTCGGTTTGAATAGGGCGGTTGATGAGGATACGGCCAAGGAGATTGAAAAGACTTTTTTAGAGGCTGTGATTGCACCTTCCTTTACACCGGAGGCCTTAGCTGTGCTGACAGCGAAGAAAAACCTGCGTTTACTGGAAATGGGTAACAAGAAGTCAGAGTCACAAGAATACTGGATCGAACCGGTGAGCGGCGGCTTTTTGGTGCAGGAAATCGATAAGGTGCTGATGCAGGAAGAAGACATTAAGGTCGTGTCTCAGAAGGAACCTGACGAAGAGATGCTTAAAGAACTGCTCTTTGCCTGGAAGGTGGTTAAGCATGTAAAATCCAATGCTATTGTCATTACCGGGGATAAACAGACCCTTGGCGTTGGGGCGGGTCAAATGAACCGAGTCGGAGCAGCTCGGATTGCTCTTGAACAGGCCGGTGACAAGGCTCGGGGTGCTGTTCTTGCTTCGGATGCCTTTTTCCCGTTTTCTGATACCGTTGAGTTGGCGGCAAGGCGCGGAATCAGGGGTATCATCCAGCCCGGCGGTTCTATTCGTGATGAGGATACGATCAAAAAGGCCAATGAGTACGGCTTAGTTATGATATTCACCGGAATGAGGCATTTTAAGCACTAGTAAATAATATCAGTCGGAGTGTAGAGGTGGTTTGGTGTGAAAAAGATGAAAGTGCTTATCATCGGAGCAGGCGGGCGCGAGCACGCCTTGGCTTGGAAACTGTCCCAGAGCAAACTTGTAGAGAAATTGTACTGTGCGCCCGGCAACGGCGGTATTGCTGAGCTTGCAGAGTGTGTTGCTCTGCACGTTGATGATATAGAAGGGATAGTGGCTTGGGCCAAAAAAGAGGGTATCGACCTGGTGGTGATTGGTCCGGAGTTGCCGCTGACGCTGGGTTTGGCGGATAAACTGGAGAAGGCAGGCATCAAAGCCTTCGGCCCGAAGGCAAAGGCCGCCGCAATAGAAGGCAGCAAGGTTTTTGCCAAAGATTTATTAATGAAATATGAGATACCAACAGCGCGTTATGGAGCTTTTAACGAGGCCATGAAGGCTAGGGAATTTATCCGTGAGTTGCCGGGTCCATGGGTCGTGAAAGCTGATGGATTGGCCGCGGGAAAAGGTGTTTTTATCTGCTCAACTTATCAGGAGGCGGATGAGGCCGTAGGTAGTCTGTTGTCAGGTAATGTCTTGGGTGCTGCCGGGAATAAAGTGGTGGTTGAGGAGTATCTGGAGGGCGAAGAACTAAGTATTTTGGCCTTCTGTGACGGGAAAACGATTGTTCCCATGGTGCCTTCCCAGGATCATAAACGGGCCTATGACGGCGATAAAGGACCGAATACCGGCGGAATGGGGGCCTATACCCCTGTGCCGGTTGCATCGCCGGAGTTGATGAAGGAGATAGAAGAGAAAATCCTCAAACCGGTTATTGCCGCAATGGAAAAAGAGGGCAGAACATATCAGGGAGTGTTGTATCCGGGTTTAATGCTAACAAAGGAAGGACCCAAAGTCTTAGAATTCAATTGCCGGTTTGGCGATCCCGAGACTCAGGTTGTTTTGCCGCGACTGGAATCTGATCTGGGAGAAATCATCCTGGCTGTGGTAGAGGGCAGGCTGGCGGATGTTGAGATAAAGTGGAAAAATGAAGCGTGTATTACCGTTATCATGGCTTCGGGAGGCTATCCCGGCAGCTATGAAAAGGGTTATACTATTGAGGGATTGGCTGAGGCGGCAACCGAAGGTAATGGGGTGCTCGTATTTCACAGCGGAACAAAAAGGCATGAGGGCAAACTATTAACCGATGGGGGTAGGGTTCTGGCTGTGACGGCGTGTGCCGGTGATTTGACTGAGGCTAGGGAATATGCTTATCGTGCGGTAGAGAGAATATCATTTAAGGATAAACAATACCGCAAGGATATTGCTTATCGTGCCCTAAGAAAATAACTAAAACAACTCATAATAATAGAAAAAAAGAGGAATTGTCGAAGTATTAGTGAATTAGTTTAATAAGACTCAACGTACGGCAGCCGGAGGAGATGGAAATATTGTCTAATTCCACCAAACCGAAACTTTATCAGGTGCTAATTAGGCTGTCATTGGTGGCTGTTATTGTATCTGCTGTTTTTAGTCTCCTCGTCTGTTCGTATCTTTATTACCATGCGGCATCGGAGGAAGGGTATCTTATTACTATCAAAGCGGCACTGCTTGTTGTTTTTATCTTGGTGCTTGTTATGTATCCGTTGATAAGGTATTATGCAAAAAAAATAGTTTATCCTATAACGAAGATAGCCGGGAAGGCCGATGCTTTTAATGAAAATTACAGAGCTGATATGATTTCATGGACGGTGCTTGAGGATCCGGTCTACGAGGAAGTAGCTGTTCTTAACAGGTCCTTCCAACAAATGGGCGAAAAGGTTGCCCAACTCATGTATATCTTGGAAAAACACGCACATTATGATCATTTAACGGGCTTGGCGAATCGTTTTTATTTTTTTAAACGCGGCAAGCAAATACTGGAGTTGATTCAAAGAAGCGATAGATATTGTGCAATGCTCTTTCTGGATGTAGATGATTTCAAAAGCGTCAACGACAGATTTGGACATATTGTGGGAGATGAGGTTCTGGTGCATATCTCTTCACTACTGGAAACTAATATTCGTGTCAGCGATTTGGCAGGAAGGGTCGGTGGTGAGGAGTTTACCATAGCACTGCCGGATACGGATGTTGAAGGGGCAAAACTGTTGGCGGAACGCCTTCGTCGCATAATTGCCGAAACTCCGTTTTTTGTGGGAAAACATCAGTTGTATACTACGGTTAGTATCGGTATTTCAGTTTATCGTGGCAATAAGGTGAGAACCGATGTGGACGAGATTTTGAAAAACTTGATGAGTGAAGCCGATGCGGCTATGTATAAAGCAAAAGGAAAAGGACGCAATAGGGTATACATTTATGGCGAAGAGGAAACATCCGAAGAAAAAGGATTCGAAGAATAATGAGAGTATTTCGGGAATATCTCTTGTGGAGTGTGCCGTTATAATGTAAAATTGTTATATAAAGTTGCCGAAGCGCTGAACAATGACAGGCAACTTTTTTTATGGTATATATTATATTAACTATGGTTGCGTCGATGAATGGGGGAAATACTAATATGTGTGGTATTGTAGGTTATATTGGTTCAAAAGAGGCGACCCCTTTATTGCTTGCAGGGCTCAAAAAGCTGGAATACAGGGGTTACGATTCGGCAGGTGTTGCGGTAATAGAAGATGGTGGGTTAACAGTCGTAAAAACAGTTGGCAAATTGGATAAATTAGAAAAAAAACTGGAGGAGTTTAATCCTTCCGGTTTCCTTGGTATCGGACACACGCGGTGGGCTACCCACGGCAGACCCAATGATGTAAATTCTCATCCCCATAAAGGCTATTCAGATGATTTTGCCGTAGTTCACAACGGAATAATTGAGAACTACCTGGAATTAAAGGAACAGCTGATTGAAGAGAGAGGCGATGTGTTCGCCTCGGAAACGGATACGGAAGTAATAGCTCACCTGGTGGAAAACTATTATGCGGGAGATTTGGTGGAAGCAGTCAGAAAAGCCATGGCGGTAATAAAGGGTTCGTATGCATTAGGCGTGGTATCAATCCATGAACCTGATAAATTGGTTGCGGCACGGAAGGACAGCCCGCTCATCGTTGGGCTGGGGGAAGGGGAGAATTTTATTGCCTCTGATATTCCGGCCATTCTCAATCACACCAGGGATGTCTATCTTATTGAAGACGGCGAAGTTGTGCTGTTAACAAAAGACAAGGCTACAATCCTCGATAAGGATAACAAGCCTGTCGGGCGTAAAGTGTTTCGCGTTGAATGGGACGCCGAGGCAGCGGAAAAGGGTGGCTTTGAGCATTTTATGCTTAAAGAAATTTTTGAACAGCCTGAAGCCTTCAAAAAGACTCTGAGCGGACGGATTCAAGATGGGAAGGTCAAGCTGGAGGAACTGGAATTTACAAAAAAGCAAGTAGATAATTGGGAAAAAGTATTTATTGTGGCTTGCGGAACCGCTTATCATTCCGGTTTAATTGGCAAGCCGCTTATTGAGGGGTTTTTGCGTATCCCGGTGGAGGTGGATATCGCTTCGGAATTTCGTTATCGCGAACCGTTGGTTAATGAAAAAACATTAGCCTTGTTTATCAGTCAATCGGGAGAAACTGCCGATACCCTGGCTGCGCTACGGGAAGCAAAGGCCAAAGGGGCAACCACTATCGCGATTACAAACGTAGTAGGCAGTACCATTTCACGGGAAGCCCACAAAACTGTGTACTTGTGGGCAGGGCCGGAAATAGCCGTGGCTTCGACCAAGGCATATACGACGATGCTTATTGCACAATACCTTATATGTGTTTATCTCGCCCAGGTCAAAGGGACAATCGAAAAAGAAAAAGCGGACAGCATACTCACGGCTTTACAGGAACTGCCTGATAAAACAAAGAAGGTATTAGGGCAGAAGGATTATTATCTGAGATTAGCGGAAAGTCTTAAGGGTTGTGAACATCTTTTTTTCATTGGGCGTGGTTTTGATTACCATATCGCTCAGGAAGGGTCGCTTAAGCTTAAAGAAATATCCTATATTCATGCCGAGGCTTACGCCGCAGGAGAGATGAAACACGGCACCTTGGCTTTAGTGACGGCCGATACCCCTGTTGTTGCTATTGCCTTGCAGGAGAGGACTTACGAAAAAACCCTCAGTAACATCAAAGAGGCTACTGCTCGTGATGCTTATGTGATCGGACTGGCGAATGAGGGTGACACTGAGATATTAAAGACCGTTAATGAGGTTATTTATATCCCGCGAATCGAGAACATTGTTAGCCCCGTGCTGGCGGTAATTCCGTTACAACTGTTGGCGTATTATGCTGCATGTGTGCGGGGGTGTAATGTTGACCAACCAAGAAATCTGGCCAAGAGTGTGACGGTGGAGTGATGGGTTTCTTGAATAAATGATAAAAAGCGGTAGTGGCGATAGCTGCCTTGACGGTTATTCTGGTGCATACAACCGCTGTTTCTATATTCTCCGAAACAGCCGGTGTAACCACCAGACTTCTTTTTTCGTTAATAAACAGATATTTAAAATTCACTACCCCTACTTTTATTTTTATTAGCGATTGTTTATTACTATTATTTCATCTATAAGGGGTATGAAAACTTTTCATTTGATTATTTCTTAGACAAACTGCTTTATGCGGATATGGTCTATAACCTTTATTTTGTTTTGATTATCACTCAGTTTTATTTGTTTTTGGTTGATATTTTCCGTGTTTGCGATTTTGTTCTATTTTTACCTTTGATGCTCTATATGGCTCAGGATATTGTGACGAGCTTATTGGTACCTTCCACGACAATAAACTTTTTGCTTATGCTGCTGATAGTTTAAGGGATATGTGCGACGGTTGGTGGAGAGGTTTATCAGGTTTTAAACGATTGTATGTTAAACATTTCGTATAAATCAAGTTCAACAGTAATTCTTTTATTACATGGAGGGATATTGTTTTACCAGTATGCTACATTCCCTAAATAAAATCTATCAAAATTATCTAGAAAGCATTAATCCATCAATATGAGCTATCTGAGGCTGAGAGACTTCGTGAACGGGGGAAAATTTGAATATAATGTAGTGCTTGATGTAGAAAGGGCTTACTAAACTAACATTGAGAATAAGAATTATCAATGTTAGCAGTTAAGACATGTGAATTTCAGGAGGCTTCTATAACACCAATAAAAGATGCTTATTAAAACACCGATTTATTGTATAATATATATAAGAACATCCAAAAGGGGGATGATGTTATGGTTAAGCTTAGGAAAAGAGCACATGAGATGATTGATAATATATCAGAGAAAAAGATTGCCCAAGTAGTAGATTATTTGGAGTTTTTAAGAGTGAAAGAAGAAGTTGAAGCAACAAATGAAATAATGAGTGATAGTGAATTAGTGAAAGCGATTCAAAAGGGAATTTCTCAAATGAACAGCGAGGATCTAGTCAGAATGGAGAATTAACCGGATTATACAGATATAGAGTTGGGAGCTTAAGAGTTATTTATAGTATTAAAGATGAAGAAGCTGTAATAATTATTGTCGCAATAGGAAGCAGAGGAGATATTTATAAATGAAGCTGCCATCTTTGGTGGCTAATTTATTTCATAAAAGATTACAACACCAAAGATAATAGTAACTGTCTGCATTTACAAGGTATAATTTAAGCAAGAAGTAGTATAAAGCAGGGGACTTGTTTGACCGGATTGGAGGGGGAGCATGAAGAAAGCCAAGGACATCATGACAGCGAAGCCTTTTTGTTTAAAAGTTTCAGACAGTGTTAAACATGCGGCTTTTGAGTTCAGGAAAAAGAAAATTGACGGAGCTCCTGTAGTTGATGAAAGGGGTAAACTGGTGGGCCTTTTTACCAAAGGGCATGTAATGGATGTGGTTGGTTTAGGACTTCCCGACGATACTCCCGTAGAAAAGCTAATGACTACCGAAGTAGTGACGGCATCAATGGGAACCCCTGTAAAAGACATCTGGGATACAAAAGTGGGTCGTATGCCTGTGGTGGACAAGACCGGAAAAGTAAAAGGAATAATCACCCGTACCGACTTGTTGAAGACATATGTTCGTGAGATTGAGCTTTCCCATGATAAGCTGGAGGTTATACTGAATGCGGCATATAATGCAATTATCGCTGTGGACAAGGAAGGCAACATTACAAATTGGAATCAGGCGGCGGAAAGGATAACGGGAATTTTGGCTAAAGATGCCGTGGATAAACGTGTTATGGATGTTATCCCTACAACAGGGCTTTTAGATACCCTGCGTACAGGAGAGTGCAAGTATAGTAAAAAAATACAGTTTGGTAATGTAACGGCTATTACTAACCGTTCACCCATAATAAAGGGCGGTAAAACTATTGGGGCTGTATCCGTATTTCAGGATATATCCGATCTGGAACATATAGCTTCCGAATTAAAAGCTTCCAAAGAATTGAACAAGGAGCTAAATTCCCTTATCGATTCGGTCTATGATGGCTTGTACATTACTGACGGCAAGGGATATACGACACGCATCAACAAATCTTATACTAGGATAACAGGTGTTAAGGCGGAAGAAGTAATCGGCAAACACATGCAAGAACTTGTTGATGTAGGCTATTATTCGCAGTCAGTAACACTGATCGTGTTGGAAAAGAAACAGCCGGTTACAATCATGCATACCATTAAAGGTTCGAAACGTTGTTTGATAACCGGGAATCCCATTGTCGATGAAAATGGCGAGATAATAAGTGTTGTTACTACAGTGCGGGACATTACCGAGCTTATAAATCTAAAAGAGAAGCTGGAGAAGACGGAAAGGCTGACGCGAAAATATCATTTTGAGCTGGAGCATCTACGTCAGCAACAAATGGGCAGTACAGAAATCATTGGGCAGAGCAAAGAGACAAAACAGCTACTTGATTTGGCTTATCGAGCCTCTCAGGTTGACGCCACTGTGCTTCTTTTAGGCGAAACCGGGGTTGGCAAGGATGTTATAGCACTGACCATACACAAAAATAGTCCGCGCAAGAATGGACCTTTTATTAAGTTAAACTGCGCAGCTATTCCCGAGAGCTTACTGGAATCAGAATTATTCGGCTATGAAAAAGGAGCATTCACAGGTGCGCAGAGTAAAGGCAAACCCGGTATGTTTGAACTTGCCGATACAGGTACTATTTTGCTTGACGAGATTGGGGATTTGCCGCTAAATCTTCAAGGCAAACTGTTGAGAGTCTTGCAAGAAATGGAGGTCACGCGTATCGGAGGGACAAAGCCTCAAAAACTGGACACCAGAATCATCGCGGCAACAAATAAAGACCTAAAGCTTTTAGCGAAAAAGGGAGAGTTTCGCGAAGACCTGTTTTATAGATTAAATGTTATTCCGATAGAAATTTCACCTCTCCGGCGGAGGCGTGAAGATATTCCGCTTTTGATCATACACTATTTAAACTTTTTTAATAGCAAATATGGTAGTGTAAAACAGTTCAGTAGTCAGGCTTTGGAAGTTCTCTATGACTACGACTGGCCCGGTAATGTCCGGGAGTTGAAAAATCTGATAGAACGATTGGTTGTTATTGTACGTGAAGATCTGATTGACCGTGAGAATATCTGGGCTTTATTATATAAACAGAATTTGATAGGGCCTGACATCCTGTCCCAGGTGCAGGATATGTCTCTGGAGGAGGCTGTGGCCGATTTGGAAAGACACATGATAACTAAGGCGCTGGACAGACACAAAAGTACCCGCAGGGCTGCGGCCGTATTAAGGGTAAGCCAGCCTACCGTAGTCAGGAAAGCCAGAAAGTATGGAATAAAGAACAACTCCTAGAGATACGATGCTGTATCGGATGCGATGCAATATCGTATCGAAATAAGACGTGCGTTATGACGGAGTTAGCTGCATATTTTTAGAAAGAAGAGGGAACAAGTGCGATGCAAAATTGTATCGCACCTGTTCCCTCTTCTTTCTTTGAAACAGAAATACCAAGGCTTTTGAGGCATGTTGAGATTGGCATGGTATTTGCTAGGTTATATAGGCAGAGCATGAAAACAAAAAAAGGGGTGAGTCTGAATGAGCAAGATAAGTGACTTGAAGACAGTCATGGATCGCATCAAAGATGGTAATGTGATAATGATAGGAGGATTTTTAGCTGTCGGAACACCGGAGGGATTTGTAGATGCGATAGTAGAAAAGGGAACACGCAATTTAACTGTAATTGGGAACGATACGGGCTTTTTAGACAAGGGCATAGGTAAGCTTGTTGTCAGTAAACAGATCAAGAAGGCTATTGTGTCGCATGTCGGAACTAATGCTGAGACTGGGCGCCAAATGAATGCTAAAGAGATGGACGTAGAGCTGGTGCCGCAGGGAACGCTGGCTGAAAGAATTAGAGCCGGCGGCGGCGGACTTGGGGGTATTTTGACTCCGACAGGGGTAGGTACGATTGCGGAAGAGGGAAAACAAAAGATGATTATTAATAATAAGGAATACGTGTTGGAATTACCGATACGAGCAGAGATAGCTTTAATAAAAGCCTATAAAGCCGATAAAAAAGGGAATTTAGTTTTCCGAGCCACCAGTAGGAATTTTAACCCCTTAATGGCGATGGCAGCCGACTATGTTGCTGTTGAAGCAGAGAATATTGTCGAGGTCGGTGAGATTGATCCTGATGAAGTGATGATGCCCGGCGTTTTCGTGGACGCTATTGTCCTAGCGAAACAACCGGCAATTGATGAAGTGAAAGGTGGTGCGTAAAATGAATAGTCGGGAGATTATTGCCAGAAGAGTGGGACAGGAATTTAAAAATGGCAACCTAGTAAATTTGGGGATTGGTATGCCTACAATGGTAGCCAATTATGTACCGGAGGGAGTTGAAGTCACTTTCCAGTCGGAAAACGGTATCGTCGGTATGGGTCCTGTCCCGCCTAAAGGACAGGAAGATCCGGATATCAGTAATGCGGGAGGCCAGCCTGTTACGATTCTTCCCGGTGGAGCCTATTTTGACAGTTGTTTTTCCTTTATGGTTATTAGGGGAGGACGTTTAGATATTACTGTGTTAGGCGGATTGCAGGTTGACGAGAAGGGGAATTTAGCGAATTGGATGGTACCGGGTAAAATCGTACCGGGTATGGGCGGAGCGATGGATTTAACAGTTGGAGCTAAGAAGGTAATCATTGCGATGGAGCATTGTGCGAAAGACGGCAGTCCTAAAATCCTGAAAAAATGCACTTTGCCTCTGACTGCTAAGGAAGAAGTAGATTTGATCGTAACGGAAAAAGCGGTAATACAAGTTACAAAAGAGGGATTCCTCTTGAAGGAGTTAGGGCCGGGGGTAACGGTAGACGAGGTGAAAAAAGCAACAGGGGCTGAATTGATAGTTAGCCCTGAACTGAAAGAAATGGAAATATAGTGTTATGTAAAATTAGAAAGGAGATAACATTATGCGGGAAGTTCTAATAGTTGGGGCGGTAAGGACGCCAGTCGGTTCGTTTGGTGGGAGTTTGAAAGATATACCAGCGCAGGAATTGGGAAGCATCGTCATTAAAGAGGCCTTGGCCAGAGCGAAGGTCAAACCGGAAGCGGTCGAAGATGTGATTATGGGATGTGTATTGCAGGCAGGCTTAGGGCAGAATGTGGCCCGGCAGGCTTCTTTGAAGGCCGGAATACCTGATAATGTACCGGCTATGACAATAAATAAAGTATGTGGTTCCGGGCTGAAAGCAGTATGCTTGGCAGCACAAGAAATTGCCCTTGGTGATGCGGATATCGTTGTGGCCGGCGGGATGGAGAATATGTCCATGGCACCGTATGCATTACCCAAGGCTCGCTTCGGCTACAGGATGGGACAGGGTCAGATAGTTGATACCATGGTTAATGACGGACTGTGGTGTGCGACGAACAACTATCACATGGGAATCACGGCTGAAAATATTGCGGAAAGATGGAATATCAGCCGTGAAGAGCAGGATGCTTTTGCTGCCAAAAGCCAAAATAAAGCAGAAAAAGCCATCGTAGAAAATCGGTTTGCCGAGGAGATTGTGCCTGTGCAGATACCTGTTAAAGGCGGGGTGAAAGAATTTGCTGTTGATGAGTTTCCACGGGCGGGAGTTACGGCTGAGTCTTTGGCTAAGCTAAGGCCTGCCTTTAAAAAAGACGGAACGGTCACAGCCGGAAATGCCTCGGGTATCAATGACGGAGCGGCGGCATTAGTACTTGTTTCGAGGGAAAAGGCTGAAAAAATGGGCTTGGAACCTTTGGCAGTCTTTAAGGCCGGAGCCTCTGCTGCGGTGGATCCCGCAATCATGGGCATAGGTCCGGTGGAGGCTACAAAGAAAGCCCTGAAAAAAGCCGGCTGGCAATTAGGTGACGTGGAACTGATCGAAGCAAATGAAGCTTTTGCCGCTCAATCATTGGCCGTAGCAAAAGACTTAGGGTTTAAGATGGATATTGTCAATGTCAATGGTGGCGCAATTGCTTTAGGTCACCCGATAGGAGCAAGTGGAGCCCGTATCTTGGTAACCCTTCTTTATGAAATGCAGAAACGGGGAGCGAAGAAAGGTTTAGCCACCCTATGCATCGGAGGAGGACAGGGAACGGCCGTATTGGTTGAAAAATAGGTTGCAAATCAACCCTTGATGAATAAATTGGTTTGTGATAGTATCTAGTTAAATCCATATGATATTCGGAAGAAGGGCAACGGGAGAGACTTGCGAAAGCAGGCGCCGAAGGAGCAAATGGCAGAAACTCTCAGGCAAAAGGACCGACCCTGACGAACTCTGGAGAGCTCGCAACAGTTGTTGCGGCACCGATGGGGAAACCGGCAAAACCGGCAATCTCTCAGGTTACAGGACAGAGGCCTACTTATTAAGCAGGCCTCTGTTTTTTATGGTGCGCCCGGTGAGCGCACGTTCTAAAGGGTGAAAGTCCCGAGCCCACCCGGTAGCGGGAAGGGTATAGCCGAACACCAAGGGTGTCCATCGCGAGGTGGAATCTGGAGAAAGGTGTAAGCAAATCTCTGGCCTG
>JAHDQS010000017.1 GCA_018433675.1 Clostridia bacterium
GACTTCACTCCCATGTAATCTACTGAACTTTTTTGCATTTTCTTGTATTTCATTGAAATACATTTTTGTCCAGTTTATTCATGGTACTATTGTCTCACAGGTTTTCTATGTTTCCTATGTGTCGGAAGTTTTGACGCTTACGATCAAAGGAAATACGACAAGACATATAGAATAATACAAGAGACTATGATTCAGACTAACTGAAGCTCCAAAGAAATTAAAAATATTGATATTAAAAGTCAGGGAGTGAATCTGGACTATGCTCGAAATAATAAATATTTATAAAAGTTTCGGTTCTCATACTATACTCGAAGATATAAATCTTCAGATATCAAGAGGAGAAGTATTCGGTTTTTTAGGGCCCAACGGATCTGGAAAAACAACTACAATTAGAATAATATTGGGGTTGATCCGACCTGATAAGGGAACAGTGCATATTAACGGATATAATATTAAAGAGCATTTTTATAAAGCCATTACATGCGTAGGCGCAGTGGTAGAAACTCCATATTTTTATAATCAGCTTACCGGTTATCAGAATATTTCTTTAGTAGCCAATTTGCATCCTGATGTTTCAAAAAAAAGTGTACATGAAGTCTTAGAAATTGTAGGACTCTCAAAACATTCAAAAAGCAAAGTAGCAACCTATTCACTCGGTATGAAACAGCGACTTGGAATCGCCCGGGCGTTAATTAATGACCCTAAGCTAATCTTTCTTGACGAACCAATGAATGGCCTAGATCCCCAAGGAATGTTTGAAATCAGAGAATTGATTGTAAATCTGGCAAGAAATAATAAAAAATCTTTCTTTATCACGAGTCATCTATTACATGAAATTGAGCAAGTATGTGACAAAATTGCCGTTATTCAAGCCGGTAAAGTCATTGAACAAGGAAGCGTCGCTGATTTGCTAGGCAAAACGACTGAAAAGATTGGAATCTTCACCGATTCTGCTGAAAAAGCTTACCAGCTAATTAAGAATCTAGATTATGTCCTAGATGTTAAAATCATTAAAAATAGACTCATAGCAGAAATTAATAAAGGTTATTCAGGGAAATTAAATAAAATATTAGTAAACAATGAAATTGAGATCGACTACATTATTCCTCGAAAGCATTCTTTAGAAGATTACTATTTAGAACTAACTAGTGGGGGTAATAAAGATGATCGGGCTAATTAAAAATGAATTTATCAAATTATTTTCGAGTAAAAAAATATTTGCTTTAATGATGATTATAATTTTAATCCAGATAGCTCCAGTTCTTTTCATTGGTGTTAATGTATTTGATGGACAAACGTATCCGGTATCTATGTTAGGAATCTTAGTATCATGGCTGTTACCATTATTTCTGATTATTATTGTAGCTGAAATAATAACCGAGGATTATAAAATAGGTATGCTCTCTATTATATTAATTCATCCTGTGTCACGTTTAAAATTACTAGCCAGTAAAGTTTTATATCTATTGTTGTTAACCGCTTCAATTCTCCTCTTTTCTATGATTAGTGCCTATATTATCGGAACAATCTGTTTCGGTTGGGGAGAAGAATTCGTATTAAGAGGTATTTCTTACTCTGCTGCCAAAGGCTTTTTTATTACTTTGGGATCATACCTCATTTCAATTATTCCCTTGCTTGCCTTTAGCATTTTTATTATGCTTTTCGCATTGTTGTTACACAATAGTGCTTTGGTGGTTGGTATCTCTGCCGGAATGCTTTTTTTATTTTTCATGCTTGGAGAAGTAGTTAGTGAATTACAACCATATCTTCTGACATCATATTTTAGTTTCTTTTCTCATTTTTATTTTTATTTTAATGGTAATATCAATTCTTTATTATCAGCACTGGGTATCGTAAGTCTTTATGGCATTATTCCTTATATCATAAGTAATATAGTTTTTTACAGAAGAGATTTAAGCGTTTAAATATCATATAAAAATCAAGTACGATAAAGATTCCGCAAATCTTGTCAAACGGATTCTCCTGAACCTCAACAATCCGATTTCAGCTAACGTACCAGGATTGCCGAAGCCTTTGAGCCCCAGTGCGACTGCACTTGGCGAAAAGGTTTGGGTGAAGCGTAGCGAAACCGGCAATCCGTTGTTATGTAATGGTCGGCGCTTTTTATCTGCCTTTTAGTTGTTGCTATTTTACGTAATTACGTATATACTAATAATATAATAATACTTGGGGTGATTTCTATGTCTAAAACTCAAACTTTTTCACATAGGATTTTTGTTCAAAAGCGTAACCTTATCAGTATTCCAAGAGATATCCGTGATACCTTAAGAATCAATGAAGGTGATGTTCTTGATATCAGTTTAGTTGATAATAAAATCATCATTGAACCAATGAAACTTGTACCTTCTAGTCAAACTTATTTTTGGGCTGATAAAACTCAAAAGGATTTGTTGGAAGCAAAGAAAGATATTGAATCCGGAAATACCCGAGATTTTAAGACCGTTAGAGAATTCTTGGACGGTATTGAACAATGAGTAGACGCTTCCGTTCAACCCGTAAATTTGATAAGCAGTTTAAATCTCTTGATGGTAATTCTTATAAGCAAGCTGTAAAATCTGTTGAATTATTTATTTCAGATCCCAGCCACCCTTCCCTTCGTTACAAGAAAATCGAGGGGACAAATAGCTTCTACGAGATAAGTATCAATATGTCAATTCGTATAATTATTGAAATTACTTCAGAGGGGCAAGATCAGATTAATACTTTCTATATCATTGGCACTCATAATGAAGTATTTCCTCCAAAGTAGCAGAGATGCTACTCTTTCTTTTTTTACGCGCCGACTGTCATATAACGGCACTGTCTTTCCGACGTCCTCCAGCCCTAAGGCGAAGTCCGGGCCTTACCATAGCTCTTATGTCAGGCCCGGGCGAGCAGGGTCCTGCCGGTCTTGGGCCAAAGGATGTGGCGTGCACGCCCAAACCCTTTCCCCACGCGCCCTTGTGGGAATACGTTGTTAGATGATGGTGCTCACAGAAACCGCTAATATCTTCAATCATTCTTTACGTTTTCAAAGTCTTTTCTTAGATAAATCATATCAACAAGTTGTTTTCCGCATTCAAACATTGGATGGTCATAATTATCAATAAAAAAGTTCTCAATCCTATGGGATATATAAAATCCACAACTTATATAGAAGGATATGATATTTGGACTATCTCCTGTACCAACATACATAGTTTTACATCTATCTCGGTAATATTCAAATATATATTCTACTAGCTTCTTTCCATAACCTTGACCTTGATAGATCTCATAGATGGCTATATTCTTCAACTCGTAAATGTCTTCTTCCTCTTTTGTCACAACGCAAATACCTTTCAAATCACCTTCATACAAAGCGAATAGTTCTCCACGTTCTAGATACTTAGCTATCATGTCTTCTTGTTCGTCTGCGAGTAATAACAAATCGAGATATTTTCTCTTATCCTTTAAAACTATATCAACTTTCATAATAACCTCTTCTCTCTCATATGAATCATATATATTCTCGTATACTAGTGAGCACTTTCATCTAACGTACCAGGATCGAAGCCTTTGAGCCTCAGTGCAACCGCACTTGGCGAAAAGGTTTGGGTGAAGCGTAGCGGAACCGGCAATCCGTTGTTAGGCGAATGTAGCGTTTCTCTTATTCTAACTGCTCTTTAAAAAACTCTTGTGGATCTATAAAGTACTTATTTAATTCTTCTATGGTTTTACACGAATAACTTGCTTTCCCCTCATCCTCTATGGTCTTTCTAATCTCGATATGTAAATGAGTATCATCAAATCCCGCTTTTTTTTGTTCATCTTTATTAAAAAGTCTACCAATTTGTGTTTTTTCATCAACCCAATCACCAACACTAACTGTTTCATCAACAACATGAATATAACTTGAAAATATAGTTGTCCCGTCAGTTAAATAATGTTCTATCAAAACTGCATTATTCGGAAAACTGTAAAGCATCCCTTTTACTTTACCCACACCTATACAATATACCTTTTCTTCATAGACACCTTTTAAATCAATACCAGCATGTTTATGTCCTCTTCTTCTGTAAGCACCATATACATCAATTAGTCTTTCTGAAATCGAGTTATATTTTGTTCGTTCCTTGTCTGATAAAAATGGAGTATAAAATTCCCTACATATCTTTTTTTCTTCATTCGGTGCAATACTTTGCTTATCATTTTTTACTTCATTTTCATTTTGGTTTTGACTACACCCGGTAATCATGAGTACTAATATAAGTACTGTTACAATTATTAATCTGTGAATTTTTCTCATATTTTCTCCTTTCATAATAGCGCTATTTCGCCTAACGTACCAAGATTGCCGAAGCCTTTGAGCCCTAGTGCGACCGCACTTGGCGAAAAGGTTTGGGTGAAGCGTAGCGAAACTGGCAATCCGTTGTTAGGTGAAGTAACCGCATCATCTTATCCACCGCTTGTAATTATAACATATATGTTATATAATGTCTCTAGATTCCGAGGTGATCCCATTGTCCCCCTATGACAACTATTCTGACACAGGGGGGAAGAGATTTTAGTAAATATTCATGATAATGCTTATTATGTTCCCACTGGTTATGATTAAGCTGTGCAATTCTATTAAAATCACTAATTATTTCTACATTTTCATTCACGACAGTCACCAACTCAATATAATTTTTCTTTATTGAAGCCAATTTCATAGTTACGGTAGACGCGCCTGTTACCAGCTTCGACGCAACACTTGATATGGGTGGCTGGTTAGACCTTGCCCAATAGAGACTTTCTCTCTATAAGAAGCGCCAAGCTTGCTAGGCGCACTAACATCCCTCGTATTTCCTACGTCCCCCAGCCTTAAGAGATGGCCGAACCCTTACATAGCCCTTGTGTTAGATTCAGGAGAGCCAGCCGCAGCTGCGATTAGGCTAGGGGATGTGGCACGGCTATCATCTATGCATATACTACTTGCATTCAGCCCCTCGCGCTAACCCGCGCCCGGAGCGAAAATACGATGTTAGTCGAAGTGTGCATTAACGAAGTTAAGTAATTTTACTTTTTCTTCGAGAGGTATACATTCAATTAATCGTGCGGCTGCATGTGCTATTTCCCACTGTTCAATTACTTCAAGACTTTCTCCGGTAATCTTAAGGTAGTGCTTAATATATTCAAAATAAAACTTACCTCTCAAAAAATCTATAATGTTCTTCTCTATTCTTGATTTATGTTCTGAAACGACCCCAAATTTAAAAATGATTGAAGTCCTAGCTACATCTGATAGAGGATTTCCGATCGTGGCCGTCATCCAATCAATAACTACAAATTTATTGTTCGATATTATTATATTATCTGGATGGAAATCACCATGACATAGAACATTCCCTTCTGGAAGTTTCATTATCATTTCAAACAAATTCGTTTTAGTTTTGTCATTTAATAGTTCTGTTTCTTTAATGAACTGTTTAAGCCGAGTTTTTTGACACGGTATATTTACCATGATTTGTATCTGAATCTCTTTATGTAATTCAGCGAATTTTTGTGCCTCCTTAACAATTGTCCATGGCTTGGATGACAGTAAGTTCATCATGGTTTGTCCATTAATCCGTTCAAAAACAATGCCAAACCTTTCGTCTAACTCAACAATACAATCTACTCCAGCTACAGGTAATCCTTTTTTTGATAGTTCTAATCCAACATTATATTCATTCTCAATTGCATCTTTTGGAAAACATAAACGAAAAAGCTTTAATACTTTATTTTCACCATACTCGAATATCTCCGAAGTCCTTCCTTGCCCAATTAACCTTCCTTTTTCCATTCAATAACTCATTCCTTTTTAGAACATGTCGCGGCCCTAAGGCAAAGCTTGAGCCTTAGCACTTGTACTTGGCGAAAGCGAGCCGAGTCCTGCCGGTCTTGGGCCGAATGATGTGTGCAGCTGACTTCAGCCCTTCTACAAATCTCGACCCACGTTGAACCTGCTAATCCGCGCCCTTGTGGCAATGCATGGTTAGCCGAAGTGATGTCTGCCGTTACTTCTTGATCATTAAGACTATAGGAATTCCCGCAGGATTTAACCCGCGTTTCTCCTTATCAATAAACCCATAATTCAAATATAGTTTTCTCGCAGGTAAACTTCCTTAACACTTTCGTCAAATGTAGTAACTGTTATAGGCTTTGACTTATCTAAGTTGTCTATTGAATGAGAAAGCAACAATGCTCCGAGACCATTTCCCCTCTGCTTCTCAGAAACAGCAAACCAAATTATTTCATTATCTTTCTTCGAAATAACAATTCCACCTAATAAGGACGACTCACTTTTGGAGCTTTCCTGTCTTACCACATATGCAAGGCCATCCGATATCTTTTCTTTTAGCGCATCATGAAATGCTTTCTCTGATACCATAGGACCAAATAGTTTTTCCACTTCTTTTGCTAAAGTTAACCATCCAATGAAATCCTTTGCTACCGAAGTTACTACCTCAAATCTTTTCATATATCCTCCTACGCGTCATTTCATTGTCACGGTAGAACTGACGATCACTCGCCAGCCCCCGCACAGAATCCCGGCGTGCGGAATTACCGCACCGGTCTCTTCAAATATACTCGCTTCCGTAATTCTTACGCAAAACAGTAATCTTCAATACTCATTGTCTATTTAGCCATTTGTAAGTGTTTTGGTAACTATGTAGTAAAATCTGTTGATTCTATGGCTGTTTCCTCGGATTCCATAATAGTTGAAGTAGTCTTTTAGTTTTAAGTTTACCATGTCTACTATCTTTCGGATACGGTTGTTTCCGTTTTCCTTGCACCATTTGGTGAATGCTTTCAGCGATTTCGTCATTCTTTTCGGGTTGGTCTCTATCAGTATATAATCTTTTCCTTTTCTTGAGGCTACCCATCTGAAATCAAAGCCAAGAAAACTGAATTTTGTACCCAGATGCTTTTTGAGCCTTGAGAATACTACCATACCAGTCTTTTCTTCCGCCAGTTCCAGTCCGAATTTCTTTAGGCGCAATCCCAAGGCGTTTAGCAGTTTATCTGCATCAGTTTTATATCTGAATCCGAATATAAAATCATCTGCCGACCTGCAGTAGTACGCTTCTGCTTCACATCTTGGTTTTACTATCTTCACAAACCATATGTCTATCACATAATGCAGATAGATATTAGCTAGTATCGGACTTATTACGGAACTTTAAGGGCAGCCGTTCTCGGGGTTTATTATCTTGCTGTTGCTATCTAATATGCCTGCTTTCAGCCATTTCTTTATCAACCCTAGGAATGTGTTGTCATTGATTCTCTCTTTAAGCATTTTTATCAGCCATTCGTGGTTGATGTTGTTGAAAAACCCTTTGATCTCTGCCTCTACTATGTGATTGTATTTACCACTTAACTCCTTTTTGATGGCCTGTATGGCTTGGTGAGCGTTTTTGCCTGGTCTGTATCCATAGCTGATTTTTATAAGGTCTTGCTCGTAGATTGCTTCCAGTATTTCGGCTGCTGCTCTCTGGACGATTTTATCCCGTAACGCCGGTATTTCCAAAGGCCTCTGTTCATTCTTTCCTTTTGCTATGTATACCCGCTACCGGCTACCATTCAGCCATCCTCTTTTTCGATTGGGTAGGCTTACCTATTTCCTTCATGCAGGAGACGGCAGGACCTCCCAAGTTCCTAACGCTTCTCTCCATACATGCCACGTCCTCTGACCCCGGCAGACCCTCGGGAATCCCGCCTTTTATGATTCCTCCGTGTTAGCTTCCATGCCGTTAACCATGTCGCCATCTGCATTGTAGCGATTAACGGGGCTGAATATGCTTCAGGATATACGGTCATCCCTTTGGCCTATATAGTTCTCTGATAAAGACACTAAGCAATTCACACCAAATCATAGATTTGGGTTCTCTGCTTATGTGTACACTTCGCCTTGCTGTTACCAGCTTCGGCGCAACACTCGATATGGGTGGCTGGCTAGGGCTTGAGCGAGCTGGCCGCGGCCGCGGTTAGGTTGGGAGATGTGGCACGAACGCCCCAAACCCTTGCCCCACGCGCCCTTGTGGGAATGCATTGTTCGTATACTTGGTTCATAACCAGCTTAATCTGTTATGAACCTTTTTTTATTCTCTCTGGGATAATTAAGCTAATAACCTGGGTTTAGAACGTATGCATTGTTGGGACTTGGATCCCGTCACCTAAAGTGTTCAGGCCCACGGCTGGTATTCATACCTCGATTGAGCTGGTTGGGCTTTTAGCCCGTATCACCGTACGAACCTGAGGAGGGTACTTGGCCTGGGAACCCAGAGATATGAGGAGGTTTTCTATGAATCATCCAGTGTTAAGTATTGATGTGTCCAAATCCCAAAGTTATGCAGCTACTTTTTTGTCTTATGGCCAGCCCTATCAACGA
>JAHDQS010000035.1 GCA_018433675.1 Clostridia bacterium
ACGGTACGCACGGTGGTGTGAGAGGTCGGTCACTCAATTAATGGGTGACCTCCTACTCGATTCTCTACGCTATGGTTTTGCTGTCCATCTTTAACTTAACTTTTGCAACTAATACCAATAAAAAGTAGTATGTGATATAATGCTTTCAAGATAGAGCAGCGGTATGATGTCAAGTAGGTAACTGGAAATATTTTAAGAAATTCGCTGCCACCCAAGGAGGTGTTTCTCGAAAAAGGCATCACTTAAATAAGCCCACCCAACATAACAGCCATAAATTAACAAGATAAACCAAATACTGGATGGGATGAACTATTGCTAAACTTCATCACCTATTTTGTCGGCTGGCCCCCTTTCGGTTGGTAGAGTTGGTTGGTCTTCAGCAGGGAAAAGACCAAACGCACCAATTTTCGGGCAGTAAGCGCAAGGGCCCTTTTGTGGGCGAATTGCTTAGGTTCCGCTTTTTTCTTGGCATAGTACTCGGCAAAAACAGGGTCGTGCACCCGGACACTGTTTGCCCCTTCCATCAGATAGTACCGTAAAAAGCGGTTGCCGGAATGAATAAGCCTTGTTTGACTGGCTGTAAAGTTTCCTGACTGATGTTCTGTCCAGGCGATACCTGCAAACTTAGCGAGCTGTTTATGGCTTTCAAAATGGGAGATATCGCCGATTTCAGCCAGTATCCCAGAAGCAAACACAGGACCAATCCCTGGAACAGAATCCAGCGTCTGAGGTATAGCTTTTAAATGGTCTTCAATAGCTTTTTTAACAGACTTCAACTGTTCCTGGACCGTCCGAATAACCCGGATACTTGAGGCCATAGCCATATTTACAGAATCATTCACAGCCTTTGGCAATCGGTAGGAAGAGCGGGCTGCCTTTTGTAAATCTTCTGCTACAGCCTGAGGATCATCAAAGCGGTTTTTACCATGCTGGACCAGGAAATCGACCAGCTTGTCCAAAGAGATTTCGGCCAGGGATTCGGTGGATTCAAACTCCTCCATCACGGCCAAAGAAGTTGCAGACAGCTTATTCTCAAAAACGAGGGTGTAGTCACTCCATTTGAGATACAGGTTAGTCATAAGGAAATTGCTTTCCCGTACAAGATTTTGCATCAGATGGTATCTGGCCCGGGTCAGTCTTTGCAAAGCCATCAGCGGCTCACTCCAGGTGAAGGGATGGGGTAAATGACCGTCCCTAAGCTTGGCAGTAATGAACCAGGCATCAACCCGGTCATTCTTAGGGGCATCCAGGAAGTGGGACTTTTTATACGCCTTAATAAGGCTGGGGTTAAACATATAAACCTTAACATCAGGAGAGCCAAAGTCTAAATGGCGCTGCAAGTACATGGCCGCATGGGTGGAGTAACAACCGGTATGTTCCAGCCCGAACCGTATTCCATCAAAGCTATGTTTATTTACCAGCCAGCTGATTCGTTCTTTAAGCTCCATAATACCCGGTCTGTTATTCAGCACAGTAAAACGGCTAATAGGACGTTTCTCATCATCATTTGTCAAGCAACAGACAGTGTTGTCAGTGCTGCTTACATCGATACCGACGAACAAAGGGTTAGGCATCGTTTTCACCTCCTTTGCAAAGGATAAGATGCCTACAGTCCTGGGATGTCCCTGGGAAACCCATGAACGACAACCTTGCGAGCTATTGGAATACACCGGTGCCCATCGGTGCACTTGCCTCCCTCTGCTGGCGGGAGGGAGGGGTAACCGGGAAACAGTCAGCGTGTTGGTCTATAACATGGGGCCAGGGGAACACTCTACCTTTGGAAGACACCCGCAAAAAGCGGGGCAACAGGGGGTGAAGGATCATTCCCTTGGTAGACACCTATGGCATTATTTTCCCAAAGACATCTCAGAGCTGTAAACCCCTTTTAAGAAAGTTAGTAAAGTTTGCCGGGGTGTGGATATGCCGCAGCTATAAAAGATTTTATGTATTAAAGATTTCAAAGATCAAAAATGAGCACCAGCCCAACTGGAAATTCTCTTCTAAATCGGCCGCTGCTCATAGTATACAAGGTGGGTGATTATATGAGTCAGGATATTGAAAAGCTGACTAATGGAATTGTTGACAAATTTAACCCCCAAAAAATAATACTCTTTGGTTCACATGCACGAAAAGAAGCAACCGAAAATAGTGATATTGATATATGTATTATTGCGGATATCGAAGAGGAAAATGTTAGATCATTACGAAGGAATATCCGTGTTTATATTCATAAGCCAGAAGGGCTTAATTACCTTGATAGACCGGTAGATATCGTATTGTATACACCACAACAATTTGAATATATTTCAAAAAAGGTTGGAACAATGGCAAATGTCATTGCTAAGGAGGGTGTGGTTGTGCATGGTCGATAGTACAAATTGCTCTGATTGGATGGAAAAGGCGAATCAAGATTATGTATCTGCCAAAATAATACTTGATAATGATGGACCAACTAATGTTGCGGCCTTTTTGCTACAACAGGCGATAGAAAAAGTATTGAAGGCATATTTATTACATCAATCAGGAGAATTAGTTAAAGGACACTCAATCGGTACTTTACTGGGACTATGTATTAAATACGAGCCGCTATTCAAACAATATCAAGATGATTGTGCCACGATAGATGATTATTATATTGAGACAAGATATCCGCCTGATTTTCCGTTTGAAGCCTGTGAAGTATAAGTGGGATGAATTTGAGGCAGAAAAAAAGTAAAAGCAAAAGATATATGGAAGAAGGCGAGGCACACGCCCTTGGGCGGAAGTCTCGCCTTCTTTATGGTGCGCCCGGTGAGCGCACGTTCTAAAGGGTGAAAGTCCCGAGCCCACCCGGTAGCGGGAAGGGTATAGCCGAACACCAAGGGTGTCCATCGCGAGGTGGAATCTGGAGAAAGGTGTAAGCAAATC
>JAHDQS010000005.1 GCA_018433675.1 Clostridia bacterium
CCTATTTTAAGCGGCTTCGTTCAACCCGGATTTGCGCAATTGCCTTCGTGTCAGTTTATTCTACCTGCTTTTATCAAGCCTTCATTCTTTATTGGGATGCGGGCTTTTCTGGGCAACTGCGCAACCAATCCTAAGTGTTAGACGAAGCTGCGGTTTACAATTCTAAAATGTATTCTAATCAATATCTTATCTTGCCTTTTTCTTTATGATACTTGCCTTTTTCACCATATCTATCAGTTCTGAATGGGCAGTAATCCGAGCTTTAATTGACTTCTCCAACACCTCAGGACTATTTTTCCATAACATAGGATACTTCTGCTTAATATAATCAATTAATGCCGTCTTTTCTTTTACAGTAGGTAAAGCAACTGCTTTCGGTATGGATAAGGGTTCTTCTCGTTTGCCCAACTCTTCTGGTGTAGAAAATCCAAAGTTAATAAAATTGTATGATCTGTTATGAATTTCTTCCTCGGTTAAGGTATACTGTCCTAATTCATCAAGTAAAATTCTGTCAAAACCAATTTCATGTAATCGCCACGGTTTTCTATCACGTGTTTCATAAAACAAAAAAACCTCTAATACAGATTTATTTGCAAGTTTCGGAATTGGTTTATTTACAAATTTTTTAGGAACAGGGATAGTATAAATTTCCCCTTGACCATCTATATACAGAAATTTTATACCACTCAAACGCATTACCTCATCTCATTAGCTTTTATACAAATTCTACCCAAATATTAACACTTTCAAAAAAATAATATAGCTTAGCAGTTTTGTCTAACGGTCTCGCACTCACGACGTCCCTGAGCTTACAGGCGAAGTTCGAGTCTTAGAACTGCTTGCAGTTCTTGACGAGGACGAGACGACTCGGTTAGCGAAGGGATGTGGCGCGCACGCTCCAGCCCTGCCCAAAATTTAGCCCCCGCTGAACCCGCTTACCGCGCCCGTTGCGTGAGTGCATTGTTAAGTGAAGTTGGTCGCCCCCATATTCAAAGATCGACAGGACGTCGATCCCTAATTTATCTATTTTAACTTTTCATCATCCGGAACATATTCAAGTAAGTCTGATATTTGACAATTAAACACTTTACAAAGTCTATTAAGCATTTCGACGTCTATTCGCTTAATGGTTTCATTATAGAGAGCTGATACTGTATTTGGTCTTATATTGGCAACATCTGACAGATCTTTTCTCGACATTTTATACTTACCAAGTAAATCTGATACTTTAATCCTAATCATATAATTATCCTCCTTAAAAATAACTTTTTGCGATATTATTATACTTTTAGAGTTAATAAACAGCAATAAAACATTAAGCTATAACGCAAAAAGTTATTGACCGATAACTTTTATTATCGTATAATTAACTCGTATAGTTATTTTTTATCGTTAGGGGGTATTATGGATGACTCGCCTAAACAGACTACCAGTAACCGAACATCCCTATTTTGGTGAATTTTGGAATAGATATACTAATAGTTTCAACTCTTTATCAGAGAAATTAGATCATGCTGGTATTGAAATTACAGAACTAAATGAAGTAATTGAAGCTGTCCAGGATGTTGAACGTTTAAGTTTTTGGCAATCAATTCGAGAAATTGTTTTTAGGCTTGGCGGTGTTGCATAGTCTTAAGGCTCTATAAGGACTTCTTTGATTCAACCTCAAGTACCGCTCGTATACTTTCGTTGAACGATTCAATAATTTTATATATATACTCAACTAACTTCATAACTTCTTTGCTCTGAACCTCACTTTTAGCCTGAAAAGATTCATAATCTGCCGGATTAATTGATATTTCTTCTGCAAAATCGCTAACATACTTCACAAACTCAGTTAGCTTTACTTCAGAATTCATATCAAGCTGAAAAATCTTATTGGGATTTTCAAATTTAACTTCAACAGATTTTAAGCTATCATCAGCCGTTATTTCCATGATTCTTCATCTCCTTAACTTTTAATTTTTGCAATATTATATTTTGCCATTCTATTCATAAAAGCTATGTCCCCACCATCTAGAATTTTGCATGCTTCTTTCCGTACTGCTTCGTTCTCCAATCCACCCTGTTTATAGGTAAATGTATTATCTATATTTTCCGCAATAATAATGTTCTCAGCATCACCGTATATTGCAATACTAGGATTGTGTGTAACCAAAATGATTTGCATATGTTTTTTGAGTTTCCTTATCATATCGACTAAATTTTCACTGATGTACTTATTGTCAATATTATCCTCAATTTGATCAATCATAAGCACATTTTTATCGGTTTTATCTATAAAGCTGTTTAATTTAACGTCTAGAAAAATGGATGCCTTCCTTCCCTGCGAGGTTGTTGCAGTACTGACAGGTGTATCGATAGGAGTGGCCCCTTTTTCTAATATTTCATATTGTTTTTTGCTTTTGCAGCTACTGACAAATTCATCAACCTTCTTTTTGAAGTTTTCTAATTTCTTTCCATCTAACCCTGTTTTATTCTTAACTCTTACATCAGACGAGGGTTCTGCCATTACGATTAAATTTTCAAATATACTTTTTGACTTATCATAGCTATGGATTGAGCAAACAAATAAGTCATCAACTATTTTATCCTTATTTATTTCAAAGTTGAGCTTTGTAGCGAACACATACCTCTCTTTTTCTTTGATTTTATCATCAACTTTTTTATCCAACTTTTCAATTAGAGAGCAAGCTTTTTTGAGCTGTAATTTAGTAACAAAAAAGCTCTTATAATCTGCCAAGTTATCATTTAGGGTTTTCTTCGATACCTCAATACTCTGTTTTTCAGTAGTTAATTCTTTTTTTAAATAATTTTTGTATATCTGTTTTACTCTTTCGTAAAATAAATTTTTAATTTCAGTTTTTTTCATATTTAATTCAACTGTATCCAACTTCTTTCTTAACAAATCAGTAGCGTTACTAAGTATAAGTGACTCCTCATTATTAAATAATTTTTCATTCATAAATTGGAGTTCTTTTATATTATTCAATTCTTCAAGTGCAGTTGTAATTTTTTTAGATATCTCTGAGAAATGCTCAATCTCAAACTCAGGCTCCAATTCGGTTTCATTAATTTCAAAGCATTTATTAGTAGTTTTAATGCTATTGTTAATAAGCTCTAGTACGCTACCCTTTTCGATCTTCTTTCTTGTTTTATAATAATCCCCATAACCTTTTGTCATGCCTGTAAACATAGTATCTATTTCTTTTTCTTCCTTTTGTATCTCAATATCATCAAAGTCCTCAAAAAACTCACTTAGCCTATCTTTCAAATCGTTTTCATTCTTAAATAAATCAATAATCTTTTCTTGATAATAGGCTTCTCCTTTTATGTTTATATAGGTATCATAATTTCCTAAATTCGTTTTTATCATTGTTTCTTTTTTGTCTAACATTTTTTCATATATATCGCGGAATATTCTACTTTCATCTTGTGTAAAGTTTTGATTTAAAGCTATTAGTGAATTAAAAAGAAGACTTTTCCCCGAAGCGCGCCCGCCAATTATTACATTAAGGTATGGAGACAGGAATATTTCTGTTGATTCTTTGTCTTTTAATTTAAACGCTATTTTCTCAATGTAATATGGAGCATTTGTTGGTTTTTCTTCATCTGTATGTATTCTACTCTCAGGATCCGAAAAAGAAATCCTTATTGTTTCGAAGTCAAGGCCACCCTTAATCCAGGTACTATACTTATCACATTTATAATTACTACAATCATGATTATCGGAAAATACTACATAAGCAGTTGGTTGTTCTGCTACAAAATCATTTTCTACAAGCTTCTTAAATGCTTCATCATAAATATTAATAGTATTATTCATCTTATGACTGCTTTTCATTTCAACGGCAGATATCTCTCCCATTAATATCTCCCATTGAGCTTCAATAAGCCTCCCTGAATTCTTATATGGATTAATGATACTCTTATCCTTATCTCCGTGTGCAATTAGGAAATAGTCCTCGTCCTTAAATGTTTCGACAATTAATCTAAAAGTTGTCGCTCTTAGTTTTTTCTTTGTACTTAAATCAATCTTTGAACTAAGAATATTATTGCTTATCTTCTTGTACATTTCTTCCAAATCATTAGATAGTTTATTAAAATCTTGGGACTTAAAAAGGATTAATAAATGAAAAGGTTTTATGTCTATTTTTGAACCATCATTCAGACCATTGAGTCTATCTATATATTTTTTCAGATCAGGATTAGAAATGGCAACATCCAATTCAACGCCGACCAAAACTGAAATGTTCTTTTCAAAAATCTTATTGTATGCGTCAGTATTGATAATATTATGATCAGTTAAAGATATCAGTTCAATTTCATTTTCTTGTAGTTTCTGATAAAGAACATCAATATCAAATTTTCCTTTATAGTCCTTCTCTTTGGTTTCATTTGATTTGTCGGTGTGTATATGTAAGTCTGCCTTTCTCCATTTGGAATACATTTTTTACACCTTCTTTATATTGAATTCTTGCCGCGCCAGGACGGCGCGGTCTTTGCGACCAATTTCATTTAACTCCTTTTATCCGCACTGTTTCGCAATATCTCCCACAGAATGTGTTTACCCGCATTGCGTATATACTGCAAAATATGGTGGTTATTACGAACCTGTTGCGTGTATATACCTTTTAGCAGTATTGGCTCAATACAATATAAAAATTCAAATAATATGGTAATTATACTACACTTATCTCCAAAAATCGACTCGTGTCGATTTTTTTATAACCCCCTCTGTATTTCCTTTACATCAATCTCTAACAAACGCTGCCATGGTATTTCTATCTTGATGTCGTCGATCCGGAATTCACTTAGCTGGACATCAGAAAATCGCAGTAATCTTTCTCTTATTTCAGCGGAAACATGATCGGTATACTCGCCAAGCTCGTCCTTTCCTATACCTTGGGGCTGCAGGATTTCCTTCTCGACTTCCGCTCTTATATTACTTTGATAAGCCCAATCTTCGAGATATCTTTTTATAAGGATTCTTTCCCTGTCTTCTTTTGCCATTTTAGTCGCCAAAATGCCCTGACAAAGAGCATAGCCCAATGAATTGCTTGCCGTATTCCATGCGCCATATGCTGTTAATTCCGGTAATAATGCCTTGTTTTTCAACTCATCCATTAAGGTATTATCCGCACCGTTTGAAAAAGAAATGTCGGCAAGGGCTACTCTGTTACCGGCTTTAATATCTTCCTCCAATTGGACAGCGAAAGCACACAAGTAGTCCTTCTCGGAAATCTTGTTTTTGGAGGAAGAGGCTTCTTCTGTTATTCCATCAAAGGGGGTGTTGATTGCCAATACTAAGTCAGCACCCTCGATTCTTTCCGCAGGTAATCCGCCTGCGGCTGCAAGATGCTCTGTTACACTCTTCCCAATCTCCTGATCCTCATAACCGGGAACTGTCTTTTCTCCTTCTCCCTTTGTATACCTGATGAATACTTGAGGAGTGGCATGGTAGTATTCGTTATAAGCTCTGGTCAGTAATATTAGCCCTGTTTCATCGGCTCCCGGAAAAGAAACATATTTATCCCTTCCTAATTCTCCGGCATATTCCGCCAGTTCGCGATATTCCATGTGGCTTTGGCTGAAAGGCGCACTGTCGTCACGACAGATTATCAAATAATCAATGACACCGTTTCGTGCGTATTCGATCAACCGTTTGTTGACGTTCATATTCTTTTCCCTGCGAGTATACCAGTCGGACAGCACTTCTTCAGGTATACTTTGTTTGATTTCGGAAATACGCTTTTTCTCGTCGTTTGTTATGTAGCCGAGTTGTTCTTTGTCGATAAGTGCGGTAAGGGTAAATATTTCATTTCCATATTTACTATAGTACGCAGGTTCTTGTTTGCCGCCATAACGTGGAGTCCTCATAATCGTGCTGAAGATGTATATCTTTTTACGGGGATAACGCCCCTTGATATCCTCGATTCTTTCTAAACTCTGTTCCAAGTACGATGTATCGAGATCATGAAGACGCGATTGTGTCAGACCTCCGTATATCAATGTATCTGAACTCATCACCAGATAGTTCGCTTTTTTGCAGTTATCATCTAACCACTGCCATATGTTGTTGCTATCCGCCGGTTGTGTTTTTTTCGGCAGGTATTCTTCAGAAGGAATGAAGATATCCATTTTGACTGCATCCATCGTTTCAATAACATAACTTAAATTAACCGGTCTTTCATCAATCGGTACATAGACAGCTACGTTTGTCCTAAACAAGAAAGAATAATAGATGAGCGCATATGATGCAATCACGAGGACAGCAAAAATCAAAATATATTTTATAAATTTCATGTTTCTGTAACCAGCCACCGTTATCTCCTTTTCTCTCCATTATTCAGTGCAGGCTTTTGAAGATATTAGAAATGAGCTTCATCACTTCAAGAAGAATATAAACCACAATTATGATCAAGATGATCCTGAGAGAATAACTGACTGCCACGCTGTTTACTGTTTCCATGAGAAAAGGAGTAATTGCCAGAATAAATATTATTACAGCCACAAGTAGAATGATCCTTAATATTTCTTTCATGTCTCTCCCACTCCATTGTTCTTTGATTTATTATCATTAGATAATACTTTCACCCAATTTACTCTAACACAGCCATCCCAAAAAATAAAGGACAGGAGATGATCGCTCTCCTGTCCTTTAGCGTAATGTATATCCTTTTTATGGGAAAATGCCTCTAATCTTTTTCGCTTTGGCTACTCTGCCGAGAGCCACCATGTATGCTGCCATCCTCAGCGAAACATTGTTTTCCTGATGTATTTTCCAGACCTCTTCGAATGCTTTATCCATAACACCCTTTAATTTACTATTAATATAATCTTCGTCCCACATAAAGTACTGTTCGTTCTGTACCCATTCAAAATATGAGACAACAACTCCACCTGCATTTGCCAATATATCCGGAACCATGATTACATTCCTTTTTTCCAGGATTTCATCCGCCTCATTGGTGGTTGGTCCGTTGGCAGCCTCAACAATTATTTTAGCGCGTATATCAGAAGCATTTTTCTTAGTTATCTGGTTTTCTAATGCTGCCGGAATCAGTATATCCACATCAAGACAAAGAAGCTCGTTATTTGTGATTTCCGCTATTCCCTCTTCTTCATAGCCTTTAAGCATTCTATTATTATTCTTGGCATATTCAAGAGCGCTTTTGATGTCAATTCCTTCTTTTTTATAGAGAGCACATGAGGCATCACTTATTCCCACAATCTTAAAGCCCTGCTCAGAAAGCAGCATTGCCGCCACACCGCCGACATTACCGAATCCTTGAACGGCAATGCTCATATTCTTATCAAGCTTTAGCTTGTCAATAACATTGAGTACAGTAATCATTACTCCTCTTCCCGTAGCTTCCGCTCTTCCTAAGGAACCACCTATATCCACAGGTTTTCCCGTAACAACACCAGGCACGGCGTAGCCCTTGAGCATACTGAAGGTATCCATCATCCAGGCCATTACCTGTTCGTTTGTGTTAACATCAGGTGCTGGAATGTCCTTCTCAGGCCCTATAATCGGCAGTATCATTGCGGTATATCTCCTGGTAAGCTTTCTCAATTCATTCTCGCTCATTTTTTCTGGCTCACACTTAACACCGCCCTTGGCCCCGCCATAAGGAATATTGACAACGGCACATTTCCAGGTCATCCAAGCGGCAAGGGCTTTTACCTCCTCCAAATCAACGCTGGGATGATAGCGAACACCTCCTTTACAGGGTCCCCTGGTGCTGCTGTGATGGATTCTGTATCCTTGGAAAATAACCTTTTTCCCGTTATCCATTTCTACAGGCACGGACACGGTCAATTCCCTTTCCGGATACCTCAGTCCGACATAATCGTCATACTCTAATCCTAATTTCTCCGCAGCTTTGTCCAACATAGTCAGCATGTTCTCATAAGGGTTACATTTCTCCTTCGACATTGTTGTCATACCCTCCATCTCTATATGTATTTAGTCGTGTATACTGTATTCCGTATGCACTACTAAATTATATTCTCATCGAACTAAAACACAATGGATGTTTAGGTACTAATACTCTCAATATCTGCGAAGCAGCTCAATCGCTGTGCATTATTCAATTGATACATATAATAGCGTCAAATTACGTGCATTTTCTACCTGCATACTTTAAGAGCATCTTAAGCCATATTCAGGTATTATTCGCATAATATGCTATCGGTTTAAATACTCCCCCGCGATTCTGTAAGCACACACGTCCCCGCACATCGTACAATATTTCTGATCCTCTTTATTCTTGTTATTTCTGATTTCCGCAGCCTTTTTAGGATCGATTGCCAAGCTGATTTGCTTGTTCCAATCTAAGCTTTTTCTGGCTTGAGACATGGCAAGATCCCATTCCCATGCCGCATTGATCCCGTTGACCAAATCAGCACTGTGCGCGGCTATTCTTGAGGCGATCACCCCGTCCCTCACATCTTCACTTGTCGGCAGCCCCAAGTGTTCGGCGGGAGTGACATAACACAGAAAATCAGCACCGGCGGAAGCTGCGATTGCACCGCCTATCGCTGACGTGATATGGTCATATCCTGGAGCTATATCAGTTACCAGGGGCCCCAAAACATAGAAAGGTGCCTTATGACAAATAGTCTTCTCAAGCTGCATATTTGTTTTGATCTGATTTAAAGGCACATGTCCGGGGCCTTCGACCATCACCTGTACTCCCGCTTCTCTGGCCCTTTTGACCAATCCTCCCAACACAATCAATTCCTTTATTTGCGGAGAATCTGTTGCATCAGCAATACAGCCCGGACGCAGTCCGTCTCCGAGGCTTAGTGTCGCATCATACCTGCCGGCAATTTCCAACAACCTGTCAAACTGCTCATACAAAGGATTCTGCTTATTATGATAAAGCATCCAGCCGGTTATGAAGGAGCCTCCCCTGGAGACGATATCCAACGTTCTGCCGCGTTCCTTGAGTTCCCGGATCACCTCCATCGTAACACCGCAGTGTACAGTGATAAAATCGACACCGTCCTTGCAATGCTTTTCAATCCCGTCAAAAATATCATCAGCTGTTATTTGTACCATAACATCCTTCTTCCCCCGATTCTCCACCAAGACCTGATAAAGAGGAACCGTCCCCACCATCACCGGGCATTCTTCAATGATATTGCGCCTGACCACATCGATGTCCCCGCCGGTACTTAGATCCATCACGGAATGAGCTCCTGCCTCCACGGCAATCCTCATTTTCTCAAGCTCTTTTTCCTTTTCGGGATAGGCATCAGAAGTTCCTATATTGGCATTGACTTTGGTAGTCAAGCCCTTGCCTACCGCAATGGGAGTAATCCCTTTATGGTTGACATTACAGGGCAGCACGACCTCACCCAAAGCGATTTTTCCCCTTAATTCCTCGGCACTGATCTCTTCCAGCTTGGCCGCTTCTTGCATTTCTTTTGTAACTATTCCTCTTTTGGCAGCATCTAATTGTGTCATTTCTCACTTCACGCTCCTTTTGATGTTTTTCAATTTTTCGACTGCTTTCTTTATGTCATTGCAGCCTAATATCCCTGAAACGCAGGCAGCTCCGTCCGCCCCGTTTTCAAACACGGCTTTCAAATTCCCCTCATTTATACCTCCAATTGCTACTACGGGAATATCGATACTATGCTTAATCTTTCGCAAACCCTCCAAGCCAATAAACCTGATATCTTCTTTGGTACCGGTTGCAAACACCGCACCTGCTCCGACATAGTCGGCGCCTTCCTGCTGTGCCAAAACCGCCTCTTCTACCGTCGCCGCAGAAACCCCTAATATTTTGTGAAGCCCAAGCAATTTTCTGGCAATCTTCGCCGGCATATCCTCCTGCCCGATATGCAAGCCTACGGCATCAACGGCCAGGGCAATATCCAGCCGGTCATTGATGATCAAGGGTATCCCCAACTCATCTGTAACTTCCTTTACTTTTTTGGCCACGCAATAGAATTCGCCGGTTAATAGCTCCTTTTCCCGTAACTGTACGACCGTAACACCGCCCCTCACCGCTTCAACAATGGCTTGTATAAGCTCACGCCCACAAAGTATCTTTCTGTCGGTAATCAGATATATCCCATAATCAACATCTTGTTTATTCAACATCTAGCACCGCCTCTTTCTGTAGGTTGTCTGCCGTTAAATTATATAGACTGTCAAACAATCTTGTCTTGAAAGTCCCGATGCCATCATTTTCCTGTAACAGGCGATATGCCTTCTCACCCGCAATATCCATGAGGAGAATACCCGCTACGGCTGCCAAGAAAGTGTTTTTTGACACACCGCAGCAAGCACCGATCAGGGACCCCACCATACATCCCGTTCCCGTAACTTCAGAGAGCATCTGATGTCCGTTCTTTATAAGCAAAGCTCTGTCACTATCCGCAACAATGTCCCTGGCGCCTGTAACCGCAACAATACAGTCTTGCTTAGAAGCCAACTCCCGGGCAATTTTTAATCCACCTGTCATATCCTCACAGGAGTCAACGCCCTTGCTTTTGGCATCATATCCAGCCGCCGTCTTTATCTCCGACATGTTGCCTTTAATAACGGATATTTTCACCCTTTCAAGCAGCCTATGAAATGTACCCAACCGAATCGAAAGTGCTCCTATACCCACAGGATCAAGGACAACGGGTATTCCTAAAACATTAGCCTTTTCCCCCGCCCTGATCATTGCGGCAATGGTAGCGGGATACGGCGTTCCCAGGTTTAATACCAGGGCCGAGGATTGACTCACCATTTCCTCGACTTCACTAAGCTCATCGGCCATAACTGGCGAAGCACCTATTGCCAATAAAGCATTAGCACAGTCATTTATCGTCACATTGTTCGTGATATTATGAACAAGTGGCCTATTTTCTTTAATATCCTGCAATATTGCGGCTATCTTCGAAAGATATGCAGTGCTTTTTTTATCCATTTTTACTACCTTCCTTTCTTGACCGGCTTTCATCGCCATAAAATTTATACATGTGATTTACCGGTCCGGCCCCTTTGCCTATTGCAAAAGAATGTTCGATGGCCGCCGATACATACTCCTTAGCGGAAGCAACCGCCTCATATACCGCAAAGCCCTTGGCCAGATAAGAGGCTATGGCCGAAGAAAGCGTACAGCCTGTACCGTGTGTGTTTTTCGTCTTAATCTTTCTGTGGTAAAGATAACTAAAATCGTTGCCGTCGAAGAAAACATCCATTGCCTCATCACCCTGAAGATGCCCTCCCTTGACCAGGACATTGCCGACCCCCATTTTATGAATAATCCCGGTCGCCTTTTTCATGTCTTCCCCCGTACTGATTTCGATATCTGCCATTGCTTGGGCTTCGAAAATATTCGGCGTCACCACCTTCGCCAAGGGCAGCAAACCCTCGATCAAAGCTTCTTTGGCCCCCCGTCTGGAAAGCTCATGTCCGCTAGTAGAGAACATGACCGGATCCAAGACCACATTTTCGGCCTCGTATTTAAGCAAACCTTCTCTAATGACCTCAATCGTGTCCCTCCTTGAAACCATCCCGATCTTCACGGCATCCACAGCTATGTCTTCAAAAACGGCTTCGATTTGCTTTTTGATAAGTTCGGGAGATACATCCTCATAGTCTTTTACACCCTGTGTATTCTGCGCCGTTACCGCAGTAATGACACTCATGCCATAAACCCCGAGAGCCTCAAAGGTTTTCAAATCAGCTTGGACCCCGGCCCCTCCGCAGCTGTCCGAGCCGGCAATAGTTAAAACCTTTCTCACCATTCCTAATTCACCCCCTCAAGCTATTACCGAACCTTTGCCCGGCAAAATATTTTAACAACAAATAGCCGATAGCACTGCCGCCAATTGTACTTGCTAAAAAGGGTACAACGAAAAAGAATATTGCGATTTCTTGCCCGATAATGTATTTAGCGATAGGATAAGCAGCTATCCCTCCCAATACCCCTGTTCCGAAAACCTCACCACCTATCGCATATGCTGTTGACCCTTTGACCCTGTATAGGCATGCGGCCAGCAAAGCACCGAACATACTGCCCGGGAAAGCCAACAGCGAACCTGTTCCGAGAATATTGCGCAATAAGGAAATACAAAATGCATTCAACAAAGCGTAAAAAGGCCCTAACAATACAGCTGATAATACATTAATCGCATGCTGCACCGGGTAACATTTGGCCACTCCCACCGGTATGTAGATCAAATGACTCGATAACGTACCTATCGCTACCAAAAGCGCCGAAGCGGTAAGTCTTCGTACCTTCATAAAAATCCCTCCTTTCCTTGTTTCAGCAACGGGAAAAAAGAAAGAACACAACCACCCATAAGGTCTGTGTTCTTCATGACTCCGATTTAGATATTAACAGAAAACATCAATCAATATCCATTACACTTCCCTACGCTGGTATTAACCAGATCAGGTTTCAAGGGTTAAAGAACTGCGGTTCTTAATCTCAGCCGGCCTTCCCAGCTCCCCCAGCAATATTCTGTTTTCAAGAATAATCCTATCACAATTACGATACTAGCACAACCTGGAAATATTTCAAGCCTTGCTTAAGCAACAGTTCGGCGGCGTTGGAAATAGATAAATACCGGAAGTGGGATGACAATCCAGCCTAAGGCCTTGATAAGGCTGTTTTTAGCCCGATTAATCTGACGGTCTTTTTCGGCAGCCACCATCTCATCATAGTTTGCACGCATTTCTTCTTCCGACAAGACTTTTCCATCATCCGTTTCTGCAGCGATCTTTCCTGCATCCCTTAGCTGTTTATAATCCTCAAAAGTCTGGTGATATGTTACCGGACTGACGATATCGGCAGCAGCCATAAAGACAGCAACGCTTCCCCCAATCGTCATCATCAGTGTCGCAAACAAGACCAGATAAACATAAACATTCTTAATCATTTCTTCTCCCCCCTCCTCGGGTTCCGCTCTCACCCCGATAATCAACAACATAATCAACGCAATCGCGGCAAGTGAAATTAATATTATTGCGCTCATTATTCCCTCCTCTTTAAAAATTTTATTACCCATTATATCTCACTTTATAGTAGACGTCACAGCAGAAAAAAAGTTTCCTCCATTATGATATAACCATGGAATATTATTCCTGAATAAACAGATAATATTAGTGAAGCTTAGTTGAAGATATCCTAATGCTTACTTCACCCTCTCCCTATATCTTAGTGACAGTTTGCATCAGGATTTGTGAAACTTGCTTCAGATGGAGTTTGTTCCAGAACCCAAATACGGAGGTATATCATGACCGACAAAGACACCCTGAAACAAAACGTTCTGTCCCGAAAACCCCAATCATATTGGCTTACCTCAACAGAGAAAACAGAGTATCCTGTCTTAAACGACGACATCAAAGCGGATATAGCCATAGTCGGCGGTGGCATGGTCGGGATTTCCTGTGCCTATCTTTTAAAGGATGAAAACATACGGATTGTCATTTTAGAAGCAGATAGAATTCTTCAAGGCACGACAGGTCATACCACGGCCAAAGTCACTTCACAACATAACATCATCTACAGTAAAATACAAAGTCAGATGGGTAACGAATTGGCCCGACAATACGCTGAGGCAAACGAGTCTGCAATTAAGTTAATTAGTTCGATCACCAACGAGTTGGGGATTGAATGTGACCTCGTTCCCCAGTACGCTTATGTCTATACCCAACAGGAGAAACACATCCAAACAATCAGCGACGAGGTCAGGGCTGCTGCCGCCGCAAGTATCGCAGCCGATTATGTTGAAGAATTGCCCGTAGGACTACCTATTAAAGCAGCCGTTCGCTTTGCCGACCAGGCTCAATTTCATCCTCGCAAATATCTGCTAGCTTTGGCCAAAAAAATCACCGACAAAGGTATTAGCATTTTCGAACAAAGCAGGGTTGTAGATATCGAAGAAGATGGGCCTTATCTTTTGACTACCCAAAACGGAAAGAAGATACAAGCGGACAAAGTCATCATAGCATCCCATTATCCCTTTTATAACAAAGATGGCCTTTATTTTTCCCGCATATATACAGAGCGTTCTTATGTTGCCGCTGTTAAACCAGCAAATGATTATCCCGGAGGCATGTACATCTCCTATGAGAATCCCACTCGTTCCTTGCGCTCCCAAACCATACCTGAAGGTGAACTAATCCTTGTCGGCGGTGAAAACCATAAAACCGGTCAGGCCAAGGATACGCTAAAGAACTATGAGGCTTTGATCGATTTTGCCTTTGACAACTTTGAAGTAGAAGACATCCCCTACCACTGGTCAACACAGGATTGCATGACACATGATGGCATACCTTATGTCGGGTATTTTGCAGAAACTACGCCCAACCTTTACCTGGCCACAGGTTACGGTAAATGGGGAATGACTAACAGCACAGCTTCGGCCATGATCGTCCGAGATTTGATCATGCACGGAACAAGCCCGTGGGAAAATGTTTATAGTCCGTCCCGCAAGGCTACTGTCACTTCCGCTAAAAGTTTTGTCGTGCAAAACCTCAATGTGGCCGAAAAATTCATCGCAGGCAAGATCTCCCCTCCGGACTCACCATTGAATACAACGTGTACGCATATGGGCTGCGAACTTTGTTGGAATAAGGCCGAAAGAACTTGGGACTGTCCCTGTCATGGCTCCCGTTTCTCCGAAAAAGGAGATATTATCGAGGGTCCGGCTGTCTCGCCGCTAGAAAAAAACCATGATGTCAATACCGTCGAAAAGCTGATAAAAGATGATTTTTAAGTGCATGTCGCATTTTAAATCTCAAATCTCCACACGACACGCCCCTTATCTTGGCTGATAGAAACCCGGCACATAATATTTTTTAGCAGCAGACCAAGCCAAAAGTGGCAGGCACAAATACCTATATCCACATCAGGATGCTCCCATTTCATATGCTTATAGCCGACCGGCATAGCAATCGTGATCGTTTGATTATCAGGAGAGACCCCAAAACGCCAAAACTGACTGTTCGCTGCCGAAGGTGCTTTTCTGGCCAAATCAAGGGCATAATTAAGGTTAGGTGAAAGTTTTTCCGCATCCGTTCCATCTTCGAGCAAAGCGCTGACAGGTTTGCGTTTATGACTGATGAAAGTTTCCTGAATTCTGTCTATCAACCGCACCCCGGTATTTCGCCAGTAACCCAGCGGTGTGATGCATATTGCCCGTCTGCCTTCCACTTCATTTTTGCCATAGCCCCATTTCGGTTGCGTTAATGCCGCGTATTCCCCGAGATGGGGCATGATTTGTTCAAGCTCATCCGTCTTGTAATGTCCGTACCAACACGTGGCGATACCGAGGTTCGTGGCGTATAAGATCAGAAGTTCTCCGATAAAACCTGCTTTGGAGATAGAGATGATATCCGTACCCGCCAAAAAAGCTGCTCCATCCGGCGGCGACGCAAATACCGTAAAGAGCTTCTTATCCGGATTAGCTTTAAAAAAACGTATCTTTACATCATGCGGGAAAGGCACATTCATGCTTTCGGCAAAATCCTGCAGTTGTTTTAACTTCCCCTCTTCCAAAGCCTGCATTTCGTAGTTGCGCACAGACCTGCGGGCATTTACCGCAGCTTCCCAGTCAATACTTCCGATCATCATATTTCCTCCTTATTGTGACCGCATCTACCTTTTCCTGTTCAGCTATGGCCGCAAAGAAGGTATGCTGTTTTCTATTTGTCATCCTTTACTATACCTGTTAACGTCTCATTAAATCTTTTCCGCACTTTTTAGCCATATACTTGATTTTTTCTTCATCCAATGTCATAACGGCACGATCCTTCATAATTACCTTCCCGTTAACGATCATCGTTTTAACATCCGAGGCGTGGGCGGAATAAACGAGGTTAGCTATCGGATTGTAAAGGGGAAGCATATGGGGTTCATTTACATCAATGATGATCATATCCGCCTTGCATCCCGGCTGTAATGAACCAACCTTATCCAAGCCCAAAGCCTTGGCCCCGTTACAGGTAGCCATTTCCAGTACCTGCTGTGCTGGTACAACGGTCGGTTCCTGGGAGAACACCTTATGCAGCAGTGCGCAAGACCTCATCTCTCCTATCATATCCAAGTTATTGTTGCTGGAAGCCCCATCTGTGCCCAAGCCAACCACAGCGCCTTTGCGCAAAAGTTCCGGTACCAAAGCGACACCGCTGGCCAATTTCATATTGCTTTCGGGATTATGGGCGATTCCTACGTTGTTCTCTACGAGTATTTCAATTTCCTTCTCATCCAAATAGACACAATGTGCGGCCACAACCCTGCGACCAGTGAACAGTCCGATGGAGTCCATAAGCTTGATAGGGCTTAACCCATATTTCTCTTTCATGTCATTTACTTCTCCGGCTGTTTCGGCCAAATGAATGTGGATACCGACATTATGTTTATCGGCCAGCTTAATTACTTCTTTCAGGTAGTCCGGTGGGCAAGTATAAGGGGCATGGGGTCCGAGCATACAGGTGATACGCCCCTCTTCCTTTCCATGCCAATTTGTAATAAGCTCTTCACTTTCCCTCATCGTTTCCGCAGCTTTCTGGCCAAAACCCATCATCCCGCGGGCCAGAACGGCTCTGATCCCGGCTTCGGAAACCGCCTCCGCCGTCTTTTCCATCATAAAATACATATCGGCAAAAGCAGTCGTCCCCGACTTGATCATCTCCAAAACGGCCAACAGGGAACCCCAATAGATGTCATCTGCCTTCAAGTGTTCCTCCCGGGGCCATATTTTTTGGGACAGCCATTCCTGGAGCTGCATATCGTCAGCATAACCCCGCAGCAAGGTCATAGCCGCATGGGTATGACAGTTGATAAAGCCCGGCAGCACCAAGTTACCGTCAGCAGCAATGACTTCATAATCCCGATACTTTTCCTGGAGGTTTTCCCCTATTTCTTTAATCAGGGTATCCTCAACCGCAATATCACCTTTAAACCAAGCCTCTTCACCCCTCCTGCCGTCCAAGGGGATGATTGTGGCGTTTTTTATCAATAGACTACTCATTGTCTTCCCTCCCTCTTTCTAAAGACATCCGCTATCGCTGTTTGATAAGGGGGCTTGAGTAATCCCTCATCAGTAATGATAGCAGTGATATATTGTGCAGGTGTAACATCGAAGGCCGCATTATAGACCTTGACATTTTCCGGTGCCAGCAAGACTCCGTTAAGCATTCTTACCTCATCGGGGTTTCTTTCCTCAATAGGTATGCTGTTGCCCTCCGAGAGCTTTCGATCAAATGTCGACAAAGGGGCCGCCACATAGAAAGGTATTTGGTGATGGTAAGCCAGAATCGCTAAGCTGTATGTTCCGATTTTATTGGCCACATCACCGTTGGCGGCAATCCTGTCCGCACCGACGATCACCAGATCAATCTTGCCTTGCTGCATCAAATATCCCGCAGTATTGTCGGTTATCAGTGTAACCGGTATTTTTTCCTCCGTTAATTCCCAAGCCGTTAGCCTGGCCCCTTGTAAAACAGGCCTGGTCTCATCGGCATACACCATTATTTTTTTCCCTTCTTGATGAGCGTAACGTATCATCCCTAAGGCCGTACCGTATCCGGCCGTAGCCAGGGCTCCGGCGTTGCAGTGGGTCAGGATGGCAGCCCTGTCCGGAACAAGGGTGCTGCCGTATCTGCCAATCTCTTTGTTTTTTGCTATATCCTCTTGTTCTATTCCTATTGCCTCTTCTGCCAAGAGCCGGACTGTTTCTTCTCTTCCTTGGGCCTGATTGCTAAGCCAAACCTGTTCCATCCGTTCCAAGGCCCAAAAAAGATTAACAGCCGTAGGACGAGTCGAAGCCAATAGATCTTTCGCCTCATCCAGTGTCTTAACCAGACCACTGCTGTCACCTTCATCATAACCTTGAGCCGCAAGTACTATCCCGTAGGCGGCCGCAACGCCGATAGCAGGAGCGCCCCTGATTCTCATCTTCACAATGGCCTCCGCCACATCATGATATGTTCGGCACAGGATTTTTCTTTCCTCCGACGGCAAAAGTGTCTGATCCAGCAGAACCAGACAACCGTTTTCCCACTTGATATGCTGCAAAGCCTATCCCCCCAAACTTACATCATTTCTGCCACCACAGCTGCAAGAGCCGTTCAGAGGTACTTCGCCCAAAACGGCCATGATGAGTTTTGAAATATTGTTGCTCAAAAGCCCCATCACCTCAAGAACCTCGGCGTGGGATAAAGCTTCCTTGGAAATACCGGCAGCAAAGTTTGTTACCATGGCCACCGTAGCATAACAAATTCCCGCCTCTCGGGCCAACACGACCTCCGGCACACTCGTCATCCCGACCAAGTCTCCACCCAGCATTTTATACATCTTGATTTCCGCAGGTGTTTCAAAGCGGGGTCCTTCGGCGGTAACGTAGCAGCCACCCTGATGTACGGAAAGACCCAAGCTTTGCGCTTTTTGATAGATAAAGCCACCTAAATCCGGGCAATAGGGCTGAGTCACATCCGTATGCACAACTCCCTGGCTTCCACCCTCAAAAAAGGTTGACTGCCTGTTTTTAGTGAAGTCCAGAAATTGGTCAACGATGACAAAATCCTGGGGCTTCATTTTTTCGTTGAGAGAACCGACGGCAGCGGTAGCAATAATCCTTTTTACACCCAGTTCCTTTAAAGCCATGATATTAGCCCGGTAATTGATTAAATGTGGAGGCACCGAATGACCTTTACCGTGTCTGGAAAGGAATGCAATCCTTCTGTTTTGATATTCACCTGTCAAAACACTTACCTTCCCATATCTGTTTTCTATATCTATCTCTTTTGTCTTGCTTAGCATCTCGGCGTTATATACCCCTGTTCCGCCAATAACAGCCAAATCAACTTTCATCTTTTCCGCTCCCCCTCTTTTCCCTAATCTATTTCTTCACCCCAGCAACGCTTTGCAGAATACAGCCGGGTCAAACTCTTCCAAGTCTTCCAGTCCCTCGCCTACCCCGATAAATTTCACCGGCAGTTTATACTCATCCTGAATGCCAAGCACTACTCCCCCCTTGGCCGTCCCGTCAAGCTTGGTAAGAATGACCCCCGTTACACCTACAGCCTCAGTAAAGAGTTTGGCTTGGGAAAGAGCGTTTTGTCCTGTAGTGGCATCCAACGTGAGCAACACCTCTCCAGGTCCTTCCGGGATTTCCCTTTGGATGATGCGCCTGACCTTTTTAAGCTCTTCCATCAGATTCGTTTTCGTTTGAAGCCGCCCTGCGGTATCAACGAGTAAGACATCGACATTACGTGCCCTGGCGGCTTGTAGGGCGTCATAAACTACCGCAGCTGGGTCTGAACCCTCCTGATGACGAACGATATCAACACCGACCCGGCGGCACCACACCTCAAGCTGTTCGGCTGCACCGGCCCGAAAGGTATCACCGGCCGCTACCAGTACTTTCCTGCCTTCCTGCTTCAATCTATGACTGAGCTTGCCGATACTGGTCGTTTTGCCTGCACCGTTTACACCCACCATCATTATCACCTGCAAAGAACCCTCAGCTAAATCCAAAGAATGGTCGCCCTCTTGTAGGATCCCACTGATCTCCTCTTCCAAAAGCATCCGCACTTCTGAAGCGTCCTCAGCCTTTTCTTTTTGTACTTTCTCCCGCAACAATTCAACCAGCTTCAAGGATGTGGCGACACCCACATCGGCCTGAATTAAGGCTTCCTCAAGCTCTTCCAACATCTCTTCGTCAATCTTTTTTCTGCCGGCAACTATCCCTCCCAGCCTTTCAAGAAATGACTTTCTTGTCTTCTCCATTTTCGTATCCAACTGTTTTGAAGATTTCAATGTCGTATGCCCCCGTTTTTCTAAGTGATGTTCCTTTATCCCAATATACTTTTATTTTGATTGTCATTTATTGTCTTCCTTCAGCTTGCTTCCTTTTCAATGTCTTTCAACCTGACCGACACCATTCTTGATACCCCGTCCTCCTCAATAGTGACACCATAAAGAACATGAGCTTTTTCCATCGTCCCTTTCTGGTGTGAAATCACAATGAACTGCGTTTCCTCTGCAAAGGCCTTCAAAGCCTCGGCAAAGTTTACAACGTTCATCTCATCAAGATTGGATTCGATTTCATCCAGTACGCAAAACGGACTGGGCTTTACCTTTAAAATCGCCAGCAAAAGAGCAATAGCCGTCAAAGATTTCTCCCCTCCGGACAGCAAGGATAAATGCTGGGTTTTCTTGCCCGGTGGCTGGGCAATAATATCCACACCGGTCTCTAACAAGTTTTCGCTGTTTGTCAAAACCAGCTCTGCCCTCCCGCCGCCGAATAGTTTTGTAAACATCTCCTGAAAAGCCTGATTAACTAAATAATATGTTTCCTCAAATCTCTTCTTCATTATTTTTTCCATTTCTTTAATCACTTCATGCAGCTTTTCCCCGGCTTCTGTTAGATCCTGGATTTGTTGATTGAGAAACTCCAGCCTTTCTACTAAACGCCGGTGTTCTTCAATAGCGGCAATATTCACCTCACCGAGACCTGTGATTTCTGCCCTGATTTCCTCTATCCGCTGTTGGGCCAGCTTTCGGTCTTCACACACTATGCCTTTTTCTGCCGCTTGTTCCAGACTCATGCCATGCTGTTCAAACAGTTTATCTATCAGTCCCTCAAGGGACGTTTCAAATTTTGATTGCTGGATGTCGTACTGATGAAGCCTTTCCTCTTTTGCTCTCAGCAGTTTCTCCACTTCCCTGGCTTCCTCGTCGGTGCTGCCGATGAGAACCGTCAGTTCGTTTTTTTCGCCTTTCGTCTTCTCCAACTGTTTTTCCAAGGCTTGCAGTTCTTTTAGGATACCTTTCTTCTCAACCTCGAAAGCCTGAAAAGCTTCTTCCAGCCTTTTAGTATCCTCTTTTAATGAATTCCTCTCGGCTTCCTTGGCTTCCCTATGCTGTGACAATTGCCTGATCCGCTGTTCAAGATAACTGCTTTCCTTCTTGAATGCGGTGTATTTTTCCTCATCCGTGGCTACATCAATCCGCAATTGGGTGAGCTTTTCATTCTTTTTCAGAATTTCCGTCTGGTTTGTCCTGATCTTTTCCTGCAATTCCTTTATCACCTGTTCCATGGAATCAACCTTACCAAGGAAAGCAGCCACGGCTTTTTCCGCTTCTGTAATACCCTTTTGGGTCACAGACTTTTCCGAAATCATCTCCGCCAGCTGCAGCGAAATGTTGTCATGCTCAAGAAGAGACCGTTCCTTCTCCGCCTGCCAACGCTCCTGTATTTTTATATTCTCTGCTTCCTTGATAATGACCTCTTGCAGCTTCTCTTTAATCTCCTGCTCTTTTTGCCTTAATTCGGTGACACCTGTCAGTAATTCCTCTTCCTCTTTTTTCAGAATCGAGAGTCTTCCTTCCAAATCACTTAGCGTCTTTTCCAACTCCTGAACAGACCTTTTTCTGGATAAGATCCCCCCCGAACTTGGTTTGACGCTCCCGCCTGTCAGCGAACCGCCTGCATTCACCAGTTGCCCGTCAAGGGTCACGATTCGATAGCGAAAACCCGTCTTCTTTGCCGCCGCCACAGCGGTCTGCAAATCATCAACGAGCCAAACCCTTCCCAGCAAATACTCCATTATTCCCTGGTACTCTTTAGCAAATTCAACCAACTCGCTTAACCTTCCGTAAACACCTTTCCCACTGGGTACATTATCAATGGCAGGCCTTCCCTTCACGGTAGTTATAGGCAAAAACGTTACTCGCCCCTTATTGTTTTTCTTTAACCAGCCAATTGCCTCTTGGGCAGCTTCCTCGTCTACCGTCACCAAATTCTGTAACGCATTGCCCAGTACGATTTCGACGGCAAGCTCATACTTTCCGGGAACACTTACCAGTTGAGCAACAGACCCGATAATTCCGGGGAAACCGCCTGCCTGTTTATGCCTGAGTATTTCTTTAACACCTACGCCATAACCCTGTCCCTCACGTTCCATCTCCTGCAAGATCTTTTGTCTGGCGGCCAAACTGTTCCTTTCTTCTCCGAGCCCTTGCCCCTGTTTTTTTAGCTCCTGATACTTTTTTCCCTGAGTTCCGATAAATTCATGCAAACCTGACAATTCCTGCTCGTATCCTTGACGTTGTCTGGTATGTTCTCTAGCCTCTTTTTCCAGTTCCTTTAATTTAATGGTATCGACTTCAACTTTAGAAGCAGCATCTTTTTTTCTATCGTCAACATCTTTTTCCTGCTTGACCAAAAGATCCAAGCGCTGCTGGAGAGCAGTGAGCTCATTTTTAATCCTTGTCTCCTCCTGCAAGGTTTCAAAATGCTCTGTTTTTAACTCTTCCAGTTTTTCGTTCCGCTCTCTTCCCCGTATATTCTCTTTTGCAACATGATTTTCAAACTCCTGCAGCTTTGCTTTTTTCTCGTGAACAGAAGCCAAAAGGCCCTCTCCTTTTGTCTGGTGATCTTCAAACTCCTTTTTCAATCCGTTCAACTCTTCCTGCAACTGCCGCAGGTCATGTCCCATGCTTTTTCTCTGTTTATCCAAATCGGAGATCCGCTCAGTAGTGAGTTTCTTCTCGTTTTCCTTTTTTTCCAACTGCAAATTTTTCGCATATATTCCCTCTTGCAGCCCAGCCAGCTTTTCCTCGGTTTTTTGCAGTTTGAGGCGAAGCTCCTCCTCTTTGGACCGCAAGCCATGATAATTAGTCCGCAGCTGTTCGCTTTCACTCTCTACCTTAGACCGGTTATTATCAATATTCTTCAGCTTATCCTTCATGCTTTCGGCTTCTTCAAGAATAAGCCCGATTTCCAGCTCATCATTTTCTGCCCTCAGCTCTTTATACCTGAGGGCATCTTTCGCCTGCTCCTCTAAGGGGCCTTCCTGGGATGAAAGCTCATAAACGATATCCCTCAGCCTGAGCAGGTTGTTTTCCGTGTCCTCAAGCTTTTTTTGGGCCTCCCTTTTCCGATAGCGGTACTTGACGATTCCCGCCGCTTCCTCTATTAAGCCCCGCCTCTCCTCCGGCTTGACCGCTAAAATCTCATCGACCTTTCCCTGACCGATGATTGAGATACCCTCACGGCCTGCTCCGGTGTCCATAAACAACTCATAAATATCCTTCAACCGGCAGGGTACGCGGTTAATCAAATAATCGCTCTCCCCTGAACGATAGAGCCTCCTGGTAACAGTAACCTCGTTGAACTCCAGAGGAAAGATACCTTTGGAGTTATCAATAGTCAAGGATACCTCAGCCATCCCTAAAGAACGTCGTTTTTCACTGCCGGCGAAAATAACGTCCTCCATTTTTCCGCCCCGCAATGACTTCACACTCTGTTCTCCAAGGACCCACCTGATTGCATCGGCAATATTCGATTTTCCACTGCCGTTTGGACCAACGACAGCCGTGATACCGGGTTTAAACTCCAAAGAAGTCTTATCGGCAAACGATTTAAAACCATGTATTTCCAGTTTTTTTAAATACACCTTTTCTTCTACCCTTTCCGTTATGACCTACACTCCACTAATTCTATATTTCTCCAAAAACTCCTGTCTTTTTATCTCAAGGGTTTCGCCGTCCACAGATACCTTCAGATCTTCTGCCCAGACTGCCTCATCCTTAATCAACTCGATCCTTTCAAAACCACATTCTTCTTTAAACCTGAATAAATTACTTTTCTTATGCCCTACTACCTTTGAATAATCACAAGGATTACAAATGATTCTTAAAACCTCTCCTCGCTTGTCAATTTGCTTCAGAGCCAGCATGACTTGCTTATACATCAAAAGGCTCTTTACCATTTCCCCGTATGCCGGCTGGTACGGACCTGCCAACAGGTCTTTTGCCACCGTCAAGTTTTCTGAGGCCTGCAGCCCCATGCGAATAACCTTGATCCCATAGAGAGAAAACACACCCAACCAATGGGCACCGATTGTCACAGCCTCCTTAAGAGTCCAGGGCCGGTACTTTCCTTCCTCATACCAACGAGCCAGCGTTGTCCCCTTTAACACAACGGTCGGATAAATCCTCACCACATCCGGTCTGATCATTACCGTCCTTTGTGCTGTCAGCAGGGCATTATCCAAAGAATCACCGGGCAGTCCGGGCATTAATTGAAAACCAAGCTCAAAACCCCAGGCCCTGATCATTTTCGCCGCCTCCTCAACAACAGAAACCTTGTAGCCGCGGCGGCTTGCTATCAGCACCTCATCAACCATCGACTGTACACCCAGCTCTATGGTTGTCACCCCGTATTTCCTGAGCCTCTTTAAAATATCGTCCGATATGTAGTCCGGTCGGGTGGAAAGCCTAATCCCGTTTATCATTCCCTCCGCTTTTGCCTTGGCGGCCTCTTCAAGCCAGGAAACCTGTTGTTCTTCTTCAATGCCTGTAAAATTGCCACCAAAAAAAGCCACCTCCCGCTGCAAAGGAAGCTCCTTGACAGAACGCAGATATTGTTGAACTCTATCCTGCAGCTTTGCAGGACAATCCTGAGTGCTCGTACCGCTGATCCGCCATTGATTGCAAAAAACGCAAACAAAAGGGCAGCCCGCATGGGGAATAAAAAACGGTACGATCAAAGCCCTACTCATTTCCCTCCCTCATTCTTTGCAACGCTTTCTTGGCAGCCTGCTGCTCAGCCTCTTTTTTCGTACGACCTTTCCCTCTGGAAAGCTCCATCTCATTTAAAACGGCTGAGACCGTGAAGGTTTTTTCGTGCTCCGGTCCCTCTTCGCCCACGATTATGTACATCAACTTGTTATCCGCCGTTTTCTGCACGAACTCCTGTAGTTCAGTTTTAAAATCACCAATAGTACCATTGGCTACAGCATAGATCTTATTCTCCAATAATTTTATAACAAAGGGCGCTGTTTTGTCTAAACCTTGGGCAATATAGAGGGCGCCAATCAGGGCTTCAAAACAATCCGCCAGATTAGAAGTTCTTTTGTTGCCCCCGCTTATTCTTTCGCCTTTTCCTAAAAGAAGGTACTCCCCTAATCCCAGCGTTCTTGCCGTTTCTGCCAAGGAGGCCTCACAGACTACTGCTGCCCGCATCTTTGTCAAATCTCCCTCACTTTTATCAGGATACTTATTAAATAAATAATCGGCTGCAATCAAGCCGATAACAGCATCCCCCACAAACTCCAACCTTTGATTATGCTGCTCACTAACCCCTTCCACAGCATACGAAGGATGAGTTAAAGCCTGGTCGATGAGGCGAAAATCCGCTTCATCCGCAACTCCCAGCTTTTCAATAAGTTTTGCCAGTTTTTTATACCGTTCTTTTGCCAAATCCCTTTCCCCCCACCGTATTTCACATTATGTTAGTAAACTTTAAAGGGAGACCGGTTTTCACCAGCCTCCCTTCTATTATGCCTTAAATTTCCCGATAAGAACAGTGGCATTATGACCGCCAAAGCCCAAAGAATTACTGAGGGCATAATTCACTAGAGCTTCCCGCGGCTTATTAGGAACATAATCAAGATCACACTCGGGGTCCGGATTTTCATAGTTGATGGTGGGCGGTATAATATCGTTCTTGACGGCAAAGGCCGTGGCCACCATTTCAACCCCTCCGGCAGCACCCAGCAAATGACCCGTCATAGACTTGATCGAGCTGACAGGTGGTACCTTATGTCCAAATACGCTCTTGATAGACATGGTTTCATACTTATCGTTCAATTCCGTAGATGTCCCGTGGGCATTGATATAATCCACATCATCGGTCGTCAGTCCCGCATCGTTTATCGCTATTTTCATGGCTCTGGCTGCCCCTTCGCCTCCCGGGGCCGGTGCCGTAATATGATGAGCATCCGCTGTTGCACCATAGCCAAGTACCTCAGCATATATTTTTGCACCTCTTTTTTGCGCGTGTTCCAGACTCTCCAACACCAAAAGACCTGCTCCTTCGCCCATCACGAACCCATCCCTGGCCCCATCAAAAGGACGGCTGGCCTTTTGGGGTTCATCATTTCTGGTGGAAAGTGCCTTCATCGAACAAAATCCGGCCAGTGCCAAAGGTGTGATTGAAGCCTCGGCCCCTCCTGTTACCATAACCTCAGCATCTCCCCTTTGCACCGTCCTGAAAGCATCGCCTATAGCATGGGTCGAGGATGCGCAAGCCGAAACAAGAGTGACATTAGGACCTTTAAAGCCCAATGTTATGGCGGCCTGACCTCCCGCCATGTTACCGATCATCATCGGAACGAAGAAAGGACTGACCCTGCCCGGTCCTTTTTCATGAAGAACTCGTGCGGTATTCTCTAATGTTTCCATCCCGCCGATACCGCAGCCCAAAATAATACCGGCCCTATCCGCATCAATACCATCCGTTTTTATCCCGGCATCCTCAACGGCCATCACCGCCCCGGCAACGGCTAAATGGGTAAAACGATCCATTCTCCTGGCTTCTTTTTTATCTATATAACAGGCAACATCAAAGTCTTTGACCTCACCGGCGATTTTCGACGTGTAGTCACTTGCATCAAAGCGTGTAATCTCAGCGATCCCGGATCTTCCCTCCAGTAAACCCGTCCAGAATTCCTGCAATCCGATACCTATGGGAGTAATCGCAGACATGCCGGTTATTACTACTCTCCTTTTCATAGAACACCCCTTCTTTGCATTAAGGCTATATATATAAACCCCCCCGTTCAAGCACTGACACTAATCCTCATTCCTTTCGAACGTCTGCAGCAGTGATCTGATTATTTCCTTGACCGGCAAAATTTCTTTTATCTTGCCGATGTGCTCCCCGGAGAAAATCAAACCTTCCTTTAAATTTCCCTGCTGCGCATTTTCCAGGGCCTTAATAATGCAAAAGTTCTTTTTGCACTTTTTGAGGCATTGCATACAATTTGCCGAGAGAGGCACTTCATTCCTTAACAACTTTTCCGAAAACTCATTTCTTATAGTTCGTCCCAGCAAGCCGACAGGACTATCAATTAAAATAATATCCTCGTCGCAGGCGTTTACGTAGGCTTCTTTCAGGTTGTCGGCAGCATTGGATTCCTTGCTGGCAGCAAACCTCACTCCAACCTGAACACCATCTGCTCCCAACCGAAATATCTCCTCAACGTCGCTATTGTCAGTTATGCCACCGGCCGCAATCACTGGAATGCTCACCGAATCCTTAACTTCCGGTACCAGCTTCTTGATCGATTCTGTTGTGCCTAAATGTCCTCCTGCTTCGCTGCCTTCGACAACTACCGCCGCGGCACCCAACATCTCGGAAATGCGCGCCAATTTTCCGGTGGAGACAATCGGCACCACCGGAATATTGGCCGCCTTTCCCCAAGAGAACATGTCCCTGGAAAAACCGGCACCCGAAACTATCAAATCGATTTTTTCTTCGATAGCCGTCTTGACTAATTCGGCAAAAGCAGAAACCGCATACATTACGTTTACTCCGATGATACCTTTTGTAAGCTGCCGCGCCCTGCGTATTTCATTTTTCAGTTCCTCCACCGTCATACCCGTTCCGGCAATTATGCCAATACCTCCCTCATTGGCAACTGCCGCAGCTAGCCCGGCAGTTGAGATCCTCACTGCCATGCCTCCCTGGATAAGCGGTATGCTGGGTCTAAGTGCTCCGATTTGTAATGTAGGTAATTTCAAATTATTCCCTCCAACCTATAAAAAACGCTTTTCAGCAATCCTTCAGGAGGCCCCGCAAGTCTTTACGGAGCCTCCTCATAAAGTTATTTTTTTCCTTTAATATATTCTGCTGCGTCACCAATCGTTTTAATCTTCTCCGAATCCTCATCCGGTATTTCAATATCAAATTCCTCTTCCAGTGCCATAATCAATTCAACAACATCGAGAGAATCAGCATTCAAATCATCAAAGGTAGTTTCTACTGTGATATCTGCCTCATCAACACCCAATTGGTTGGCAACAATGGATTTTACTTTATCAAATATGTTCATTGTTTCACCTCCTTCCACAAAATCAAGATACCAAATTTTGTGCATAATAACAATATCTATTTTCCTACATACCCATGCTACATCAGCAGCCCGCCGTCAACCCTTATAACCTGCCCTGTAATATAGTCGGCATACGGGCTTACCAGGAAAAGAACCAGATTTGCCACGTCTTCAGGATTACCCAATCTTCCCAGCGGTATACCGGATATGTATGCTTCCTGAGTTTTTTCATCTAGAGCGGCAGTCATTTCAGTCGCAATAAACCCTGGCGCAACGGCATTTACCGTTATACCTCTGGCCGCGAGTTCCTTAGCGGCGCTTTTTGTCATGCCTATGATACCTGCCTTGGCAGCGGCATAGTTTATTTGACCGATATTTCCTGTCAGACCGATCACCGAACTGACATTCACAATTTTCCCGCGGCGCTGCTTCATCATCAATCGCGATGCCCCACGGATGCAGTTAAAGGCCCCGGTTAAGTTGGTATTGAGAACCTGTTCCCATTCCTCATCCTTCATTCTCATTATCAGCTTATCCCTGGTTATTCCGGCGTTATTGACCAAAATATCCACACCGCCGTGTACCTCCACTATCTCCTTAAACATGGTTTCCACGTCTGCCGATTTGGCAACATCGGCCCTACACAGCGAGGCCTCACCGCCTCCGCTTCTTATCATGGCAAGAACTTCCATGGCGGCCTTCTCATTACCCTGATAATTGACGACCACTTTAGCTCCGGCTTTAGACAAAGTCAAGGCAAGAGCCCGGCCTATCCCTCTGGATCCCCCTGTTACCAAAGCCACTTGCCCGGATAACAGCCCATTTGCTTGCATTTTCAAGCCCCCTTTAACAAAGGTATTGTCTCCAACAGGCCTGCCTCATCTCCAATGCTGTAAACAGTGACGCTCCTGTCGATTTTCCTTATTAAACCACTGAGAACCTTACCCGGTCCTATCTCCAAAAAGGTTGTAACGCCTAACTCCAAAAGCTTATTAATTGACTGCTGCCAAAGCACTGCGCTGACAACCTGATTTTTCAAATTATGTGCTATGACCTGGGGTTCAACCTCAAGCTCAGCCGTATAATTCGCCACAACCGGGATCCGGGACGGTCTGATAGTAACGCTACTCAAAGCGTTCTCCAGCTTTTGCGCCGCAGGCATCAGCATGGCGGAATGAAACGGTCCGCTGACAGACAGCGGGATCGCTTTTCTCGCTCCCATCTCCTTTGCAATATCCATGGCCCTTTGAACGGCTTTTGTCTGGCCGGCAATAACAACCTGGCAGGGACAGTTATAGTTAGCCGCTTGCACGACACCCTCAACAGCCGCCCTGCGGCAGGCCTCCTCGATTTCTTTTTCCCCTAAACCGATAATCGCCGCCATCATGCCCTCACCGGGCGGTACTGCCTCCTGCATGTATTTCCCACGCTGCCGCACCAGCCACAAGGCGTCTTCAAAATCCAGCACACCGGCGGCAACCAGGGCTGTGTATTCACCCAAGCTGTGTCCGGCAAGATAATCCGCCTTGATTCCTAATGCTTCTACCTCCTTGAGAATTGCTACACTCGTGGTAAGTATTGCCGGCTGAGTATTGACCGTCAACTTCAACTCATCCTCAGGCCCGCCAAAGCACATCTGGCTGAGATTTATTCCCAGTTTTTTATCCGCCCGCTTAAAAATTTGTCTCGCCCGCGGATATTTGTCATGAAAATCTCTCCCCATACCCACAAATTGTGAGCCCTGTCCGGGGAAAACAAAAGCAACTTTACCCATAAATCGTCTCCTTAATCCCGAAGGTACTGCTGTTTTTCTTTGAAAACCTGCAGGGTCTCTTCGACAATCTCTGTAATGATCTCCCGGGCGGGTTGGATTTTTTTAACCATGGCCGCAACCTGTCCGGACATCAAAGAACCCATTTTATCATCACCCTCGACTGCTGCTGCCCGCAACCGACCTGTACCTAGCTTCTCAAACTCCTTTTGTGGAGCGTGCTCTTTGGCTAAGGCCTCAAATTGTCTTGTCAGCATGTTCTTGATAACCCGTACATAATGCCCCTCCGGGCCTGTCAAGGTAGTATCCCTATCCTTGGCTTTGATGACCGCCATTTTATAATTATCATGAACCTTGCACTCTGTTGCGCAAATAAACCTGGTTCCCATCTGGGCACCTTGGGCCCCCAAGCAGAACGAAGCCGCCAATTGTCTCCCGTCGGCAATACCTCCGGCGGCAATGACGGGAACCTTGACCGCATCCACAACTTGCGGCACAAGAGCCATTGTCGTCAATTCCCCTGTATGTCCCCCGCATTCCAGCCCTTCGGCAATCACCGCATCTACCCCTATTTTTTCCAACCTCTTGGCCAGAGATACGGCTGATACAACCGGAATAACCTTTATCCCGGCTTCCTTCAAACCGGCAATGTGTTTTCCGGGATTACCTGCCCCCGTAGTAACAACGCTTACTTTCTCTTCAATAACAATCTTTATCACTTCGTCAATAAATGGAGAAAGGTAATAAGCATTAACGCCGAAAGGCTTAGAGGTCATTTCTTTTGCTTTCCTAATCTGCTGGCGAACTACCTCTCCCGGTGCATTTCCCGCACCGATAACCCCCAGACCTCCCGCTTCCGACACGGCTGCGGCCAATTCTGCAGTCGCAACCCACGCCATGCCACCTTGTAGGATCGGATACTCTATTCCAAGCAAATCACATAAACTGGTATGTAAAGATGAACTCATCAAACTCTTACCCCTCTCAATTTTTAAATTGTCTTCAACTTACATCACCCATCGCATCACACAAGCCCCCCACGTCAGGCCACCACCAAATCCTACTAAAATAACGACATCACCCGTCTTTATTAAACCTTTTTTTACTGTTTCATCAAGGGCTACCGGGATAGAAGCGCCGGACATATTACCATAATTGCTCAAGTTTAAGTAGACCTTTTCCGGAGGCAGCTCCAGCCTCTTTAAGGCCGCATCGATAATCCTGGTATTAGCTTGATGCGGCACGAGAAAATCAACATCCTTCCTGTCCAACCCAGCCTTTTCCAACACTTTTAATGAGGCATCACCCATGATTTTAACAGCAAACTTGTAGACCTCATTTCCGGACATTTGAATACAGTGTTCGTTTTTATCAACCGTTTCATGTGTCGCGGGTTTACGAGACCCTCCCGCCGGTATCTTCAGCAGATCACCGCCGGCTCCAATGGCACCCAGGTCAAAGGACAGAAAGCCCTTCCCTTCCTCCACTGCTTTCACAACCGCCGCTCCGGCTCCGTCGCCGAAGAGAATACAAGTCCCTCTATCCTGCCAATTAGTGGCCCTGGTCAGGACCTCCGTAGCAACCACCAGGACGGTATCATACATCCCTGTCGCCACATAATTGTTTGCGGTAGCCAAAGCATACAGGAAACCAGAACAAGCCGCCATCAAATCAAAAGCTGCCGCTTTTTCGGCCTTAATATTATCCTGTATGATACACGCCGTAGCGGGCAGAAGAGAATCCGGCGTAACGGTGGCTACGATTATTAAATCCACCTCAGCAGGTGTCACACCCGCATTGTCAAGGGCCTTGAGGGCAGCCTTAGTACCCAAATCGGAAGCAGCCTCCTCAGGAGAGGCTCTCCTTCTCTCCTTGATGCCTGTTCTTTTCATAATCCACTCATCTGTTGTTTCTACCATCTTTTCCAAATCGGCATTGGTTATTCTTGTCGAGGGCAGGTATGAACCGAGCCCAACTATACCGGCCGACCTTAATGATTTGGCCATTTCTTCACCAACCTCCAGGTTATCCATGAAATACAACGCCATCCTGAAGCGCGCTCACAAAATTACTATTATGGCACTCGATAGCTACGCGGATTGCGTTTTTAATCGCCGGGGCTTTGGAACTCCCATGACAGATAATGCTGACCCCGTCCACCCCTAATAACGGGGCCCCGCCATGCTCCGAATAGTCAAGGCGCGCCTTGATACTTCCAAAAGCAGGCTTTAAAAGAACTGCCCCCAGCTTACCGCGAGAACTTTTTGATATCTCCTCTTTCAGTAGAGTAAAAATTGCCCCGGCAGTTCCCTCTATTACCTTGAGGATAGTATTACCGACAAAACCGTCACAAACCATGACATCAGCTTTCCCCATTAAAACGTCTCGGCCCTCAACGTTTCCCAGAAACTGAACTGAGGACTCATTTTGCAGAATCTCATAAGCTTTCTGCACCAAGTCATTACCCTTTGTTGCTTCTTCTCCGTTACTGATCAAAGCAACCTTCGGTGTTTTAATCCCAATAATCCTTTCAGCATACACGCTGCCCATTAAAGCAAATTGCACAAGATTTTCCGGCTTACAGTCTGCATTCGCGCCCACATCTAAAAGTACTTTTGGCCCTGTCAAAGCAGGTATCACCGTACAGATCGCCGGTCTATCAACACCCTTCAACCTTCCTAGCTTAAATAGCGCTGCCACCATCTGCGCCCCGGTATTCCCGGCTGAAATTACAGCATCAGCCTTCTTCTCCCTAACAAGCCCTGTAGCAACACTTATGGATGCGTTCTTCTTCTTGCGATAGGCCAAGGCGGGATGTTCATCCATGCCAATCACTTCATCGCAAGCAACAATCGTAACCTTCTGACCTTCTGCCTCCAATATTTCCTGCGTTATGTATCTTTTGATCTCCTCTTTGTTGCCGACAAAAATCAATTTAATCTCGGGATATTCTTTCATGGCGTCCAATGCCCCCAGGATTACCTCCTGAGGCGCGTGATCTCCGCCCATAGCATCGACAGCGATTCTCAAGCCATCTCCTCCTATCTCGCAACAACGACGAATTTACCGACAAAAACTTCTTCTGCTCCGACCTTCGACACGACCTTAATTAAATACTTGTTGGACTTTTTCCTGGCCAAGACAGCCCGGGAAACAATTTTTTCCTTCAGATATACGGGTCTCCTAAACCTTAGCCTAGCACTTCCTGTCAGCACAACGTCAGCGTTGATTAGGGCTATGGCCAGTGTATTGGCCTGAGAAAAAATATAATCACCGTTACATACCTGGCTTTTTTCGGCAACCATTTCCTGACCTACCTCCATCACTGAAACCGCGTAATCCTCCAGTTTCAATTCCAGAAGTTCACCGACAAACTCATGGTTTAACATCGAACGAACTTTATCATAGACCTGTCTTGCTACCTGCTTTGTTCTTTCCCTTAGTTCCGGTATGCCCATTTCCATTCTGTCTAACCTGATAGTCTGTACGCTAACCCCAAATTTTTTTGCCAGCTGTTCATCTGTTGTGAAGGGATTATCGGCAAGAAGATGTGAAAGCTCTTTCTGCCTGTTCTCTTTTTCTAACCTGCGTACCACCGTTAATTCATCTCCTTCTTTTTAGTACCAGGTCTCAATACCTAGTATAAATAATTCCGAAAGTATTTTCAAGTAAATAATGGTGTTTTTTTTTGTTTTTTATTCCACCCCTATAAAGAAAAAAGAAAGCATATCATGCCTTCTCTTTTAGTAAACTATTTTCCTTCAACCTCTACGACCTTACGTCCATCATAATAGCCACATGCGGGGCAAACCCTGTGGGGCTGCTTAAACTCATGGCACTGAGGGCAAGTTACCACATTTGGCTTCTCCATTTTCATAACAACAGCCCTTCTCTGGCGTTTTCTTGCTTTGGAACGGCGGTGCTGCTGTACTCCCATTCAAACCACCTCCTCCTTATCCGATCAAAACAGCCAAAGTCCCGCCTCGGCCGCTAAGATACAATTTTTTTCCGTGTTACCTGTTATCTAACTTTTTTCCTTAAGCTTTGACAATATGGCAAGCCTGGGATCGACATTAACAGTTTGGCAGTCACACCGACCGTTTTTCAGGTTTTTTCCACAATGCGGACATATCCCGGGACAATCCGGAGAACACAAAAACTTCATCGGAAGATTGAGTAAAATCCCATCCTTGACCGCCTCATCAATATCCAGATAGTCATCCTGAAGCTCAATAACATCCTCATTAGCATCAGCTGCAAAAAAACCCTCTTTGGAAGAATGAGAATACCTCTCCTTAAAATCAAAAGCGTGGGACTCCTGTACAGTCTCAAGACACCTGCTGCAATGAGAAGAAAGCCTCGCCTCAACGCGAACCGACAATTCCAGCGATTGCCCGTTATTAACAACACTTCCTTTGACATGAACCGGACCTACAAAGGATACATCTCCCATGCTCTCTCCTATTTCCAAAGAATAATCGATTGCCGTACTATTCCCCGGTTCACCCAACAAACGAACAACATTCACCTTCATACGCCATCACCCCGTTTAGCACCGAAACTACGGTTATGCCGAAAGGGCTCTTGCTTTGCCGTACACACGACAGAAGAAAGACGCAGCATCGCTGCGCTTTTTAGCAAAACCTGCTACTAATTATATAAAGATAATATTTCTTTGTCAAGAAGTGGTCGGATAATCATATTGTAACGACCGTACCTACGTTGCAAAAGAAGAATCTGTCCTTAAACTCCTGAGCCAGTTTTGCAGATACATCTAAACCGGTACAATGGGATACCCCAAGGTGTTCGATGTTGAATGTCTTTAGAGCTTCAATGGTTTTATTGACCTGCTCTTCGCTTGACATTCCCAAATGAGTACCGCCAATAACTGTATGGATATGGTCTTGGCCTGTTTTTTTGATTGCATAATCAATTATGTTAATTACTCCGGCATGGGAACAGCCTAAAATGATGAACAACCCTTTTTCTGTTTCAATCACAATAGATTGATCATCGTTCACCGGATCCCTGATAAAATCATTTCCTTCCTTGCACACAATATCCTGATCCCCTGTTTCAAAATCTGTTACCCGGGGTATTTGTCCTGTTAGATGCAGTCTGGGAGCAATTTCCCTGAATTCAGCACTGAAAATAAAGTTCGCGCCACTGCTCTCAAGAGCAACTTTGCTAAAGGGCACCCCTATATACATTTTGCCGTTGCGATTAATATAGCATTCCTTAAAGAAATCCGGATGAGAGTACACATCAACCGGTGAAGGAACCATTGACAACGCCGCCAGTAGTCCGCCCGTATGATCGGAATGGTTATGACTGATAATAATCCCCTTGATGGTAGAAAGGTCTTTTTTGAAAAACAAGGCATTGTTAACCAACGACAATCCCTGCCCTGTGTCAAACAGAAAGTTACCATGATTTGTTTCTATGAACACTGCCCATCCATGTTCTGCCGTAGCACCTAAGTTTCCTGAAACCGTGTTTTCACATAAAACCGTTGCTCTTATTTCCACAATACATAGCACCCCCCAACTATATCTCTTGCTTTATCTTTAATTTAGCTTAACTTCTGACAACAGGTCATAGCGACAGTGTTAACTATATCCTCTACACTGCAACCCCTGGAAAGATCATTGACCGGTTTGGCCATACCCTGTAGTACAGGTCCAATCGGTTCTGCCAGGCCTAAACGCTGAACTAGCTTGTAGCCGATATTACCCGCTTGCAGATCAGGGAAAACAAGAACGTTTGCTTTGCCGGCGACCTTACTATCAGGGGCTTTTGATGCTGCAACCTTAGGCACTATAGCTGCATCCAGCTGCAATTCACCGTCTATCTGTAAATCGGGATACTTATCCTTGGCCAGCCTGGTAGCCCTGACAACCTTTTCAACAAGTTCATGCTTTGCACTGCCCATTGTCGAAAAAGACAGCATCGCTACCTTTGGCTCCATACCGACTAAATCCCTTGCAGTCTGGGCGGAACAATAGGCTATTTCCGCCAATTGCCCTGCTGTTGGATTAGGGGTTACGGCACAATCGGCAAAAACAAAAACCCCTTCCTCCCCAAATTCTTTTACCGGAGTAACCATCATAAACGCACCGGAAACAACCGTAATCCCGGGAGCAGTCTTGATGATCTGCAAGGCCGGTTTTAAAACATTCCCCGTTGTGTTTTCGGCCCCGGCGACGAATCCTTCTACCTCGCCTTTATACACCATCATCGCCCCAAAATAGAGCGTATTCTTCATCAGCTTTTCCGCTTCCTCACGCTTTAATTCCTTTTTCTTGCGTATTTCCACAAGTTCATCAACATACGAAGCAAAACAAGGAGCCTCTACAGGATTAATTATCGTAATATCGTCTAATTCCGCCCCCACCGACTTGGCGACCTCTTTAACTTCCTTTTCATCACCTAGTAAAGTCACCTTAGCCAGACCTTCCGCTTGGATGATTTGGGCAGCCTGAACGGTTCTCGGTTCTGTTCCCTCAGGCAGTACAATCCTTCGCTTATTCTGTTTCGCCTTTGCTTTGATTTTCTCAACCAAATTCATTTAATTTGACCCCCTCTGGAATTTTTCTTCACCAAATCTATATATATTCGCCACTTTCTGCGAATTTCCTATATCAAATCATATTTTTTTAAGTGTTTTTTTTATATAATTGAAGTAGATTAAACTTTCCATACATTTGGAGGCCGACTATGAACGTTGTAGGAATCATCTGCGAATATAACCCATTTCATAACGGGCACTTATATCACCTGCAGGCAGCGAAGAAAGCATCCTCCTCATCCGCCGTCGTTTGCGTGATGAGTGGTAATTTCACCCAAAGAGGAGAACCTTCAATAGTTAACAAATGGGCCAGGACGGAAATGGCCATTGCTGCCGGTGCTGATGTAGTTTTTGAGCTTCCGGTGCTCTATGCAACTCGCAGTGCTTACTGGTTTGCCCGCGGCGGTATCGAAACACTCCACAGTACCGGAGTAGTCTCGCATCTGGCCTTTGGTGCCGAAAACGTCTGCGCTGAAGCCATGCAAGAAACAGTAAAGATTTTAACACATGAAACCGCAGCCTTTCGAAAAAAGCTAAAACACTCCTTAAAACAAGGAATGTCCTATCCAAAAGCCCGTTCAACAGCATTAAAAACCGAATTTCCCGGCAAGACGGAACTATGGTCAAAACCCAACAACGTGCTGGCTCTTACCTACCTACAGGTATTACAAGAGTTAGACATAAAAATGCAGCCCGTCATTATCAAGCGCCAAGGACTTGGCTACGAAAGCCTCAAATTGCAAGAAGGCGTTTTCCCCAGCGCCACAGCGCTCAGAAACGAACTGTCCGTAACACAATCAAGCGGTTTTTTGCTTTCTCTGGAAAAAATCCACCCGCACCTGCCCGCAGCCGCATATATGCTGCTGAAAAAGGAATACTTACAAGGCTGCTGTCCGGTGACCCCGCAGACCTTTTCTCCTCAAATCATGACCCTACTCAGGCGCAGCACGGAAAAAGAAATATGCCAAATAGTTGATGTTACAGAAGGGCTGGAAAACAGGATCTCGGCTCTTGCTCAAGAATGCGGTGATACCACAGAATTTCTGGGTAAATTAAAAACAAAACGCTTTACCTATACCAGGTTGCAGCGTTTTCTAATCCATCTGCTGCTAAACTACACACGTGATAACGAAAAGCACATAAAAAAAGGGCCTCCCTATCTGCGTGTCCTGGGTTTCAGTAAGAAGGGCCAGACGCTTTTAAAAACAATCTCCTCCGCATCAGATCTGCCCGTCATTGTCAAAGCAGCCCATGCAAAAAAATACTGCCGCAATGATGAGTCTTTTAATGCTTTTTGGGAAATGGATACTCTTGCTACAAACCTTTATAACCTCGCTTATCCCGAAGTATCCCAAAGAACGGGAAACCAAGATTACCGCCGAGGACCTGTTCTACAAACCGACTGCTTTTAATAGTCCGCTCAATTTTTCTTCCGCTGCCCTTCTTCCTTCTTCGATACAAAACTCAACCTTGTTAAAATCCAAAACGGCAACCTTCCTCATATCAGGTGTAATTAAAATGTCCGCTTCTTTAAGCTTGATCTTGCTGATTTCACTTTCCAGTATGTTAATTGACTGGCTGATAACATCATAAATGTTATTTACCTGTACCACATCTCCCTCATATTGCTGATAATAGTTGACGTCGACTCCAATAACGATATCAGCCCCCATCTCTTTGACAACACTGATCGGTACCCTATCCTTAACAGCCCCGTCCACCAATAGTTTCCCGTCGATACGAACAGGATTGAAAATGCCGGGAATCGAGATGCTGGCCCTAATGGCCGAGGCAATATTACCCTCCTTAAAGACCACCCTTTCCATTCTCTCAATATCCGTTGCGATTACGGAAAGCGGAATGTTTAACTGGTCAAAATCCTTATTATGCGTCAACAAACGAGCAATCTCCAGCACCTTTTCTCCCCTCAAAAGACCCATTTTGGGAATTGTGACATCCACAAAATGCGATTGGTTCAACTTACAGGCCAGTTTCGCCATAAAATCCGGGTCCGCACCGGCAGCATAAGCTGCCCCTACTATTGCGCCCATGCTCGAACCGGCAATGAAATCAACCGGTATATTTTCCCTTTTAATGACCTGCAAAATACCGATGTGGGAAAGCCCTTTAGCTCCACCCGCTCCAAGCGCCAGCCCGACTTTTTTTCTCATATTGACCACCTTTATCCATGTAATTAACCAATTAGCGAACGCACAAATACTTGTCATAGCAATTCCCTGTTTTCATATTTATTAAAGAGAGTACTTCAGGGGATGGCGCATTATGATAATTAAATACAGTACCGTTAGATTATTTTTCCTCTCTCTTATATTATCCCTCTTTGCCTTATTCCTATTAATCGGCCTTTTCATCTGGCCGGAGGGGGCCTTGGAGGGTGCAAAACACGGGTTGGAATTATGGGCTTTTGTACTGGTCCCATCATTGCTGCCGTTTTTTATCATGGCCGAAATACTTTTAGGACTAGGTATAGTCAAAACACTGGGCATCTTGATGGAACCACTAATGAGACCTCTTTTTAAGCTGCCGGGTTCAACTGCTTTTGTCGTCGCCATGGGTTTTACCTCAGGCTACCCTATGGGCGCAATACTTACAAGACGTTTGCATGAAGAAAAACTGTGCTCGACTGCAGAGTGCGAAAGACTTGTGGCCTTTACAAATAACTCCAGTCCCGTCTTTATCCTCGTCGCCGTTGCGGTCGGAATGTTCGATAGCCAACAGCTTGGTTTGATTACAGCATTTTCGCATTATACCTCCAATATCATACTGGGGATAATTCTGGGACTGCTGCCGTTTGCCAAAGGACAATACACAGACTTTTCACCCGGCATCATCAAAAGGGCCTTAAGTACATTCCTGGCCGCACAGAAAAAACGCAAGCCCCTCGGCACCCTTTTGGGGGACGGAATTAAAAAGGGGATCAACAATATTACCCTGATTGGCGGTTTTGTGGTACTCTTTGCGGTCATCATCAAACTGCTCTCTTCCTCTGGCCTGCAAAAGTATTTGGAAACGATAAGTCTTCTGTTGCTTCACCCGACAGCCTTGCCTGATTTTTTGAGCAAACCATTGGCTACAGGCTTTTGGGAAATGACGCTTGGCTTAAAGGAAGCTTCCCTCTTTAAATTGTCCTTACCGCAACAAGCAGCAGTAATCAGCCTCCTGATGGGTTGGAGTGGTCTTTCGATTCAAGCACAAGTGGTCAGTATCCTGGCAGGCTCCAACATTCGCACTCACCTTTACCATATTTGTAGAATACTGCAAGGTCTGCTTTCAGCCGTATTAGCCTATGTACTCGCTTCAACAAAAAACTTTCTGCACACAGAAACGGCGACACCTGTCTTCAACGTCATCCGACACATCGACGGCCCCACCCTTCTTTTTAAGTACAATTTTATTCTAGCAGCAAAAGCCTTTATCCTAATATTACTGGTTTTTCTATTCCTATCGGCAGTTCTCGCCATGGCAAGACACCTAACTGATTGAACCGACCAAAAACGATTATTCCTTTCTTTCGCGCTGGTTTCCCCTTAACTCTTCTCTGCTCGCCCTCACAACCTGTAAGGTTTTCTCCAGCTCCGCCTGCAGTTGCATCATCACATCGTCGGCATAACTCAAAGCTCCCTGAGTAACCTCCTTCGCAACCTGCTTGGAGTTATCAATAATTTCTTCACTTTGGGATTTTGCCAGCCTGACAACCTCACTCTCTCCTGCCAGACGCTGCAGTTTAGCTTTAGCAGCCTCAATAATCGTCTCGGCCTCACGCTCCGCCTCTCCAATCAACCTTTCCCTTTCCCGCATAATCCATTCTGCCTCTTGGATAGCTTCCGGAAGGAGCACCCTCATTTTATCAATAAAATTGTACACCGTATCCTCATTCATAATCAACTTACCCGTCATGGGAATACGTGAACATTCCTCAACAATATTCTCGAATTCTTCTATCAAGCGTAGCACTTCCATTATTCTCCCTCCATTAATCCATTAATCATAAATCATTTGATAGAACCAGATTCGCGTGTCACCATAAGCTTTATTTCTTACCGCAGTCAATCCACCTATTTTCTCAGGTAAAATTTCCTTATTCCCGCTTTCCGCAATCACTACCGCTTCATCTTGCAGTAGGGCAGATTGCGCCAAAGCTGTCAGCATCTCCGTATACAATCCCTTGGCATAGGGCGGATCAAGATACACGATATCGAACCTTAACATTCCCTTTCTGTCAAGATACTCGATCAGACGCAGTGCCTCCATGTTGAAAACCCTGCTCTTTTCCTCCAACTGACAGTTTTGTATATTTGACCTTATTATATCACAAGATTTTCTCTGAACATCATTAAAACAACAAAAACTTGCTCCTCTGCTTAACGCTTCAATTCCCATCGAACCTGTGCCGGCAAAAAGGTCCAGGAAGAACGATTCCTGAATCAGAACACCCAAAACATTGAATACCGATTCTTTGACCCTGTCCAGCGTCGGCCTGATCGTGTTTCCTTTTAAGCATTTTAAATTACGGCCTTTGGCCGATCCTGCTATTACCCGCATTATACATGGCAACTCCTCATTACCTTATTTCGCCGATAATAATAATAATCCTTTTTGCAAACAATAGATATAGAAAAGGACTTATTCTTCCTTGGACATCTGATACTTCTCATTGTTCCCCTTTTCAACACTATGCAAGCGTCGTTTTTTGTCATTTTCTCCCGAAATGAACAAACGACGTTTTTCTTTTTTACCAAATTTTATTTTAGCCACATATAAAAGTAATAAATAGTAAAAAATAACGGCAAAACAATAACAATGGGGTGTTGATTTGCAAACCAGTGAGCTGTACAGACTATTAGGGATCAACCTGGATCTGGCCGTAGAAGCGCATGATTTGCTGCGTGGTGAGACAGGACGGGAAATTCCGGGAGTAAAAATGGATGAAGAAACCTTTGACAATTGTTCAATCAGAACAATTACCATCCTTAACGAACAAGGCGAACAAATCATGAGAAGGCAACAGGGAACTTACATAACTATGGAAACAGAGGCTCTAAGAGTCAATAATAAAATTGTGCATAAGGAAATAGGGGAAATACTGGCAAAATGCTTAAGTAACGTATTGCCTCTAAAAGATGACTCTTCCATTCTGGTCGTTGGTTTAGGTAATTGGAATGCAACACCGGATTCCCTTGGACCAAAAGTAATCAATTCATCAATGGCTACCAGGCACCTTTTCCATTACGCTCCGGTCGAATTGCAGCAAGGTTTAAGACCCGTATCCGTGATGGCTCCCGGTGTGTTAGGACTTACAGGTATTGAAACAGCCGAAATCATTAAAGGAACTGTCGACAGAGTTCAACCAGATGTACTAATCTGTATTGACTCTTTAGCAGCAGGCAGCGTCGAAAGGATAAACGCCAGTATACAAATCTCCGACACGGGAATCAGCCCCGGCTCGGGCATTGGCAACACGAGGATGGGCATCAACCCTGAGTCAATGGGCGTACCTGTAATTGCCATCGGCGTTCCGACAGTCGTTCAGGCAGGTATCATCGCCCATCAAACCATGGAGCAATTGTTCAACCATCTCAATGCGAACCCGGCCCTGCAAGACATGTATATGAGACTCCAACCCATAGCTATCAATGAAATGATCGCCAAAGTCCTGGAACCCTTCGGCGGACAATTAACCGTAACACCGAAAGAAATAGATGAGCAAATTACCAATACCGCCCGGGTTATCGCGATGGCCCTGGCCCTTGCTCTCCATCCCGGTATGCCTCCCGATGAGGTCGAACATTATCTTCATTGATTTTTCTGCAGTATTAAAAACAAGCAGGAACCTGCATTCCTGCTTGTTTTGTTCATTATTACAGCTGGCCTTGATTCTTAGAAAGAGCATCTTCGGCGTACTGCACCAGCTTCCGCGTCATATAACCTCCGACATAGCCGTTCTGGCGGGATGTCAGCTGGCCTTTGTCGCTCTGCTGATAGTTTGCCAACCCCAGTTCATTAGCAATCTCGTACTTAAGCTGATCTAAGGCATAAGCTGCTCCCTGAACTGCGGGCTTGTTGGTATTTCTGCTCATTATTATTTCACCTCCCTTCAAAAGAATGTGACCTTTGAGGGGAACCAAATCTTTTTCTACCCTTATTATGAACTGCAATTAAATGTTTTATACTTTCATAAAAAACAACTATTTTAGAATCTTTTACCATGAATAACCATAAAAATTAAAGCGCACCTCCACATGCCAGATTTTCTATCCAACATTTGAGGTGCACTTAATCTTTTAAAAAATTTTTTCGTTATAAGTTAACATCCACCTAAAATCTATTGAAACAAGGTCAACAGGACTCCGGCCGCAACGGCAGAACCGATTACACCGGCCACGTTTGGCCCCATGGCGTGCATCAACAGGAAGTTTTTGGGGTTATCCTTCTGTCCAACTACCTGGGAAACACGGGCAGCCATAGGAACAGCGGAGACCCCGGCTGAACCGATAAGCGGATTAACCTTCTTGCCGGAAAGATAATACATGGCAACACCCAGCAGTGTACCTCCGGCTGTACCCACACAAAAAGCAATCAGACCCAGCACTACTATCGAGATTGTTTCAAAGGAAAGAAATGCCTCGGCATTGGCTGTTGCGCCGACTGTTACACCCAGGAAGATGACGACAATATTGTTAATGGCATTTTGCGCCGCATCGCTTAAGCGTGCCACAACCCCGGATTCTCTAAACAGGTTTCCCAGCATTAGCATACCGATCAAGGGTGCGGAGGCCGGCAAGAGCAAAATGACTATGATGGCAACTGCAATCGGAAATACTATCTTTTCCAGCTTTGATACCGGCCGTAATTGGTCCATTTTAACCATTCGCATTTCCTTAGTGGTCAGGGCCCGCATGATTGGCGGCTGGATAATCGGAACCAGCGCCATATATGAGTACGCTGCTATCGCAATCGCCCCCAATAGTTCCGGAGCCAGCTTGGAGGTAAGGAAAATAGCGGTAGGTCCGTCGGCTCCACCGATAATAGCAATGGAAGCTGCCTGTTTCGCTGAAAAACTTAAAAAAGGCAAGAAATCTAAAAAGAGTGCTCCGATAAAGGTGAAAAAGATACCCAACTGAGCCGCAGCACCCAACAGTAAGGTTTTCGGGTTAGCAATCAAGGGACCGAAATCGGTCATGGCCCCGACACCCAGGAAAATCAGGGGTGGATAAATGCCCAGCTTCACTCCCTGGTACAAATACCACAGCAAACCTCCCGGCTGGGTCTTTTCCAGGCCCGTCACCGGATCGATACCCAGGGTAGGTCCGTCCATCAAACCGGTATTAGGCAGGTTTACCAAAAGCATACCAAAGGCTATGGGAAGTAAAAGCAAGGGTTCGAATTTTTTCACGATAGCCAAATAAAGAAGTACAAATGATATGAGCAGCATTATAATCTGCTGGAGATCCATCGATGTAAAGCCGGTCCCCACCACCAGGTCATGTAATGCGCCCCAGAAATCTATCTGCATGGTAGAAGTTCATCCCCTCTCACGTTAATACGAATAATCCTGTTGCACATTAACCTATAACCACAAGTACTTCATCAGAGTCAACGGTAGAACCTTCACTCACTCTGATCTCTTTGACCGTACCTGCAGACTCGGCGAATATTTCATTTTCCATCTTCATAGCTTCCAGTGTCAACAGCAAATCTCCGTCATTAACCTGTTGCCCTACCTTTGCTTTTATCGACAGTATCTTACCGGGCATCGGTGCAGTTACCACCGAAGCGCCAGCCGGGGTAGGTGCCGCAGCTTTTGGTGCAGCAGGAGCAGGAGCAGCCGGTGCAGGTGCTTGCGATACTATAGGTGCAGCTGCCGGTCTCGCTGCCGGAGCAGAACTTCCTCCTATTTCTTCTACTTCAACTTCATAAGCCTTCCCATTTACTGTTATTTGAAATTTTTTCATCCTTAACTCTCCTCTTCGTATTAGACTTAAGCTTTTTTTCAATAGCACTCTTGCCGCAGGTTCATTGTCTCACTGCGTCCTGCATAACTCCAGGCAGGAGCATTTGTACCCGGCAAGCATCGGATAGCTTTCACATAGGCCGTACCATGAGACATACTGGCCACAGCGGCAGCGATAACCGCAATTATTTCATCATTGTCTTCGCAAGCCTCGATTTTCAAAGTCGTTCCCGTTGTCTCCTGATGATTTTCCTTCCCTTTATCGATACGATTCCTTCTCTTTTCAATTGTACTTGCGAAAAGAGAGATTCCTTTAATAATAAATATCAATAAGATCAGCTCGAGAAAAACGACTCCTATACCTATGACCGCAACAGTTAAACCGAATGACAGCATAGCTTTTGCCTCCTTTCAGGGCTAGAGGGGAATATTACCATGTTTTTTCGCCGGACGCGTCTCGCGCTTTGTGGCCAGCATTTCTAAGGCATTCGCCAAACGCGGACGAGTTTCCTGAGGTTCAATAACAATATCAACAAAACCTCTTTCGGCTGCTACATACGGTGTTGCAAACCTCTCCTTGTATTCCTCAATCATTTCCGCTCTCTTAGCTACCGGATCGTCGGCACCCTCTATTTCTTTACGGAAAATGATGTTAGCAGCACCATCGGCACCCATGACGGCAATTTCAGCTGTCGGCCAAGCAAAAACCTGATCTGCCCCTAAGTCCCGCGAACACATGGCTAAATATGAGCCACCATATGCCTTTCTTGTTACAATCGTTATTTTAGGCACCGTAGCTTCCGAGTACGCGTACAAAAGCTTAGCCCCGTGCCTGATGATTCCTCCAAACTCCTGATTTGTTCCCGGCAGGTAACCCGGAACATCAACGAAGTTCACAATGGGAATATTAAAGGCATCACAAAAACGGATATGCCGGGACGCTTTGTCGGAGGCATTAATATCCAGGCAACCCGCCATAAACCTGGGCTGGTTGGCAATTATCCCGATGACTCTGCCGTTTACCCTGGCATAGCCGGTGAGAATATTTGTTGCATAGTATTGCATGGTCTGGAAAAACTCCCCGTTATCAACAACCTTTTTAATTACCTCGACCATATCATAAGCCGCATTAGGATTATCCGGAATGATTTCATTTAGGGCTTCATCCATGCGCTCAGGGCTGTCTCCCGTTTCCAGATAAGGCGGTTCCTCCAGGTTATTGGAAGGTAAAAAGCTCATCAGTTTTCTGATTTGCCCAAAACAATCCTCCTCGTCCTCTGCCGCAAAATGCGCTACCCCACTGACACGGTTATGAGTCATAGCCCCGCCCAGCTTTTCGGAAGTAACTTCCTCCCCTGTAACGGCTTTAATGACCTGAGGTCCGGTGATAAACATTTGAGAAATGTTTTTGACCATAAAGACATAGTCGGTGATAGCAGGCGAATAAACCGCGCCGCCAGCGCTGGGTCCCATTATTACGGATATTTGAGGAATAACACCGGAGGCCAGTGTGTTCCGATAAAAGATCTTTCCATAACCGCTTAAGGCGTCGACAGCCTCCTGGATTCTTGCCCCGCCGGAGTCGTTCAGTCCAATACAAGGAGCTCCCATTTGCATGGCCATATCCAGGACCTTGCATATTTTTTTCGCGTGCATTTCACCTAATGAACCGCCGAGAACGGTAAAATCCTGGGCAAAGACATACACCAGACGCCCCTCAATTGTCCCGTAACCGGTTACAACACCTTCCCCGGGGGCTTCTTTCCCGGCCATATCAAAGTTTACGCAGCGGTGTGTCATAAATTTATCGATTTCCGTAAAGGAATCGGGGTCTAGCAGCTTGTTGATCCTTTCCCGGGCAGTCAACTTGCCTTTCTGATGCTGTTTTTCTACAGCTTTCGGACCGCCCCCCATTTCAATCTTTTTACTGCGTTCGAACAAATCATCGATTTTTTCTCTTGTACTCATTTTTCGAACTACCTCTCTTTTCCGCTAATATTTATTACTTCCTTTGAGAAAGCTCGAGCAAAACGCCCTTGGTAGCTTTCGGGTGCGCAAAGGCAATACTGGCACCACCTGCCCCGTAACGAGGCTTCTCATCAATCAATCTGACGCCTTTTTCTTTCAGCTCGGCCAGTGCTTCTTCGATGTTGTCCACACGCAGGGCAATATGCTGGATGCCCTCACCATTCTTTTCAATGAATCTGGCGATGGGTCCGTCTGGTGAAGTGGATTCCAACAATTCTAACTCACTGTCCCCACAAGGAAGAAAAGCAACCTTTACCTTTTGCTCTTCAACAACCTCCTTTCCTATTACCTCTAATCCCAGCACTTCGGTGTAGAATTTCAATGATTCTTCCAAGTCTTTCACCGCAATGCCGATGTGATCAACGCATAAAACCTTCATAATTCTCAGCCTCCCTCTATTTCACAGTATCCGCAAGAATACTTTGTACCAGGGTATACGGATCGTTTTCTTTTCTTACCAGCTTGTCTATCTCTTCCTGAAAGCTTCCGCCTTTGACAAATTTCTCATTAACGTAACGGGCCATATTCTGGACTACCAGTTCTAACACTTCCGTCTCTAAACGCTCCCTGCGCCGTTTTCCTAACAATCCTGTTTTATCCAGGTGTTCCTTGTGTCTGATAACAGACTCAACCACTTCAATTATCCCTTTATTTTCCGAAGCTACCGTCATTAAAATCGGATGATCCCATTCATCCTTTTCGGCGTTAAGCCCGAGCATCATTTCCAATTCAATGACCACACGGTTAGCCCCGTCTCGGTCTGCCTTGTTGACAATAAAAATATCGCCTATTTCCAAGATCCCGGCTTTGATAGCCTGGATATCGTCTCCCAACCCGGGAACCGTCACAACAAGAATCGAATCCGCTGTTTTAATAATATCAACCTCGGATTGCCCGACACCTACTGTCTCGATAAATATGTAATCAAATCCACAAGCATCAAGAATCTTCACCGCATAATGCGTAGCCTTGGATAAACCTCCCAGCTTACCTCGTGTGCTTAAACTGCGAATGTATACCCCTTCATCCAAATTGAGATCGGACATCCGCACGCGATCCCCTAAAATAGCTCCTCCCGAAAAGGGACTCGCCGGGTCAACAGCCAGGATTGCCACTTTCTTCCCTCTCTTACGCAGCTCTTTTACAAGCTTGTCTGTCATGGTGCTCTTTCCGGAACCGGGCGGACCCGTAATCCCAACTATATGGGCCTTCCCTGTCAAGGGGAACATTTCCCGCAATGCCGTGACCGCTTCTTTTTCTTCGTTTTCTGTTATGCTTATTAACCGCGCAATGGCACGGCGATTGCCCTTTAACGCTTTCTGCACAAGTTCCATGTCTACACCGCCCTTTGCGGGATAAGCCACCTATCCTAAGAATATAACCAAAAATCCCAAAATAGTCAAATAAAGCTCATAGTTAATCATCTAAGAAACTCCGACATAATCCCGCTGAATTCTGCCTAATTCGCACTTTATGCTTGTCTAACGTTGTTTTTAATATATTCAATGACCTTACCGGTAGGAGTACCCGGTGTGAATACCTCAGCAATCCCGTTTTCTTTTAGATAGGGAATATCAGCATCAGGTATGACTCCACCGCCTAAAACCAGAACATCTTCAGATCCTTCTTCCGCAAGAAGCTTGACCACCTTGGGAAAAAGATGATTATGAGCGCCTGATAAAAGACTCATCGCCACAACATCCACATCCTCCTGTACAGCCGCCGCCACTATTTGCTCCGGTGTCTGACGCAGACCTGAATAAATAACCTCCATGCCGGCATCTCTTAAGGCACGGGCAATAACTTTTGCTCCACGATCATGCCCATCCAATCCCGGCTTAGCAACGAGAACCCTAATTTGTTTTTCTGACATTTTTCCATACCTCCATCCAGTCTTTTGAAATAATAGCTACAGAATCTCGACCGGTCTATATTCTCCGAAGATTTCCCTCATCACATCGCAAATCTCGCCCTCCGACGCGTAAACACGTACAGCATCAAGAATATATGGCATTAGATTAGCATCCGTTTTCGCGGCTTCCCGCAGAACAGAAAGCTTCGACTTAACAGCAACATTATCACGGGATTCCTTTAAAGCCTTTAGTTTTTTAACCTGAGCTTCTCCCACGGAAGGATCAACACGGAGCAGTCCCTCAATGGGTTTCTCCTCCACCTGGAATTTATTCATACCGACAACTATTCTCTCATTAGCCTCTACTTCCTTCTGATAAGCATAGGAACTGTCGGCAATTTCCTTCTGTATATAACCCTGTTCAATTGCTTTGGCCGCTCCGCCCAGCGCATCTATCTTTTCAATATACTCCAAGGCCTTCTTTTCAATCTCATTGGTGAGGCTTTCCACATAGTAAGATCCGGCCAGGGGATCAATCGTATCACAGACACCTGATTCATAAGCCACAATCTGTTGTGTCCTCAGCGCTATCCGTACTGATTCCTCAGAAGGCAGTGCCAAAGCCTCATCCTTAGAATTTGTATGCAGGGACTGGGTACCCCCTAAAACTGCGGCCAATGTTTGGATGGCAACACGCACTATATTGTTCTCCGGCTGTTGTGCGGTCAACGTTGAGCCACCGGTTTGAGTATGGAAACGCAGCATCCAGGAACGCGGGTTCTTCGCACCGAAACGTTCTCTCATGATTTTTGCCCACAGTCTGCGAGCAACCCTGAATTTTGCCACCTCTTCCAAAAGATCGTTATGTGCATTAAAGAAAAATGACAGCCTGCCGGCAAAACCGTCAACATCAAGACCTGCCTTAATGGCCGCATCAACATAGGCAATGCCGTCTGCTAGCGTGAAGGCCACCTCTTGAGCAGCTGTCGAACCGGCTTCACGAATATGATAACCTGAAATAGATATTGTGTTCCAGTTCGGAACATTCTTGGAGCAAAACTCAAAGATATTAGTAATCAAACGCATAGATGGTTCCGGCGGATAAATATATGTACCCCTCGCCGCATATTCCTTGAGAATATCATTCTGGATAGTGCCTTGAAGCTTATCCGGTGTTACCCCCTGTTTTTCCGCAACAGCAATATACATGGCTAAAAGCACCGAGGCCGGAGCATTAATAGTCATCGAAGTACTAACCTTATCAAGTGGTATCTGGTTGAACAAAGTCTCCATATCCTGCAGCGTATCGATCGCAACACCAACTTTTCCAATTTCACCTTGGGCTATTTCCGCATCTGAATCATATCCGATCTGCGTAGGAAGGTCAAAAGCCACCGATAACCCTGTCTGTCCTTGATCCAGCAAGTACCTGTAGCGCTTATTGGAATCCTCTGCCGTGGCAAAACCGGCATATTGGCGCATTGTCCAGAACCGTCCTCTGTACATTGTTGGCTGTACACCACGGGTGTAAGGATATTCACCAGGCATGCCTAAATCCTTCATATAATCAGTATCTTGGTTCTCAAGCGGAGTATACAACCTCTCCACGGTAATGCCAGAAGTAGTCTCAAAATTCTCCTTGCGTTCCTTGAATCTCGACAGCGTCTTGGCAACCTGCCCTTTTTCCCACTCCTCTTTGGACAGGCTAATCTCCTTCAGTTTCTCCTTGTCATACATCACCTTTGCGCTCCTTCCTGTTATTCATGTTCTTAATATCGGCTATTCCCAAGATTCTATTCTTAGGAACAAAAAATTTGGTAAAGTGCGCCCAGTTACATTATATATATATCTTGTTCATAGTTCAATATTTTTTAGAGACACCGTCTATGTTTTTTTAACGCCGACCTGTTTCATTCAAAAAGCCAGCTGCCTACCCATGTTGTGCCGAAGAACAACAAAGCAAACAACCGGCTGTTTTTGCTGACTTCCCCCAATTTATGTGCCTTTGTTCAATAAGGAGCTGACGACTTGAAGTTTTGAAGGAGATTACGCCACTAAAACTATGACAAGAAAGGAAAGTTCCCAGTCAATTAGTCACCGACCTACTCTTGCCATCCCAATATTTTTTAAATCACGTCTTTTTCTCTTAAAATTTCTAACTCTTCCGGTCCCATTTCTAATAACTCTCCATAAATTTCCTCGTTGTGCTGACCTAAATCAGGTGCTAATCCCTTGGGGTTTGCAGGAGTCTCACTCAGCTTGATAGGTTGACCGATCATGCCAATTTTCCCCTCTGGATACTCATTCTCAATTACCATTTCGCGCGCAATAATCTGTGGGTCTTGTACTACCTTTGATACATCATTAATTGGAGTAATCGGAACATGATCACCCAATCCTTCCATCAGTTCTTCAATTGTATACCTAGATATCCACTCTTCCACCTTTGGTTTGATTTTTTCTTCGTAGACACTTTGTACTTGTCTTTTTACCATAGTATCAATCTCAGGTATCTCGGCAAACTCTGGCTCGCCAAAGAATTCACAAGCTTTATTCCACAATTTATCCGTATATGCTCCGAAGAAAATGTAGCCATCCTTGGCTTTAAAAGCGCTGTAAGGCATAACAAAGGGATGATCATTGCCGTTTGGCTTCTGAATTTTTCCCTCAACCATATAATTTACGACCATCGTCTCCGTCAAGGTTAGGGTAGAGTCAACCTGTCCTATATCAACTAACTGCCCAATCCCTGTGTTTCTTACATGATGCAAGGCAGCCAACAAACCGACACCGGCATAAAGTCCGGCTGAAAAATCACCAATAATTGTCCCTACTCTAACCGGTGGCCGGTCAGGGTAACCATTGATAGACCAGAGACCACTGAGGGCCTGAGCAACAGTGTCAAAAGCCGGCCGGTGAATGTGCGGGCCGTACTGTCCAAAGCCGCTGATTGCTACATATACGATTCTCGGGTTCACCTTTTTAAGCACATCGTAGTCAAGCCCGAATTTCTTCATCACACCCGGACGAAAATTCTCCACAATAGCATCTGCTTTTTTTACTAACCGCTTTAAAATCTCCTGGCCTTCCGGTTTTTTTAAGTTTAATGTGATCCCCTTTTTATTACGGTTATATTGCGCAAAATATCCACTAATCTTTTTTTCGCCATCACCCACAAATGGTATAAAGTTCCTCGCATCATCCATTGATTTCCAATGCTCTACCTTAATTACCTTTGCTCCCAGATCGGCAAGATGCATAGTACAAAAGGGCCCCGCAGCAAACCTTGTCAAATCAATAACTGTTATGTCCTCTAAAGGTCTCACATGTATTCCTCCTTACTATGATTTAGATTTTTTTAAAACTATAGACATGTGTTTAAGTCAGTAAAACCCGAAATAAATATATTAATTTAAAAACAAAGACAAAAGGCCCTCAACCCTTCCTTACACAAGATTGCTCAAACCTACTACTCTTTGTTTTTAGCTTGCTCTCCCCGCAAAATTTTTTCATTGATTAACTTTCAAGCTTCCAAATATTCATGAGGTTTCCCTCAGTGTACAGGTAAAGGTGTTGTTTTTTCCCATATCCTCCTTTAAAATAACTGACTGGGCAGCCAGAGTGAAAGCGCCGGTACAAGTATAATAACTATTCCAATAATAAAGTAAGCTATGATGTATTTAATTACTCCCGCAGAAACCTCTGCAATAGGAGCATCACAAACACCCGCGGACACATATAAGGCAAGACCAAAGGGAGGGGAAATCTGCCCAATTTGCATTGCTAATGTCAACAAAACATTAAAATGAATCAGATCAACTCCTGTCGCTAACAGAGCCGGATACAGAATAGGTACTGTCAAGTATACAACCGGTAATACATCTATAAACATACCTAAAACAATGAATAGAATAAAACATGCAACCATCAAAGCAGTGGCACTTAATCCTATATTAATAATAAATCCACTAATCATTTGAGGAATCCGCAGAAAGGTAATGGGATTAGCAAAAAGTAATGCTCCCGCAATTAATATAAAAATCATCGCATTAGAATTCAAGGTACTAATCATTGTCTTTTTAAAAGCTGTCCAGGTCATTTTACGGTAAAGAAAGCTAATAACAATACTGTAAACAACCGCTAGTCCGCCTGCTTCAGTGGGAGTAACAATACCATTATAAATGGAGCCTAAGACCGCTATTGGCATAAATATCGCCGGGAAGCCAAGTAATAAGGTTCTTCCTTTATTTTTCCATGAATAAATCTCCGGATTCACATTAAGCTTATCTTTATCTGCTTTAGGACTTAAATACCATGCCATTACACAAAGTACGATACCTGACAAGATTCCCGGTATAACGCCTGACATAAATATGATACCCGTGTTCAATTGTACCATTGAAGCATAAACAATCATCATAATACTAGGTGGAATCATTTGACCTAATGTACAACTTGCAGCCAGCAGGGAAGCAATAAATGAATTGTTATATCCCTTCTTTAACATCTCCGGTCTGGCAAATTCCGCCACTCCTGCCAGAGTTGCAGTGCTGGATCCTGTTATGGCAGCATAAATCATCGACATCACAACAGCCGTGACAGCTAATCCACCTCTCTTTCTTCCAAAAAAGGCATTTACAAAATCAAAGATGTATTTTGACGGACCACAATATGCCATTATTGAACCAGCCATAAGGAAAAAAGTAATCGCCATTAATGTAAAGCTGTCAACGCTATTTAGAAAAGTAAGTGGTATTTGTGTTGGAGGGGAACCAATAACAAAATTAATCAGGAAGATGCCTCCTAAAGATAATGCCGCCCAAATTGGTATGCCTGACATAAACAAGACTATAGTAAGAATAAAACCTATTGCCATCGTCATTTATAAATCCTCCGCCCTTTCAATCGCAGATTCGGACGTACCCTTATCGTTAACTTGAGATCCTGCGGCAATCGTCACGGCGATTTTTAGTATACAATAGACAACTAAAACTGACATAGAAATGGGAATGATGCTGTAAGGTAATGCTTGGGGAAAGATCAAGGAGTAAGTTTTCATCTTATAAGCTATAGCTTCCCGTGTTAATAACAATCCCCAATAAAACAGTATAATGGAACAAATTAAAATACAAACTGCGCTATATATTTTAAACAGGCAAAGCAATTTAGCATCCTTTATTCTACCGGAAAAGAAGTCCATCACTATATGAGTTTCTTTATAGACCATCGGTCCACTTGCTATGAAAGCGGAACTAATTATTAAATACCTTAATAACTCTTCTGTCCACTCCCATGAAACATTAAAAAAATACCTTGCAAAGGTTATAATAAATACTATTGCCGTGGCAACAATAAGTTCAATAGCTACGACAGGAGTTATTACTTTTGTCAGCTTTCTTTCAAATGCGGCTATTTTATGTTCCATAATTTTGCCCTCCTTTCTTATTATCAGAATAGGGGTAATAATTCATATTACCCCTATTCTGCACATACTTTATCGAAGCAAGCCTCCATTCCTACTCGAGTTGTTCCCTCAAACGATAAACCTCATCAATTAATTTTTGACCTTCCGGTCCTACAACCGACAAAAATTTCTCTATTGCTGCATCTCGAACATTATTATAATTAGCCCAGTCCTCTAGTTCTTCGTCGGGCACCATATATACCTCGACATTATGGGGCGGTTTTTGAATTGCTTCATATGCTTCTTTATTTCCTCTGGTCGTTTCATCATTACCATATTTTTGGACCTCTGGCATAACTTCGTTTTGAATGATGTCTTGCAGGTCTTCCGGCAAGGATTCCCACCATTTCAAATTAAGTAGCATTGGAATGCTGTAACACTTGGAATATGGAAGTGTAACGTATTTAGTGTACCATTGTGCATCATGATAGTGTAAGATGCCCGTCTGCAACCCATCAAATACTCCTTGAGTTAATCCAACCGTGACTTCCGCACCTGCTACGGTTATGGGAGCAGCTCCCAGTTTTTCTATTGAAAGTGCCGACAACAATCCGCCGGAATGTCTGATTTTCAGTCCTTCCATATCTTCTGGTTTTAAAATAGGCCGCTTGTTATTAGCAGCTATGAACTGACCATTTTGTGTATTAACAATACCCAGTCTGTAAATACCCTTTTCCTTTAATTTTTCTCTCAATGTCTCTTCAATAAGACTATCATACTGGTTTGCCATAATATAATGAGTAGAATCTAAGGGAGAAGATTTCCAGATAAATGGTATTGTATAAATCGCTTCTAACGGTTCTATAGTTTCGATAGCTCCACAAATGGAATACGCAGCTTCGACTGCTCCTGACTGAAGCAAGCTAATTTCTTTGTCGCTACCGGCGAGCTGTGCATTAGGAAAAATCTGTACTTCTACTCGACCGTTAGTTTTCTCTTCCACCAATTTTTTAAAATACAGGGAATTACGGCCGTGTTGCGTGGTCTCCGGATAAGCATGAGTCATGCGCATAACATATTTTTCATCTTCTCCTCCAGCGTCCCCTGTATCCCCTTCGGTTCCGGCATCATTTCCACAACCAACTAACATCAATGATATTATGCACACTATAGAAAACAAACTAATTAAAAACTTTCTCTTCATCAATTACACCTCCACATTTTTATAATAGACTTTGTCAGAAACATTTATTTAGATAACCATCCCACCTTTCCTATCACTAAATATTATTGTTTATAATGTTTTGTCCTTAGCCGGCATAGTAACCGCCTCTCCTTCAATGACCACCAGCCCAGTTTGGTTATAGCAAGTTGTTTTTAAGGTAAGTCTATTTTTTTCCACATCTTTCGCAATAACCTCAAGTTCTGCAGTAATAGTATCTCCTAAAAACACCGGTGCCCTGAACTTAACGCTTTGACTAACATAAATCGAACCGCCTCCCGGAAGTTCACAACCCAATGTTGCTGCAATCAAACTCACAGACAACATTCCATGAGCAATCCGCTTTTTAAACCTAGTCTTGCTTGCAAATTCTTCATTGATATGAACCGGATTTAAGTCACCGGTAGCACCGGCAAAGACAAGTACATCACCCTCAGTTATTGCTTTCGTCATAGAAGCCTTCTGCCCAACATAAATTTCACTCATTACCAGACTTTTCATGTTAACCTCCACTTATGCTTTTATCAACGAACATTGCTAATCGTTCTCTAGCAGCAACACTCATTTTTTAGCTAGTTTTTCAATTAACTCTTGAGCATAATCCATTCTAACCTTTTTCTCTTTGACCATAATCTCTACTACCTTATCGAGAATATCAGCTGTAGCACCAGCCATAATCGCCACATTTCTAGCGTGCAAGGACATATGTCCTCTCTGAATGCCTTCAGTTGCCAGGGCTCGCATGGCTGCAAGATTTTGTGCTAAACCTACCGTAGCAATGACTTCTCCCAATTCAGCCGCTGATTTAACACCAAGTATTTTTACAGCAATTTTTGCTATTGGATGTACCTTCGTGGCCCCTCCGACCAAGCCAACGGCCATGGGCATTTCAATAGAACCAACTAGGTTGCCTTCTTCATTCTTTTCCCAAGTAGTTAAAGGACGGTAGACCCCAGTTCTGGCTGCATAACAGTGAGCACCAGATTCAATAGCCCTTGTGTCATTGCCTGTTGCGGTGACAATCGGAGTAATCCCGTTCATTATGCCCTTATTATGAGTGACCGCTCGATATGGATCAGCATCAGCAAAAGCATAGGCTGCCAATACTCCTTCCACGACCTCCTCGCCCCCCAGCGCATTCTTTGTTATTTCCACGCGGGCCCTAACCAGTCTTTTATCGGCCAAGTTAGAGAGAATGCGAAGATAAACACGTCCTCCAGTGATTCTTTCCACGTACGGAGCAACTGCCTCTGCCATTGTGTTTACTGTGTTTGCTCCCATGGCATCTAATGTATTGACAACTAAGTGCAATACAACCATTGGCCCAACAATAGAATCAAGAACCCTAACCTCCAAATCCCTCATGCCTCCCCCCAGAGATATAAGCATGGGGTCTTTATCGTTAGCAATTTTAATGATTTCTTCTTTATGCTCAAGTATTTTTAGTTTCGCATTAAAAGGATCCTTAACATTAACCACTTGCACTTGAGCCATCATAATAGATCCTGTATTGCTCGCAAAGAATCCTCCTGCCTCCCTGGCCATTTTGGCGGCATTGCTGGCTGCTGCAACCACTGAAGGTTCTTCAATAGCCATGGGAATCAAGTAGTCCTTTCCATTAATCATGAAGTTAAGAGCCACACCCACGGGTAATTGAAATGCACCAACTACGTTTTCGATCATATGATCAGCTTGGGAAACTTCAAGCCCGCCTGTATCCAACATAAGCTTTTGTTCTTTTTCTGTTAGATTGGCAAACTCTGCTACTTCTTTCAGTCTCTCCTCAACCTTCAACTTATAAAACCCTGAGAAACTACTTGTTTTCATGTATTAATCCTTCCCTTCTTTATATTTTAAAAGGCTTCTTTAACAAAGCTCTTTCTTTGAAGCATACATTATCCAAGAATAGTACTAATCTTGCCTGCATAATGTGTTTTATTTATTCTCTAGATTCTTTATTGCTGGATAAATAGCAACAACGTTACCCACATAACTTGCAATTCACATGCCAATACTGCAAAAAACGTTATTTAGACAGGTCTCTATGTTTTTGATAAAAAAAAACCTTTTTTAAAAAAGGCTGTTGTATACCTTTGTATACTAAGTCGATTATCATTTTAGCTTATGTTATTCTGTGCTATCCCTTACTTCTCAATACTTTCAGTTGTTTTGCATGTGTATACACGGTATTGATTCCATTTGTTTACCCTGATATACACTATTTTACCGTTTCATGATTACTGATTATAATAATCAACCTTATTGCTGTTATTACAGAAAATATGTTTCCCTTTAATCCCCTCCGAATATTCTACTTAAGTTTCAAGCCATTGTATTGTCTACATAGCAAATTCAGCCTGCCAACTTCATAATATTGAGTAAAATAGCAAATCCCCTTGGCATAAATGTTGCAATATAACTTGTTACAATACTATTTTGGAGGTGAAAACAAACTCTTATGTTCAAAAAACCAGAAAAAGTCTACATTGGGGATATTACTATCCGCGACGGTTTCCAGCATGAAGAAAAATACGTGTCGTTAGATGCCAAAACTACTTACGCTGAATTGTTAATACTAGCGGGTGCAAAGCGTTTAGAACTGACAAACTTCGGTAATCCCTATAATATGCCTCAGTTCAAAGATAGACATGAATTAATGAAACGTGTGCGTAACAGTAAAACTTTAAAAAATGCAAATATTAACTGGGATGAAATAGAGCTAACCGTTGTTACGATTCGTGAACGGGCCGTGGATTTAGCCATTGAAGCCAAAAAGGAAGGATACGGCCCGGACCGTATATTAATGATGGTTTCAACGGATGAAGAACACCATTATGCTAACTCCGGAACAACCCTGCCGGAATATTGGAAAGAGGCAGAACGCTGTATTAAAAAAGCCCGGGATGCCGGAATTAAAATGAATGGTACCGTGAGCACGATCTGGGGCAGTCCTATCTCCGGTCCTACAAAATTAGAAGATGCGGTTTCGTTCACAAAGCATTGGCTGGAGATCGGGGCACACGATGTCGAACACGCAGATCATGATGGTTCCTCCACTCCTGACGACGTCTACAGGTATTTTTCAATGCTTCTGGATGCAATTCCTGACCCCATGAAACACATTGCCCACTTTCACACGACCCGCGGTTGGGGCTTAGCTAATGTTTATTCGGCTTTGCAAGCAGGTGTGATTTGTTTCGAAAGCACAATAGGAGGAATCGGCGGGCAGCCAGCCAATTTTCTTGACGATTGCCCTGTTGCCGGAACAGGTGAATATTATTATAAAAATCCTAATGAGGTAGGTCTTGTTTGCACAGAGGATATGGTACTTATGATGGAGGAAATGGGGATTGATACCGGCATTCATGTTGAAAGAATCCTTCAAATCGGTATTTTCCTGGAAAAAACTTTAAACCGTAGACTCCGCTCAGAATCGATTCTGTCCGGACCAATCCCCAAAAAACCTAATGAAGCTTTTAAAAGGATAGGTTTAAAGGAACGCAAACAAGTGCGAGGCGAACAATCTGACCAACGTTTTTAGCTTCTTTCCCTTTATAATTACCTTTATTAAAGGCTAGAATGTGTAGATGCAGACACATTCTAGCCTTTTTTGACTATCAACCATCCGTTCATAAACATACTACTACAAGTTAAGTTCTTTTAATTTCTTATAAAATGTTCTCCTGCTAACCCCTAGAAGCTTCATGGCCTCGCTTTTGTTGTTATTTGTTTGTATTAAAGCCTCTAAAATCGCTTTCTTTTCCTCATCCTTAACTCTGCCAACCAGCGGTTTTAATTGAGGGTTATCCGCCTGCTCCTCATTATTGTTGTTATCAGTTGCCCTCAGATACTCGGGAAGATTTTTGATTTTAATAATATCATTAGCCATTACAACAAGATGTTCTATGACGTTTTTTAGTTCACGAACATTCCCCGGCCAATGATAATTCAGTAAGAATCGTAAACATTCAGGAGAAAAGTTAACCTGTTTCTTGTAATTATCTTCATAGTACTTCTTGTAATTCTCAACTAGATTAAAAGTGTCTATTTTTCTTTCTCGTAATGGGGGTAATATTATTGTAAACACATTTATTCTGTATAACAGGTCTTCCCTAAACCCCTTTTCTTCAATCATCTGAGTAAGGTTTTTATTTGTAGCGGATATAAATCTGACATCAATTTTTTTTGGCTTCATACCCCCCACTCTGTCTAACTCTTTATCCTGTAAAAACCGTAATAGTTTTGTTTGCATAGTAAGAGGCATATCACCGATTTCATCCAAAAACAAGGTTCCCTCGTTAGCCTGCTCAAACTTCCCGATTTTACCGCCTTTTTTGGCTCCGGTAAATGCCCCTTCTTCATATCCGAACAATTCGCTCTCCAATAGATTATCTGGAATGGCAGCGCAATTGATTGAAACAAAGGGGCCATCCTTACGGGGACTGGCCTCATGAATTGCTTTTGCCAGTAATTCTTTGCCGGTACCGCTTTCTCCCAGGATTAAAACAGGAGATTCTATTGATGCTACCTTTGCAGCCAGATTAAGCTGCTTACGCAGTTTCAAGCTGGTACCAATAATATTTTTGAAGGAATCCGGAAGATCATAGCCTGATTTCATATCCTGGGTTAATAATTTATTGATCAAATTCATTTTTTCAAGTTCAGCCGCAATGTTAGTCATTTTGGTTATATCTGAAAAAACTGAAATGGCTCCTACTACTTCATCATAAAACTTAATTGGGGTGATATTTGCCATTATCAAGGTCCCTAAGCTTCTTATACTAATTATCTTGCCCACAACAGGTTCTATGGTTTTCAAGACATCTAATATTTTAGCCTCAGGTTCAATCTTACTTAAATATCGGCCAGTTATTTTTTGTATGTCTACCCCTAAAATATTACTATATGCCTGATTGGCGTATAGAATTGTACTGTTTCTATCAACTAGAATAACCGCATCGTTTAGCTCGTCTAAAATGCACCTGGCTAAAGAAGTAGGACGCAAAATTTGCTTTAAAAATTGCTCCTCATTCATTACTTCTATCCTCTGTATCCTGTTTTTGACAAAGGGTAATATATTGATTACATCAATCAGTTTGCCCTCATAGTCTGTAATAAATATTTCTGTGTATTGCTCCGATGTTGAATAATATCTTTTTAAAATGTCGTCACTTGTTGTAGGCCTTTGAATGCTGATATAATACTCTGATATATAAGGAGCTATCGTTTGTTCTGTGCCTTCTATAAATAATATATCCTTAATTCTGACTACTCCCACCAGTTTTTTATCATGCCCCACCACAGGTAGACTAAAGCATTGGGTCTTCGTAAACATTTTTTTTGCATCAATTATATTGCTTTCCAGACTTAAAGCCTGGTCAAAAGGATACTGCAATACAATCATCTCCCTGCCAAATCAACTGTTTTCATTATATCAAATCAATCTCAGACTGTCGATTATAAGCTCTTGTCAGTACGTTTGTTGTGTTTATCTACGATATTATCAGTCCATATTTGTCATATGCTCGGATAATGCTAGATTACTTTTTTTACAAACGCTGACGCCTCCAGGAGTTGGGATAAATCAAGTCCTGTCTTTATTCCCATCTGTTCCAGCATATTGACTAAATCCTCCGTAGCAATATTACCAACTGCACCGGGAGCAAAGGGACATCCCCCTAAGCCTCCTACCGCAGTTTCAATATTATTAAAACCTTGCTGCAAGGCAACCAATGTATTGTCCAGGCCCATACCCTGGGCATCATGCAGATGTAATATAAAATCAAAGTCCTGGTATCTTTTTTTGAGTACACTAAGCACTTCTGTAATTTGCTCAGGATTAGCTATACCGATAGTATCAGCTAAAGATATTTCATCAACGCGGGACTCAAGGCCCGCGTCTATCATTTTAATGACTTGCGCAAGCGGTACATCACCCAGGAAAGGACAGCCAAAGGCCGTAGCAATTGCCAGCTTTATCTTTAATTTAGGATATTTTTTTCTTATGGCCTCTAAATCATTAAAGGATTCCTTAATCGTCCTCTTTACATTCTCCCGATTATGCCTCCAACTGGCCGAAATAACATAAGTTATCTTCCTTATCCCTGCCTCCCATGCTAGTTCCGCTCCCTTCAGATTCGGAACAAGGGCTGAAAACTCCACATTTTTATACTCATGGCACTCCCGTAGTATTTGAACCACTATTTCAGCGGCATCTTTCATTTGTGGTATATCTTGGGGGTTTACAAAAGAGGTTAACTCAATCTCTTTAATACCAGCCTTAAGCAGAGAAGAAATTACCGCAATTTTTGTCTCGGTGGGAATCCAGGTGTTTATGTTCTGAAACCCATCCCGCGGTCCTACCTCTATGATATGCACCGTATCCGGCAATTTCATTTCTTTGGTCTCCTTCCTAAATACCTTATCAATTCTCTAATACCTTATCAATTCTCTAATACCTTATCAATTCTCTTGAAAATATCCCCCTCGTTCATCACGCAAGGACACATCACCGGCAATGACACTCTCTATTTTCCCTTCCTCGGTCTCGACCAACAAACACCCGTCTTCGGCTATATCCCTGGCTACCCCTCGCAAAGTATCGTCCTTTGAGATAACCGTTACCTTTTTCCCCAGCACACAATTCAACCTACGCCACTTCTCCAGTACTGTTGGAAAGCCTTCTTTCAAATAAGACGTATATTCCTCTTCATAGTGTTTTGCTATCTCCTGGAATAGTTCTGCACGCCTGATAGGCCTTTTAAGCTCTGCCGGGAACTGAGCCAAGGAAGTGGCAATATCCCTTATTTCCTCCGGGAATTGTTCTCTTGTTTGATGGACGTTGATACCGATACCCATAACTATATAGTTTATCTTCTCTACCTCGGCACTCAATTCCGTTAGTATCCCACATACCTTTTTTCCTCTCAGCAGTATATCATTAGGCCACTTAATACTGACCGGCAAACCGGTATACTCACGAATCGCGGAACAAACGGCAATGGCGCCGACAAAGGTTATCTGCGAAGCGTACAGCGGCGCGTACTCCGGGCGCAGAATCAGCGAAAACCATAGGCCCAAACCTTGTTGCGAGTCCCAACTGCGTCCCCGCCTTCCTTTACCGCCTTTTTGGCTTTCCGCTACAACCACTGTGCCTTCCGGCTCTCCTTTTTCGGCAAGCTTTTTTGCCGCCTCATTTGTCGATGAAACCTCCTGATAAACATAGCTATTTCTGCCTATAAACCCTGTCGATAACCCCAGCTTGATTTCCTCCGGAGAAATGATATCCGGACGTTCCAACAGCCGGTAGCCAAGACGGGGTTTTGATTCAAATACATATCCTTCCTTTTTTAGGCTTTTGATATGCTTCCAAACAGAGGTACGAGTTACCCCTAGTTTATCGCTTATTTCTTCTCCTGAAAGATATCTGCCCTTTTCTTTTAAAAGCAATCCTAAAATAGCTTCTTTCATTCTTACTTAGCCTCCATCCCTTGTTTCCACCTCATGACTCAAGTATTTTACTGATTTGACCTAACCGACCCGCTAAATTTGTTGCATTGCTAAGTAATTTTTGATAAAATACTCTAGTGGATTGAACATACTTGATATACCGTTCTCTTCATCGTACTTAAGGAGGTGTATTAAATGTCTTATAAATGTGATATATGCGGAAAAGGCAGAAGCGTGGGTATGAAAGTCAGTCACTCCCATATCAGGACTAAGAAAGTCCTACGCCCCAATCTGCAAAATGTTAGAACAGTTATAGACGGTAGGCCGGTAAAATTAAAGGTTTGTACACGCTGCTTGCGTTCCGGTAAAGTACAAAGGGTTGGGTAGTTACTGTTTACTTTATCCTGATGGCCAAAAGAAACCCTTCTTCTATAGTAATCTCAGCCTCATCCTCACAAAATACGTTACTAACACCATTGGAGATTCCCATAACAAATTGGCCTTCCGGAACTTGATAGCTTAAACCGCTTGTGCTGATACCCCGTACCTTTTCACTCAACGGTAAAAGAGAGATAATATCTCCCTTTTTACCGTTGAGTTTTTCTTTTGCGCGAATCAAAGATATTTCCTGGATACTGTCAATTATTCTGATCCTGGCCTCTTTCGCCTCCGGCAGCACTAAAAGCATGACATTGGCCAACGTATGGTCGAATCTGCTACCTAAAGCCGCAACCAACAATATATCACGATAACCCATCTCCAAAGCCTTTAAGACTGCCAAATGGGTATCCGTATAGTCCTTGTTTGACGGGTGTCTCTCAATTACCACACCTTTTCTTTCCAGTTCCCCTACTTCCTGAAGAGTCAGGGTGTCAAAATCACCTATCGCCAGGTGCGGTACCATCCCAAGTTTTGCAGCATATCTGGCCCCACCGTCAACAGCAATAATGTAGTCGGCATTTTCGACACTGTCAATGATGCTCTCATCAACATTTAAATCCCCTCCGGTAATAATCAGACACTTCTTTTTTTCCATGGCCTGTCAACACCCCCGCATACTTTGCACCATAACGATTATCTTTGGTATGACTCCATTAATTGGGCCACAGCTTGTGCAGGATTAGGATGATTAAAGACCGCCGAACCTGCCACCAGAACATTTGCTCCTGCCTCAACAACAAGGGGTGCCGTATCACGGTTGATTCCACCATCAACCTGAATATACAAATCCGGATTTTTCTCCAGAGCCCAGTCCCGTAATTTTTTTATTTTTGGAATAACCGAAGGTATGAACCTTTGTCCGCCAAATCCTGGATTAACGCTCATTAACAGTATTAAATCCACATCCTCCAATACATATTCAATACCATTAAGCGGAGTATGAGGATTGAGAGCTACGCCCGCCTTTGCCCCCGTCTCCTTAATCATTTGTACCGTTCTGTGCAAGTGCGTGCAAGCCTCTACATGTACAGTGATTAAATCTGCTCCGGCCTTGCGAAAATCATGAATGTACATTTCCGGCTTCTCTATCATCAAATGAACATCAAAAAAAAGCCTGCTTTTTGTCCTTAAATCCTTGATAACCACAGGTCCGATCGTTAAATTCGGCACAAAATGCCCGTCCATAACATCAATGTGCAACCAATGAGCCCCGGCTTTTTCCACATACTCGATTTCACTGCCCAGTTTACTAAAATTAGCCGAAAGAATTGAAGTCGCCAACAACACCATTAGCTAATACCTCCTTTCATTCTCTGCCACTTCGCTAAGTATTTGCAAATACCTCTCATAACGTTCAAAATCTATTTCCCCGCCTTGTGCAGCCTCCCTCACCGCACAAGCCGGTTCGCTCTTATGAAGGCAAGAATTGAACCTGCACTGACTGCTAAATTTAAGAAAATCCGGATAAAACGCGGTCAGATCCTGCTGTTTCAGCGTCGGGGGCAAAACAAGTCTACTGAAACCGGGAGTGTCGGCCAGTAATCCTCCACAGGACAACCTTATTAACTCAACATGCCGGGTTGTATGCTTACCCCGTAACAATTTCCCGCTTACCCCTTGGGTTTTTAGAGACAAACCGGACTCCAAGGCATTTAACAGGCTTGATTTTCCCACACCTGAGGGACCGGCAAAAACTGAAACTTTTTCTTTTAACGCCTCTTTTAACTTTGCTATCCCCAGACCCTCTATGCTGCTCGTCACTATTACGGGAAAACCTGCTCTTTCATATTTCTCCGCAATACTTATGTTATATTCCGGCGGCGTCAAGTCTGCCTTATTAAAGCAAACTATAGGCCTTACCCCCTGAGTCTGAGCCATTATCAATAACCGATCCAGAAGAATGAAGTCCGTTTTTGGTTCGCTTAAGGCCAATACAATTATCACCTGTTCAACATTTGCTACAATCGGTCGATATAACTCAGTTTTGCGGGGCTCTACACTTTCAATGACCGCCTTTTTTTTGTCAAGATCTACCGTTGAGACTACTACCTTATCCCCCGGCAAGAAGTTCTGTTTTTTTGTTCTGTATTTTCCCCGCAGAGAACACTCCCAGAGACCCTGTCCGTCCCAGACATAATAAAAGCCGCTGTAACCTTTAATTATGATGCCTTCAAATGTCAATATCTCTCCTCTATTCTATGGGGAACTCTTCTATCAACTGATTGTCAATATATACCTCAATCACGCCGCTTCCGGCGTATCTGATATACCGCTCCACAGATTCCCCGTTATAATGATAACTATCATAATCAACATACCTTCCACTCACATCATCAACGATGATTTTCAGCTTGCCGCTTTGGGGCATCACAACCTTAACAGGTATAGGCCTGCTAACCGGACCCGGCCCTATACTGACTACAAAGTTGACAGTCGATCCCGCCAGCATTTCACTTTCGGGCTGAGGATCCTGTCTGATAACATACCCTTCAGGATATTCCATGCTTCCTTCCTCCTGCACTACCCCCAGCGTTAATTCTAAATCCTGAATTGCCGCTTTAGCCTGATCTGCTGTTTGTCCCACTAAATTTGGTATCTTAACCCAAGCCGGCTCCGGTCCCTTGCTGATAATAAGCTTAACTTGGAAGCCTTGGACTACTTCTTTTTCGGCAGCCGGCTCTTGATGTATCACATAGCCTGCCTTAATCTGGCTATGATAAGCACGGCTTATTTCACCCAGTTCAAGCCCTTCCTCAGTCAGAGCAGCCTTGGCAAAAACCAGCAGCTGCCTAGTTACATTCGGCATTTTTACATATTTAGGGCCGCTACTTACACTTACCTTTACTTCACTACCCTTTTTTACAATCTCTTCAGACCCCGGCTCCTGAGTAATAACATTTCCGACCGGGTATGTGGGATGATGTATCTCTTTCTCCTTGACAATATTCAAATCCAAGGCCGTAAGCTCCTCGGCAGCCTCCTCTATTGTCTTACCGACCACATTAGGAACCGTAACCTTATTATACATCAAGGCCATCGAAGACAGATATATCCCGGCTAAAAATCCGACTATTATAATGGCAAAAATAATCACTTTCCCTTTATTAGATATTCTTGCTGTTGTTTTTTTTCTGCTTCTTTTTCCGTCAGCCGCCGGTAGCCCTGGCGCATCATCACTCGTTTTTCTTTCTGCTACAGGTTCCTCTTCCGGTGAGACTTCGAAGAAACCGTTAAGAGTAACGGACAATAAATCTTTTTTTAAAGCCTTGACCGATTGATACCTGTCTTCAGGTTTTTGGTCAATTGCCTTGAGAATAACCTTTTCCAGGGCTTCGCTGATGTTGGGGTTAAGTTCTCTGGGCAAAACCGGATCCTCATGCAGCTTTTTCATAGCAACGCTTATTGTTGATTCCCCGTCAAAAGGCAGTTTTCCGGTCAGCATTTCATAAATTACCACACCAAGAGAATAAATGTCCGATCTTTCGTCGGCTATATGTCCTCTGGCCTGTTCCGGAGAAAAGTAATGCACCGAACCGAGCACGCTTCCCGTGTGTATCACCGTCGCGGTCGAAACGGCTCGTGCTATTCCAAAATCCGTTACCTTAGCCAGCCCGCTGTCGGTAATGATAATATTATGAGGCTTGATGTCCCTGTGAATGATTTGGTGTTCATGTGCATGCTCCAAGGCATCGCAAATTTGCCCAATTATGCTTGCAGTCTCCTCCAGGCTGAAGGTTCCTCTTTCTTTGATGATCTTTTTTAGGTTCTTACCCTCAACCAGCTCCATAACCAAATAGTGAATGTCTTCTTCCCAACCGACATCATATATATTGACAATATTTACATGGGAGAGACTTGCAACTGCCTGGGCTTCATGGCGAAAACGCATCAGAAAATCTTCGTCACTGGAAAATTGCTCCCTTAGTACCTTTACAGCGACAGTCCTAAAAAGATAAGTATCCTTAGCACGATATACCAGAGCCATACCGCCTCCACCGATAAGCTCCAGAATCTCATAACGCTTTCCTAACAACCGACCAATCACAGCCTCACCCCCTAACCTTTTTATCCCTACTCATATTGTACCAAGACAACAGTCACGTTATCAGTCCCACCTTTTTGAAGGGCCTGCTCAACCATCATTTTTACCTTATCCTGCAAACCAACGGTTTGTCTGATTATCATCATCATACTTTCTTCACTGACATGATTATATAGCCCGTCCGTGCACAACAACAGATAGTCATGCACCTGCAAGTCGATTGTCAGCAAGTCGATTTGCGGCGCAATTCCGGTTCCTAAAGCCCTTGTCAAGACATTGCGCTGCGGATGATTTTTCGCTTCTTCCCTGGTCAGGCTTCCGCTTTGGTATAGCTCATTCACCAGAGAATGATCTTGCGTCAACTGTTTCAACTCACCGTGACGTAAAAGATAAGCCCTGCTGTCCCCGATATGGGCCAAATGTAAGAAACCTTCATCCACCAACGCCGCCGTGACGGTAGTTCCCATTCCCTTGTATTGCTCATCACAGCCTTTTTCGTAAATAGCCATATTAGCCTTGTTCAAGACATTTTGCAAGTCGATAGCAGTGGCTCCGCTGTTTTTTGAAAAGCAAAATTCACTGTCAACGACTTCAATTGCTAACCTGCTGGCTGTTCCTCCTCCATGATGCCCGCCCATACCGTCAGCCACCACAAAAAGACCACGTTCCGGAGAAAGCAGGTATTTGTCCTCATTTTCTTTTCTAACCAAACCTACATCAGTAAGAGCATTAGCAAGCAAGTAACTTCACTTCCTTTTAATCACTGTAAGCATTACTTTCTTTGGCAGCCAATTGCCCACAAGCGGCATCTATATCGCTTCCCTTTTCCTCTCTCAGCACCGCATTTATCCCCAAATGACGTAAATGTTCCAGAAATCTCCGAGCGTTTATACGCCCGGGAGTTTTAAACCCTTCCCCTTCTACCTTATTCAGCGGAATAACGTTGACATTGGCCGCTACCCTGCTGATCAGACGCGCAAGCTTACCTGCCTGCTCTTGGCTGTCATTAAAACCTTTCACCAGCACATATTCAAATGTTATCCTGCGCCCTGTCTTCTCCTGATAATATTGACAGGCTCCCAGCAATTCTTCCAGGGGGTATTGCCTGTTTACCGGCATAATCTCATTTCGCAGGTTATTGTCCGCAGCGTGCAGAGACACCGCCAAAACAATATCCAGGTTTTCCTCGGCAAGCTCCCGGATTTGCGGGACAAGCCCGCAGGTAGACAATGTTATCCGACGCATCCCAATTCTTTGACCATTCTCATGGTTCAATATCCTGATGCTTTTCAGCACCGCCGGCAGGTTCAACAAGGGCTCGCCCATTCCCATATAAACCAGATTGTCCACTTTGAAATCCGGTTCTTCCTCCCTCATACAACGGGTTATATCCAAAACCTGTCCCAGTATTTCTCCTGCCGTCATGTTTCTAACCAAGCCTAATTTGCCGGTTGCACAAAACACACACCCCATCGGACAGCCAATCTGGGTTGAAAGACAAACCGTGTTTCTGTTTCTGGTTATATCACCTTGATGCCTCAAAAGCACGCTTTCCACAAGGTTCTTATCAGCCAGCTCCCACAAAAACTTATTTGTTCCATCACGGCTGATTTGCCTTTTCAATAAATTACCGGTTAGAAGTCGATAGTTATCTGCCAAAAACCCTCGGCAATCCTTCCCGATATTGGTCATTTCATCCCAATTTGACACAGCCTTGGCTTGGACCCAATTGAAAATCTGCTGGGCCCTAAACCCCTTCTCACCGGCCGCAACCAAGAAAGCCTGCAGCTCCTCCTGTTTTAAACACCTGATATCCGACTTCAGATTATTCATATCAATTCCTAACCAATCCGGCTATAAAGAAACCTTCCATTTGATCTTCAAAGGGTAAAAGCTGCAGCATACCTACATCCGATAATCCCATATCCGTCTCCTTCTGATAGGGCAGTGACTCATAAATATTATAACCTTTTATCTTTGGAAACTCTGCCCTCAAAAGGTTGATGTTCTCCTGGTTTTCCTCCGGCTCTGTGGTACAAGTGCTGTAAACCAGCCTGCCGCCTTTTTTTAACCTCTTGGCGACACTCCTTAAGATTTCTCTCTGGATCGAAACCAACTCGGCAATATCGGCTTCGCTCCTGCGCCAGCGCAAATCAGGCCTTCTTCTGATAACCCCTAACCCGGAACACGGGGCATCGACCAAGATATAATCAAATTCTTCATCCATTTGTTCCGCAATTTTGGCCGCATCCTGCAAAACCGTTTTGATAATCGATATACCCAGCCTCTCGGCGGTTTCCTCAATCAACTTTAGCCTATGCTGATGGATATCGCAAGAAATTATTGCCCCTTTATTATTCATCAATTGCGCTAGGTGCGTTGCCTTGCCCCCCGGCCCAGAACAGGCGTCAAGCACATTTTTCTCCGACTGCGGAGCCAGGACATGGGAAACAAGCATCGAACTCTCGTCTTGTACCGTAAAAAACCCGCTCTTGAAGGCAACTAAACTGCCGATTGGCGGCCCTTTTTTGATGATTATTCCTTCGGGAACTTTGCTGCTTTTTTCTGCTTCACAGTCTTCCTCTTCCAAAAGCTTCAACAGCTTGTCCGGAGTACACCTGAGAGTATTGGTCCTAACCCAAAGCTCGGCAGGGGAATTGTTAAACTCACAAAGCTTTAAGGTGTTTTGAAATCCGTACCTTTTCAGCCAGCGCTTAATCATCCACGAGGGATGCGAATGCATGACCTCAAGATATTTTGCCGGCTCTTTTTCCCTGTCGGGCCATGTGATTTGCTGCGGATCGCGCAGATAACTTCGCAAAACACCGTTAACCAACCCGGCAACACCTGCATGAAAATACTTTCGCGCCAGTTTGACGGCCTCATTAGTAACCGCCGAAGGCGGGACCCTATCTAAATAAAGCAACTGGTAAAAAGCCATTCTCAATAATATTACGGCCCCGTTTTCTAACTTATCCGGTTTTTTAACCATCCGGTTGATGATCCAATCCAAAGTCAACTTATGTTTCACCGTACCGTATACCAATTCGGTACAAAAGCTTCTCTCCAAGCGAGGTAATTCATATTTGTTTAAAATCTCATCAACAACAATATTGGCATATGCCCCTTCGTTGATGGCCATCAGGGCACGATAGGCAGCTTCGCGACCCTTCATTTAACTTCTCCGTCTCCCACCTAAGACTCCGGAAATCAAAAGCAGCCTCACCAAGTTTAAAATACCCATCAGCGCTGAAGCAACATAGGTCATAGCCGCAGCATCCAAGACGGATTTTGTTTTCGGCAATTCATCAGAGGAGATATAATCTCCGTTATGCAAAATAGCCATGGCCCGGCTTGAGGCATTAAATTCAACGGGCAGCGTAACCAACTGAAAAAGCACTACCGCCGCAAACAAATATATTCCTAAGTAGACTAGATTGGTCCCCATACTCCCCGACAAAAACAGACCGATAAAGAGTAAAGGAAAAGCCAGGTTGGAGCCGAAATTAGCCACAGGTACCAACCCGTTTCTGATGTTCAACGGCACATAGCCTACGGCATGCTGAACGGCATGACCCGTCTCGTGTGCGGCCACACCCAGAGAGGCTAGAGAATTCCCTTGATAAACCTGTTGTGACAAACGAACCATCTTGACCCTGGGGTCATAATGATCACTCAAATTTCCACCGATCATTTCCACACCGACATGATCTAAACCTTGCGACCTCAAAATCGCCCTGGCAACGTCCGCACCTGTCAGTCCTTTGGAAGATGCCACCTTTGAGTAACGGGCAAAGGTCGATTTGACCTTGGCCTGTGCGTACATGGCCAGTATTATTCCGGGAATCAATATTATCATGCTTGAATAAAAAGACAACGGATAAAAGTACATCCTATTCAGCCTCCTGTCTAAAGAATCTCAGAGCTTCTTCGACCTTTTGTAAATCCACACGCGTATTACAGCAAGGACCCTCCGGGCGTTCGTTCACCACACCGATAACCGGTATATGCGTTACATCCTGCAACCCGCTGGTCAAATCCCTTTCACAAGCAATAGCCACAATGGCCTGGGGTCTCCTCTCCTTGACCGCTTTTCTGGCAAAAGTCCCGCCGGAAGCGATGCAAAGATCGGCCTGATAATGTTTTGCTATTCTCCGCAAATCCGCTATTTGGCATTTGCCGCAATCCCTGCAATTATCCACGTCCATAGTGATTTTATGAGGACATTTCACCCACTGCAAGCAATGGGGTGCAAGAATCATGATCCTTTGATAGTATTGTTGGTTATTACTTATTCTAGTCATATGATTGGATACCTGAACAAAGGAATTCTTGATTTTCATTTCATCAAAGCCCAAAAGCTTGCCCAGCTGAAGTGCCAAAGGAAAAAGAAAATTTGTTGCGGAATAAATAATATTATTCATGCACTTAAAGGTCTTTCTGCGCCACACACTCACCACCAGGGCAACAATACCCAGTGAAAACAAAGATAGGACTAAAAGTATTGCAGCGATAAAGGCAGTGAGTATAACCTGATTAATAACTATTGTGCGTTTGCTCACTATATACCAAGCTAAAACACACACTACAAAAATAAAAGCAATACTAATACCCAAAAGACCGATAAATAACCTTTTTCGCATAACATTTTCTGCTCTATTATCCGTCAAAGACATATCCCTTCTCCAATTGATAACCGTTAACAAAACTCGTCGCCGGCATGATTTTTTTACCAAAGGGCTGAACGTCAGTTATTAAGATACTGCCCATCCCTGTTTGCACAATGAACCCTTTTCCTTTAATGATACCTAGGACTGTCCCGGGCTTTTCAGCAGAGCCCTTTTCCTGATAAACTCGAGACCCTCTGATTTTCAGCGGCTTGTCCAGATAGACGGTATAAGCCCCCGGCCATGGATCCAGTCCTCTGACCTGATTGTGGATCCCTTCAGCCGTTTTATCCCAGACTATTCTCTCGTGCTCCCTCAACAGTCTCGGCGCATAACTGGCATCCCCTTCTTTCTGCTTCTCGGGAACAATCTTTCCTTCACCGTATAGTTTGATTGTCTCAATAAGCAGGTCGGCCCCGATAACAGAAATTATATCATGAAGCCGACCGTATGTCATTTCAGGGGTAATAGCTATTTCTTTCTTTAATAGAATATCCCCCGTATCCAGCCCGCTGTCCATCAGCATTGTAGTCACACCTGTCCGCTTTTCCCCGTTCAAGATAGCCCAATGTAAAGGCGCGGCACCCCTATATTGCGGAAGCAAGGAGGCATGAACATTGATACACCCCAACAGGGGCACAGCTAGGATGCTCTCGGGAAGAATCTGCCCAAAAGCTGCCACCGCAATGACATCCGGCTTCATTTCCCGCAACATTTCCACAATTTTTTCATCCTTTACCTTGTACGGCTGAATAACATCCAAGCCCAATCCGACGGCAGTTTCCTTCACAGGCGAAGCCTGCAGTTTGTTGCCGCGTCCTTTCGGACGATCAGGCTGTGTTACGACAGCCAGCAAATCATGACCGTCTTTCTTTAAAGCAAGAAGTGAAGGAACAGCAAACTCGGGAGTCCCCATAAATATTATTCTCTTCTTCATTTTCCTACTCCACACGTCTGATATTTTTCGCCTTATCAATATACAAGATACCGTCCAAGTGGTCGATTTCATGCTGAAGGGCTCTGGCCATATAGCCCTCTCTCACATATTCCACCTTTTCGCCGTTTCTGTTCAAGCCTCTAACCTTCACAATATTATATCTCGTAACCTCGCCCGTAAAACCGGGTACGCTTAAACAGCCCTCATAGTCGGTCTGTTCCCCTTCGCCGCTTAGCAACACCGGGTTGATAAGCTCTAATTCTTCATCATAGACATCAACAACAATAGCGCGTTTAGAAACACCAATCTGCGGTGCTGCCAGTCCTGCCCCTTGCGCGGCACGCAAGGTATCCTTCATATTATCCAAAAGCTTATGGATATTGCTACTTATTTCCTTGATCTCCTTGGCTTTTTCTCTCAACACCTGATCTTCATTGGTAACTATTTGATATACTGACATTCTCAGCCCTCCTTATAACAGTGTCTGGGGTTCCACATCAATTATAATCCGGGGCACCCCTTCCTCATTACCTACTTTTGCAGCAGCCTCGCGCACAAGATAGGCCAACATCTGCAGATCCTTAAGACGGCTGCCTTTTAGAATAAAGTGATAACGAAAGCGTCTTTTAAGATATTTCAGAGGAGCCGGTCCCGGACCCACCATCTCAACAGAAAGATTATTCTTCCCTATTTCTATTTTAAGCATTTTTGCCAAATAATCTACCCTGTCGCTCACTTTTTTCTCCTGAAACCCACTTACCAAAACACGAACAAGATAAACAAAGGGCGGATAATTCATCATTTGCCGGACTTCGATCTCTTGATGGTAGAACTGTTCATAATCCTGTCTAATCAACGGGGTAAAAATATGGTTATCCGGATTGTACGTCTGAACGATTACCTCTCCCGGTTTATCCCCTCGGCCTGCTCGCCCCGACACCTGCGCAGTTAATTGATATGCCCTCTCGGCAGCACGGTAATCCGGCATGTTTAGTATCGCATCGGTATTAATGATTCCTACCAGGGTCACAGCGGGAAAATCCAAGCCCTTGGCAATCATTTGTGTTCCGATTAACACCTGGGCCTTACCCATCTGAAACTCCTTTAAAATATTAGTATGACTTCCTTTATTCCGAGTCGTATCTGCATCCATCCGCAGGTATTTTACCTGTGGCAGCACTCTTTGCAGTTCATTGGCCACCCTTTCCGTACCGGAACCGGAATAACGTAAATAGCGGCTGCCGCAATACGGACAGTTTTGCAGGGGTTTTGCTTTGTAATTACAGTAATGGCACACCATTTGCCCCGTATTCTGATGATAGGTCAATGTTATGGCGCAATGGGGACAGGTCAGTGACTCTCCACATTCCGGGCAAAGCACAAAGGTATGAAAGCCCCTTCTGTTTAAGAACAGGATAACCTGTTCATTCTTTTTGATGACGTTCTCCATAGCTGCCAAAAGCTTTCTGCTGAAAATACTCTTATTGCCTTCCTTTATCTCAGGCTTCATATCAACCACCGTAACAATCGGCATCGGTCGCGAGGCTACTCGATGGGGCAGGCTAAGCAACTTGATATCCCCCTGTAAAGCGCTGTAATACCTTTCTAAAGAAGGTGTTGCCGAGCCGTAAATTAAAGTTGCCCGGTAAATTTCGGCCATTTTTTCTGCTGCAATCCGTGCATCATAGCGAGGATCCGGTTCGTTCTGTTTATAAGTATTCTCATGCTCTTCGTCAATAATAATCAACCCCAAAGTTCTAAAAGGGGCAAAAAGAGCAGAACGTGGCCCTAAAACAACCTGGGCTTCTCCTCCTTTTATCCGGCACCATTCATCGTATCTCTCACCCGCAGATAGAGAACTGTGCAGCACAGCAGTCTTGGAACCGAAAGTCTCCACCAATAGCGTCGTCACCTGCGGAGTAAGAGCTATTTCCGGAACAAGATAAAGAACCTGCTTTCCAAGCCACAAAGCCGTTTCGATGGCCTTTAAATAAACCTCGGTCTTGCCGCTACCGGTAACACCATGTAACAACCAACGGTTGCTCTTTTCTTGCACTATCCCCGCACAGATTGCCCCGGTTGCCTCTTGTTGATAAGGATTCAACACCTGGGGCCTTGTCCCTTCCATCAGTTCACTATGAGGATCCCGAAAAAGTGTTTCCTCGTACAGACTGATCCAACCTTTCTGTTGCAGCGTCTTCAGCACCTGATAAAAACTACTGCTATCCGAATCGCAATCTTTCTTCAATTCTTCCAGGGCTACAGGTCCTTCTTGCAAGGCTTTGAGTATTTCCTGCTGACGGCAAGCCCTGGCATTGACACTTTCCCACGCAGGAGCAGCTTCCGACAATTTTACATATTTTCTTTTTTTGTGAACCACCGCCGGATAAAACTCCGTACCAAGTGAAATAAAACCATTCGTGCTCAGCAATGCAACAGTTTCTCTTTTTACCTGAGGGTTTTTCTTTAAAAGATCACTTAGAGAGGCCTTTTGCCCCTCACTGTTTTGGAGATATTCAATAACCGTTTTCTCAGCATCGCTGTAAAACAGGCACGCCTTGGCTTTTTCCATATTAAGCGACACGACCTGCTTTTCCTTCAACCTTACAGGGGGAGGCAAAAAAAGATGGATAGCTCGATTAAGAGAACAGACATAGTAGTCGCTTATCCAACGGGCCATTAAAAGAGCCTCGGGGTTCAATAAAGGTTCCGTCCCCAAGAACCTTTTGATCGGCTTAATCTCACCTTTAATATCCGGTTTTTCGACAAGAGTCTCGATAATAATTCCTTTTTCCTCGTGCTGTCTGACCGGTACAATGACAAGAAAGCCAGGCAAAGGCCTTTTTATGTTATCCGGAACATAATATGTCAGCACTTGGTCATAATTGCTTTCCTGTCGCAAAATAAGGACATTAACAAACATAAGCAACAAATCCCGCCTCTAAGATTTAAATGATGCCGGCTATACACTGTAACCGGCATCATTTCTGATTGTTATAAATTATTTTAATCCAAAATAGTCTTTAATTTCATCCACCTTGTCCAGACGCTCCCAGGGAAGGTCAAGGTCATTGCGGCCAAAATGACCGTAAGCCGCAACCTGCTGATAAATAGGTCTCCGTAGGTTAAGACTGCGGATTATCCCCGCCGGGCGCAAATCAAAAACAGTATTAATCGCGTCAACGATTCTTTCTTCGTCAACCCTTCCCGTTCCGAAAGTATCCACCATGATACTTACCGGTCGCGCTACTCCAATCGCATAGGCTACCTGTATTTCACATTTTCCGGCCAATCCTGCCGCCACAATGTTTTTGGCCACGTGCCGTGCCGCGTAACACGCCGACCTATCGACCTTGGTGGGATCCTTACCCGAAAAAGCTCCCCCCCCATGTCGCGCCATACCACCGTATGTATCAACGATTATTTTCCTTCCCGTCAACCCGGAATCCCCTAAGGGTCCTCCCACCACAAAACGCCCGGTAGGATTTACCAGATAGCGGGTCTGGGCATCGATCAAACCGGAAGGGATAACCGGCAGTACTACCTTCTCAATGATATCCTCCCTTATTTGTCCCGCCCCGGCAGACGGATCATGCTGCGTCGATATTACAACAGTACTCACTCTCACCGGTTTGCCGTTATCATACTCCACTGTAACCTGGGATTTACCATCAGGACGAAGATAGTCGATTATTCCTTCTTTTCTCGCCTTAGCCAGCCTTCTTGTCAACTGATGGGCCAAACTGATAGGCAACGGCATATATTCTTCTGTTTCATTAGTTGCATAACCAAACATCATTCCCTGATCCCCTGCACCAATGGCCTCAATGGCACTATCTGCCATTTCTCCTGTTTTGGCCTCCAGCGCCTTGTCAACACCCATAGCAATATCCGGGGATTGTTCATCGATTGCCGACAACACCGCACAGGTGCTGTAATCAAAACCATACTTCGCCCGGGTATATCCTATATCCTCTACCGTTTTTCTAACGATTTTAGGTATATCCACGTAGCATTTCGTGGATATTTCCCCCATCACAAGAACCATTCCGGTGGTAATAGACGTTTCACATGCTACCCGGCCTTCAGGGTCTTCAGCCATTACCGAATCCAAAACACCATCGGATATTTGGTCTGCTATCTTATCCGGATGGCCTTCTGTAACTGATTCGGAGGTGAACAGCTTCCTGGTCAATTAACCCACACTTCCTCTCATCTTAATGATTTTAATAATATTTTGCCATATTTCAACGGCGACGGCATCCTTGCTCATTTGAGGAAGCCTTTTTACCGTGGCATTCGGAAAAACAAGTGTAACCGTATTAGTATCATGCTTAAATCCTGCGCCCTCTTGCATCAAGTCGTTTGCAACAATAAAATCGAGATTCTTCTTTTTGATTTTTTCCGAGGCATTGGCAAGGACCTCCTCCGTCTCCGCAGCAAAACCAACCAGGATACGGTCTTCTTTGATCTTCCCAAGCTCAGCCAAAATATCAGTGTTTCTGGCCAGTTCAAGATAGGTATCGGAATTATTTTTCTTAATCTTGTTCTCGTTTCTCTGTTTGGGGCGATAATCAGCCACCGCCGCCGCCTTAATCACAACATCACATTCAGGGAAAGCATTCAGGACTGCCTGATGCATTTCCTCCGCGGTCCGTACATCCACACGTTTTATATTTTTTGGCACATTCAAATCGATGGGCCCGCACACCAAGGTCACCTCGGCTCCCATTAACTGGGCGCATCTGGCCAACGCATACCCCATCTTGCCTGAGCTATGATTTGTTAGATACCGTACCGGGTCTAGCGGCTCCTGGGTTGGACCTGCGGTTATGAGCACCTTGTGTCCTTGCAACGGCTTGTCCCCGGCAAGCTGCTCCTCAATAGCAAACATAATCTCTTCAATATCTGCCAGCCTTCCCTCGCCTTGATATCCACATGCCAAATCGCCATGACCGGTTGCCATGACATGATATCCGTTTCCCTTAAGCTTCTTGATATTATCCTGTGTCACCCGATTGTTAAGCATGTTGACATTCATAGCTGGAGCAAAGAGGACAGGAGCATTGGTGGCAAGTATCGTGGTCGATAAAAAATCGTCAGCCAGACCACAAGCCACCTTGGCAAGAATATTGGCTGTGGCAGGTGCCACCACGATAAGATCTGCCTTATCGGCAAGCCCCACATGTTCAACGTCCCAAACCCGGGGTTCATCGAACATCTTTGTATAAACAGGATTACCCGACAGCGTTCTTAATGTCAGCGGCGTAATAAATTGACAAGCTGAAGCAGTCATTACGCAATAGACCTCGGCACCCCTTTTAACCAGAGCTCTCACTAACTCTGCACTTTTATATGCCGCTATCCCTCCCGAAACCCCAACAACAACAACTTTGCCTTTAATCATTTTCTTAACCTACTTTATCCCATGCTTGGGATGCTCGATTCCAAACATATCCTCGGCAATCTCTTCCAAAGCAATACTGACCGGTTTGCTTATTTTTTGCTTTTCCGCATCAATAAAGGGCTTGGCCCCGTCTGTGAGCGCACGTGCTCTTTTAGCCGCAGCTGCCACCAGCGCATACTTCGATTCGAACTTACTCATCAAAAGATCTATTGAAGGCTGCTTCACTGTTCATACCTCCTCAACAGCTTGTATTTTCAGCCGAACAGGAAATATCCCCTGCTATACGGCCTTTTTCCTCTAATATTATCCTCTTGATCTCCTCTGCGGCTGTGTTAATCATATCATTAACCACAACATAATCATAGTTGTCGGCCTGCTCGAGTTCCCACTCCACTTTATTCATCCGTACCTTAATCTGTTCTGCCTTTTCGGTACCCCTGCCTTTTATTCTTCTGAGCAATTCTTCTTTGGAAGGCGGCATGATGAAAATAAAAACACCCAAAGACTCTTTTTTCTTGACCTGCAGTGCACCTTGAATATCAATTTCAAGAATACAATCCTGCCCGCGCCGTAATGTTGCATCAACAAAATCTTTCGGCGTTCCATAGTAGTTGTCGAACACTTTAGCCCATTCCAGAAAAGCATCCTTGGCAATCAAATCTTTAAACTTTTCCTCGGTATAGAAAAAATAGTCCCGTCCGTTTACCTCTCCCGGCCTTGGGCTTCTCGTCGTGGCTGAAACCGAATAAACCACATCAGGATATATCCGCTTTAGTTCACGGCATATCGTGCCCTTCCCGACCCCCGAAGGGCCTGAAATAACCAACAGAACACCTCTGTGCCGCTTTTCTCCTCTCTCCCGACCGTTCATCATAAGAATCTCCTCTTTACTCCGTTTCCTCACTGTGCGAAGCTTCTTTTGTCCAGAGACGATTGGCAACCGTCTCCGGCTGAACCGCCGAAAGTACAATGTGTTCACTATCCATAATAACAACAGCTCTTGTTCTGCGACCATAAGTAGCATCAATTAACATCCCATTTTCCCTGGCCTCCTGAATGATTCTTTTGATCGGTGCCGACTCAGGGCTGACAATAGCAACAATCCTACTTGCCGAAACAATGTTACCAAAACCGATATTTATGAGTTTTATATCCATAACAAAACCCATCCTTCCCGCTTATTCGATGTTCTGCACCTGTTCCCTTAATTTCTCCAATTCACTTTTCATAGATACTACTCCCTGGGTTATTTCCAGGTTGTTTGCTTTAGAGCCAATGGTATTTACTTCCCTGTTCATTTCCTGCAGAAGAAAATCCAATTTCCGCCCGACGGCACCGTCTTCCTCCAATATCTGTTCAAATTGACCGAGATGACTTTTTAGTCTTACCAGTTCCTCATCGATGCAGGCCCTGTCCGCAAAAACAGCTACTTCCATAGCCAATCGTCCCTCATCCACAACGTCTTTGCCAATCATCTCTTCCAGACGGTTGTTCAGTCTTTCCCGATAATATTCAACAACCTGACCGCTTTTTTCGGCGATTCCACGATGTTCTTCCTTTATAACATGTAAGTGCTCAGCTAAATCCACACTGAGCTTTTCCCCTTCTTTACCCCTCATCTCCAGCAAAAGCCCTACCGCCACCTGCAAAGCCGGCTCAATTTCAGACCAAACCTTTGCAAAATCGTCCTCTCTCTCTTCAACCTGAATCACTTCGGGCATCTGAGCCAACTGACAGACATCGAATTTTGCCTCCGATTCGGTTATATTTGCCAATTCCTTCAATGCTTTATGATACGCCAAGGCCATGTCTTTGTCAACTCGCACCTCTAACGGCTTGCTGCCCAAGTCTTCCATTTTGATAAATATTTCAACTCTCCCGCGCAGTACTCTTTCCAAAACATAACTCCTAATGGCATCCTCCAGCAACATATACTTGCGCGGAAGCTTAACCGCCACCTCGGCGTAACGATGGTTAACAGATTTCACCTCAACAGTAACACGCTTATTCGCACCGGTATGCTCGCCTCTTCCAAAGCCCGTCATGCTTTTTATCAATAGCTGTTCCTCCCTAAAACTCTACTTTTCCCAGATGTTCTTGCAACCTTTTTAGGCCCTCTTCAATCCTTTCGTCGGCAAGAGTTATAGATATCCTGAAATATCCTTCTCCGTATTCACCGTAACCGTTGCCAGGTGTGACAATAACTCCGGCCTTGTCCAGTACATACTCAGCAAAAGAAGCCGAGGTAAACCCTTTTGGCACAGGAGCCCAAACGTAGAAGGTAGCCTTGGGAATAGGCAGGTTCCAGCCCATACTGTTTAAGCCGTTGATTACCTTCTCCATTCTCTTGCGGTAAAGATCTCTCAACGCGATAACACTGTCTTTTGATCCGGTAAGTCCTTTGATAGCCGCGTATTGAATGGCCTGGAACTGACCGGAATCCAAATTCGACTTGAGCCTGGTCAAAGCGTCGATAACATCAGAACGCCCGACAGCCCAAGCGATTCTCCAGCCTGTCATATTGAAGGGCTTTGATAAGGAGCCGAATTCAATGCATACCTCTTTTGCTCCCGGCACCTCCAAGATGCTTGTCGGTTCATAGCCTTCAAAGGCTAATTCCGTATAGGCCGCATCATGGCAAATGATAATATCATACTTCTTGGCAAAGGCTACAGCCTCGGCAAAAAAATCTTTTCCCGCCACAGCCCCCGTGGGATTGTTGGGATAGTTCAAAAACATCAGCTTAGCCTTTTTGGCGATCTCCTCCGGTATTTTCGCAAAATCAGGCAAGAAGCCGTTTTCGGTCAAAAGCGGCATAAGATATGAATCACCACCGGCTAAAAGCGTCCCGATACTATAAACAGGATATCCCGGATCCGGCACTAAATTAATATCGCCGGGATCAACGTAGCAAAAGTTGATATGCCCTATCCCTTCTTTAGAACCGATTAAAGTCACAACCTCTTTTTTAGGGTCCAATTCGACACCATGGGTGGCTTTATAGTAGTCACACACCGCTTGGCGAAAGGACAGCATTCCGGCAGAAGAAGGATACTGATGGTTTTCTGCGTTTTGGGCCTCTTTGCACAACTCATCAATTATGTATTGTGGAGTAGGGCTGTCCGGATCACCTATTCCAAAACTGATGATATCAATTCCTTTTTCCTTAGCTTCCTCTATTTTCTTCTCAATACGTGCAAACAAATACGGCGGTAATTGCTTAATTCTTTTTGCTTCCATGGCTCATACTCCTTCCTAATATATTAATAGTCTCTAAGCTCCCCGCAAAATACTTCTTGCGCCGGCCCGGTCATATACACGCGTCCGTTTTCCATCCATTCAATCTCCAGTGTACCTCCGGGAAGCCTGACCAATGCCTTTCTTGCAGTTTTTTTATTGAGGACGGAAGCTACTAAAGAAGCACATGCCCCCGTTCCACAAGCCAGTGTTAAACCTGCTCCCCTTTCCCAGACCCTCATCTTTAGTTCGCCCTCGTTGATTACTTGGACAAAATGCACATTAGTTTTCCTGGGAAATATTGGGTGTTTTTCGGCCTCCGGACCGTATTTACCGATATCGACCTTGTCCACATCATCTGTAAAGATAACGCAATGAGGCACTCCCATCAGTAAAGCGGTCACATGAAAGGTCTTATCTAAAATAACCAATGGCTCATTAACTGCATTTTCCTTTTGTCCCAGCATGGGTATATCCTCTCTTGCTAAAGAAGGAACTCCCATGTCCACCGTGATCCCTTTGATTTTACCGTCCTCAAGCACCAATAAGGGAGTCATTATCCCGGCCAGAGTTTCCACAGTAAACTCTGTATTCTTCACATAACCGGCCTCATAAACGTATTTGGCAAAGCAACGAATGCCATTTCCGCACATTTCCGCCTCGCTGCCATCCGAATTGATTATTTCCATTTTGATGTCGGCTTTCTCTGAAGGCAGCACCAGTAATATACCGTCCGCGCCAATACCAAAATGCCTGTTACATAATTTTTGAGCCATTGTGCCCTTATCCTCAGGTACTTTCTCCTTTATACCATCAATGACCACAAAGTCGTTGCCGATTCCATGAAGTTTGGAGAATCTCAATACAGCTCACCTCCCCTGTCATATTTTTACATAAATCACCCTTCTCTTTCTCCTGATTTTAACAGTTCTATACAATCCCTGCAAGAGGAAAGTCCCCATAGTAAAGCCAATTATCACAAACCAATGCGCAAAATCAAGGGGCACAGTCCCAAAAACGTTTTGAAAAAAGGGAGTATAAATCACCACTAATTGCATCAAAACCGAGGAAATTACCGCAGCCACCAAGAACGGATTGCTAAAAAGCCCCAATTCAAAAACCGAATACCTCTCGGAACGGCAATCAAAAACATAAAACAACTGCGCAAAAACAAGGGTTGTAAAAGCCATCGTCCTGGATAACTCAAGCATACCACCCGAAAGGTAATAAGCTACTGTGTACGCAAGCAACACAGTAGCTGCTATTGCCACACCTCTGCCTATGATTTTGACAGGCAAGCCATGAGCAAAAATACTCTCTTGAGGATGACGCGGTCTTTTCATCATTACATCCGGCTCACCGGGATCAAGTCCGAGGGCTATAGCAGGCAAACCATCCGTCACCAGATTCATCCACAGGATTTGTATCGGTATCAACGGCAAAGGGAACCCCAACAGTACCGCCACAAACATCGTCATGACCTCTCCCATATTGCAGGAAAGCAAATAGCGAATGAATTTCCTGATATTATCGTATATCACCCTACCCTCTTCGATAGCAGCCACTATGGTCGAAAAATCATCATCGCCCAAGATCAAAGACGATGCCTCTTTCGTCACATCCGTACCGGTAATGCCCATGCAGATACCGATGTCAGCCTCCTTGACGGCAGGCGCATCGTTTACCCCATCTCCCGTCATGGCCACAACATGCCCCGCTTTCTTTAGAGCCCGTACAATCCTTATTTTGTGCTGCGGCGTCACCCTGGCATACACGGCAACAGAATTTACTACCCGTTGTAAACAGGAATCGCTCATTACATCCATCTCCGCCCCTGTTAAGACCTCCTGCCTCGCTCCCGTTACTATTTTAAGTTCTTTGGCCACTGCCTCCGCTGTATTTTTATGATCACCCGTAATCATTACAATCTTAATACCTGCCCCACGGCAAGCACTGATGGCTTTTTTTGCCGCCACGCGAGGAGGATCAATCATACCGGCCATCCCCAAAAAGGTCAATTCCCTTTCCAACTCATCCTCCTTTTCCGGCCTAAATCCACCTGTGATCTCCCGACAAGCCATACCCAGCACCCGTAAAGCCTGTGACGCCATCTTGTCTGTAGCCTTCAGTACTTCAGCCCTGATTTCTGCGGTCAGTGCTACAACCCTTCCCCGCCAATATATCTTTGTGCACCTGCCGAGAACTTCAGCCGGTGCACCTTTACAATACACCAAATACTCTTTCTCGTCCTTTCCGGCATAGACTACACTCATGATTTTCCTTTCAGAAGAAAAAGGTACCTCCCAGACACGTTTTTCTTTCTTTTCCAGCACCTCTTTCCAAATCCCAGCCTTGGCCGCAAAAACCAAAAACGCTCCTTCGGTGGGATCGCCGCAGATGCCCCACGAACTCTTGCCGTTTTTTCTAAACAACCCCCCTACTTTTACTGTATCCTTTTGCAGCTGTGCGTTATTGCATAAGGCCGCAACCTTATAAACCCTTTCCAGTATCCCCTTGTTGCCAGCTAACCAGTCCTTATTATTAGGAAATATTATTCTTCCGTGGGGCTCATAACCTTCCCCCTCCACCTTGAGGTTTTCACCGGCTAAATAAAGGCTGCGAATAGTCATTTCGTTCTGGGTCAGTGTACCTGTCTTATCGGAACAGATAACAGTAGCACAGCCCAGGGTTTCAACCGCAGGCAGTTCCCTGACTATAGCCTCCCTCTTAACCATCCTTTGCACACCGACGGCCAAAGCCACAGTAACTATGGCCGGCAACCCTTCCGGGATGGCAGCGACAGCCAAGCTTATTCCCGTCAGTACCATCTTATATGTCTCTTCACCGTGTAGAATCCCTACGGCTACTACTGCCCCCACTATGCCTAAACAAAACAAAACCAAACAGCGGCCCAGTTGTCCGAGACGCTTTTGCAGCGGAGTATCTTCCTTTTCAATATCCTGCATGCACCCGGCAATTTGCCCCATTTCAGTTTCCATACCCGTTGCTACCACAACCCCTTGGCCATTGCCGCCGGTAACAACGGTTCCCAGATAGCAGATATTCATTCTATCGCCTAATGGTGTTTTTTCCCGATAAGTCTCATCGGCTCTCTTTTCAACCGGAAAAGATTCTCCCGTCAAAGCCGCTTCACTTATCTTGAGCCTGTTGCACTGCAAAACCCTTAAATCTGCCGGAACAATATCTCCCGATTCCAAAACCACAACATCACCGGGAACTATCTCCTCCGCAGGAATCTTGATGAGCTTGCCCTCTCTGACTACTTTTCCCTCGGGGGCAACCATCTTTTTCAAAGCCGCCAGGGATTTCTCCGCCCTGTATTCCTGAAAAAAACCTAAAAAAGCATTAATAATGATAATAGCGATAATCGTCGCGGCATCGGCGTATTCGCCCATCAGTCCGGAAAGCAGAGTTGCCGCTATTAAAACCAAGACCATAAAATCTGTAAACTGGGAAAAGAAAAGGGCTAAAGGTGTTATCCTTTTCTGTTCCGTTAAGCGGTTAGGCCCGACCAACTCGTACCTACGACGAGCTTCCCTCTGTGTTAAGCCTTTTTCTCCGTCAGCCAACAAAGCCGAGACCGTCTCTTCCTTGGTCAGCACATGCCAATTTTCTCTCACCATTACGCCCCCTATCCCAGTATTCACTTTTCATTTCTATTCTGTTATTACCGCAAAAATTCTCGTTAATTCATAACTTATCTCAACACAACTTATCTTAATACCTGTTGCAGAGAGCCGTAAAACAGATACAATAGAATAGTGAAACGGAATACGGAAGGGAGAAACAATCATGTCATACGACGGTGTACTATTAAGGGCCGTAGCCTTAGACCTCAATCATAACTTGCCTGGGGCGCGGGTCGATAAGATATATCAACCGACAAAAAACGAAGTGCTCCTTGTTCTGCGTAAAACAGGAGGCAATTGCAGGCTATTGCTGTCGGCAAATGCCCGGGAATGCGGTATTTACCTGACCACCCAAACCCTTCCTAACCCTCAGCAGCCTCCGCTTTTTTGCATGGTGCTTCGCAAGCATTTAGAAGGAAGCAGAATAATCTCCGTAACACAGCTAGGTCTGGAACGAGTCGTGGAAATCTCCTTCGATACCTTTGATGAACTTGGTGTTCGGGCCGTCAAAAAAATCATTGTGGAAATAATGGGTAAGCACAGCAACGTTATTCTTGTTAATCCTTCAAACAATAAAATTATTGATGCCGTCCACAGAATAACACCCGTGCTCAGCCGCTACCGACTGGTTTTGCCGGGTCATGACTACCAAACTCCTCCTCCCCAGAATAAAATAATACCCTGGGAGGCTACGGAGGAATCGTTCTATCAAACAATGCTCTCTTTTCCTCTTTCTCAAACCATTGATAAGGTCTTGCTCTCCTCCTTCAGCGGTCTGGGGCCTCAAACCGTTAGTGAGATTGTCTACAGGGCCGGTCTTTCCTCCACGCTCAGCCTTGATTACTGCGGTGAGTATGAATTAAGCAAGCTCTGGCAAGCCTTTACCGTCATAATCCAAATGGTCAAGAATGGGAGCTTTCAACCGGAAGTCGTGGTACAAAACAAGAAACCCCTCGCCTTTGCGGCTCTTCCCTTGAAGCAGTATCCCTCAGAAATGCGGCTCTCCTTTGAAGACATCAATAAAGCCCTGGATTTTTTCCATTATCACAAAAAAACACGCGACACCGTTAAGCAAAAGACAAACGACCTGGCCCAAATCATCAAAAAAGAAATCGCCCGTTGTGAAAAAAAGGCTGGATTGCAACTTTCGACAATCCAGGGTGCCAAGGACTCAGAAAAATATCGTCTCTGGGGCGAACTGCTTACCGCAAACATCTATGCCCTTTCCCCCGGCAAATCTGCAGAAGTAAGTAATTTTTACAGCCCTGAGGGGGAAACTCTTTTCATCCCTCTCAAAGAAAACCTCTCCATCGGCGACAATGCCCAGCGGTATTTCAATAAGTATCGGAAGGCAAAAAATTCTTCCCAAAAAGCTCAAATCCAATACGACGAAACAAAAGCAGAACTTGACTACCTGTATAGCCTGCTGAATTCCCTTGATACGGTAACCGAAACCGCCGAGTTGGCGGAAATACGCGACGAATTAAGGTCTGCCGGATACGTGAAAACCTCTCCCGACAAAAAAGGAAGAAGTCAAAAACAGTCAACAGAAAAGAGCACTCCCCGCAAAGTGCTCTTGGATTCTTATGAAATATATATCGGTAAAAACAACAAGCAAAACGACCTTATCGTGACAAAAATAGCCAAACCGGACGACATCTGGCTTCACACCAAAGATATTCCGGGTTCTCACGTTTTGATCAAAAACCCCTCGAACCAGACCGTACCTGATCACGTCCTGGAAACCGCCGCATTGCTGGCTGCTTACCACTCAAAATCCCGGCTTTCCACCAACGTCCCGGTGGATTACACCCAAAAAAAGCATGTCTGGAAGTTAAAAGGCGCTAAACCGGGCATGGTTCACTACGACCATCAACAGACGATCAACATCACACCGGATGAAAGCCGAATAAATAGCATCCTGGCGCAAGATGAAATAACTACTCCATAATGGCAACGGCATCTTCCCCGTCTATTTCTTTCAGCATAACGTTTATCACTTCTTTCCCTGACGTTGGAACGTTTTTGCCGATATAATCGGCTCTGATAGGCAGTTCCCGGTGACCCCTGTCAATCAGCACCGCCAACTGTATCGACTGGGGACGGCCTAAGTCATTAAGGGCATCCAGGGCCGCTCTCACCGTTCGTCCGGTGTAGAGAACATCATCCACCAGAACGATCTTTTTCCCCGCCACATCCACCGGAATATCGGTATTGCGCACAAGGGGCTGGTCACCTAACGTAGTCAAATCGTCCCGATAGAGAGTGATATCTAATTTACCCACATCAACGATCTTTCCTTCAATCTTGCAAATGAGCTCGGCCAACCTCTCCGCCAAAGGCACGCCCCTTCTCCTGATACCGACCAGGCAAAGGTTTTCCACACCCTTATTCTTTTCAACTATCTCATGGGCAATCCGGGTCAAAGAACGTCTGATTCCGTTTTCATCAAGTATCCTGGTCTTCTCTTTTCCGTTTTTCATGCTAACCCTCCTTCTTCCTTTGCAAAAGGACTTTTACTACCCAAGGATCTCAACACCTCGCTAAAAACTTGAGGCAGCCCCGAGGAAAATTCCAGCCACTCTTCGTTCCGCGGATGCTCAAAGCCCAGCGTTGCGGCATGAAGGGCCTGACCCGACAGGTCAAAATGCGCCTTTTTAGGTCCATATTTAGCATCTCCTACCACCGGGTGTTTGATGAAAGACATGTGCACCCTTATTTGGTGTGTCCGGCCTGTTTTTAACCTGCATTCCAACAGAGTATAGCGCCCCAACCTTTCCAGGTTTTTGTATTCCGTAACGGCATCTTTGCCGTTTTTTACATTAACGGCCATCTTTTGCCTGTCCTTAAAATCACGTCCGATAGGAGCATCAATAATCCCCCCTGGCTCAGCAACATCTCCGTGCACCAGGGCCAAATAGACCCTCTTGACCGTATGCTCTTTAATCTGCCGGGCCAGACTCTCGTGAGCCCTATCGTTTTTTGCCACCACCAAAAGCCCGGATGTATCCTTATCGATCCTGTGAACAATACCGGGCCGCAAAACACCATTGATTCCCGAGAGATCGTCACAATGATACAACAAGGCATTGACCAAAGTTCCCCGGTAATTCCCGTTGGCCGGATGAACGACCATACCTTGTGGCTTGTCAACAACCAAGAGATCCCGGTCCTCATAAACGATAGTAAGGGGAATATCTTCCGCTTCTACCTCCAGCGGTACAGGCTGTGGCACTGAACACACGACCCAATCCCCAACTGACAACCGGTAATTTGCTTTAGCCGTCTCGTTATTAACCAGTACAGCCCCATCCTCAATCAGTCTCTTCGCTTGGGTTCTGCTTAATTCAGGCATTTTTTGATTCAAGAGCACATCCAGTCTTTTTCCCTCATCTTCAGAGTTGATAATTAATGTATGCTTTTCCATTTATTCTACCCATCCCTGTCCATTTCTACTTAAACTCCGTCCTTAATAAATACCAAGCCATAAATATCGCACCTACTACAATGGCAGCATCGGCGATATTAAAAATGTATGGCCAGATCCCACGAAAATCCAGAAAATCCACCACATATCCCATCCTGAGCCTATCGACAAAATTACCCACAGCTCCCCCCGTTATCATGCCTAAGGCCATCAGTAGCAATTTGCTTCGGCTCCCCATCGTCCTGGCATAATAGACAAGGACAGCGATCATTAGCACAGTAGCTACAACAAAAAACCACCTTTTGTTGGCTAACATTCCGAAAGCTGCCCCGGGATTGTTCACATAAGTAAGATGCAGCCAATTATGTATGACCGGAATCGATTGTCCGAGAACCATCTCTTTAACAACAAAATACTTCGTGATCCGATCCGCAATAATAGTAATAACCGCAGTAAGATAAAATAACATCGTCTTCTTGCCTCGTTTCCTCGTGCTACCATCATTCTAGCATAGGATTTCAACCCGGTAAATCAGGGCGACTTTTTAATACTGAAATTAACCAATTGAATGATCTGAGCAATAAAATCGCTGATGCCCGGCAAATTCAACAACACCAGCTTTTGCAGCAGATAGATTACCAACGCTCCCAATAAGGTAAACCCTACCGCCATTCCCAGTCCTCGGGCAAGCCCGGCAATAAAATTGATATACAACATGCGCGGTGTGTTACTCAAATATTCAACGTATTCCGCTATTTTCATTTTTTCCATCGACTGTGCCAAGTTATCAATTTTTTCATTGAGTATACCCTTACCATCCCGTAAATCCATCCTCATCACCTTCCCTCTTCTCCCTCAAGAAGCAAACAATTGACATACATATTACAATTTTATATCAAATATTTCTTCAAAAGTGACATTCTGCCTATATTTTCCACAGGAGAACACCTCTTTTTATTGAATAACCAATATTAAGAAAAGAAAAAGGAGGCTCCTGTAACACATGAAACTAACAACACCCAAAACGACCCTTGCATTATTAATACTCTTATCCTTAATAATTATGCCCTTTACTGCCTACGGCAAACCGGTACAACCTGACTCCCTGCAAAAATCACTTGAAAACCAGCGTTTTCAAAACTCGGGACAAGGCGGCTTTGACGAATATGGCTATCATGAGAAAGCCCGCATCTTTTCTGGAACCTTTGACAACTGGGAAGCCTTGATGTATGGAGAACCTCCCCTACCTGCCGTTTCTCCTGGTGAAACAGACGTGATTTTTCTTGTCAGAAGATGGGATAAGGCTTTTGACAACGGTATGTTCAAGAACGAACCTCTTAAAGACGGGTCTTGGTGCGCTTCATACTTCTATGAAAACCTTTCCGGCGAACAACTGGGTTGGACCTGGCATTGGTATTTCTACTATACCTATTCCTCTCAGCCGATAGAAGGCGGCCTTCCCATTCCTGACATGCCCGGTTTTTACTATACCGTTGACAGGGAATGGCTTGTAGCGCCTGACGGTACAGAAGTCGTGACATCTGAATTCTATGCCGACTCCTTCTATAATAAAACCAGCAGCCATCTCTGGGAAAAAATCAACAATTCCCGCCTGCCCCAGGTACTCTTTAAAACAAAGTAATCCATAAAATTATCGTTTCATATAATTATCGTTCTGATATCTTTTAAACCTGCCGTTGCAATAAACGGCAGGTTTCTTTATGCAATACTTCATCTGCTTTAATTATTCAAAGCATGAATAGGAGCGGGGATACGTCCGCCTCTTTTGATGAACTTTTCAGCCGAATACATATGGAGAGGCATCACCGGTGCTTGTCCCAACAAACCTCCGTATTCAACCTTGTCCCCTACCTTGCTGCCCGGTACCGGTATGATTCGCACAGCGGTAGTTTTCCTGTTAATCATCCCAATAGCCGCTTCATCAGCAATAATAGCAGCTATGGTTTCGGCGGTGGTCTCTCCGGGAACAGCTATCATATCAAGACCCACCGAACACACACAGGTCATGGCTTCAAGCTTATCAAGGCACAAGCTGCCTTCCTCCACGCCCCGGATCATCCCCGCGTCCTCACTGACCGGTATAAAGGCCCCGCTCAATCCCCCTACATATGAGGAAGCCATCGCGCCGCCCTTCTTCACCGCATCATTCAAGAGGGCTAAGGCTGCGGTAGTTCCGTGTCCTCCTACCTTTTCCAAACCCATGGCCTCCAGAATATCGGCCACACTGTCTCCTATCGCCGGTGTGGGAGCAAGAGAAAGATCCACAATCCCAAAGGGAATATTAAGCCTTTTTGCCGCTTCTCTTCCTGCCAATTCGCCCATTCTGGTAATCTTAAAGGCCGTCTGTTTAATCAGGGTGGCCAGCGAACCGAAATCCAATCCGGGGTTATTTTTAATTGCATGTAATACTACTCCGGGACCACTGACTCCTACGTTGATCACGACCTCCGGCTCTCCGATACCATGAAAAGCTCCGGCCATAAAAGGATTATCCTCCGGAACATTACAGAAGACCACCAGCTTGGCACATCCTATCGCGCCTTGCTCTTTCGTTTTTTCGGCCGTTTCCTTGATGATTTTGCCCATGCGATAAACGGCATCCATATTGATACCGGCCTTGGTCGAAGCGATATTGACCGAGGAACAAACCCTTTTTGTAACAGCCAGGCTCTCGGAAATGGACTCAAGCAATATCTCGTCTCCTTTAGTGAAGCCTTTTTGCACTAGGGCAGAGAACCCTCCTATAAAATTGACCCCGACTTGATGGGCCGCCTGATCCAAGGCCTGGGCAAGCGCAACATAGCTGTCAGTCAGACAGCTTTCTCCCACCAGAGAAATGGGGGTGACCGCTATTCTCTTATTAATAATCGGAATCCCGTACTCTTTAGAAATATCCTCACCAACCTTAACGAGATTCTCCGCATTTTTTGTCACCTTATCATAGACCTTTTGCGCCGTCTTCTTAATATCGGTATCTGCACAATCCCTGAGGCTGATTCCCATCGTAATTGTACGAATATCGAGATTTTCGGTTTCAATCATTTTGATTGTCTCCATGATTTCCGCCGCGCTGTATCCAACAGGCATTCTCAACCCCCCCTATATTCTGTGCATGTATTTAAAGATATCTTCATGCTGTGCATTGATTCGCACCCCAATCTCTTCACCTTTTTCCGCCAGTATTTCCTGCAACCTTTGCAGGCTTACTGTCATCCCGGAAATATCAGTAACCATGATCATCGTTAAAAAATCCTGCATAATAGTCTGACTTATATCCAAAATGTTAACATTGTTATCGGACAAAAGCCCTGTAACCCCGGATATGATTCCCACCTTATCCTTTCCCACAACCGTGATAATAACTCGTTCCACTTCACCTTCCTGCGATGTTTGCCGTCTGGTATTCATCTTTTCAACCCCCTATCTCGCATAAAGCCGCCTGCTTACTCAAGTGCGTACGTAAAACATTATACCAGTAAGGCTTGTAAAATACCATGCTGCCTTTTTCTCCATTACCAACCTTCCTGCACCGCACAAAACGCCGCAGCATAAATATCCTTGCAAATATCATAAAAACAACAACCGTTGTTTTTATCCTCCCCCTCCATGGTTAAAAGCCCCCTCCCCGTCAAAACCAGAACAACCTTACAGCCCGCTCTGGAAAAAGTGCCGGCATAAGGACCGTCGGTGGCGCAAAAGCTTTTTTCCGCTGCTATGCCCATTCTTGCCAACATACGTCGATAATCTGTACTGCTACTATCCCAGTAATATACGGGGAATGTCTTATCTTTGAGAGACGAACAAAAAACTTTGTATTCATGATAAAAAGGAGTAACAAGAAAAATTGTAAAACCCCGCCTGCTCAAAAACCTTAAGGCCGGTGTCGTCCCCGGATATAGTTCCATACCTTCCTTTCTTTTCCCGTTATAAAAGAATGATGTTCCCTGTCCAACGACAAAAAAAGCCTTGTGCATCCCCTTCTTCACCCCCGTCCCTTTACTATATGAAAGGAAAGATGAGGAAGTGCCGGCTGGCTAACATTTTAAACTAGGTGACGAATAGAATATATTATTACGCCTTACACCGGAAACGAGGAAAAAATGTTAAGGAAACTAGCAACCAGATTATTTATTTTATTTCTTTTATTCTTCACCTGGTATAACGCACCCCGTCCGCAGATTCAAAGCACCTCTTCCATCATCTGTAACGATATGCCTGTTTTCCCTGCCATCCAAATAGAGCTTCTCAAGTCCACTAATACTAAAACAGCCGATGATGCCCTATCTGAGACTACGAAGGAACTTTTAGCGTTTTTGTCCCCTGATCTTCTCAATGAATCATGGCAAGCAGAATGCCTTTTTTTGAATCTGATACCGGAGCAAGAACCACAAGTAGTAATCGCAATATCGGCACCACCTGATGAAGGCCTGCTGGTCGTCTTACAAAAACAGAATAATCAATATATCCTGGTTTCTGCTCTCGATGATTTGCTGCCGGTTGCTAAACTTTCTAAACTAGAATTTCAAGAAACATCCGAACTATTGATTACCAGGGAAGATTATCGTGAAATGCTGGGCTCCTACAGCGAGGCCAGGCAAATAAAAATATGGGGCTGGTCTACAAAAGGCCTTTGCCTCCTCTGGAGCGAATTCGTCTTCAGTGAGGTCAGCTGGCTGTCTACTCATGAAGAAGCAGGTGCCTCCGTCAACTACTGGAACAAACTGAGACATGATGCCGCAATTACCTATTCTCCATCACCCTTGCCGGTGCTTACCGTCAACTGTCAGCAATCTTATCACCGCGCTCACACAAAAAACTGCGCCTTTCCCGGTCCCCACGACATCCCTTTGACAGCGTCTCGAGATTTGACACTACGCTATCGTTGGGATGAGGAATGGAAGAGATTTCTATTGAATACCGGAATGTTCATCACCACAGACGGGCAAAAAAAAGAAAAGGTCGCCATCCTCTACGACCAAAAAAACCATTGCGACTACCTAGCTACCGGCACTATCGACAGCACTGTTAAAACCGATGAATATCAGGTATTGAACTCACAAGGAGAAATATTCTTTGCGGAAAGGAAAAACATCATCCCTGATTAAAAAGCAAGGTTTCTGCCACATGCTCACCGGCAGCATACCCCATAGAAAAGGCAGCCTGCAGATTGTATCCACCTGTGTATCCATCGATATTCAGTACCTCTCCGACAAAATATAAGCCGCTGATTATCTTGGATTCCATGGTTTGTGGATTGATTTCATTGAGAGCTATCCCTCCTGCAGTTACAATGGCTTCACTTAAAGGCCGCGGTCCCTCTATGGTCATACTCATTGCCGCCAGCGTCTTACATATGGAACTTATCTCCGCTCTATTAATATGAGCGACCGGTTTTTCGGGATCTATCCCGCTTAAGCTTATCAAGGGTGATATCAGTCTCTGAGGCAAAAGGTCATCAAGGGCGTTTTTCAACTGCCGCTTTCTGTATTTCTCAAGATCCCTTCTGACCCGCCTTTCCAACTGCTCCGCACTTAAAGCGGGTTTTAGATTAATAACCAAGAAAAGCTCGCCGGTGTCTCTGCCCGCCTTGGTAATCTTGGCAACCTCACCACTTAGGGTCAGAATAACGGGGCCAGATACGCCAAAGTGAGTGAACAGCAGCTCGCCAAACTCGTTGCCCAATAACTTGCCATTATAAAAGACACCGGCTGAGATGTTCTTTAGTGACAACCCCTGCAGTTGTTTTACCCAATCCTCTTTGATATTCAAAGGCACAAGGGCCGGTCTCAGCGGAACAATTGTATGCCCCATCTCCTTAGCCCAGGCATAACCGTCCCCGCTTGAACCGGTCTTCGGGTATGATTTACCCCCGGTTGCCACAATAACCTTCTCGGCCCTCAATTCAACCCCTTCGCACAGCACTCCCCTGACAACTCCGCCGCTTTGGAGTATCCCTTCGACCTTTCTTTCTGTAAGTACCTCTACGCCGGCCTTCTCTAAATACTTCTCAAAGCATTCGACCACATCTGCCGCCCTATCCGAGACGGGGAAAACCCGTCCACCCCTTTCGACCTTCAGCTTGACGCCATGAGCTTCTAAAAAAGCACATAAATCATCGTTGGAAAACCTATTGAACGCACTGTGAAGGAACCGGCCATTGACCGGGTAGTTGTCAATAAATTCTTTGATCGGACGTACATTCGTAACATTACAGCGTCCCTTTCCTGCGATGCTCATTTTGCGGCCTATCGTCCTGTTTTTCTCCAGTAAAATGACACGGACACCCTTTTCAGCTGCCCTGCCGGCTGCCATCAGGCCTGCCGCACCGCCGCCTACAATAATGACTTTTTTGTTTTGCATGTATCCGCTACCTTCCTTGCTACCTTCATAACTGTATACTAACTAATATACCACACATCACCTCTTTTCAGTTAGGGCTCTATCCTTCAGGAATCAGAATGACCTTACAGGCCTCCCCGTTTTCAATCAGGTTAAAGCCTTCGGCAAAGTCGGCAAGAGAAATGATATGGGTAATAACTTCTCTGACTTTCAATACCTCATTTTCCAGCATGTTTTCCATCCTTGTCCAGGTTTCAAACATTTTCCGCCCATGAATACCCTTGATCGTAGCCTCCTTGAAAATAACGTCTGGCCCTAAATCTATCTCCATTAAGTTTGAAGGAAGCCCTATCAGAGCTGCCTGTCCTCCTTTTCTTAAATAGCGAAAGCCCTCACGAATAGCCGACGTATTCCCCGAAGCATCAATAATACTATCAGCACCTACACCTTTGGTTATCTTCATAATAGCTTCCGCAACCTTCTCCTTTTGGGGGTTGCAAACGTGATCTGCCCCCATTTCCAAAGCCTTCTCCAGCCTTTGAGGAATAACATCAACAGCTGTAATATACGCTGCCCCTAAGGCCTTAGCCGAGGCAACCGCCAATAGTCCGATAGGTCCCGCACCGATAACCACCACATTTTCTCCGCCGACCTGTAATTCCAAACAAGACCTTAATGATGTCCCTAAGGGCTCCAGAATAGCCCCTACCTCCGGCGGGATACTCTCCGGAATTCTCTTTGCACATATTTCCGGTATTTTTGCGTATTCAGCAAAACATCCGTCTGTATTCACACCATAAATAACCATGTTCCCGCAGATATGCTGAAGCCCATTTTTACACTGATAGCATGTTCCGCAGGGAATGTGGGTCTCACCGACAACATAATCACCGCATTTTACAGTGCATACCCCTTCACCCACCTCCACCACTTCTCCGGAAAACTCGTGCCCCATGATCATTGGTGTCTTAACCCCTGCCTGCTTAGCCCAGCTGTTCCATTGATAGACATGCAGGTCGGTGCCGCATAGTGCCGCTGCCTTGACCTTCACCAGCACCTCTCCCGCCCCGGGGCGGGGAACAGCCACTCTTAAAAACGAAGCTCCTTTTCCCGCTTCTTTCTTTACTACAGCCCACATTTCTTTCATTTCAGACTTTCCCTCCTCGCCATTCTTGATTTTTCTCCGCCTTATGTTTAATAACTCTTTTCTCTGTGTTTGAATTTATTTTATTTTATTACTATTCTTGTTTTATTCTCCCTTTTCGTTCTATTTCCTTCGAGTAATACTCAGTAAAATATATAAAAACTCCCTTGACATCACAGGATTATTAAGATAGAATTTTTTTAATAGTTGATACTCCAGGAATTATGTATCACCTCAAAACGGCTTCTTTTTTAAAGTAGTGCCGTAGTATGGTAGGAAGATGTAGGGTAGAAAGAAACAAGTAAAACGGTAGGAAGGTTAGGACGGTAGGAATAAGCTATATGGCGTATATTTGATTGTACAGCCATAGCTTACAAACTCCTATTAGGGGTTTTTTTTATTTACCTAAAGGAGCAAAACAACAAAGGAGCTGATTTGAAATGAAAGGTCAAAAATTACTAACGTTTATTATGACAGTATTACTACTCTTCACGGTAGGCGGATGCACAGGAACAGAGCAAGGCGAGCAGGATGTTCAGGATGTTATTGAATTAAGTGTTGCCCATTTCTTTCCCGCTACCCATCCCGCTGATACCGACTTGTTGCAACCGTGGGCCCAGGCTATAGAAGAAGCCACCGACGGTAAAGTGCAAATAACCATTTTCCCCGGGGAAGGCTTGCTGCCCGCCGCGCAAATCTATGACGGAGTAGTTGACGGTATAGCCGATATAGGGCTTTCCTGTTTTTCATATACCCGCGGTCGCTTCCCGGTACTCGAAGCCTTTGAACTACCCGGAATCATCTATCCTAATTCCGAAATTGCCAGCAAAGTGGCTTGGGAAGGAATTCAAAGCCTTAATCCCAAAGAAATACAGGATACAAAACTCATGATGGTTTTAACAACCGGACCCGGAGATCTTTACACCAAAACTCCCGTTCGTACCCTTGAGGATCTCCAAGGAATGGAAATACGCGCCACAGGCTTGAGCGCCAAAACCCTGCAAGCTTTGGGAGCAGTACCGGTTGCTATGCCTCAATCAGAAGCTTATGAGTCACTGTCAAAGGGTATCGTTAAAGGGAACCTCGGTCCCGTTGAAGTTCTGAAGGGTTGGAGACAAGCGGAGGTCACCGAATGCCTCACAAGGACACCTTTCCTTTATAACACCTTGTTTTTCATCACCATGAACCTGGATAAGTGGAATTCCTTAGATTCCGAAACGCAGCAAATCATTGAGGAAATTAACAAAAACTTCTTCGAAGAAGTAGCAGCCGGTTTATGGGACAAACAAAACGAGGATGCAATGAAGTTCGCTATTGATGAAGAAGGAATGACTGAAATAGTACTTAGCCCCGAAGAAAGTAATAAGTGGATTGGGCTTGTGGAAGGAATCCAGGATGAATTTGTTGCCGAAATGAATAAGCAAGGTTTTGCCGGACAAGAGATTTTGGATACTGTCAAAGCACTGGCCGACAAACATAACCAATAACCTGGTAATCCGGCGAAAGGAGTTGTCAATACTACTATGAAGAGAATCTTTGCAGCTACAAATAAACTTAGCCATGAATTCGATAGAATCGCAGGTTTCTGTATAGTGGGCGTTATGGTTCTCGTCGTTTCCAATATCCTCCTGCGTAACATTTTTAAGAAGCCTATCCTAGGAACCTACGAGCTCGTCGGTTATCTGACGGCTTTGGCGGTCAGCTTCTCCCTTGCTCAATGTGCTGTAAAAAACGGCCACATCGCCCTGGATTATATTATTAATAAGTTTCCGAAAAAGGTTCGTATGAGCGCAGGTATGTTGGTCACAGCTCTCTCCTTTACTTTTTGGAGCCTTGCGACCTGGCATTTCACCGGATACGGCCTACGTTTGCTGGCAAGTGGGGAGGTCACTCCCACAGCCCAGTTGCCTGTATACCCTTTTGTATTTCTCATCGCTTTAGGCTTTGCCGGGCTATGTTTTGTCTCATTCTCACAGACTCTTGAACGCAGCAAAATTTTTCTTTCAGGTATTGTCATAGCAAAACCGGCTTCTCGCCCTGTACCTGTTGAATATGCAAGGAAGGCGGTAAGATGAGTACCACTGTAATCGGTATTATCGGCATCGCGATTTTCTTTTCCTTGCTGGCTTTAGGAATGCCTATTGCTTACGCCATGGCACTGGTGGGCTTTGCCGGATTTAGCTTTATAACTTCATTACCCGTAGGGTTTAGTATGGTATCGAAAGAAATTCTCAATACCCTTACTTCCTACAGCTTAAGCGTTATTGCTATGTTTGTCTGGATGGGATTTCTGGCCTATTATTCCGGAATAGGCACACGACTATATATCTTGGCCTACCGTCTCTTCGGGCATCTGCCCGGTGGCCTGGCGGTAGCCACGCAGCTCGCTTGTGCTGTTTTCGGGGCAATCTGCGGGTCCAATACCGCTACTGCGGCTACCATGGGAGCCATTGCCCTGCCGGAGATGAAAAAGTACCGCTATGACATGTCACTGGCCACGGCCAGTATTGCTGCAGGCGGAGCGCTGGGAGTATTAATACCTCCCAGCGTCATATTTATTGTCTATGGTGTAGCCACCGAGCAATCCGTCGGCAAGCTTTTTATGGCTGGGATTATTCCCGGCATACTCTTGATGCTGCTTTATATCCTTACCATCATTCTTTTGATTCGGAAAAACCCGGCTCTTGGCCCTGCCGGTTCACGCAGTGAATTGAAAGAGAAAATCCAAGCCCTGCAAGGCGGAATCTTAGAAGTATTGATAGTTTTCTCCCTTTCCATGGGAGGACTGTTTATCGGCTGGTTTACGCCTACCGAGGCCGGAGCAGTCGGAGCTGCCGGCGTACTCATAGTAGCCCTGCTGGGAAAACGCATCGACAAAGAGGGGCTTAAAAAATCCCTGATCGAAACCACCCGCACTACGGCTATGATTATGCTCATGATCGTCGGCGCCATGATATTTGGTCGCTTCATCGCCATCAGTAAGCTTCCTTTTGTCATGGCCGGTTGGGTGGCTAATCTGGATTTGCCCGCATTTGCCATCATGGGCATCATATTGCTGATCTATCTGATCATGGGGTGTTTCATCGATGCCCTGGCTTTGATCTTACTCACAGTTCCCATCTTTTACCCGGTAGTAGTCAACACCCTCGGGTACGATCCCATTTGGTTCGGAGTAATAGTCGTTTTGGTGGTTGCCATGGGTGTGATAACTCCCCCGGTGGGAATGAACGTTTACATTATCAAAGGGGTTGCGCCCGATGTACCTTTAGAAACCATTTTTAAAGGTGTCTGGCCTTTTTTAGGGGCTGTCATCGTCTGCATCGCAATTTTAATTGCCTTCCCCGAGATTGTTACGTTTTTGCCAAACATTATTATGGACTAAAAAGGCTGACCCAAGCGGGCCAGCCTTTTTCTTTATACTATTTTGCCATAACAGCGGCACAACGCCGGCAAATGGTTGGATGTTCTTCACTCTCACCGACAGTCTCCGAATAGATCCAGCAACGCTCGCATTTAGCTCCCAAGGCCTTTTCAATCTTTACTGCCAGATTCGGCATGTCTTCGCCGGTATAAGCATCCGGCGTTTTTTCATCTTCATGATGAAGGATTGCACCCGATGTTATGAAAATGGTCGGCAAGTCTTTTTCAAGGCCGGACAGGAACTCATACAAATCTTCATCAGCGTAAAGATGAACCAAGGCATTCAAGGAGTGTCCAATCAGTTTGTTTCTTCTGGCCTCTTCCAAAGGTTTGGCAACAAAATCCCTGACCTTAAGGATCCTGTTCCAGCGTTCCTCTAATTCCGGAACAATGTATTCTTCCTTGTATTCCGGCCATCCGGCGGTCTGAACACTAACCCCTTCTCCCCTCTGGGGCAGGTACTGCCATATTTCCTCCGCAGTAAAAGAGAGGATCGGTGTTATCAATTTAACCAGGGCTTTTATAACCTCGGATAAGACACGCTGTGCACTGCGACGCTCCTGAGAATCACTTTTTGTCGTGTATAAGCGGTCTTTGATGATATCCAGATACACCGCACTCATATCCACGGCACAGAAATTGTGGATGGCATGATAAACCGTATGAAACTCGTAGTTTTCGTAGGCATCGGTAACCTTTTTAATTAGCTTATGCAGTCTCAGCAAGGCCCATTTATCGATCTCAAGCAACTCATCGTAATTCAAAGCACCGTTCTCTTCCTCATAATCATACAAATTCCCCAGGAGAAAGCGACAGGTATTGCGTATCTTGCGGTAAGACTCCGTTATCTGCTTCAAAATACCCGGGGAAACCGCCACATCCGAACGGTAATCGGCAGACGAGACCCACAAACGCAGGATATCGGCACCCAACGTATCTATCACCTCAAGTGGGTCAACCCCGTTACCTAACGACTTGGACATTTTTCTGCCCTTCTCGTCAACCAAGAATCCGTGGGTTAAAACCTCCCTATATGGGGCAACACCGCGAACAGCCACTGAAGTTAACAAGGAGGAGTTAAACCAACCTCTATGCTGGTCACTTCCTTCCAAGTACAAATCAGCCGGCCACCTATGATCGGGACGAGTTTCAAGAACCGCGAAGTGACTTGAACCGGAATCAAACCACACATCCATGATATCGGTTTCCTTGCGGAATTCCTCGCCGCCGCATTTCGGACATTTCAGCCCTTTGGGCACTAATTCCTCCGCTTCTTTGGCAAACCAGATATCGGAGCCGTGTTCGGCAAAAAGTCCTTGCAACTGCTTAATTGTATCATCATTGATGATTTCCTGATTACATTCCGTGCAATAGAAGATTGGAATCGGCACGCCCCAAGTGCGTTGCCGTGAAATACACCAATCATCACGATCGGCAATCATATTATGGATCCTGTCCTCACCCCAGGCAGGTATCCATTTAACACTTTCCACAGCCTGCAGGGCAGCCTCGCGAAAACCATCGATAGAGGCAAACCACTGTTCAGTTGCCCTGAACATTACCGGCTTCTTACAACGCCAGCAGTGAGGGTATTGGTGCTTGATAAACCCGAGGGAGAGCAAATAGTTGCCTTTTTCCAATTCTTGAGTAACCGCTTTATTGGCATCTTCAATGAACAGGCCTTCGAACTGTCCTGCCTCCGAAGTGAATTTTCCCCTGTCATCCACCGGAGAAAGCACCTCCAGGCCATACTTTTTCCCCACTTCAAAGTCTTCCACCCCATGCCCCGGGGCCGTATGAACACAACCTGTGCCCTGTTCGGTCGTAACATGTTCCCCTAGAATAACCAGGGAATCACGCTCAAATAACGGATGGCGGCAGACCATACCTTCCATTTTATCCCCCGGTATCGTCTTTTTCACGCTGTAATCAGGATTACCCAAAACACTCAAAAACTGTTCCCGCAAATCACCGGCTATGACATACTTTTCCTCGCCGATTGCCAGCAACTCATATTCCAATTCAGGATGCAGGCAGATACCCATATTAGCCGGTATAGTCCAGGGGGTCGTCGTCCAAATGACGAAATACGTGTCCTTTTCATCTAAAATACCCTTACCGTCCGTAAGCGGGAACTTCACATAAATTGAAGCGGATTTTTTTTCATCATACTCGATCTCTGCTTCCGCCAACGCAGTTTCACAATGGGGGCACCAGTAAACAGGCTTCAACCCTTTATAGATATACCCCTTCTTGGCCATCTCACCAAAAACCCCGATTTGAATGGCTTCAAACTCCGGTTGCAGCGTCAAATAGGGGTTCTCCCAATCTCCTCTGACACCCAATCTTTTAAACTGTTCCCTCTGAATACTCACATACTTCAAAGCATATTCTCGACAGCGTTTCCTAAACTCAACCGTACTGGTGGCATGTCTGTTTAACCCTAAGGCCTTGATAGCCTGCTGCTCGATTGGCAAACCATGAGTATCCCAACCGGGAACATAGGGAGAATCATATCCGTTCTGGCTTCTGTATTTCACAATAATATCCTTTAAGACCTTATTAAGCGTATGCCCCATGTGTATATCGCCATTGGCATAAGGTGGTCCGTCATGCAAAATATATTGCGGCCTCCCTTTGGTTGCATCCTGGACCACACGATAAATGTCCATTTTCTCCCATTCTTCCAGTATTTCCGGTTCACGTTGCGGCAAATTCCCTCTCATCGGAAACTCTGTTTTTGGCAAATTTAATGTTTCGTTGTACGTGTTATCATTTTTCAATTCCATCACCTCATAAGTGAAAACTATGCTTTTTCTCCTAAAAACAATTACAAAGAACTCCTCCCCCAAGGGGACGAGTTCTTCCCGTGGTACCACCCCACTGGCAGCACCCTTAAGCACGACAGTATGCTACCGCTTTACCTCCTGATAACCGGTTTCGCCCGGTAAACCGCTTAAAAGTGATCTATCCCAGTCCTTTCACCCTGCTTCCACCGTCCAAGGGTTCGCTGTAGAAATCAAAATCTGGAATACCTTCTTTTTCATCGCGGCTTATCTTCTCTCTTATCCACTTCCTGCACCAGTATAATGCATCGGCGCTATAAAAGTCAAATATCATAACCCGCATTTTCAAGTACTCGCCATACCGTTTCTTTGTCTATCCCTTCCACACGAATCAGTTTGTGTTGGCTAGTCAGACCCGCTATGAGCGTCACCGCACTTTTAGACACTCCAAACAGCCGGGCAAAATACTTGATACAGGCGGCATTAGCTTCGCCGTCTACAGGAGGAGCCGTTAAACGAAGCTTCAGAGCATCCCCTTGGAAACCGCTTATCTCATTTTTTTTAGCCCTCGGTTGCACCTTAATCTTGAATTGGACGGCGTTTTCACTCTCCTTCAGATTCCAAGGACTCACCTTTAAAAATCTCCTTTGTGACGGACATTTCGTCAACTTCCTCCATACCTGCTTCCTCAATGACTTCTACTCCGTCTTTCTCAACACCGTCTAAATGATAACCATCATCCATCATCTGCAGCTGAGTCGTCAGAAAGCCTTTTAACCTTAACTTAATCTGTTTTTCGTAAGCCTTCAGTTCTTGTACCCTACTGAGGCATTCCGTAACCCTGTCATGAGAGCCGCTTACTATCCCTTCTGCCTTTTGTCTTGCCTCGGCAACAATCAATTCCGCTTCCTTTTCCGAATTAATTATTGCCTCCTCGGCTGTTTTTTGAGCTAAGACCATGGTGCTTTGCAGGGTGTCCTCAATTGTCTTATACCTGTCAATATCATCCTGCTGTTTCATCAACTGCTCTTTCAGTTCTAAATTCTCCTTGTACAACGACTCAAAATCCCTGATTATTTCGTCCAGAAACTCATCAACATCATTTACATCATATCCTCGCAGTCCCTTTTTAAACTCCTTGTTATGAATATCCAAGGGGGTTAACATAGCCTACGCACCTCCAGTCAATTTAAATGGTTCTTAGCCCATTTTAAATCATAAACAGTAGTCTTAACAGCATTCTTTCAACAATGTACAAGGCAATAAGCGCAAAAAAAGGCGCAAAATCTATCCCCATGTTCCTTCCCAACCTTAACCTGCGAAACGGAGCTAATGCAGGCTCCGTCACCTCGTAAATAAAACGAAAAACGGGTTTATACGGGTCGTGGGGCATCCACGACAGGACAACCCTGATAATTATTAACCAGCTATAAACCTCAAATGCTGTCTGTACCATCGTTATCAATCGACTCAAATTTCTCACTCCTACGCTAGCATCATGTTATAGTTTTTCAGCCCTGCGGGCAGCTGCCAATACTGTTTCCATGAGCGTACCCCTCACACCCGCTTTTTCCATTTCCAAAAGACCATATATGGTAGTGCCGCCCGGCGAGGTAACCTTATCCTTCAATTCCCCCGGATGCATGCCGGTCTGGGCAACCATACTTGCCGCTCCCTTGACTGTATCGGTCGCCAGCTTATATGCCACATCCCTAGGCAAACCGGCCATGACGCCTCCGTCGGCCAAGGCTTCGATCATAAGATAGACAAAGGCCGGACCGCTACCGCTAAGACCTGTTACCGCATTTAAAAGCGGTTCAGGTAAAACAATAACGTCCCCCACGGATTTAAAAATCTCCTGGACCAGCGCCATATCTTCATCTTCTACCGACAGGCTCCCTGCTAACACTGTAGTACCCATACCAATTAAGGCCGGTGTGTTCGGAACGACTCTCACGACCTTTGTGTTCCTGGGAAGCAGTGTCTCAAGCCGCGCAATGTTGACACCTGCCATGATAGAAACTAATAATTTTTCACCTCTGATGGTATTGGCAAAAGCAGCAATTGCTTCCATCATGTTCTGAGGCTTAACAGCTAAAATAACGCAGTCGCTTTTTACCGCAGTTTCGCCGTTACTGGCACCGGGAATTACTCCGTACGTATTCTGCAAATAATCCAACCTCGAGGTTGCCTTGTCGCTGACCATAATTGTTTCTGCCGGTCTGCCGGCACCTATCATTCCTTTAATGATAGCTTCGGCCATTGCGCCTCCGCCAATAAACCCTATTATCTCCATCTTAAAACCCTCCCCGCATCAAAACCCTTGATTTAATTTATTAATCCATGCAAATATCTCCTTAGGCTGGGTCATGTTTTTAATATCCCCCGAGATATCGACATTGCTTGGAACAGCAATAACTATCCCCGAACCAACCTTTTGCAACGCCCCACCAAGGGCATAGGCCGTACCACCAACGAAATCAATGACTCGCCGCGCAAGATTATAGTCGAGGTTCTCCAGATTAATAATAACCGTCCTGTTGTTTTTAAGATTATCAGCTATCATCTGGCATTCATCAAAGGTCTCCGGTTCCAGTAAAACAACCTTTAAACCAGTTTTGTTAGCATTCAAGGGGACAATCTGACCCTTGGACTTACGCGGACGAATTTCTTGTATACCCTCAAACGGGGTGTTCTCTTCAGTCACAACCTCTTCACTGATTTCTGTAAAACCCATAATATCAAAAATTCTATCGATAACCTTCAAAAGTCATCCCTCCCATCTCTGTAATTCAATAATTCCTTGCCCCAAAAACCCTGCTGCCTATTCTCACAACAGTCGCGCCCTCTTCCACAGCTATCTTAAAATCATCGCTCATACCCATGGAGAGCTCGCCCATTTCTATACCCGGCAAGGCGAGATTTCTTATCCTTTCCGACAATGATTTCAGTTCTCTGAACACATATCGCACTTTTTCCGGATCATCCGCAATAGGAGCCATAGTCATTAGTCCTTTAATCTTAATTCCCCGGATACCGGAAAAATCCTTGATTTCTCTTAGTATTTCCTCTGTATCGAAACCTTGCTTTGTTTCCTCCCCGGCAACATTCACCTGTAGCAGCACCGGTACGATAACGCCTTTTTTAACGGCTTGTCTGCTTATTTCACTCAACAAAGCCGCAGAATCAACCGAATGAATCAAAGCCACCTTGCCGACAACATACTTTACCTTGTTTTTCTGCAAGGTACCTATCAAATGCCATTCAATATCCTGCGGAAGGAGCGGCATCTTACCTGTCAGTTCCTGCACCTTGTTTTCACCAAACACCCTTAATCCTGTCTCATACGCACTTTGTACAACTTCCACCGGAAACATCTTGGAAACTGCAACCAGTTTGACCTCCTGTGGTTTTCTACCAACCCTGTCACAAGCAACCTTAATCTCTCCAAAAATATCCTCGATGTTTTTTTTAATAGTACCGGTACTTAGATCCATTGCCATCCTCCGTAATTGTTTTCGATACAAGCATTTATTCATACAAGGAAAAGATTGCTTGCCCTTCCTCCACAAGACTGGGTGTCAAAACGAGCATTTCACCTGCGGCCACCCCTCTTATTACCACATCGTTGTCTACATCTGCCAAAACCTCTACTTTTCTATATGATACCTTCCCTTTATCCAGCAAGAACACCCCGTACCCTTCATCACCGACAAGCAAGGCATCCTTCTTAATAACCACTCCGTTATGCATATCCAGCAATATCTCTCCGTCTGTCCTGCGTATTAGATTGTGTTCCTGGCAGTAAGGAAGACATACCAATATCCTATACACATCTTCACTTTGGTAAACATCCTCAATCTTACCGTAGTGAATCTCTCCATCATTCCTGTCTAAGCGAACCTTGATTGCCTTTTTTTTCTGCAATAACTCCTCTTGTGCCTCTGATATTTGGTTTTTCTGGAATTCAGCAAAAAGGCATACTGGTTTAAGATTGTCCACAACTTTAAACAACGGCTCACCGGCAGCAATATAGTTTCCTGCCTGAATAACCCCGGCAGGCTTTTTATCCAACGAAACCTCTAATTTATTGAACTCCGGCATACTGAGCTTTTCCCAATCATCAGGATTACAAACGCTTTCATATCCATCTACGAAAAAAGACAACACACCGGACTGAGGAGAAACAATGTCCACTTTTTCTGTATTCTCCAGGCTTGTACCTGTAGTCTTTTCCACAAATCCCACCACGGTGTTTTTCGCAACCCTTTCTCCTTCTTGGAATAAAGGTTCCCATACACCGCCGAAAGAGACGGTAACGACCTCTTCATATCTAATCAGCAAAAAGTCGGTCGCCAATACCTCTTCAACCGAAGATACTCGGGCGGGCTCAATTTCTACCAAGAAACCGACCACAAAGCGTTTTGCTATATTTCCCCCAGCAAATATTAATACCAGCAATAATAGAATCGCCGGGAACATTCTCTTTTTCTTTAAAGTCCTTCTTCTTTTCTTCAATCCTACACCATTTTTCAAATCTACCAACCCAAGTATATTTTATTATAGTCTGTTATTACCTTGAAATATAGTAATTCTACATCAGGTAAACTTATCCTTCAAAATAGGCAAAAATTATCCCCTCAGTTGTTAGGGAGAAACACTGTAAAGGAAGTACCTTTATTAACCTCTGATTCAACGTGCACCTGCCCGCGGTGTCTGTCAACAATATGCTTTATAATTGAAAGCCCCAGTCCCGTTCCTCCAACCTGTCTGGAACGAGCCTTGTCAACCCTGTAAAACCTCTCAAAAATCCTTGTCAAGCTTTCAGCAGGTATACCGATACCCCTATCTTTCACCTGTAGGGCTGTGCCATTTTCATAGGGGTATATTTCCACAGTAACCACCCCGCCCCGTTTGGAATACTTGATAGCATTTTCTAACAGGTTAATCATTACCTGCTCCATCATACCTTCATTTCCGAAAAATGTCGGTGACAGCTTATGGATAACAACCTCTAAAGCAACTTCCCTGGCATCAGACAGCGGCTTTAATAGGTTTATTACCTTTCCAAGAAAAGTAGCCGCTTTGATTTCCCTCTTTGCCACCTCCATACGCCCGGTCTCGAGCTGAGAAAGATACAAAAGATCACTGATCAAACGGTTCAATCTGTCAGCTTCGTTATTAATAATATTTAAAAATTTCAAGGATAATTCCTCATCCCTGACAGCACCGTCCAACAAAGTCTCCACATAACCTTTTACCGAGGTCAAAGGAGTCCTTAATTCGTGAGAAACATTGGCGACAAATTCACTGCGCATTTCTTCCAGGATACGCATTTTTGTCACATTAGTTAAAACCATTATTGCTCCCTGATTTTTATCATCAATACTAATGATCGGCGCGATATATACCTTATAATAATCGGTATTGGCAGAAGAAAGCTTAACCTCAATAACCTGGCTTTTTCCGTCAGCCAATCCTCTTGTCAATAAATCGGCAATTTGATGATTCCGCAGTATTTCTAAAAAGTAAAGCCCTTCCACCTTGTTAAACTTTATCCCCAGCATTTCCTCAGCGGTTTTATTCATGAGCATCAGTCTGCCTGTGATATCAAAGGCCAAGACGCCTTCAGCCATACTTGCCAATATTGTCTGGATCCTATCCCTTTCCTGTTCAATTCTTTTCAAATGACTGCTGATCCTGCCGGCCATCAAATGCAGGGATTCATTCAAATCCCCAAGTTCGTCGTCATCGGTAATAATTGTATGGGGAGTTAAATCACCCTGGGCAAAAGACTTTGCCATTTTATTGATTCTCTCGAGTACCTTGCCTTGCTCGTCAATCCAGATGTAGAAAACCACGACGCTCAAGGCAATAACCAAAAGGCTAATAAACCAATAAACCCAGCCTTCAAAACTGAACGTCATATATCTTAAAATGAAAATAGTAATGCACATCAACACCAGGTATAACCTGCTTGCTTTAAAAGAAAATTTTCTCATATTCTCAACCCTTAAAACGATAGCCTATCCCTCTGATTGTCTCGATCATCTCAGGCTGACTAGGCTCAGTTTCCAGTTTTTGTCGCAGGTGACGAATATGTACGTCTACCGTTCTCGTATCACCGGCGAATTCATATCCCCAAATATTTTCTAATAAAAACTCCCTGGTAAACACCTTCCCCGGATTACTTGCTAACTGCAGCAATAATTGAAATTCTTTTGGAGTAAATTCCGGTTTCTCACCCTTAAAGATAACCTCGAAACGCTCCGGATAAATTTCCAAATCTCCTCGGAGAATCGATTTCTCGATATCATTCGAACCTTGTTCCGCTCCTCCCCGGCTTCGCCGTAATACCGTTTTAACCCTGGCCACCAGTTCTCTGGGACTAAAGGGTTTTGTTATATAGTCATCGGCACCCATTTCCAGACCGACAACGCGATCCACTTCTTCGCCATAGGCGGTCAGCATAATAACCGGGAGATATTTCGTCTTTTCAAGCTGCCGTAAATTTCTGCAAACTTCCAGTCCGTCCATACCGGGAAGCATCAAATCGAGGATAATCAAACCGGGAGGGTCTTCAATGATACTATTTAGTGCTTTCAAGCCGTCATCTAAACAATCTACCTTGAACCCGGCTTTCTCTAAATTAAATTTTACAAGCTCCTGAATAGTAAGCTCATCGTCAACCACCAAAACTCTTGTCATCCCTCTCACCCCTCTTTCAACATGATCATAGCCGCATGCCTTCCCGCCATACCCCGGCGATGAGAAAAAAAGCATTCCGGCCTACAATACGTACACAGACTCGCCACAGTTACGTTTTCCTTTCTTAATCCTGCCGCCAGCAATTGCCAAAGATTTGCCTCCCAAAGATTCAATTGCCCGTATCCGTCTTTTGTCAAATTACTAAAGAACGCTTCCCAATTTAAAGGATGCCTCTTTTTGAACTCAGCAATGACCGGAGCATCAACCTGGTAATGGCAGGGCCCGATACTTGGTCCAACAGCTGCCAGCAAATCCTGCGGATGTGTTCCGTATTCCTCTTTCATAACATTTACGGTTTTCGCAGCAATCCCGGCAACTGTGCCTTTCCATCCTGCATGAGCTACAGCAACGGCCTTTCTGACCGGATCAAGAAAAAACAGAGGAACACAATCGGCAAAGAAAGCCATCAATAAGATACCCGGTTCATTTGTTGTCAAGGCATCAGTAGCAGGAATAACCGTGTCCGGATCAAATGCACCCAAGCCTTTGTCCCGGGCCAAGACCCGATAGACCTTGTCTTTGTGCACCTGATGCGCCCCGACAATCGCTCCTGCCTCCACCCCTAAAACATCAACCATTCTTCTTCTGTTTTCCCACACATTTTCTAGTTTATCATCAGTTAAAATACTTAAATTCAAACTCTCATAGGCTCCCTCACTCACTCCACCCGTCCTGCCGCTAAAAGCATGAAGCACAAGCCCCGTCCTTGCAAAGGCCGGCACAGTGAAATACACAAGCCCGTTCTTTTCGTTTTTGACAAAAGTCTCCTTCACACCTCTACCCTGCTCTTTCTTCACCAGCATACTTTCCCTCTACACCCATTTTATCCTTTATATTATATCATGAGCAGGGGAAAAGTAAAAATGCCACCCGTTTTGCGAGTGGCACTTTTTCTACGGTTGAGGCGGAGGACACTGTCCGCAGCGACCAGGTTCCAGGTCGGTTTCCTGACAGAAAGTATCGCATTTTGGTTCTCTCTCAAAAGGCACACACTCCCCGGGCAGAACAGGGAAGGGTAAATCAATACACTCCTCGACGCAGGTTGGCACGCATACAATGGACTTACCGGATTCCATTGCGAAGAATTCTTTCTCCACCGTAACTTCGACGGCATAGGGCGGAAAAGTGCTGGGGTATCCCTGCGGGCGCGGCACCACAACGGCACGGATACAATCCAGATTAATACGCCTGATACAAAGATCTACCGCCTCCGGTTGACAAAGAACACAACCTCCGTCAATATCGGTCACCGGCACGGCCAACTCCCTCTCGAAAAACTGGCTGGCCATTCTTACCTCAAGACAATTTGTATTCGTATCAAAAAACTCATACCAGACCCTTACCTTGTAAGAAACATTAAATACTATACATTCCCCCACTCTTCTTGGTGCCTCGATCCCGTCTCGGAGCGGTTCGGTGCCAACCCCGAAAATTGTAAAATTGCTCACAACACAATTTATCGGGCAAGCATCGGCGGGAATAGGACAACCTCTTTCATCCTCAAAGAGATAGTGAATGTCGTGAAAGCATTTTGTTCCGGATGCACATACCTTTTCTAATATGATGGGGGTGCAATTAAGCTTTTTATGGAAGCAACGTGCTGCTAAAGCCTGAATCTCCGGATTTTTCCATGCTTCCTTGACCTTCGCGACAAATTCAATGTCCTGCAAAATAATCCCTCCTTCTTGTAAACCTTATTACCTACCCTATAATATGAATGGGTACAAGAAGGAGGTGACTTTACTTTCTTTTTTCCTATTATCCTCCAAAATGCTGAGTAAGCATTTTACCGTAAGGACCACCGTCAACAATTCCTATCCCCACATGGGTATAATTGGTGTTAAGAATGTTTTTACGGTGTCCGCTGCTGTTCATAAAGTTTTTATGAGCAGTTTCCACACGAGGTGCCCCGGCAATGTTTTCACCTGTATATGCATAATCGGAGGCATATTGCCTGATAAGAGCAGAAAATCCTCCATAAACAGGTGAAGTATGACTAAAATAATTGTTATCAATCATATCACTGCTTTTTGCCCGTGCGCTTTTAACAAGCCGCATGTCAATTTGTAGCGGAGCCGCATTTACCTTCGCCCTTTCCCTGTTGATCAACTCAAGCATTTCTTTCTCATCAGAACTCAAACCCTGTACCACTTGTGGTTCTTCAGGCACTTGTGGTTCTTCAGGTACTTGTGGTTCTTCAGGTACTTGTGGTTCTTCAGGCGCAGGATTTACTTCTTCCTTCTCACCCTCTGCTGCTCTTTGCGCGTTCAGACGACTCAGTAGTTTAAAAAAGCTCTCATTTCCATAAAAATAGCGGAATTTAACACTACCCTGATCATTCATTTCTGCGGCATTCAGCACCGACGGAAATATTGAGAACGCAAAAAAGAGCATCATCATAAGGGCTACTATAAACCTGGTCTTCCTGTTTCTCATAATATCCCTCTTTCCTTTATATATTTTGGGCCGCAAGTGCTATCTTAACACGCCTCAGTACTGATGTCAGCAGGAAAATCAAGGTATTTAAGCAATACTAGTCAGTTGTACCCTCACTCCTGCTAAATCCACTTCTGGCTACAGCTGTACAGATTGAATCGTTGAACGCAAAAATCGAGTTTCTACTATTTATTAATTGCTCCCCGGCCACAAAACGAAAAAATGGAGCATCATCCGGAGGAAAGAGTACCGCCTTTTTCGTATTACGATGCTTCTTCGTGTGAATACTGTTATTCTTAGCATTTGCTGGAATACCTTTTCTTTTTGCCTTTTGCTTCTTTTCCGGGAGTTTTTCTTCTTCCGCTGCCTTCGTTGCTTCTTTCTCCAATCTTTCCTGTTCTAATCTTTCCTGTTCCAATCTTTCCTCTTCAATAACCTTTAACGCTTCAGCCTTCAGCCTCTCCTGCTCGATTTCCTCTCTTTTTTTGTTATTCTCCACTATATATACTTTTAAAGCGTTAACCTTACCCTCCTGTTCATCATAAGGAACGTCCCCGTATATTTCCAACATACCTTCTATAATGGCCTTTTCAAGTTTTCGCAGTTCTATTTCTCCACAGCGATTTATTTCCACAAGAACGGTGGGTATTTCTGAACAATACCAGCGATAATATTGAGGGTTTTTCAGCATATCAAAGTATCCTGCAACTTCACATTCTGCCTTTGGCCCCCAGGACAGCATTTTTTTGATGACAGTTGCTAAAACTCTCTGGCTCTTTTCCTTCTCCTTGAGAGAGTAGAATAATTTTATCCCAGTTTTATCTTTATTCTTCTTTTCCTTAAAACTAAGTATGATTTGGACCTTCATGATCTTCAATAAAGCATTTGACTTTTTTTTGGTGTCAACATACAAAACAAGTGCACCAAAGGACAAAAGCTTTTCCGAAAGATGTTTGACGATATTATCAGGTCTTTCACTGCTTTCTCCCAATGGCGACAGAGCTACCGTAACACCTTTTAACACCGGAAATAAATGATAATTGCCTATTTCGCTGATTTCATAATTAATATCATTATCAGCGCAAAAGATACTTACCTCCTCTTTATGATTATTTTGACATGATACAATATGCTGCTCTCCCCAGTAAATCTCGAACATGGCGCTCCCACCTTGTAAATATTTATTAATACCACTATATGAATAAAGTCCCCGGAATGATAAAAAAATACGGCAGGTCTCCCTGCCGCATAATTCTGTGCCTAAGCTATCGCTGCATAATAAATAACTGGGTTATCACAACACCATATTGATAATGCTCTACACCTATCCCTATATGTGTAAATTTAGGGTTCAAAATGTTTGCCTTGTGACCGGAACTGGCCATCAATAGCATATGAGCATGTTGAACATTTCTGGCTTTTGCTAAGTTTTCTCCTACCGTATAGTAACTTATTCCGGCATCGAAAACCATTTTAGCAAAGCTGCCGTAAACCGGAGAAGTATGTGAAAAGTAATCATTCACGATGATATCCTTACTTTTCATCTCCGCAAGGCTATTAAGCCCAGCCATAGGTGCCAATGGTTTTAAGCCGTTCTTGGTTCTTTCACTATTCACCAACTCCAGCATATTACTCTCTTCTTGGGACATTGCTCCTTGTCCGCTTCCCGGATCTGTACCCGGATTCGGTTCCGGTTCAGGTTCCGGTTCAGGAATCGGCGGAGGAGTTGGTGGGGTTGGAGTCGGTTCGGGAACCGTTGGTTCGGTAACGGTTTTGCCCTGTCTTGCCAGTATTTCCGCAAGCCTCGCGGCACCCCAAGATGCATCGGCCTGTTTTACGGGCAATAACGTTAATACCAGCAATGTTAGTGTAATAATCGAGCAAAATTTCAAACCTTTCTTCAACATAGCTTATCCCCTCTCCACCTTGATAAAACAACTATATAACAGCGGTCTTTCTCGAGCAAACTCCACATCGCCAAATATTATTTCTTTACACAAGATTATGATTTTAATTGTTTGTTATATGTTGTTTTCTTACTATTTAACCATTACTGTCTATTAATTCCTTTTTGTTTAACGCAAAAAAGCTGTCACATCTTCATGCTACAGCTAATACAATACACTAGAAATCCACTCTAATATTTTTCAGAAGGAGGAATAATATATGGTCGATAAGGCGAAACTTGCCCAAATTACACCAGGCGTTTGTCCACCTGAAGGCTGCCCGCCGCCGACAAGAATTGAATGTATTGTTGTCGATAAAGTGTATGATAGTTGTTTTCAAATCCACGACCTTAACCGCGACTTTACAATAACTACAGGCACCGGAGGTGAGTTTGAAACCGGCACGTTTGTTTTAGGTGACGTCATTCCTTGCGCCTTGAGCGTGGATGGTATCAGTTGTACCGAAATCAGCCGTACAGCAGTAGGCGAAGGCTTCTTCACAATCACGCTCTTAGTCACCGTACCCCTTATTCTCACTAACCCCAATGCCACCGAAGAAACTGTTGACCGCACAGTAACCTTCACAAAGACCGTGACCCTTTGCTGCCCGGAGGGGGTTGGTCCCAACTGCAGTGAAAGCACAATCGTTATGTGCAGCTGTGTGGTCAGTTTGGTGGGTGAGGATGTAATTACCGTTACCTGTAATATCCAGGTCTGCCTTGTTACTAAGTGCATACTTACCGTTCAACTGTTGGTTCCGAGTTATGGTTTTTGCGTGCCCGCACCTTGCGTCACCTTACCGGGAGTTTGTCCGCCGACGCCACCGGCTCAATGTTTTTAAGCCAATTCAATTATGTATGCAAAGAAGCACACTGCCAAATCTGCAGTGTGCTTCCTTTGTATGTTATTTAAAATTATCTATAATTCCTCTTTCCCTTTCAAAAGTCTTTCTATTTCTTTTATAAAAGTATTAATGTCCTTAAACTCCCGATAGACACTGGCGAACCTCACGTACGCCACTTCATCGAGACCTTTTAAATGTTCCATCACCAATTCCCCGATCTCTGTCGTGCTGACCTCTCTTTTTAACGAATCATTCTTTAATTTTTTTTCTATCTCGGCAACCGTCTTTTCCAGCTCGTCCAACGGCACAGCCCTTTTTTCGCAAGCCTTGATCATCCCATCCAAAATCTTATGCTGCTTAAACTGCTCTCTCCTGCCGTCTTTTTTTACCACCAATAATGGCAAATCGTCAGTTTTTTCGTATGTCGTAAAGCGATTTTGGCATTCCGTACACTCCCGGCGTCGACGCACGGAATAACCGTCGTCTGCCAATCTTGTTTCCAGAACCTTCGAATCGCCACAACCACAAAAGGGACAGCGCATCTTCCTCACCCGCCAGTCATCCGATTATTCTATATCTAGTGTTATTACCATAATACCAACTACATATAGAAGCTGTCAATTCAATCGGCGCCTGTACCTAGTTCCACCAAGACTACATCTACCCCAATCTTTTTTATATTATGCCAAGGAACAACAATGTCGTCACCACGACCGAACAAACCGAAAATACGGCCGCCGGTAAAACCCGGTAATATTATCGCACTAATTATTCCCTTCCCCAAATCCAGTTCAATATCTCTTATTGGTCCTAATCTTCTGCCGTCCGCTACATTAATGATTTCCAGGTCACGCAAATCGGACATTTTAATAATCACAATAAATGCACCCTCCCCTGTTTTGTACTACATAATATATATGTCCGACCTAGGAAAAAAGTACATTTGTTTCCCCTCCTGCGTTCGTCCTAAATGTATTTGCGCATGTGGCTCAAGGCCGCTTTTTCCAGACGTGATACCTGAGCCTGAGAGATTCCTATTTCTTCAGCTACCTCCATTTGCGTTTTCCCTTCAAAGAATCGCAGCGACAAGATATGCTTCTCCCGCGGCATCAATTTATCCATCGCTTCCTTAACGGATATCATCTCCAGCCAATTGGAATCAATATTCTTTTCGTCTCCTATCTGGTCCATGACAAAAATCGGATCGCCGCCATCATGATAAATCGGTTCAAAAAGCGATACCGGTTCCTGAATGGCATCAAGGGCAAAGACTATCTCCTCTCTGGGAACGTTCAATTCTTTAGCAATATCATTGACCGACGGCTCACAGGAGTTTTTATTTATCAGTCCGTCTCTTATTTGCAGGGCCTTATATGCGATATCCCGCAAAGAACGACTCACCCTGATAGTATTGTTATCCCTTAAATATCTTCTTATTTCACCTATTATCATGGGAACGGCGTAAGTTGAAAACTTAACGTTTTGTCCCAGATCGAAATTGTCGATAGCCTTTATCAAACCTATGCAGCCGACCTGAAACAAATCGTCTACATATTCTCCTCTATTGGTGAACCTTTGTATGACACTTAATACCAAGCGAAGGTTGCCGCTAATCAGTTCATCCCTGGCTGCATCGTCCCCTTGCTGCATCTTACTAAAAAGCTCTCGCATTACGGAATTTTTAAGAACAGGTAGTTTTGACGTATTTACACCACATATTTCAACCTTATTAATTAGCATCTCTTCTGCCCTTCCTTCCGGTATCAAAGTTGTTCAACTAACAACATTATTACCTTGATAAAAACCAAATATACCGTATAAAATTGGATAAAGATGGAGACAAAAAAAAGAATCAGCTGATTCGATTTCAACCGATTCTTTCTTTATGAAACTTTCGTTTTGGTTTGTCGCTATGAAGCTTATCTTTTGTTAGAGATTTATCTCCAAGCAAATCTCATCACAATTTGGGAATTTCGGGCAGTTGATACACTCCTTCCAGACCTTCTGGGGCATCGTCTCTTTTTCGACTACTCTAAACCCTATTTTTTCAAAAAAACCCGGTTGGTAAGTAAGCGTAAATACTTTGGGGATTTTTAATTCCCTGGCTTCTTGCAAGGCATATTCAACCAGCATTTTCCCAATGCCCTGTTTTGTATAACCCTCTTTGACGGCCAGGGTTCGAATTTCCGCTAAATCTATCCACATAATATGAAGGGCGCCTGTCCCCACCACTTCTCCATCCTTCTCAGCCACAATAAAATCACGGATATACTCATAAAGCATACTACGCGGCCGGGGTAACATTAATCCCTTTTCTGCATATATATTCACCATTCCATGCATTTCTTCTACATCACTTAAATTAGCTTTGCGTATCAGCATCTTCTTTCCCCTTCATTTGCAATATGTTTAATGTATTAATAATAGCAGAGCCTTTTCAAAAACGCAATTATTTTTCGCATATTTATTCCATTCGCTGTATTTCTTTTCTTAACCGTTTAATAATACGTTTTTCCAGCCGAGAAATATATGACTGGGATATGCCCAGGTAATCGGCTACTTCTTTCTGTGTTTTTTCCTCACCGTCTTTTAAGCCAAAACGCAAATCCATTATCCTTTTTTCCCTGGCAGACAATTTCCCCATCGCACATAATAAAAGTTTTTTATCGACTTCTTCCTCTAACTCTTTGTAAATGATGTCAACATCTGTTCCCATTACATCCGAAAGAAGAAGCTCATTCCCGTCCATATCAACATTCAGCGGTTCATCAAAAGAAACTTCACTACGTGTTTTACTGTTGCGTCTAAGATGCATCAGAATTTCATTTTCGATACAACGAGACGCATAAGTTGCCAGCTTTATTCTTTTAGCAGGATCAAAAGTATTGACCGCTTTAATCAATCCGATTGTACCGATAGAGACTAAATCCTCTATCCCTACACCGGTATTCTCAAATTTTCGAGCAATATACACAACTAAACGCAGGTTCCGTTCGATAAGCGTACTTTTTACCCCGCTGTCCCCTTTCTCCAGACAATTCAATAAGTTCAGTTCCTCATCAACACTCAGCGGCGGTGGTAGGGCCTCACTGCTCCCAATGTATAATACTTCTGTGTCTATCCCTAAAAGCCCCAATATTCGCAGCACAGTCTTTTTTAAATCGCTGCCCAAACCCTTTATCCCTGTCTGAAGCGGCATGTTATTCCTCCTTCTACATATCTTGTTTTAATACTCCCGGATGCAAAATAGCCTGATATCTGCCCTCTTTACTGATTGCTCGACCAATCAGGCCGACTATTACATCTCTGTTTATTACCTTTTTCCCTCCTTCATTGATTTCTATATAATCAGGGCGCATACCGAGTAAAAGACCGTTTTCCCTGCCAACGGAACTATATGGTATCATGCAAAATCTTGGTACCCACTCCTGCACCATTTTTTCTTGAACAGCCTGCAAAAAAAAATCGTCGTCCTTCACTAATGCTTTTACAACATCTTGGGGCAGTATATCTTGTAGGTACTTTGCCTCTACAATCACCACCGGCTTTTTTGTGAACGGCTCTACAAGTTGGTTTCCGGTATCAAGAAGCGCCTTAATCGTAACCTTCTTATGGAAAACGGCAACGGTCAGTGAATACAACAAGTTCCTTCCCAGCCGATTCTTATTTACATAATGCATGGCATACCAACCTGATACCATCACCACTATAATACCAGCAAGCAGAAGGTGATAACTAAGCCCTGTCTGCAGCACCCCCGCACCATTGATTACCTGTAAACCATATGCAGAATCGTCTGCCAGGTACACAAAGGCAACGACACAACCTCCCACCGCAAAAGAGACCAAATACATTAATGCCATCCCCTTAAAAAACAAACGCCAAGAGAAAGGGGCAAATGCCAGTAAAAGCATTACAAGTGAACAAGCGACCTTAGCGTATCCCGATGCCAGTATTCCTCCCGCAGGCAAAAAAACGACCAATGAATAAAGCGCACCAAAAAAAGCCCCCAACAAAAGACGGACTATTCCCTTTTTCATAGCCATAAGCTTTCCTGTAAGCCAGAGAATGAAAAAGTCCACTCCAAAGTTGACAAGAAAAACTATATCAACATATACCTTTAGGACTAATTCACTTCCCTGCATTTCACCACCCCGGGATCACTAAGTTAAGCTTATTATACACCATACTTTTCCAGTATTTTGTCGCAATATGCGGACAGATCTTTTTTATTTTAAGGACAGTGTAAAGAAAACTTGGCTTCCGCCAAGCCCCAGGCGAAGACGGAAGCCTTAGTTGCACTTATACTGTCTTCCAATAATACCTTTCATGGACAGTGTAAAGAAAAAAGCCCAAAGGAAATCCCTGTCTTACCCGGGAATTTCTTTTGGACCTTTATTTTACCCTTCATTCCATTAACCAGCTCTAAGACTCCCACTGATGGGACTCACATCATTTTTTTGACCTTAAAAATTGTGGAATATACAAATCTTCGGTATTAAAAGGTTTTACGTCTAACTCCACAAATGTTTCCTTACTGGCAGGTCTATCAAAGCCTGTGGCAATAACGGTCACTCTAACCTGATCCTGTAAATCTTCATCAATAACAGCCCCGAAAATAATATTTGCTTCAGGGTCTGCCGCCTGGGCAATTATCTCTGCCGCCTCATTCACCTCAAACAATCCCAGATCCGCTCCGCCTGTGATATTAAAGAGAACTCCTTTAGCCCCCTCTATCGAAGTCTCCAATAAAGGACTGGAAATAGCGGAACGTGCCGCAACAGCCGCACGGTTTTCACCATCGGCACTGCCAATTCCCATTAAGGCCGTACCTGTTTCCTGCATTATCGTCTTAACATCGGCAAAATCCAAATTGATCAAGCCCGGTACCGTAATCAAGTCAGATATCCCTTGAACACCTTGCCGCAAAACATCGTCGGCAATTCTAAAGGCTTCGTTTATCGAAGTGTTTTTATCCACCACGCTGAGTAGCTTTTCATTCGGTATAATTATTAAAGTATCCACCTTGCCCTTAAGGTTTCCGATTCCCATATTGGCGTGAGACATCCTTTTCCTGCCTTCAAAAGGAAACGGTTTGGTAATAACGCCTACGGCCAACGCACCCACTTCTTTAGCTATTTCTGCCACAATAGGCACAGCTCCTGTTCCGGTACCGCCGCCCATGCCGGCAGTAACAAAAACCATGTCTGCACCTTTTAAAGCAGCCGCAAGCTCATCGCGGCTTTCTTCAGCGGCCTTCTGTCCAATCTCCGGGTTTGCACCGGCTCCCAATCCTCGTGTCAACTTAGTTCCTATCTGGATTTTATGCTCTGCTTTTGAAATATATAGCGCCTGAGCGTCAGTATTAATTGCAATAAATTCAACGCCCTTTAAGCCACTTTCAATCATCCTGTTAACTGCATTGCTGCCCCCACCGCCTACTCCAATGACCTTGATTTGGGCAGTTTGATGTACATCTGTTTCAAACTCAAGCATTATGTATAATCCCCCTTTTTTTCGTCAAGGAACTTCTGGTAAATAATAAGCAAAAACGTTCACCGTTCACTATGCTTATTCCACAATCACGCCACTTTTTCCTCTTTTACTTCTACTATTTTGAGTTTTTTCTTTGAATAACAGGAGCTGTATTGTAACGTAAATCAAGGTATTCCACTGTTTGACTGTTGATAGCATTGCTATTGTCCAGCAGTAGGCTTTCCATTACCTCAACCTTTCTTTCCAAATCCTCAGGCTCTCCAAACAAGACAACCACTCCTTGCTTCGTTTTTAATGAAAGTGATTGTGACGTCTCAGCCGATATTTCTATCACATTTGAAAAGAATTCTTCGTCCATCAAGGTAATCAGCCGAATCGCCGAAACCAATCCTGAAGCCTCGACAACATCACCCGGTCTGGCATCATTAGGCACAGTGACGCCGCTGATGAGAGGATAATTAAGATTCAAGATATCACTGGTCTTTTCAAGATAAACTCTATCCTCATCTACCATAATAAAACCATCATCACAAATCACCAATGCCAGTGGCTTTCTCTCCACGACCGTCAGTTCAAGAGTTCCCGGCAGTTTCCTGTTGATAGACAATGATTTTATTTGCGGATGAACCAAGACCTTCTGTACTGCTTGTACCGTAGAAACCTTGAATATATTGGTACCAAACTTCAAGTCGGTCATTTCAACTATTTCTTCCGCCGAAACGACCTCATTGCCATAGACAAGTACCTGTCCCACCGAAAAATAAACAGAATTGGCAAAAAAATATGCGGAAGCAGAAACGGATAGTACCAAAATGATCCACAAACCGAAAAGAGATGCTGTTTTTCTTTTTCTTTGCCTAATATACCTGGTGTTATTCTGGGGGGTGGCTGTACGCACTTGACTCTCTCCTAATACCCGTCAAATATTAGCCATGCCATTATACCATATAAACCCGGCACGTCCAACACTGACGTTTGAATGTCATTTAGATCGTTACAAGCACAGCTTCTGCCAGCAGTGTTAAAGCCTGGTAAAAGCTGTGCTTATGGTGTCCTTATTGTTTATACAACAAGGTTCCCAAGACTTATTTTTTTATACCTGAACCGTTTGTACGGAAAATCTGTGCGCCCAGACTGCGCAACTTCTGTTCCATTCTTTCGTAGCCTCTGTCAATATGCTCCACATCCCCTACCACTGTGGCGCCTTCCGCCGCCAAGCCTGCCGTCACCAAGGCTGCCCCGGCTCTTAGGTCAGACGCCTCAATGTATGCACCGCTTAATGATTTGACTCCTTTTACAACGGCAATTCTTCCTTCTACTCTGATATTGGCACCCATGCGACGAAACTCATCAACATGCTTGTATCTGTTCTCAAAAACGGTTTCCGTGATAATGCCGGTTCCTTCAGATAAGGCCATCATCGCCATCAACTGTGGTTGTACGTCGGTAGGGAAACCGGGAAAAGGCATAGTCTTGATATCAACGCATTTATACCGTTTCTGCCCAATAACCCTTACACCTTCTTTTGTATCAACAATCTTCACTCCCGCCGCTCTCAATTTGGCAATAACAGCCTCTAAATGCTCCGGGATAGCCCCTTTAACATTCACCTCACCTCGTGTGATTGCAGCCATAATTATGAACGTTGACGCCTCAATTCTATCCGGGATGATGGCGTGTTCCGTCGACCCTAGTTCTCGTACACCCTCAATTTTAATTACATCTGTCCCTGCACCCCTGATCCGAGCACCCATGCTATTGATAAAATTCTGCAAATCCACGATTTCCGGTTCTCTGGCTGCATTACGAATAATCGTGACCCCGTCTGCCATAGAGGCAGCCATCATCAAATTCTCAGTTGCTCCCACGCTTGGGAAATCGAGACATATTTCCTCTCCCACCAGCTTTGCCGCCTTGGCTTCAATATACCCATGGCGTTCAATAACCTGCGCTCCGAGCAATTCCATACCATTCAAATGCTGATCCATCGGTCTGGAACCAATCGAACATCCGCCCGGATAGGCAATTTTTACTTCTTTAAACCGTGAAAGGAGGGGACCCATCACTAAATTTGATGCGCGCATCCTTCTGGTAAGGGTGTCCGAAACCTCGATCACATTAATCATCGAGGCATCAACAACCATAGTACTGCCTGTAAAAACAACATTAGCCCCCAAGCATTCCAGAACTTCTTTCATCACGTACACATCGCTTAGTCTGGGAACATCATGGATGGTACAAACCCCCTTAGATAGCAGACAAGCGGGTAAAATCGTCAGAACTGAATTTTTTCCGCCGCTTATGCGCACAGTTCCCGACAATTTATTCCCGCCGATAATGACATATTTCTCCAGGTTGCTCACCTCCCGTTGTCTGAAAAACCCATCAAGACAACCTCCGTTTCCAACTCAACGGAATACTTTTTCCTAACTGTCTTTTGCACCTCCTCAATTAAGGCAAGGACATCAGACGCTTTAGCCCTACCCTTGTTTACAATAAAATTCGCATGTTTTAAAGAGACTTGGGCGTCACCAACAGACAATCCCTTTAGACCTGCCTCCTCTATTAAACGTCCGGCATAATCTCCCGGCGGGTTCTTAAAAATGCTACCGGCATTCGGGAGACCTACCGCCTGTTTTTCCCGTCTTAACCTGCGGTATTCATCCATCGTTCTACGCACAGCATTCCTTTCGCCCTCGGCAAGTTTCAATGACACTTCAATTATCAACTCATTTTTGCCCTTCAACACGCTGCTTCGATATGCAAATTCAAGTTCCTCTTGCTGATAAACTCTAATTAAACCCTGGCTGTCTACGGTTTTTACCGTTTTTACAACATCTGCCGTTTCCCTGCCGTGTGCTCCGGCATTATTAATAACAGCCCCACCTAACGTTCCGGGAATGCCGCATACAAACTCAAGTCCTGTCAAACCGGCCTGCAGCGCATTTTGGGAGAGGGTAGCCAAAGAAACCCCGGCCTCCGCTACCATGCTGTTTTTCTCATTCTTGATCCGGTTAAGCTTGCCGGTCTGGACAACTAATCCCTTTAATCCGGCATCGGCAATAAGCACATTCGAACCTGCTCCCAAATAGAAAACCGGCAACCCGGCCTGATGGGCACATTCGATGGCACGGCAACAAGCCTCAGAGCTCTCGGGTCGATAAAACACTTCTGCCGGTCCGCCGATTTGCCATGTGGTATACCCGGCCAAAGGATGACGCGTAAACACTTCACCCTGCCTTAAGGTATTTATAAAATCGTATACGGCACTCATTCCACCACCGTCCTCAAAACTTGTCAGCGGGCATTGGCCATTTGCATCATCTGCAACAAATCGGTGCCTACCTCCCATATATTACCTGCCCCTAAAGTGATCACACAGTCACCCGGCTTAACAATATTTAAGAGCCGCGGAACAATATTTTTTTTGTCTTCTATGTACTCTACATCCTGTTTCACCTGGGACCTGATGCTATCAACAATCAATCCGGCATTCACCCCGGCTATTGGTTTTTCTCCTGCCGCGTATATTTCGTTTACTATCAGGATATCAGCATCAACAAAGGCACTGCCAAATTCATGGGCCAACAGCTTAGTTCTGCTGTAACGATGGGGTTGAAACACAGCAATCAAGCGTTGGGAGTACAATGTTTTGGCTGCCGCCAGGGTAGCTTTTAGTTCAGTGGGATGATGGGCATAATCATCATATATGTCAATACCGGAAATTTCTCCGATTTTTTGAAACCTTCTTTGTACACCCTGAAAAGGACGTAGACTATCCGCAATCTCTTTAAAGCCCAATCCACAATTAGTACCCACAGCTATAGCCGCCAAAGCATTCATGATATTGTGTTTCCCCGGAACATTCAATTCCAAAAAACCAATTATCCTGCCGTTATGTACTATTGTCGCTTTACTTTTAGTTCCTTGCAGGCTGACATCTTTGGCCCAAAAATCAGCAGCCTCCGTAAAACCATAGGTAACTACCCTGATATTCTGCGGTAATTTTTTTATCATTTCGCCCAAAACCGGATCATCCAAGTTCAATACGGTAAACCCTTCCTGAGGAGTACCGCTGATGAAACGGAAAAAGGCCTGTTCAATATTACTCCGGCTTCCGTAAAAATCAAGGTGATCATCCTCAACGTTTGTCACAACAGTTATATATGGGTCCAATTTTAGGAAAGACCCATCAGATTCGTCCGCTTCGGCAACCAGGTATTCTCCCTTACCCAACTTAGCGTTCCCGCCAATGTCATTAACTTCTCCTCCCACTACAACTGTGGGATCATAACCATTTTTTTCAAACATCAAGGAAACCAACGATGAAGTTGTCGTTTTTCCGTGTGCTCCTGCTACACCTATACCCTTCTGACGAGCCATCAACCTAGCTAGCATTTCCGCCCTTTGGATAACCGGGATTTTCAGTTCCTTTGCTTTAACGACCTCTGGGTTATCACTGGGTATCGCCGAAGAGACCACCACCGTATTAACACAATCTTGAATGTTATCGCCGCTATGCCCCAGCCTAATTAATGCTCCCATATCCTGCAATCTTTTAATGATCTCTGAGGCCTGCAGATCAGAGCCCGAAATCTTATAGCCCAACTCTAACAAAACCTTTGCTATACCGCTCATTCCGGCACCACCGATGCCGATAAAATGCACCCACTGTTTTTCAGACATTTAGAATTATCCCCTTCCCTGCCATCCTCACCCTTTACTGCAACTGTTTCGTCCCTCAACTGCGCCTCGTAATTTACTATATATGCGATTTCCAGCAAGGTGTTACTGAGGTTGGCTGTCCGTTATCACTCTATTGCTTGTCCTGCCTCTTGAGGCAAAAACACTTTTACTGAATAAACTTTTTCACAACCTGTATTACCTTCTCTATAGCCTCCGGTTTTCCTGCCTGCAAACTGCATTTTGCCATGCTATCTCTTAACTGACGGTCAAATAATATGGAAGAAATCTTCTCCTTCAGGTTATCACCCTTCAACTCACCGTCAAGAAGCATTTCCACGGCCCCTTTTGCAAGCAGCGAACGGGCATTGTATTCCTGGTGATTGCCCGCGGCATAAGGATAAGGTATGAGGATTCCTGGAATTCCCCGGGCAGTCATTTCAGACAAAAAAGCCGCCCCGGCCCGGGCCACGCAAAAATCAGCACAGGCTAAAGCATACTCCATTTCATTCAGATAAGGCTTGACGATAATATTTCCATTATTAGCCACATCTATACCCTTCCTTGTTAACTCCCCAAGGAATTTTTCATAGGTATTCTTGCCGGTAAGATGTATAATCTGTATCCCGGAAAGCAAACCCGAATCAGCATAGACACTGAGCATCGCCTTGTTAACGCTTTCGGCACCCCTCGAACCGCCCGTAACCAAAAGAATAGGTTTGAGTGCCGAAAAACCGAAAAATCTCAATCCCTCTTCCTTATCGATGCGAAGAATATCCGAACGGATTGGCAAGCCGGTTAAATAACATTTTTTGTGTACTCTTGCCGGTAAATATTTTTTCGCATCCTCAAAAGTTAACATAACAGCATTTACCCGTAGGGAAAGAAACCTGTTCGTTATTCCCGGTAAAACGTTTTGCTCATGAATCATCGCCGGGACTTTCGTTTTAGTTGCCGCCCACACCACCGGCAAACAGGCATAACCGCCTGTCCCGATTACAAGGTCCGGGGAAAAATCTTTAATAATTTTCTTAGCTTGTCTCAAAGCTGTCAACGTCTTGCAACAAGCCTGCAACGCCTGGAGAGAAACCTTGCGCTGCCAGCCCACCACCTCCAAAGCCTGATAATCAAGTCCTGCCGCCGGTACCAGCGTAGACTCCATTCCGTCCTTTGTACCCACATACAACAGCTCTGCTTCCGGCCACCTGTCCTTTATTGCCTGCCCGATGGCCAAAGCTGGGTAAATGTGCCCACCCGTACCGCCACCGCTTAGAATGACCCTCATCTCTCCAACCCCTCACATTTCCGGCTTTTCCTAAGTATCCCTGACATAACGGGAAATGTTCAAAAGCATCCCGACTCCAACCATCGATAATAACAGGGAAGAACCGCCATAACTAATAAAGGGAAGGCTCATCCCTGTAACGGGTAAAAGTCCTGTTACAACCCCCATATTTATCAAAGCCTGAAAAACAATCATCGTTGTAATCCCGGCAGCCACGTATCCTCCGTAAACATCCTGACACTTCAAAGCAATTCTGTATCCGCGCCAGGCAATTACAAAAAACAGCAGTACGATAACCAAAACACCGACAAAGCCAAGCTCTTCCCCTATAATGGCAAAAATAAAGTCGGTGTACTGTTCCGGAAGAAACGCCAGCTTCTGTCTGCTGTTTCCCAACCCCATGCCCAGCAATCCTCCACTTCCCAAAGCATATAAGGAATTAATGGTTTGATAACCCTCTTTGGAAGCATGGGCCCACGGATCAAGATAGCCGATTATGCGATTCATACGATACGGCTCTTGTAGAATTAAACCGATAACAACAGCAATTCCGCTCATACCAAGGACAAAGATATGACTCCACTTAATCCCGGCAACAAAAAGCAGGATTATTGATGTAATCGTAATTGCCACCGTCGTTCCCAAATCCGGTTCCTTCATGATCAACCCGCCGACTAAAGCTATGATAAGCAGGTACGGTCCGAGATCGGCGACAAATCTCTTGAGCTGAGCCCCTTTCTTGCTGAGTTTTTTAGCCAGATATAAAACCATACACAGCTTCATGACCTCCGAGGGCTGAAAATTGATAAATCCCATATATATCCAACGCTGCGAACCCTTTACCTCATGCCCGATACCCGGAACTAACACCAATATCAAAAATATAACTGTTACAAAGAAAAATATCTCAACATAAGGCTTGATGCGATAGTAGTCGATTTTCGTCATAATCAACATAGCAATGAAACCAAGAAAGCCCCAGGTCAACTGTTTTCTGAGGTAAATATACGGATCCTTATCAAGGGTATCGTAATAGCTGGCGCTGAAAACCATTATGATACCTACTGCCAGCAAAAGCAAAGTAGCGAAAAAGATTAAGACATCCGGCGTTCCCTTTCTTAAACCCATCATAACCCTCCTATCTCATGCCTTTGCCAACTCGTGCACCAGTTTTTTGAAAACGTCGCCCCGCTGTTCAAAGCTTTCAAACATATCCCAACTTGCACAACCCGGAGATAATAATACCACGTCTCCCGCTATGGCTAAACGTGCCGCATCAAAGACCGCCTCTTTAAAGGTAGTGGCAAGGGTGTACGAAGTATAGCCCTCCGCCTCAAGGGCCTCTTTGATTTCATCTGCCGCCTGGCCGACCAGAACTATTGCCTTTACTTTTTCTTTAATCTTATGCGCAAAGGGCCCAAAATTACTACCCTTATTTTTTCCACCCGCAATTAAAACGATAGGATTTTCATATGCTTCCAAGGCTTTGATTGAAGCATCAGGATTTGTTCCCTTCGAATCATTAACGTATTCAATTTCCTTATGTATTAGAACCCTCTCTAATCTATGGGGTACTCCCGGGAATTCCTTTAATCCTTTTTCCAAAAGCTTTGGACTAAGTCCCATTAGCCACCCGGCTGCTGCTGCAGCAAGTGCGTTTTCCAAATTGTGCCCGCCTTTGATATTGATCTCATCAACTCTGATAATACCATGGGTTCTCTCCTTCATCCGGGCTAACATACGATCATCCTCAATATAAAAACCTTCTTTTAACTTCTGCCTCCTGCTGAAAAACACAACATTAGTCTCGGCCTGTGCCGCCAGCCTTCTGGTATTTTCATCGTCCCAATTGAGGATCAGCCAATCATCCTGGCCCTGATTGGCAAATATTCTTGCTTTGGCTTCAATATATTTTTCGAAGGAACCGTGCCGGTCAATATGATCAGGCGTAAGGTTTAGTATCAAGGACACCCTTGGTTTAAAAGTCTCACTGGTTTCCAATTGGAAGCTGGACGCTTCCAAGACAGCAACATCTTCTTCCCCTAAATCCTCCGCCGTATAGATGAAAGGAACCCCGATATTCCCCCCCACAAACACCTTTTTACCTGCCCCGGCAAACATCTGTCCCAAAAGAGCCGTAGTTGTAGTCTTGCCATTTGTTCCGGTAACTACTACCATCGGCGCCTTGGTAAACCTAGCAGCCAATTCCATTTCGCTGTATATGGGTATATTTTTCTTTTTTGCCTCAATAAGGGGTGGTATCGTTAACGGAACACCGGGACTGACGACAATAAAATCAGGATCACATTGCGCTAAAACAGCATGCCTGCCCAATATCAATTCTGCTCCATGAGTTTCCAACATATCAAGGGTTTCCCAAGTTTCCGACGGAAAATCTTTTCTATTTTTGATATCGTTTAAAGAAACGATCGCTCCATGAGCAAGTAAAAATCTTGCCGCAGCACTTCCGCTTCTCGCTGCTCCGACAACCAGTACATTCTTTCCTTTAAGCTCCACGGCTTACACCTTCCTTCCCCTATATCGCCAGCGCAACGCCTAAAGCGGCGAATACGGCCGATGCTGTCCAAAATAAAACGACCACCCTTTGTTCAGACCAACCCAATAATTCAAAATGATGATGCAGCGGACTCATGCGAAAAAAACGCTTTCCTCCTGTCATCTTAAAATACGCCACCTGAATGATATCGGAAAGCGCTTCTAAGACATAGACACCACCAATGACAACCAATAATAATTCTGTCTTCGTTATCACAGTCAGGGCACCAACTGCCCCGCCCAGCGTCATGGCCCCTGTATCCCCCATAAATAGCCGGGCAGGATGAATGTTAAACAGCAAAAAACCCAAACAAGTCCCCAGCAGCGCGGCGCAAAACACACTCATATCCTGCATATTCCAAGCTACCGTTATGAATAAATATGCCAAGGCTACAAACACGGTAACTCCCGCGGCCAGCCCGTCCAAACCATCTGTCAGGTTGACGGTGTTGGTGGTCGCAACCATAACCAGCATCGCAAAAGGCACATAAGCCCAGCCTAATTGATAGCTCCATTCCAGTACGGGGATTACCACCTCGGTTCCCCTGCCCAGATACACTACCGCAATAAGAACGAAAAGCCCCGCACAAAAAAGCTGTCCCCAAATCTTTTCCCGGGCCTTAAGCCCCAGAGGCCTTTTCTTGACGATCTTAATAAAATCGTCAAGAAATCCTATCAAGCCAAAACTCAAGGCGGCCAATAAAACGACAACCACACGGGTAACAAATCCCGTTATGAAAAGTGTCCCCAAAGATAGACTGAAAATAAACATTACTCCACCCATCGTAGGGGTCCCTGTTTTTTGCAAATGTGTTCTGGGCCCATCGCTGCGAACCTGCTGCCCAAATTTTAAATTCCGCAAAAAAGGCAGTAATAAGGGTCCGCTCAGTGCACATACTCCTGCAGCGATCGCTGCCGCCATGAATAAATCCCGCAAATAAATGACCTCCCCCCGCACAACACAACGATATCATCAAGAAAACTTACTTATACCCGCGACAATCTCCTCCATCTTCATGCCTCGCGACCCTTTCACCAAAACGACATCCCCCGGTTTAAGGATATCCTTGATACCCGCCAAGGCCTCTTGATTACTCCGGCAAACCCGGATCCTCTCTTTTGGCATTCCCCCGATTTTTGCACCCTTTGCAATGGTTTCCGCCAACTTGCCGACAGTCAGTAAGAACGAAACGTCCAGCTTCGCAAGCGCTTTTCCGACCTGCAAGTGACCTTCAGTCTCATAAGCACCCAACTCATACATATCACCTAAGACAGCAATCTCTTTCCCGCTAACCGGCAAAGATTTCATTGCCTCCAGAGCCGAAATGACGGAAGCGGGATTCGCATTATAGGCATCGTCGATAACTATTACATCAAGCCCTTCGACTTTTTTTATATCCAGACGCATTGCGGTCATTTCCAGTTCTTTAAGGCCACAGGCAACATCCTGCCAGTTCAGACCCATCTGGACGGCCAGAGCAGCCGCCTGCAAAGCGTTAATAACGTTATGCCTGCCCAAAACGGGCAGTTCAACATCACAAACCTGTTTGCCCCGGTAATAGATCTTGAACCTGATTCCGCCCTTGCCTTCATCTTTCCGCCAGTATTCCAGAATGTCTTCTGCCCAAACATCACAAGAAGAATCCAACCCAACCCAGCAAGGGGTGCATTTTAAATCAGACAACCAAGGTCTTAAAATATCCCTATCTTCGGTGTACAGAGCTATACCGCCCTGGGGCGGTATATGACGGAACAGTTCCGCCTTTGCTTGCGCGATTCTTTCCCTTGAACCGAGAAGTTCCAAGTGGGTATAACCGATATTGGTGATCACCCCATAATCGGGTTTGGCGATACGGGATAAGTAATCTATTTCTCCTAAACCCCTCATCCCCATTTCCAAAACAGCGTATTCATGTTCCTCCTGCAGGGCTAACAGCGTTAAAGGCAGACCCAGTTCATTGTTGTGATTGCCCTTATTCGCCAATGACGGTCCCTTCCTGTTAAGAATTGACCGGAGCATATCTTTGGTAGAAGTTTTACCTACACTGCCCGTAACGGCGGCAATTTTTGCACCGGAAGCCTTTCTCATGGCAACTGCTAAGTCACGCAAGGCCTTCTCAACGTCTTCGACATAAAGCAGAGGAAAGCTATCATCCCGAAAATCGACAGGACAATGAGAAACTATTGCTCCTGCGGCCTTTTTATCCCGGGCTTTTTGCATATAATCATGCCCGTCACTATTTTCTCCTTTGAGAGCAAAGAATAGCTCGCCAGCCTGGATATTTCTTGTATCAATAGCCGCACCTGTCGGCATAACACCTTGTCCACCGGCTATTCTTCCCTCAACTATGCCTGCAATCCTTTCCATTGTCAATCCAAACATCACACTTCTCCTCAAGCCTTATTATTTCTGTCTCGCAAAGCGGCCTTGGCCTCTTCTCTATCATCAAAGGGAAGAACCGTAGAACCTATTATTTGATAGCTTTCATGGCCCTTGCCGGCTATGATGATCACATCCCCGGCCTTGGCCATATTCACAGCATATCTGATAGCCTCCCGCCTATTAACTATGACGCGAAAGGCTCCTGCTTCAGCATATTTTTCCACACCGGGAAGGATTTCATCAATAATATCTTGAGGGTTCTCACCTCGCGGATTATCAGAGGTCACAATGGAATAATCCGACAATCTGCCAGCAACCTCCCCCATCAAAGGACGTTTCCCCCTATCCCGATCGCCCCCACAGCCATATACGGTAATTACCCTTCCCTTGACAAACTCTCGCGCTGTTTTAAGACAATTTTCCAGGCTGTCCGGCGTGTGGGAATAGTCAACAATAACCGTAAAATCCTGTCCGGCCTCCACCTTTTCGAATCTTCCGGGTATACCGGGTATATCCTGCAACACTTTGATTATCTTCTCGATTGGAACACCCTCAATTAAGCCAACCGCAATGGCAGCTAAAGAATTATACACATTGAACAAACCGGCAAGTTTTAGTTTAACAGGTAAAACTCGATCTGTATAGCATAACGTAAACTCCGCACCCTCCGCTTTTATGCTAACATCCTTTGCCGTAACATCAGCCTCATTTTTAATTCCATAAGTTATAACAGGTACGCTGGTCATTTCTATAATCCTCTCTGCGTACTGATCATCGGCGTTTATCACAGCAAACTTGCGGTTTCTTTTTTGACTGTTTTTACCAAGTCCGCCAAACAAACGTCCTTTGGTCGCAAGATAGTTTTCCATATTTCCGTGGTAATCCAAATGATCTTGAGTCAAATTAGTAAAAACGGCAATATCAAATTCAACCCCTCGTACTCGTTGTAAATCCAGGGCGTGAGAACTAACCTCCATAACCGCATAATCTGCTCCTTTTTCAACAAAAGTTAAAAAAAGGAGCTGCAAATCAGAAGACTCGGGTGTCGTATGACTAACCGGAATTATCTCTTCGCCGAGACGGCTGTGGATTGTCCCAATTAGTCCCGTTTTGTGCCCGGCATTTTCCAATACCGCCTCAATCAGATTGACCGTCGTTGTTTTCCCGTTCGTTCCCGTTACACCGATCAGCTTCATTTTATTACCCGGAAAACTATACACTGCGCAGCTAAAATCAGCCAAGGCAATTCTGGCGTTTGGAACGAGTATCCACGTATATTCCTTTGAAATGTAGTTTTCATTTTCAATAACAACAGCTGCAGCTCCCCTGGCAACAGCATCTTTGATGAAGAGATGTCCATCTGTGTTAAAACCGGGGACAGCAACAAACAAAGAATTCTTTGTTGCTTGGCGGGAATCATGTGTTACCTTTGCTATTTCTATCTGCGATTCCCCTTCCCAGTCAATCACCTCAGAGAATCCCACTAACTGCTCTATTTTCATGAAGGTCACCTCATTTCATTCAAGGGCTAATCGGCTCTAAAGCCGATGATGTCGGTTGTTCCAGGAATACAATCACCTTACTGCCTACTTCAACTTGGATATATGGCTCCGGCTCCTGACGAACAACCACTCCGCTTCCTCTGATTTCAAAATTAAGATTCAACACTCTGGTAAGCTCTTTAACCTCCCCGACCGTCATAGCCGTGAAATCCGGCACTACTACACTCTCGGGGCAGTTTTCCGCAGCGGGAATACTGGTATACAGCAGTACCTTGCTCCCTTCCTGTACTGTACTGCCGGGCAGAGGCATCTGTACTTTGACTACGCTCCCCGTACCGACAATATCTGCCTTCAGATTGCTTTGCTTAAGAATCGACAGTGTTTCATCCAGTTCTTTACCTTCCAAGTTCTGCAGAATCACTGTTTTCGCCTTGCCGCCCGCAATTTTATCAGGCTGTACCTGAGCAGGAACCTGCAAATACCTGAGAGTATCCTCTACCACATTTTTAAAGGCAGGAGCAGCAATTACTCCTCCGTAATATGCCCCTTGCGGTGTATCGATAACTACCAGTGCCGCAACTTTTGGATCATTGACCGGAGCAGCGCCTAAAAACGAACTAACATACTCAGACGAGGAATAACCGCCGCCGGGGATGATTTTTTGCGCAGTCCCCGTCTTGCCTACCACACGGTACCCCTCAATAAAAGCATTTTTTCCTGTTCCCTGGCTGACCACGGTTTCTAAAATTTCCATCAATGTTTTAGAAGTCTCCTGGGAGATAACCTGTCGAACTTTTTCCGGTTCGATCGTTTCAATCAAATTACCGTCCTTGTCCTTGATCTCCTTTACCAGCTGCGGCTTCATTAACTCTCCGCCGTTACAGATAGCGGAAAAAGCCGTAATCAACTGCAGTGGAGTAACCGCATTGGCTTGCCCGATCGACATAGTAGCAATGTCGATTTCCTTGGCTTTGTCTTTATTAACTATTATTCCCAACGATTCCCCCGGCAACTCAATACCTGTTTTTTGCCCAAAACCAAAGCCATTTAGATACCGATAGAATATTTCCTTCCCTTCTCTTAGTCCTATAGTAACAAAAACAGGATTGCAGGAGTTTTGCACCCCTTCCACAAAAGTCTGGCTCCCGTGGGGCCTGCTATAACTCCAACACTTAATCCTCTCTTTTCCCACCATGATATAGCCCGGACAATAAAACCTGTCATCAAGCTTTACCACCCCTTCTTCCAATGCACCGGCAGCCACAACAGTCTTAAATGTCGACCCCGGTTCATAAGCATCGGATACGAGGAAATTACGCCAGATAGACTGATCATAGTTCTGATAGTTATTAGGATCAAAGGCCGGCCGCATACCCATAGCCAAAATGTTACCGGTTGCGGGCTCCATGACAATTATTCCGGCCTTGACAGGATTCCGCAGCTTCATAATCTCATCCAGTTCGCGCTCAACTATATACTGAATCGTTTCATCTATCGTTAACACGATGCTTTTTCCGTCTTCGGGCGGAATATATTTATGTACAGCATCGGGTATTTCTTGGCCCTTAGCATCATACTCAACCATAATTGTTCCGGACGTACCGCTTAATACATCCTCATAAGACACTTCCATTCCGTTCAGTCCCTGATTATCTATCCCTGCAAAGCCTAAAACATGTGACAGCAATTCTCCCTTTGGATAAAAGCGTTCAGGCTCCTCCACATATTTTATCCCACTGAGCTTAAGATCTTTCAAAACTTGGGCTTGCTCATCCGGAACATGCCTTTTCACCCATACGAAGGCCAGGTTTTTTGTAATAGCGGATTTTACCGCTTCCTTGTCCATTTCCAGCACCTCGGCTATATGGCGAGCAATTTCTTCCTCTTGACCGCTTTTTTTAACCTGTGAAGGTATAGCATAAAAAGAGGCTGTACTAACACTAATAGCTAAGGCTCTCCCCTTAGCATCATAAATAACTCCTCTTTTTGCCTTAACCTCAACATTGCGGAAGCGCACCTCAAAGGCCTTCTGCCTCAGCTCTTCTCCCATAACAAACTGTACCCAGACAAGCCTTGTCGTTATTGTCGCCAAAACAACTACGGCCACAAAAAATACAATGATAATCCTTTTTCTTATTTTTGCAGGTACGGACAAATTCCTCACTCCATGTTCGCCTTAAGTCTTTTTTAATTTAACCTCGTGCAAATAGAGCTTCGGCAATTCTCTTGAAAATACCGTCTCCCGCAGAAATTTGCGTCTCGGTTTGCCCTTTCTTTCCATCCGCCGGTATATTTTCGGCTGCAACGCCCTTAATGCTTTCCGTCGCAACTGTCTTCATGTCATACGCCAAATACTCGATTTGGGGATTTTTTACCATCCCTAATTGGCTCGTAGCTACTGTCTCTACTCTATCTAATGATTTCAGGCCTGCCACCCTTACCTTTAATTTTTCATTTTCCGCTATGATAGTATTATTGCTCTCTTCAACCTGCTTGATCTGCAGGTTTATTTTGGCAATGGAGGCCTTAAGATACAAATACGAAAGACCCGTACAAAAAATGCATACAATCAAAAACGTGCCGACGACAACCCCGGCCACAGGCGAAACACTCTTTTTGATTCTTAATTTTCTCTTTTGTTTGGGAGCATAAGACGGATAATAATCTTCAGATCCAACTGCCAATTTCCTTGCTACTATCAAGAGTATTCACCCCCCTTAACTTTTAGAACTTTATAGTTTTTGCGCCGCCCGCATCTTTGCACTGCGCGAACGCGGATTGTTCTCCAACTCTTCTGCACCGGGAAGGATTGGCTTTCTTTTCATAATTTTTACAACGGGTTTATTATTGCAAACACACACCGGTAAATCCTTAGGGCAGGTACACCCCTTCGCTTTCCTTTGAAAAACCTCCTTGACAATACGATCCTCCAAAGAATGAAAGCTGATTACCACTATTCTTCCTCCCGGGTTAAGAACCTCGATACCTTGTTCAAGAGCTTCTTCTAATATCTCCAATTCCCGGTTGACCGCTATCCTTAGAGCCTGAAAGGTCCTTTTCGCCGGATGAGGCCCATCCTGACGCGCTCCCTTGGGAACGGCCTTTTTTATGATTTCCACAAGCCTCTGTGTTGTTTCGATAGCTTCCTTTTCCCTCTCTTTCACAATAAAGGCAGCAATTCTTTTAGCCCAACGTTCCTCACCGTAGGAATAAATAATTCTTGAAAGTTCTTCCTGTGAGGCCCGGTTGATAAGATCATAGGCAGATAGTGAGGCTTCCTTATTCATTCGCATGTCTAGCGGCGCATCATTTTTATAGCTGAATCCTCTCTTTGGTGCATCTAACTGATATGAGGAAACCCCCAGATCATACAACACCCCGTCTACTTTCTTAATGCCTAATTCCTCAAGTACCGCTTTGAGATTGATGAAATTATCTTGTACAACAGAAAAGTTTCCTTCTCCAAAAATCTTTAGTCGATCTTTCACCGCTTCAACTGCATCGTTATCCTGGTCTAACGCTATCAATCTCCCACCGGGTAGAATCTCTTTTATTATTGCCGTGCTGTGTCCGCCGCCCCCTGCGGTGCAATCCGCCACCACATATCCCGGCTGCAGCTTTAAATATTGAAGCGCCTCTGTAAGAAGCACAGGCTTATGTTCAAATTTAGGCATTTATACCACCTCAAAAACCGAGATCCAAATCAACCATCTTTTCGGCAAGTTCTTCATAGCTTTTTTCCGTTTCAAGACTATAACCGTTCCATTTCTCCCTGCTCCAGATTTCAATGCGTGTTCCTACGCCAATAATGATTACTTCCTTGCATATCTCGGCATACTCTCTAAGATTACTGCTAAGCAATATTCTCCCCTGTTTATCGGCTTCGCAATCAACGGCGCCAGAGAAAAAGAAACGGGCAAATGCCCGCGCATCTTTATTGGTAAAGGGCAATTGCTTAAGCTTATCCTCTAATATTTTCCATTCCTTCATCGGGTAAACAAAGAGACATCCATCAAGACCCTTGTTAATAACAAAGCTGTCTCCCAAGACCTCTCGAAACTTGGCAGGCATGATTAGGCGTCCCTTGCCGTCAATTGTATGTTGATATTCTCCCGTAAACACCCTGCCACACCTCCTTGTCCACCACTATACACCACATTATACCACTTTACACCACTTCATACCACTATATTCTACCTCAATGCAAATTTTCCTCTTTTTAAGCAACACAATTTTATTATTTATATCTATAAAAAATAAAAGGCCCTCAACGGACCTTTGTCGTTATCATTTACCCTTCACCTTCCTGAAATAATAAAACAGCATCAACGCTAATAAAACCGCCAGCAAAAAATATTCCAGCCGATACAACACAACCATTTTAATAATACCCAGGCTGCCCAAAATCATAATCAGGCCTGCTGCAAAGACCCCCAAAGCAATTGCCGCAGCCGACGACATAATTTTTAAGCCGAAGAGCCAGGCAAGAAGAGCCCCGGTCCATGCACCCGTACCGGGAAACGGCAAACAGACAAAGAGAAATAACCCCATAGCCCCATACTTTTCAACCCTGTCCCCTCTTGTTCTTGTCCTCCTCAGAATTGCCTTAAACAATTTTTCCAGGAAAGGCAAATGCCTTAAAAACTTGCTTACAGGCTCAAGAAAGATTAACAAAGGAACAACGGGTACAAGGTTCCCGGCCACAGCCAAAAAATAAGCCTTGAAAGGATCAAGCCCCATGGCTAGTGCATAAGGAATGGTAAAACGAAGTTCGGTTATCGGAATTGCGGATAAAAAAAACACTTGCCAATCAATCCAGGACATTATTTTACTCCTCAGTTTTGTTTAACATTGCTTAACGTCTTATTTCTTTTAATCATCTTCTGCCTGCGAACGCTTTCTCCGGTAAACTTCAGTTGACAAGACATACTCATGATTCTGTCGCTTAACCGATCTTCATAGATCGTACCGATCTCATTAGGAGATAAATTGGTGCTGATTATCCACGGCAACCGATAATTCAAACGTTCGTCAAGCAGTAAAAACAGTTGCTCCTTAACAAAGTCGGAAGAAACTTCCGTACCTAAATCGTCGATAATCAGAAGACCGACTTGGTACAAATCCTGCAAATCTTTTGCAAGATTTTCACGGGAGGTCTTGTCGCTGTTGAATTTTTGTTCCCGAATCATATCAAGCAATTTGCTTACCTTTAAGTATATTACACTCACCCCGGCCTGTAGCACATAGTTTGCAACCGAGCTGCACAAGTGTGTCTTACCGGTACCTACCGGGCCATATATAAAGAGACTCTCTGCTTTTTTGCCCTCACTGACTTTTTCTGCAAAGCTTAGGCATTCTTTAATATTTTTGCGGCAATTTGCTTTATCCTGACACCACTCCAGAGAAAAATTGGTAAAAGTCTGGTTTTTTTGTTCAGGAGACATTTTACTTGCTTGCCAACGCACTTCAAGCTCTTCTTTTAACCTGCAGGAACACTTCTTACCCACAGCAATAAAACCTGTATCCTTACATTTATCACATTCCCACCAAACATCATAAATATTATCAGGAATCTTATTCTGCTTTAATATGACCTTTTTCTCGGCCTGCAGCACTTCCATTGTCTTCTGTAATTCCTCTTTTGTCATCCCCTTTTTGCCTCTGTTCATTGCCAATAGCGCCATTTCAACAGACATCTCGGCAAAAAGACGTGTTATCTCTTCAAGTCGCGGATATTTGGCATGGAGCATTTCAACCCTTTTTTCGTATTCCGCAATCTTTTTTTGGCGTTTTAAGTTCCACTCTGGCAGGCTCACAATTTCTCACCACCGGTTATATTTATGTGTTAGGTAATATTTTCCCAGTCACGTTCATCTACACGACTTATCCTTTTTTTATTGTTTTCCCCTTTTACGACTTTTCTCTGTTTGTGATTCTTTTCGTCGTGGTCCTTAATCAAATCTTCGGCTTCACTTACATCCTTTATGCCTTTTCTATACCAATCTTGCAAAATAGCATCGATATATTTGAAACTGGGATTGTTCGCCCGGATGGTCTCCTCTCCCGCCCGCATAATTAACTCGTGGCTCAATCCCCATTGTTTATTCCATTTTAAATACATTTCTCGTTGCGGCCCCGTAACTCCCCCATACTGCCCAATACACTTTTTAATTTCTACTACCTTATGTCGGGTCCAGTCCCATTCATTCATAAAGCCGACTAACCCTTCCACCGTGTTGATCCCGCTTTCATACACCCTTTTTGCGATATATTGGTAATTATGAAGCCTTTGCTGTCCCCTTTCAAAAGCCAGTTCGAGGAAAATGATAATAAATTCGGTAGACCAACCGTATTTTATATTAAACTCCTGTATCACCTGTTTTTCTTTATCTGTTATGGACAAAGTGCCCCTGGCTTGATCCAGCCATTTCAGAATCTTACTATATTCGAAACCCCCGTTTTGTCCAAAAAAAGCGTCATTGCTCTTTCCATTTCGGGATAATAACGACACCTTGTGGAGACGCTTCCAAAGAGGCAAGAAAGAAATGTGTCTTTTTTCGCCTTCGCCCTGCCAGCAAGCCCACCCCTCACCCAGGCACCACTTCACCCCTTTGTTTTCCGCTACTTCCGCAACGGAATTTGCTTTTTGACAACAAGCCATCGCCAGGAGAAGATAACCTAGATTTTCCGCCGGAATATCAAGAGCCTGTAAGTTTTCCAAAAGCCGCAGAGGAATAACGACATGTCCTCCTTCAATAAGCCAGTTCCCATATTCAGCCTGTTCCAAAGCAGCTTCCTCCTTATTTTTTCTCCATAGCGGTCTCCAAAGACTTTATTTGGATTTGTGTGTCGTAAACAATCAAGCCGGTCATCCATTCCACTCTTTTCTCAACATCTTGTTGTACATCCAAAGCGACCTTAGGCAAAAAGCTACCATAAAGGGCAGTCAACTCCAAGCGTATTTTCACACCATCTTCAATCATGATTACCGTCGCTTTATTGACCTGCGTTACCCCTCTATTCTGCAAGGCAATGCGGGTCGAAATTTGCGAAACGGCATGCTCCGAAATACTCAGCTTGCCTATGAAGCTGAATTTCGGTCTGATAATCGATTTTTCACCCACTTTCCGCCTTGTCTCGTTCTTCTTACGAAGAAAGTACTTTAACGGATCAACCAGATAACCTCGAAAATCTCTTTTTACTTCAATTGTCGGAACCGGAATAACATGCATCCCGAAATTATCCCGGTAATTTTTGGCCAGTTCCAACTCTTTTTCCGAGGCAAGATCTTTAATATCAATAACCTTACAAGGACGAGGAAGGCTCAGAGTGTCGGTAATGCGATTCACCATCCGCAAAGATGTCCCCAATACCAAAACCTTGGGTGGATTCTCTTGCGAGAGGCGTTCTCTGATTTCGCGAGCATGCTCCGCATCTAAAAATATGGCTCTTTTGACGGCTAACAAGGCCGTAGACTCACGTTTTGCCGAACGTCCCGCCAAAATACAACCGCCTTTGATCAACAGGCCATCGTCTATAACGGTATCAATATCATACTCATAGGCAACGATCATGGCCCGATGACTCTTTCCGGTTCCACTATCACCAATCAGGGCGTAAACTTCCATTAATACTGCCCGCCTTCCTATTTTAAACGTATTTGTCTGCACTGTTAATTATACGTTATAATTCTACTAAAGCATTTTAATCAGGAGGTAACAATGAAAAACTTGGAAATGATTAAAGAATTGGCTTTGGCCCACGGACCTTCCGGATTTGAAGGAGAAGTCCGCAAAATCATCAAAAAACACCTGGATAAAGAAGCCGAATTTAGCCAGGACAACCTGGGCAGCCTTATCTGTAAAAAAACAGGGTCCCAAAAACCCCCCAGGATAATGATACCGGGGCACATGGACGAGGTGGGCTTTATGGTAAGCAGTATTACCAAAAGCGGCTACATAAAATTTGTTCCTTTGGGCGGATGGTGGGACCAAGTAATGCTGGCTCAAAAAGTAAGCATCAGAACCTCCCAAGGAGATGTCACGGGAGTAATAGGCTCTACTCCTCCCCATCTCATGTCGGCCAAAGACAAAGAAAAACTTTTTGAGAAAAAAAATATGTTCATAGATGTGGGTGCTGCTAACAGGGAAGAGGCCGAATCCACTCTTGGCATCAGACCGGGCGATTCCATAGTGCCGGCTGTCGATTTTCATGTTCTCTCCGGTACTCGCAGGATAATGAGCAAAGCAATAGACAACAGAATCGGTTGTTGTCTTTTTATTGAGGTGATCAAGGGCTTAAAAGACATCTCACACCCTAACACGGTTTATGGTGTAGGTACGGTCCAGGAAGAGGTTGGCCTGCGCGGTGCCACTACTGCCGCCAATGTCATCCAGCCGGATATCTGTTTAACTGTTGACGTCACCATCGCAACAGATATGCCGGGACTAGAAAAAGAAGAACCCGAAATCAAGTTGGGAAACGGGCCCGTCTTAACACTCGTCGATGCCTCATTAATCGGGAACAGAGGTCTCAGAGACCTGGTTATCGACACCGCAAAAAGGAATAACATCCCACTCCAGTACAACACAATGATGGGCGGCGGCACGGACGGAGGATCCATACACAAATCCGGACCCGGCGTTCCCAGTATTGTCATCAGCCTGCCAACCCGTTATATCCACAGTCACTACAGTATTTTTGACTATGACGACTACCAAAATACAATCACACTTCTAATAGAATTAGTTAGGCTTCTCGACTTGGATGCCGTAACCTGCATCAAGCAAGAAATGTAGATAAAAGCCTCCAGATTCCTTTGCCACCCTCTGTTTGAACATCAAACACGAGGGTGTTGCATTTTTCCTCCAGTGCAGCCTTTATTTCAACCCTATCTACATATGCCGGTTCATAGTCCCTTGCAGCAACCCGATAATTGGGGTAAAAGGGATTAACGGTAAAAGCCAGTAGCTTTACCTTCTTTTTGACCGCCACCTCTATTCCTGCACTTTTAAGCCCTGCTATCACTTCCAGCATACCGTTAAAAGAACCTGTTATCAAAAGCTTAATGGCATCCGTTAAAACCAACGTTTTTCCTGCCAGCTTATCAACACCCGTCTCCAGCAACAGACGAAAGCTTTCTTCAGTAATTAAACCCTCAACAAATACAGCATCGTTTTTTTCGTTGATATTATCCAGCAGTTCCTTGACCATGTCCTCATTTAAGAGCGAACTCACAGTCAAGCCACTCTCTGTTTTTTCTGCAAACAAGGGCAGAGCTAATAACTTCTCCAGGGCAGCTGCCTCCGAGGCAAGACGCTGTATATCCAAACTGCGGGCAGCACCGGTGGCAATAACCAATCCATCCGTTTCAACCATAGGAGCCAGTCGGTTCAAGGCACCATCAACCAGAACCAGCTTACAGCCCTCTGCGGCAAGTATTTGTTTTGTCTTTCTGAGCTCCGAACTCTTATTAGGACCGGCTAATACTACAAGCCCCGACTTCACAACTCTGGCAATAACTATTGTTCCCAAAGGAACGCGAATACTCGTCTCTCTTAGAATCTCCGCTTTGACAGAACCGGTCTGTAAACAGCTGTCTGCCACCGCTAAAATCATACCTTCTCTGGCTTTGATCCGTGGCTTGGGTAATCCCGTAATGCTGTCGATCTCTTCTCCATCGTAACCGATACTCGTCAATCCTACTGTGATTCCTTCTTGATACGCATTCTCCATTATTGCATTCATCGTTGTTGTTTTCCCTGTGTTTTTTGCCGTTCCGGCCAACCCTATTACTGTTTTCACCTATAGCCTTCCTTTGTGTAATTCTGCATGGCATATGCCTTCAACAGCTTTCGACAATTAATATAATCCGGACATGCTTTGCTGACCAAATTCCAATAACGAGTGTTATGAGATCTTTCTTCCAGATGGCAAATCTCGTGGGTCAAAACATACCATATCAATTCCAACGGCGCACCTTTAAGACGGTGGGAAACGTATATTTGCCTGGTTTTCAAGCTACAAGTACCCCAGGTACTGTACTGCTTATGAAATATCGCATTTTTTAAGGGCAAGTTGTAATAAGTTTCATTAATCATCTTGGCAAGTCTACGTAAATCATCGTCACTTCTCACAACCAAATGCCCACCAAACCCTCGATTCCCCATCAAACGCACCTCCACCACATCAAAACAGAAAAAGCACCTTCTGACAGGCGTTTTTCCTTCTCCAACCGTTCAAGCCGTGCCTTTTAAAACGCACAACTCCTCACTTTTTTCCCTTTTTTCTTTTCCACTTCGGTACTATCGGCAAGGCCTCGTACTCATCCCTCAACAACCCCAATATCCACTGGTCGATATACTTCCCTTCAATGAAAGCCTGCTTGCGTAATTTGCCTTCCTTGATGAAACCAAAATTCAAAGCACTGCGCAGACCCAAGTTTTGATTATCGTAACTTTTTAAATAAGCCTTTTCCATTCCCAACTCATAATATACCAAATCCAAGAGAACGATTAACACATCAATGCCGTACCCTGCCAAACGCATATCCTTCTCTCCGATTCCCAGGACAATCTCAGCGTTCCCGTTGTTTCTGTCTATATGCCGCAGACAAGCCATCCCGATGGGTCGCAAATCGCTCTTGCGCTCCACCATAAAGACTACTTTTTCCGTTCTCGGGTTTATAATGTCACCACGAGAGGAAGATATTTCCTTGCTGATAGAATCTATATCAACACTGGAATACTCATCATAGGCTAATCTAAACTCTTTGTCTACATACCATTTTTGTATCGTCTTGGCGTCACGGAGCTCAACGGAACGCAAAACAATTTTTCTACCCTTCCACATTTTAGCACCTCGCCGGACATATAATCTATAAAGCAGGTATTATCTAATTTTCCACATTACAATCCTTTTTCCCTTTTTTTTATTTAGTTTAACTTTTTGATATGTTTATAAATATGTATCCCTGATAGAAGTTTTGGTGAAAAGTATGTTGACTTCTCGGGCATAATGATATCCGAATCATTAATGCCGGCATCCGCTATTGCTATCAGTTCCTCGCTCGATACGGGATGTAAAGCCACAGCAATATCATATCGTCCCGTATCCACTAATTCAACCATATTCTCAAGCTCTGATTCGGCGAAATAATCAAAATGCCGGTCATCCATAATCAAATCATGGCTAAGCCCCAGTAAAGGATAAAGCTCCCGCTCCAAAATACTGCAATCCAATCTTCCTACTACATCGTCAGGAACATCTTGAGCCTTTAGTAGATAGCAGCCCTCCTTGGAATATATTGCGAAACTGTGTTTGGGCGGAGTCTTAAACCCTGCGCATTTCTCCAAATCCAGGGTATCTTTGACTTTTTGGAAGCTTACCTTGCCTGTTATTACCCTGTTGTATGCCTGAATGGCGGCATCCTGTGCTTCACAAATGTAAGCCAGGCAGTGGGACTGCCCGTTTAAAAGAGAGGCATGATAACGATGGTGGCCATCGGCGATATAAAGCGGAGAGGAAGATAGTATTTTTTTAATAAGCATGCCTTCCTCGCTATCTTCTTGCACACGAAAGATACGATTATATACGCCATGCAGAGTGGAATGTCCGCCAAAATCTGAACAAAACTGGTAGACAGCCGTATTTTTTTCCGTTATATCATCCAGTACAGACCTGATTTTCGCCTTCGTCAAGAAAAACACAGGTTCAAAGGTATACCCTGTCTTTTCTCTTAGCGCCAGTCTGCCTCGCACCTTATCGTCAAATGTCTTTTCATGACGGATTATTTTACCTTCTGCATATTCGGAAACACCAACAGCCGACAGAAGGCCAACTCTCTTTTTACCTTCATAATTCTGCTCATACACATAAAAGCACGGTTCCTCGTCACTTTTCAAAACCCTTCGGGCAAGCAAATCCTCAAGTGCTGCTACCGGGGCTTTTCCCAGCGTAATATGATACAAGGAATCCCTGTTACCCTGCAACAGCTTTTCAAGCTCCGTTCCCGGTTTGATTACATCATAGGGGGGAGTTGTAATTGCCGCGATTTTATCCTCAACCGGTCTTATACCCGATAATCCTTTCAATCTCTGCATACTTGCTTCTTACCTCCGTCATATTTTTCACTGCTTCGTCCATAAAATCAGTTCTTTCCCGCTCAGGGCTTCTTTATTGACCAATTCCTCTTTTTCAGCAGGTATTGCCACTGTTTCCAAGTTTCCGTCACTGATATACTTCTCTTTTGGATTCTCCTCAAAGTATTTAAACCATTTTTCAAGCTCACTTGTACTACCTCTGACCCGGGGCAGTCGATAACGGTCAAATCCGACGGCAACGGGACTTTTGGCCGGATTAGCTCCAACATTCAAAGCAGCCCGGTTTTCATAGCTATACCCTGCAAACTCACCTTTGCCCAGCAACTCTCGCTCAGCCGGAAAAATACCAAAGGGTAAGGCCAGCGAAACAACCTGATAACCGGGCACAGTTTCTTCAACCACCTGCGCCAGCCGTGCTATTTCCTCCTCCACCTGCAAGTCAGAAATCCGATTGAGTCGGGGGTGTGTCAAGGTATGATTACCGATGTCAAAACCCAACTCAACCAAACGATTTAATTTCTCCTCCCAATATTTACCTTGCCCAAAGGGACGGTCATTAATGTAAAATGTTGCGGTGTGACCAAATCCCGGGTGTTCACCGGCAAAATCCAATAAAATGCCAACGGCACACTCCGGATCTATTGTTTTTTCGCCCTGTTCTCCTTCAATATACCTGAAATGCCCCGCAGTGCCGTCATCAAAGGTCAGAACCACAGGTGCTTTACCCGCAGGTATGTCAATATTATTGTCAACAAAATCCTTCAAACTGATTAAAACATATCCTCGTTCATAAAGGTTTTGTAAATCCCTGCGAAAATTTTCGCCGGTCTGTGCCCACTCCTGTTCTTTTTCCCCACCAATAACATGGTACATTAAAATCATAACTTGCCCTGCTTCATTCGCTCCTACCTCTGCCGGCAAATTCATATCCGGCTGCTTATCCGGCAACTCTTCTTTTACGGATGGCCCCGATACGGGCTTATTTTTATCGTTTGCGGTACAGCCTAACGAAAGATTGAGCAGCAATATCAATATACAAAGAGCTGCGAACACTTGTCTCCTACAGAGCATATCTCCTGTTCCCCTATCTTTTCTTATGTTCATATCATTCTTATTATACCTTGCACACACCTAATAAACAATCAGTCGGATTAATTGAAAACAGCAAACTTTTTTGTTATACTCTTGACATGAATTGACTATACTAACAGGGTAAGGAGGTATTATACCGCTGTGATTACCAAAGAAATGTCCATAACCGAAGTAGTACAAAAATATCCTGAGTCAATCGACATATTCATGCAGCACGGTATGGGCTGTGTTGGTTGCGCCGCAGCACGGTTCGAGAACATTGAACAAGGCGCAATGGCTCACGGTGTTGACGTGGATGAGTTGATTAAGGCCCTAAACAAGACTTTAGAATAGTCGTTTTTCATAACACAAAAAAGAGTGTCTCAATCGAGAGATCAAGACACTCTTTTTTGTTTAGCTAATTAATACTTTTTGACCAAAGGTTCATATCCTCGAAATTACCGCAGATATCACAGTTATTAATAAACCTTCCGTAATAATTGTAACCGTGTTTGGCAAAAACCGTGTTAATCCCCGCCGATCCGGCCCGAGCAATCGTATAAATAGTAATCAGTCCCATTTCCTTCGCCTGTTTTTCTAAATAGTACAGAAGATGTGCCATCAGACCCTGGCCCCTATATTCCGGTAAGGTCGCGCAATCGGTCAACTCGGTGCTCAGGGTTTCAGAATCTACGTCTAACGAAGCCGCACTGATGATTTGCCCCTTGTGGGTCACCGCCATGAAAACAGCACCTTTTTGCATGGCCTCTTTTAAGTATCCTTCGTCATTCACATCAGTAGGATATGTTACAAATACACTGCTATACAGTTTTGCTAATCCGGCAACGTCTGACTGTAAAGCCACACGTATTTTGTAATCTTTGTTTAAAACTGACATTTCACGGCTACTGTTCTTAGCAGCACCCAGCAATTCCTCTTCTTTTCCCCAGTCTACCGGAGTCCTCCGTTCGCGAGAATAAAACTTTGACACATGAAAGCCTGGCTCTCCTCTAAAAAAAGTAGGATGCAGCGCCTCTAACCAATACCCTCTTACAAAAAATTCTTGCCAGTCCTGTTCCCCGGCAATAAGAATTGTTTTTGTCAAATTGTTTTCCACAGCAAGGACATCCAAGTATTTCGTAAGAGCGTCGTAATCAGTCGCAAAATAGCCTTTAATCTTTACCCTCTTGTTTGTCCGATCAAGAAGATACTTTACAGAATACCCTTCTTCTTCTTTGACGCTCCATAATGCCATTCTCTGGTTCCTCCCTTAACCGCTTTTACGATTTTTAACAAAATCTTTACTGATAGCCTTATCCGGCTCGGTATAAGTAAATATCTTACCTTGATAATTCCTCAGAATAACCTTGTTATCGGTTCTGGAAATCACATATTGCGGGCTTACAGGAATCTTTCCTCCACCGCCGGGAGCATCAATAACATAATGCGGAACAGCCATTCCTGAAGTGTGGCCCCGCAAGTTTTCCATAATTTCAATGCCCTTACCTACTGAGGTTCTGAAGTGTCCAATACCTCTAGACATATCACATTGATAAATATAGTATGGCCTAACGCGCATTGTTAATAATTTTTGCATTAGCTCTTTCATTATCTGGGGACAATCATTGACGCCTTTTAACAAGACCGTCTGATTCCCCAAGGGCACGCCACTATCCGCCAGCCTTGTACAAGCTTTTCTGGCCTCCGGCGTTATTTCCCGAGGATGATTAAAATGAGTGTTGATCCATACAGGATGATATCTTTTCAAAATCTGGCACAACTCTTTGGTGATGCGTTGGGGCATAACCACCGGCGTGCGGGTGCCGATTCTGATTATTTCCACATGAGGAATTTCTCTTAAGCTTCGCAAGATATACTCGATCTGCTCATCCGGCAGGGTAAAAGGATCCCCTCCCGAGACCACCACATCTCTTACTTCCGGTGTCTCTCTGATATACTTTAAAGCCATCTCAATCTGCTTTCTTGGCATGGCTCCATCCTTTTGCCCTGCCATTCTCCTTCTCGTACAATGCCGACAATACATAGCACACTGATCCGTCACCAAAAGCAAAACACGGTCCGGGTAACGGTGTGTCAATCCGCTTACGGGTGAGTCTTCATCCTCGTGCAACGGGTCATCCATATCACAACTATATGATAACAGCTCCGATTCGGAAGGAACTGCCTGTTTTCTTATCGGACAATTAGGATCATCACGATCCATCAAAGATGCATAATATGGTGTGATTGCCATCCTAAACTTCTTCAGGCAAGCACCGATCCCTTTCATTTCTTCATTTTTCAATTTAACACTGCCATACAATTGCGAAAGTGTTGTCATACGATTTGCCAACTGCCATTTCCAATCATCCCAGTTCGACTCGTCGATATCACACCACTTACGCACACTCTCAGAATCAATACTCATAATTACCCTCCCAGTTAAAACTTACTAATGAAAACTTACAACTTATTATAGCATATTGAGGTTGTCTATTCAACCCTTTTTTATCCATTTTTTATCCACTTAGCTGTAAGCTTCTGTAAGTGTTTTTTATTGAAGGTATTTTTCTCTCCTCAATTCCCGTTTATTTCCCCTGGGAATCAAACTTTCTTTTTCACCGTAAAACAACTTGGCTATTCCGCCCGTCGGCTTATAAATATCATAATCGTCACAATCATTACAGCTGTCAGGGCACTCACTGTCTCTATGCTGAGGTTGAGAATAAGAGGTAATTATTCCTTCATAATTTCTGAGAATAACCTTTTCATCAGACATTGAAATCAAATACTGTGGAGCCACCGGTATTTTCCCCCCGCCGCCCGGAGCATCAATAACATATGTCGGGACTGCCAATCCCGAAGTATGTCCTCTGAGCATCTCAATAATTTCAATCCCCTTAGCAACTGAGGTTCGATAATGCTCGACCCCTTCGACAAGATCACATTGGTAAAGATAATATGGTCTTACCCTCATTTTCAACAAAAGGTGCATCAGCTTTTTTATAATATGGGGACAGTCATTGACCCCTTTTAACAGTACAGTTTGGTTTCCCAACGGGATCCCGGCGTCAGCAAGACGCGCACAAGCCTCCTTGGCCTCTTCGGTTATTTCCTTCGGATGATTGAAATGAGTATTGATCCAAATAGGGTGATACCTCTTCAAGATCCGACAAAGCCCCGACGTAATCCTTTGGGGAAGTACCACCGGTGTACGTGTGCCAAACCTGATGATTTCCACATGACTGATACGGGCCAGCCTATTGAGGATATATTCTACATCATCATCCTCTAGAAGAAGAGCATCGCCGCCGGAAATCAAAACATCTCTGACTGTCGGAGTATTACTGATATAAGCAATAGCCGCATCTAAATCCTCTTTGTTTCTCATACAATCAGTTCCTCCCGCAAAGCGTCTCCTTGTGCAGTGTCGACAATACATAGCACATTGGTCCGTCACCAGAAATAATACTCTATCCGGATACCTATGTGTTAAACCGTTCACCGGTGAATCCTTATCTTCAAACAGCGGATCCCTGCTTTCATATCCCGCTTTATCCAGCTCTCTCTCCACAGGAACGGCCTGCTTCCTGATTGGGCATTCCGGATCATGCTTATCCATCAGAGAGGCATAATATGGAGTTATCGCCATCCGCAAGGACTCGAGACACCTTTTGATACCTTGTTCTTCCTCCCCAGTAAGCTCTATTATGTTCTTGAGCTCTTCTATGGTAGTAATACGGTTTGCTACTTGCCAGTGCCAGTCAGACCAAAGATTATTCGCCGCATCTTGCCGATTCTCCATCCCTTCTTTGTATTCCACTAAAACACCACTCCCTCAGTATTTTCCCAACCATTTACAATCCGTTCAACAGTTTTAAGATACCCCTTTACGAATCAAACAATTCCGCCCCACGCCGCACCGCAAAAAGGAACTAGACAATATAGTCCAGTTCCGCATGTGGAAAAAAAACAGCTATGTTATTACTAAAATACTCTTTTACTTTTTTCATTTCCTCCGGTGGATATATATATTTACCGTAACCAAACTGCCCGTACTTAAACCTCCGATTTTCTTCATCCATAGGCAGCGAACTCTCTTGGTATATTTCCAGGATATTCTTTTTAGCCCTAGCGGTAAACCTGTGGGTAACTATTTCGAATGTCATTCCATCTTGACTGTCACGAGGCAAATACTCTTTTAATTCCTGCAAGAGGGCCTTATATTCTTCCTGCCATCCCTCCCGTAAAATCACAGGAGCAATCAATATTCCTAACGGGTAGCCTGCTGCAGCAACCTTGCCTGCGGCTGCAAGACGATCAGCGAGTCTCGGAGTTGCATGTTCGAACGCATTAATGATTCCGGGAGTATTCAAACTGAATCTGAACCGTGTCCGTTTGTTATGCTTAAGACCTAAAAGAGGCTCAACTCCCGTAAACTTCGTCACAAAACGGAAACGGCCATAGTCCTGTTTGCCAAAGAACTCTATCGTTTGCGCCAACGCTCCGGTATATGGTTCGTACGGCAAAGGGTCCGAGGTTGCCGCCCCTTCAAAAGTCGTAATCTCGGGAATACGTTTTTCAATGTACTCAGCCGTCTTTTGCAGAATCTCATCAAGGTTCACATATACACGCAAGTAAGGCTTTTTACCCAGTGTGGTGTTTAGATAACAGTATTCACACCTGCCTAAACAACTGGTACACAATGGAAGCTGATAGTGAGCAGACGGCCTGCATGTTTCAAATTTTAATGTTTTTCTGACCCCGACAACTAGTGTCTTTTTGGCTTCCAGATATGCCTCTTTTCGATCTTTACCCGGTATCCCGGTCACTCTATTGTGGCTCCCGATCAACTTCGCCGGCACGTTTTGGTCTTTAAAATGCTGCCAAAGCTTTTTTCCAAGAGGATAATCAAGAGCCGCATGTTCAAAATATACCCTGCGGGGGATAAATACCATGGCATCCGACACCTAACCGTATTTTTCTGATAGCTATATCATTCCCCTCGCCACTATCTATCCATACATTTGAGGATTACGGTCAGCAAAACAATTCATATACCTCCGTGTCCTCTTCACTAATCTAAAATCTATCTCCACGCAAAGAGTCTCCTCCTGTTCATCGCCCTCGATAAGAATATTTCCTTCCGGTCCAACTACCGTTGAGTGTCCAAAAAACTTGACCTGCTTCTCAACTCCTACCCTGTTAACTGCTGCCACGAACAACTGGTTTTCAATAGCCCGCGCCTGTAACAGCGTCTGCCAATGCTGAAGCCTAGGGTGAGGCCATTGAGCCGATATGAAAAGCAGTTCAATCCCGTCCAGGGCCAAGGCACGCGCTAATTCCGGAAACCGCAATTCATAGCAAATCATTACTCCGCATTTCACACCGTCGAGAATGAAAGTAACCCGCTCATTCCCCTTCTGTATATACTGATCTTCATTCATTAAACCAAAAAGGTGGCCCTTATCATAACGGGCCACTTCCTTTCCGTTTCGATCATATATATAACAAGTATTGTAAAGCCGTCCCTCCCTTAAATCAGCAACAGATCCCGCGACAATGTTCACAGAATATTTTGCTGCCAGTTCTCCCAGCATCGAGGCACTGGGCTTACCAAAGCAATCGGCTAGACTCTCTACTTCCTCAAAAGCAAATCCGGTATTCCACATTTCAGGCAAGACAATCACATCCGGCTTATCAACGACGGCTTTCTTAACCTGCTTGATAATATTCTCTTGATTTTTCTCAGGATTCCCCAAGACGATATCCGTTTGTACCAACGCCAGCTTCATGATTATCGCTCCCGCTTTTCGTATTGGTTCATTGACGGCGGCATTTTTTTTGCTAAATCAACCATTCTTTCAGCCAATCCCGAAACATTTTCCCGCAACTTGATAATGCAATCTAACTTATCCGCCTTCCCACGCACAATATCCTCGGCTAAGGCTCTACAAGTAGGGGCGCCACAGGCTCCACAATCCAAGCCGGGCAAATCCTCGGTAATATCATCTATTTCCCCCATTTTTTTAATGGCCTTCACCATATCCTCGTCTAAACGCAAGACATTCTGAGGAGTAATAGGCTTATCGTAGACAAAACTATCAGCCAATTCTGCAGAAACTTGAGGCAACTCCCCTGTAAGGCCTTCACTCAATTTGCTGATACGCGCCTTAGCCATAAAAGGATTCTCCACTGTTAAAGGGCCTCCAACACATCCTCCCGAACAGGCCAAAGCCTCGATAAAATCGACTTCCTTCAGTTTTCCCATCATAGCATCCTCTAATACCCTTGTTACATTGACCAAACCATCAACAGATATATGACGTCTATCCTTTATAAGCCTTGATTCGCCACCGCTAATGGCCCAGCCTATTCCGGCCGATGTTGACTTTTGCAGTGCCTTGCTCATTTTTTCTTCCTTAATTTTTTCAAGCAACGGCCCATAGATATCAGAAATAGCCAATACGCCGTCCACATTTGACTTCTCTTTACCGAGAGGATTTTTAACAATCGTAAACTTTGCAGCACACGGCGAAATGAAAAAGACCCCAATGTCTTCCCTGGCATAACCTTCGGCAACCATTTCCTCTTTAACCATATGAGCCGCAACTTCCATAGGAGAATCCACAGGCAAAATATGGTCAACCAGTTCGGGATAACGAATCCTTATCAGTCTCATTACTGTTGGACACGCTGAGGATATCACCGGTTTGGGCAGGTCATGCTCTTTTAGATATCGCTCTGTCACCTTCGACACCATTTCTGCCCCTCTGGCAACCTCCCACACTCTAAAAAAGCCCAATCCATACAGACCGGAAATTATCTTATCCACAGAAACATTTCCCTTGAACTGTCCATAAAGAGACGGAGCCGGAATTGCTACCGGATAGCGAAACTTTTTTATTTCCTCTAAAGAATCAGTAATAGCGGTTTTCGCATGATGAGGACAAATTCTAATACACTCTCCGCAGTCAATGCATCGCTCATCAATTATTTTAGCTTTGCCATCCCGTACCCTGATAGCTTCTGTCGGACAGTGCTTAATACAATTGGTGCAACCTTTACATTTATCTTTGTCCAGCGTTACCGCATGAATTAAAGAGCCCATTTTATTATAACTAGCCTCCCTTGTAGAGCACCATCGTCACAGTCGTACCCACATCCTCCCGTGACTCTATCTCGAATTCGTCTGCGCAATTGCGCATATTAGGCAGTCCCATTCCGGCACCGAAGCCCATCTCACGGACATGCTCGGGCGCCGTGGAAAAACCTTCCTTCATGGCAAGTGCTACATCCGGTATCCCGGGTCCTTCATCTTTTGCCACCAACACTACCTTCTCCGGATACATTTTTACTTTTAATGAACCGCCCAAAGAATGAATAACAATATTCATTTCCGCTTCATAGGTCGCTATGGCGGTACGGCGAATAATACCTCCCGTAAAACCTAAGCGCAATAACTTCTTTTTTATTTTTGAACTTGCCTCTCCGGCTCTCACAAAATCTCCGCGTTCAATCTCAAAGAATAATTCTATGGGCGTTATTTCACTCTTTCCCTCAGTCATCTTATCATTTCCTAACCTTCCATTTCAACTCTGAGCTGTTCTTTTTCCTGCCCCGTAAAAGCACCCGCCATATCAAGTATGATTATTAGTCTGGCATCAACCTTGCCGATACCAACTATCCCTGAATGAGCTATACTCTTAGTTATAACATTTGGCAGTTCTATCGCTTCCTCGTCAATACTTATCACTTCAGATACTTCGTCAATGATGATACCAACAGCCTGCTCACCTATATCGGTAATAATGATCCGGCTGTTTTGACCAATAACCGAACTCTGATAACCGAATTTCCTCTTCAAATCAATGATCGGTATAACCCTTCCCCTTAAATTAATAACACCCTCTATCATTTTGGATGCCTGGGGAATTTTTGTTATTTCCTGCATTTGAATAATCTCGAAAACATTTTTAATGTCAATCCCATATTCTTCAGTGCCGATTTGAAATACAACCACCTGTTTATTAGCCATCCTTCTCACTCCTTATATACTATTTTTGTTAACTCTTTATTCTGTTTATTTTTTCCCTTTATATATTTCTCCCTTCATTACCCGGTTTCCTGCCGCACTGTTTTTTTCACACAGGTTTCTAGGTTAACAATAATGTTTTTAAGAAGGTTTTGATATTTACTTGGAGAATGAGTAACTCATTAGTATAATAATATCATTAAAAACAATTCCGTTCAAAAGGGAGGATCATCGTGGGCGACACCGATTGGAAACAATTTCTAATTATGATCGTAGTGGCTGCCATTCTTGGTATGTTGCTGCGTTTAGGCATCAATCTTCTCGAATCGCGAAAAATGATTAAAGATATGGAAAAATATTTCGGAAAAAAACTCCCTCGCAATAAAAAGGGGAGTGGCGAAATCGATTGGAAAAAAGTTCTGAAAATGTTACGCAAGGAACCTACCACAGAAAAAATAGCTCATTGGAAGGAATTAGTGAGAAAAAAACAAACTGGCACCTAAATGTACGGTTTAATAGGGCAACTTGTTGAACCATGCCCCAAACCGCTACAGAAAAGAAAGAGAGAGGCGTTGTCCCGCAAAGGATAATGGCTCTCTCTTTTTGCCATCGGGGGCATCTTGCCAAGTGGGAAGCCCCATATACTTTTTATCACTATTCGCTCTGCCGACAATAAGCTCCGCCGCAGTTATTCGAAAATTACGAACAACTGAACCCTCCTCTAGTTCCGAGTCCGCAAAAATCCTTTTGATATGATACCGCATTTCAACACTGTTCTGTGAAGTTTAGCTTTATCAACTACATATTTTATACAAAAAGAAAGGCACCTAAAGAGAAGAGCCTTTTTTTTCAAACTATTCTTTCTTAACAAGATCATACAATGATGATAACAATACTCCTGATTTTCCATGAATAACAAGATCGGCCTCTTCATCCATGACGGTGCTTTCTATGTTGATAATTACCAGCTTAGCTCCCCTATCACGCGCCATTATTGGAAAATAATTGGCCGGAGAAACCTCTAAACTTGAACCGATAACTACAAATAAGTCAGATCTTTTTGTTTCAATTTCTGCCTGCCTCATGGCTTCAAAAGGCAGGTTTTCACCAAAAAGCACTACGTCCGGTCTGATAGCGCCACCACACGAACTACACTTCGGCAACGCTGATTCATGCAAAACATCGCTCCCATATCTCTTGCCGCAAGACAAGCATCTTGAAGCACGCAGGCTACCATGCAGCTCAATAACCCTACTCGCACCAGCTCGCTGATGAAAACCGTCAACATTTTGCGTAATAATTGCTTTTAAAAGCCTTGCCTTCATCAAATTTGCCAGCACCTCATGCCCCTTATTAGGTAACGCGGCCTCCAGATTATGACAGCGCATCCTATAAAACTCATAAAAATCCTGCGGATTCTCGTATAGGGCGGAGATAGAAGCAACCCTCCGAGGATCATTCCCCTTCCAAAGTCCTTGGGCAGAACGGAAATCCGGAAGCCCTGATTCCGTACTTATACCGGCCCCTGTCAGCACAACCTGGCAAGAACTTTTCAACCACCAATCTGCCAGAATTGCCAGGCTAACTTCATCCATACTCTCTCACCTACCGGAATAACTAGTTAAACTTTGCTCCTAATCATATATCCCACACCGCTACAGGTAACAATATACTCCGGATTACTGGAATCCTTTTCTATCTTTTGCCTTAACCGGCCGATACTAACCCTTAAATAATGTGTACAATCACGGTAATCTTCGCCCCAAATAGCTAGCATTAACTCTTCATGAGGTACAACCTTATCTATATTATTCACCAAATAATTGAGTACCTTAAATTCCGTCGGGGTCAAATGTATGGTTTGATCGTCGACACTAACCGACCTTTGCGTCATATCAACAACCATTTTCCCTATTTTAATTTTATCCGACTGAACATGCGAGATGTTAGCCTTGGCCCTGCGCATAACTGCGTTAATCCTTGCCAACAGTTCGTCTACAGCAAAAGGTTTTGTGATATAATCATCGCCCCCGGCATTCAGCCCTTCCACCGCGTCCTGAATATCATTCTTGGCCGTAATCATCACTATCGGGACATCCGAACTCTCCCTTATCCTGCGACACACTTCAAGTCCGTCAATTTTCGGGAGCATTATGTCCAGGACAATAACATCCGGTTTGACTTTCTCAAACTGGTCCAGCGCATCGATCCCGTTCATGGCCGACACCACCTCAAACCCGCTTGCACGCAGATTTGCTCTAACAAAACGCAAAATATTAGACTCGTCCTCTACTACTAATGCTAAAGGTCTTTTCATTTTATAAACCTCCTCCGTTTTTCACTGGAATTGTAAAATTAAAGCAACTGCCTTTCCCTACAGCACTCTCCACCCATAACTTTCCGTCATGGGCGTTTATGATTCCTTTGGCAATTGATAACCCTACCCCACTTCCACTTATTTTGTTAACCGTTGCACTGTCAACTCGATAAAACCTTCCAAAAATTGCTTCATAGTGCTCAGGCTCAATACCTATTCCTTTATCTATGACACTAACCATCACCGTCTTCTTATCCTGTAAGTATTTTGTTTCTATTCTAATCTCGGCTTTTTCCGGTGAATATTTTATACCGTTTTCAATAAGATTGGATAATACCTGTTCAATCCTTCCCTTGTCAATATCTACCAAAGGCACCTCCGTTTCTTGCTCGACATAAAACTCCACATCAGTTCTCCTTTGTTTATACCTTTCTACCAAACCCTGAATAACCCGCCGAATATCCAGCACCTCTTTATCCAAGTAGAGAACACCCGCCTCTATTTTGGACATATCCATGACATTTTTGATTAAATCAGTCAACCGTTTGCTTTCCTCAACTATGATTCTGATAAACCTTTCTCTTTCTCTTTCATTCAAATCAATGTCCTTACGCAAAAGCGATTCGGCGTTTCCTCTGATAGAAGTAAGCGGGGTACAAAGCTCATGTGAAACAGTGGAAAGGATAGAGTTCTTAAGGATCTCAATTCCCTTTTCCTTGGTAATATCCCTGAAGATATAACCATAGCCAATGAAAGTACCATCCGACAACACCGGAAAGCCCGTAATAGAATAATAGTAAGACTTATCGTCGATTCTCAAGGAGCCTTCGCGCTGCAAAAAAACGCGCTGATGTAAAAAATCACTATGCAAGTCCATAAAGGGTATGTCTGTATCCATATTGTTTAAACCCTTTAAGATTTCCTTGAACGATGTGCCTTGCCAGCCGTCACTACTTAGATTGAACATTTTTTGCAGCAACTGATTGACATAAATGATCTGCCCCTTATGGTCAAAGAGGGCTAGACCCTCATTCATACTATTCATTACAGCCAAAAACATATCGTGTTCTTCGTTGATGTTATTAAACAGGGTCACATTTGTTATCACAACACCAAGCTGATTACAAATCGCCTGCAGCATAATCATCTGTTCATCGCTAAAATGATTGGCGGTATTACCGGCCAACATGACCGTACCCAAAATCCTGTTTTTATTTACTATCGGCACACATATTAATGACCGTGAATTTTCTTTTTTTGATAACCCTTCATTGTCCCCTTCGCCATCTTTTAAATCGTTTACCATTAGGGGCCTGAAATTGGCAATTACCCATCTGCGATAACGCTCCGTACGAGCTGCAAAAGATGCTTTCTCATCTTCCAAATATTCATTGTGCCAAATCGACTGCTCTATTTTCTTCCCTTCCTCCTCATAAACAACAATACTTAGTATATCAAAACGAAAGAGCTTATCAATTTCCCGCAATACCCTCTTTAGAACGTATTTCAAATTGTCCGTACTACTGACCGACGAGGCTACGGCATACAAGGCCGACAACTCCCGGTTTTTGACAACGAGCTCTTTAGTTCGTTCAATAATCCTTGCCTCCAGCTCTTCACTGTGCATTTTCAATAAAGTGTTTATTTCGTACATGCTTGCCGCCATATAATTAAACCTGTCACCCAACATTTTTATTTCCACCGGCAAACTGTAAGACTCTAAATCAACACGGAAAGTAATATCACCGTAAGATATTTTCTGGCAAGCCTTGTATAGCTCTGAAATGGGCTGAGCGATGTTTAGGACTAGCAGTCTCCTGACAATAACCACGACTGCAGCACATAAAACAAGTAAAATCAAGGATAAGCCGACGGCCCCGATTAAAGGCAAATTTACTTCTCTAATGGGCGCAGAAATCCACATACCCCATTCAGGATTCTGAATAAAAGAGTACCCTGCTATCTCCTTACGCCGATATTTCGGCGAAAAATATTCCAGCGAAGTACTGGTCCTAAACGGCAGTTCCGGCATGATATCAGCGACTATTTTGTCGGCAGCCTCTGCCGAAACGCCTAAAAAATCTACCACCTTACCTCCACTGTCAAATATGACAGAGTACCCGGAGGAATATTTTTTAGCCTGATGCAGTAAATTGTCAACGTAATTCCAATCCAGTACGCCCACGACAAACCCGCAATAAGTGCCGCCATATTTCCATATTGGCACAGCAAGTAGCATCTTTTTATCTTTCCCGTCAGTAATAACGGGACTAAGATAAGGTTCATTTCTATTTATAAATTCATCATAACCAATACTTGAAAATAACAGGCTAGTAATTTCTACGCCCTTGGAATATGGCACACGATACATCTCAGTACTGGCACGAACCCCCGAAAGTTCCAGGTATATTTCTGAAAAACCCTCATAATGACAATCAACCTCAGTTATCAAATCGTTTAAAACCAGCAATAACACATCAGACTGGGCAATTTGTTTCGCCAGAGTATCGATAGCCAAAACGTGTAAATCCATAAAATAACTAATTTGCTCTGAAACCCTGTTTGCTGAAACAAGGTGCTCTTCCTTTAATTCCTTTCCTTTTTTTGTAATATTATAAATAGACATAAAACCAATCAGCAAGAGAGGTATCAATACCAGAACCGCAATTATACTGACATAATGGGTTATGTTATAGCCTTTTTTCAAAGCAACTCCCCCTATATTTCTATTAATTTATGAACTTGGTATGCTTTTATTTACTTATTTTGAATACTAATCCTTTTTTTTAATAGTCGCAACATTGTTTTGTCACTTTCCCTCTCAACGTAAGTGTTGCAAAAAAAAATTCGTCTTACGAAAGTCTCTTTTCTACAAATATCGTATAATTCCTGCACATATTTATATAAATACTTTATACTCCTAAAATGACAGTTCTTTTTTAGAATCTCTTTTGTCTTTGATAAAAGATACAACAGCCATAATAACAAGTATTGTACCAAAAAGAAAGTTCCAAACCTCAAACCCGATTTTAAATCGAGCCATCACTAAAAGGGTCAAACCGTAAAAAAAGTAATTACGGCTTTTATTTGCCTGCAGGGCTTCTTCTCTGAGTATGGAAAACCTTCTCTCCCTTTTTTCAGCTTCACGCTTTAATATGGCATCCAATTCCGTATCGGAAGGACAAAGACAGCTGTCAGATATTATTTTTTTCATTTCCTTACCTTCAAAAAGCTTCAAAACAAGGTCGTACTGTTCTGCCAAAGCAGCTGCGCTCTTACTGAAAATACCGTCGGTTATGACCCGAACTTGTTTTATCCCACGCTCATGACAGGCACGTAAAATTCTAACAAGCTCTCTTTTTTCTACAACCTCATTCTCACCGGCAAATATATACACAACTTGTAAGCTCTCATTATTGTACATTCCTTCCAGAGCTTTATCCGTACGACGCAAATCCTTGATGTGATACTTCCTTGTAATACTTTCCTGCAAAATACTAAGTACTTCCTGTTGTGAACACCGTTCCAGTCTTCTTCTGAATTCCCTGTTATGTAGGCTTTCTCGGCACTTCTTTATAAGTGCCTTATCGGTTCTTTCCCTTACCGCAAACAAAATGAAAACGAAGGATAAAAAAAGAATACCACTCCTCCATAACAGCTCGATATAGGTCACCGTTCTTGCGCTGATTACAAACAGCAGAACAACATAAATCAGCAACACATTAAACAGTGGCACACCGGGCGCTGTATGGGTCTGCGCCCGGCAATAATCCATCAGCTGCTTTTTTTTAATACCCATGGCCAAAAACCCCCTCACGCTTGCTATTATCCCCAAAACACAAGATAACTAAGCCTAGCCTGCGAGAGCTTAGCTCAAATCGATTCCCTTGGAGGTGACAAAGGGCTGAAACAACTGCTTTTCAACCTTCATTTCTCTGTCCATGATCAACATCCCGTTATGCAAAAAACGATCCTTTACAAAATAACGAAGATCCATCAAACTGCCAATCCACTTGTCTTCTTCGTTCCGACAATCGATATGATACAGCGGAGTAAACTCAGAAAACAATTTTCCTAAATTCGTTCCTAAAATAATGTTCTTCATTTCATCGGTAATACATTTCAGTGAACAGATGATTTTGAACCTTCCCGTTATTATGTCTATCGAACCAACAAGCCTTTCACGAGAAATATTAACGACAAAGTCCCAGGCAAAAGGATTACGCATCGCGGGAAAAGTGATTATATCTAATTTCGAACCATTATTTTGCAGCTTTCTTCGCACTCTACCCCTGGCTACCAAACGCATCAACAGACGGATAAGAATATAAAACGGCGGCATCATTGTCAAAAGCATGTCAAAATCAGTCCCTCTCCCATACACAATAGATAAAAGCATCATACCAAAAAGGATCGGGTCAAATAGTGTCAGTAAATTCAGGGTACACATCCTCCTATTGAAGGGCCAAAGAATCTTTACCCCATAGGAATTAAACAAATCAAGAAAGGTATGAGACAAAGCCCCCCAAAAAGCCCAAATTACCAAGGCGGTAAAGGAATACGCCGGATAAACCATATCCAGCACCAAGCCCAGGCTAAGAGCTATTAATGCCAGTCCGGGAATCGAATGTGAGAAACCCCTATGCTGCCTCAAATAAGCAAACTCTCCCCGTAAGTACGCAACAATATCAATATCAGGCATTACCGCTCCCAGGGCCGATGCCACCACCAGCCCGTTGGATAAAGAAAGAGGCCCTCCCGCTTTGCATCCAACGGCAAGGCCTACGATAGCATGAGTAATTGGATCCATCACTGCACCCCTGACTGCTTATCCGCATTTAGACCATTATATCACGACACTGTGGCTCGGATTACTGGTACATCTTAGGAATGCAGGCAAAGAATTCATTGGCAAGTTTAATCGATAAAGTCAAACTCAAGTTCACTTATCCTGACAGTATCACCGTCTTTGGCCCCTGCCTCGCGCAAAGCCTTCTCAAGTCCCATACGACGAAATATTAGCAGCAACCTCTTGATTGCCTCCTCATTGGAAAGGTTCATCTTTCTCATGAGGCGATCGGGTTCAGGACCCGTAACAACCCAGCGGTCATCTTCATAATTGATTACAAATGGTTCTTCCTTTTTAACCTTTACAACCCTTATCGCTTCGTCACTCGTCACCGGCGGCAGAGAAGGCAGTTCTTTTAGAATTTCAAAGGTCCTGTACATCAGCTCGTCAAGGCCCTTACCCGTCACGGCGGAAACAGCATAGATTTCATACTTTTTCCCCAGCTCTTTTTTCATCCTCTGTATGTTTTCCTCAGCATTAGGCAAATCTATTTTGTTAGCAACGAGTATTTGTTTGCGTTCTTTTAAAATAGGATTATACTTCTCCAGCTCACCGTTAATCAGGTCAATATCCTCGAGAGGGTCACGCCCTTCCGAACCGGGGGCATCAACTATATGCAGCAAAAGACGTGTCCTTTCAATATGCCGTAAAAAACGGTGTCCTAATCCCGCACCGGCGCTCGCTCCCTCAATCAAGCCGGGGATATCCACCAAAACAAAGCTTTCGCCCTCATTAAGCCTCACTACTCCCAGATTAGGATCTATTGTAGTAAAATGATAATCCGCTATTTTCGGTTTGGCTGCCGAAACATGAGAAATTATCGTTGATTTCCCCACATTGGGGAAACCAATCAGACCTACATCTGCCAGCAGCTTCAGTTCAAGTTCGAGCCACATTTCCCCTCCGGGATCCCCATTTTCGGCAATCTGCGGGGCTTTATTGGCATTGGAGGCAAACCTCTTATTGCCTCTGCCCCCGCGGCCGCCCGCTGCAACAACGTATTGTTGCCCATGCTCAACAAAGTCTACGACAACATTTTTCGTCTCCGCCTCCTTGACAACAGTCCCTACAGGTACCCTCACCAGCATATCCTCGGCATCATGTCCGTGCATGCTCTTACTTTTGCCGTTTTCACCCTTGTCGGCCTTAAAATGCCTTTTATAGCGAAAATCAACCAGTGTACGTAAACCTTCGTCCGCAACAAAGATAACACTCCCGCCTTTTCCTCCGTCGCCCCCCGCCGGGCCTCCTTCAGGAACATACTTTTCACGCCGGAAAGCGATCATTCCGTTTCCGCCGTCCCCGCCTTTGACGTAGACTCTTGCATAATCATAAAACATATCTCTCACCAATTTCCGCTTGTTTTTTTATAGCCTTCCCGATTGCTGGGGGTTTTTTGTCTTTCTAATTATAATCTTAACATTTTCTGACACTTCCCTTGTGACTGAGACAACAAATTTTCCGGTCGTCAGGCTTATTTTATGTATATATTCTGTCTTCTTCGTTAACGTTCCCTCTGAAGCTTCCTTGTTGTTTTGTAGTTTTAATGCTACCGAAACAATTATCTCCCGAGACAACAAAATTTTACAAACCAAATGCTCGCAAAGAATATCTTCCATGAGGGGCTGCAACAGCTCATTCAAATAAATCGTCAATTCCGGATCACAATCATCCCATGGCTGCCAATCATCCTCAATTGCGACGGCGAAACCGTCTTGCTTAAGATATATCTGGGTATTCCAACAAGTTAAAAATGCTTGCAGTAGCGGCTGATTTATATTACTCAACTGTCCAAAGCCTTGCATGGCCTCCGCAGTATTCAGAGCGCACTTGCGTGCTTTTTCCGGTTGTTTTATCTGCAAGTAGCCGAGAATTACCTGAAAGCAATTCATAATATCATGACGCAACACCTTGTGGGATTCAAGCATTCTCGCCAGCAGCACTCTTTCCATACGACTTCTCCACCCCCGAAACACACTCTTTCTCAACACATAACCAGTTCAATCCGGTTAATTGACTTATACTCTCTGAAAGTGCAAAAAAAGCCCTAGCACATTCGACCAGGGCTTTCCGGTTCTTTTATGAATAAATGCTGACCTGCTTTCTGTCTTTACCCTTCCGCTCGAATTTTACATTTCCGTCAATCAAAGCAAACAAGGTGTCGTCCTTACCGATGCCCACATTGTTTCCGGGATGTATCTTCGTACCTCTTTGCCTTACAATAATATTCCCCGCATTAACCAACTGACCATCGTATCTTTTCACTCCAAGGCGTTGTGCCGCGCTGTCACGTCCGTTCCGCGAACTACCCACACCTTTTTTGTGAGCAAATAATTGCAAATCTATTCTAATCATCTTTAGTACACCTCCTCTTGCTGACTTTTAAATATTTTCCATAATCCTTCTCAATGCCGGTAAGGCCCAATTCCACAGTATGAATTATCGCCTGAGCCTGAAGTGATTCCTCATCATTCAAATCACTCGGCAGCCAGCATTCCAGGTATCCGTCACTATCAATCTTCCAATCAGGCTTTTTGTGCAAAACAGCTTCCAAGCCTAAAATCGCCGCCTGGGTCAAAGCAGATACTCCCGAGCACACAAGATCTTGGCCCTTTTCTGCCATCCCGGCGTGTCCTTTTACGATAAAACCCTTTCTGCTTCTCATTTCATCATAAAAGATTTCGGCGGTAATCATTATGCTTCAATTTTTTCAACGACAACTTGAGTATATGGTTGACGATGGCCTTGAGTTTTGCGGTATTTTTTCTTAGCCTTATACTTGAAAATGATTATCTTCTTGTCTTTTTTATGCTCTAAGACCTTCAGTACAGCCTTTGCTCCCTCGACCAGCGGTCTCCCTACAACCATTTCGCCGTCTTTCACAACTGCCAATACTTTCTCCACCTCAACTGTTTCACCCTCATCCGCCGAGAGCTTTTCAACATTGAGTACATCGCCTTCTTGCACCTTATACTGCTTTCCGCCTGTCTCAATTACTGCATACATTACATTACACCTCCCTGACCTAGACTCGCCATTCCAAGGCAGCGACACTTGATGTCGCTTTTTAGCCCGAACTGAGCGGTTTGGCAGGCAGACTCTGCCCACGCTAAGCTAATTTATCACAATATCATGAAAATGTCAACTTAAATGCACCTTTAAATACCGATTCAATGAACAACTTCAGATATTAAACAAGGGCTTAATCTCATATTCATCAAGGAAATTTTCCTCTTCCTCTTTAACAACCAGCTTCAGTCCCAGTTCTTCCTCCAGCTTCATTACACCATCCTTATCTTCACCCTTTAAACAAAGAGCCACCCGTGGATTAACTGCGAGCATAACCGTATCTGCCGAAGTGTATGACGCCTTCTCACGCAACTTTTTTTTGATCTGGATGCAAACCGTTTCCTCTGAAAGAACTCTACCTTTCCCTCCGCAAAAAGGACATGTTTTTTCCAAGGTAGTACTCAATGACTGTCTGACCTTCTTTCTGGTCATCTCCACAAGTCCGAGAGAGGTTATCCCTAAAACGTGAGCCTTGACCTTATCTTTTCTCAACTCACTTTCCAAAGCTTCCAGCACGGCGAGCTTATGCTTTTCATCCTGCATGTCGATAAAATCTATGATAATAATTCCGCCGATATTGCGAAGCCTGAGCTGTCTGGCTATTTCGCAGGCAGCTTCGGTATTGGTTTTAAGGACAGTGTCGGCCAGGTTTTTACTCCCTATATATTTACCCGTATTCACATCTATAGCAGTCAAAGCTTCCATCTGATCGATAATTAAATATCCCCCGCTTTTTAGCCAAACCTTTTTTTGCAGAGCCAGCATTATTTTTTGATCAACGGAATACTTAGCGAAGAGATTATCAGTATCGCTTAAATACACTTTGCTCTTCAGATGAGGATCCGTTACGGCTAGATACTCAATCACCCTTTCATATACAGCCTGGGAATTAACACTCATTCTCTGTGTATCCTCTGTGAAAATATCCCTTAAAATACGCTGCACCAATTCCACATCCCTATGCAGTAAAACCGCTCCTACAGCTGATTGCTGCCGCTGCTCAATTTTATCCCATATCCTGAGCAGGTTGCTCAGATCCTTTTTTATCTCCTCGACACACGCACCCTCAGAGACCGTCCGAAGAATCACTCCCATGTTATCAGGTTTGATCTCTGCCATAATATCCTTCAAGCGTTCTCTTTCTTCTTGGTCTTCAATTCGTCTTGATACTCCCACATAATCGACCTTGGGCATCAAAACCAAGTAACGTCCCGGAAGCGAAATTTGCCGTGTTACACGAGCCCCCTTCGTTCCCACCGGTTCCTTAGCTATTTGGACAACAAGCTCTTGTCCCTCTTTAATTAAATCTCGAATACTCGGCCGAACCTTACTTTTAGTGAAGTGCCCGTTCTCATCCCGCCATATTGAATAATCCAGAGCATCATCCACGTATAAAAAGGCATTTTTTTCCAACCCAATATCAACGAAGGCCGCTTGCATGCCCGGCAGGACATTCTTAACAACCCCTTGGTAGATATTACCCACTTGGCGCTGCTCCAAAGTCCTTTCAACATATATCTCTGCTAATATTCCGTTTTCCAAAACCGCTACTTTAGTTTCTTCCTCCGTCGCTTGTACCAGTATCTCCCTAAACATACCAGTCCCACCCTTCACTTGAAGAACCATACTAACATTCCATAGGAGTCATTACCTCTCCTCTTTCGATAATGAAAAGCCCTACTCTATGTATCCGGGGCTGTTTACCAGAAAAAATCCTTCCTTGCCTATCAAGCGCCGCCAAAACCTCAGCAGGCTTGACATTCCCCTCGCTCCCGGTTTGTAGATCGGCACGCAATTCGAGGTTGCTGTCAGCAATTTTCCCTTCGATACGAAATATACCCTGCTTAATATCGACCTGACGAGTTCCCCGTTTGCCGCTGCGCGTCACATATATCTCAGAGGCCTGTCTAAGCTGCTCTATAGCTTCGAAAATCTCCTCATCTTTGACAGAATCCTCAAGCGGAACCCTTATATTGTAACGAGCTATATTGATTAGAGCCGTAAGGCTTTTTTTTCTTTCCCTGACCTCTTTTATTCCCAAAACAACTAGCCCTGAAGGCAATGCTTCCCCGAGTCTTTCTTTAATTTCCTCAATTGATATCTCTTCTTGCAATTCCACATCCAGGTATTCCCCTTCACTGGTGACACCCACCGCTAGGGCAGAAGCAAAAGATACTTTGGGGTGGGGGTTAAACCCTTCCGAAAAGGCCAGGGGTAGACCAGCCCTGCGAAAAGCCCTCTCCATTGTTCTCATCAAATCAAGGTGGGAAAGAAATCTGCCTTCTTCTGTTTTGCTATACTTAATTCTGATTACCACATTCTCTCCCGCCTTTTTCATTTTTTATCGAAAGTTTTACGTCTAACCCCGAGCATACCCCGCAATCCCAGCACTTTTCATATCGACAATCACTCGTGGTTTTCATACCATAGGCCTTTTCTCTTTCTTCCCACAAGTAACGCTTCGAAACGCCATAATCGATATGTTCCCAGGGCAACACGGTATCAATGTCACCAGGTTTATTAGCAATTTTCATAGGATCTACCCCGGCTTTTGCAAAAGCCTTCAGCCATTTATCAAAACGAAAATGCTCCGTCCAACTGTCAAATTCGCAGCCCTCTTTCCATGCCGCCAGCAAAACATCACTCAGTTCACGTCCGCCTCGTGCAAAAACCGCCTCCAAAAAACTCAGCTTTGCCTCATGATAGTTATAACTGATTCTCTTATCCTTTAACCTTTTCTTTAAATACTGCTGCTTTTCCATTAATAACTCCATCGGATCCTGGGCTTCCCACTGAAAAGGAGTATGAGCCTTAGGAACAAAAGAAGAAACACTCACTGTGATTCTCGGCTGCTTACCCCTTTTCTTCTCCCTGTTTATCTCAATTCCTCTGCGCAATACTTTATAGGCAAGCTCTGCAATACCCTCAATGTCCTCCATTGTTTCGGTGGGCAAACCAATCATAAAGTACAGCTTGATATGTGTCCAACCGGCGCAAAAAGCGGCTTCTGCGACCTCCAAGAGGTTTTCCTCCGTCACATTCTTGTTAATAACGTCCCGCAACCGCTGAGTTCCCGCTTCAGGAGCGAATGTCAAGCCGGTCTTTCTCACACGCTGTACTTGTTGAGCCAGGTCCACGGAAAAGGAATCAACGCGCAGCGAGGGCAACGACAGACCGATTTTTTGTTTTTCATAGACATCCAAAAGACTTTTTGTCAGTTCTGCTATCCCCGAATAATCGCTGGTACTGAGCGATGTCAGGGATATCTCGTTATATCCGGTATTTTTAACCAGCTGTCTTGCTTGTTCCCTCAAAACATCTCCGCTTCTTTCCCGCACGGGACGATAAATCATACCTGCCTGACAGAAACGGCACCCCCTGGTGCAACCTCGAAAAAGCTCCAGCATAATCCGATCATGAACGATTTCCATGTACGGCACTATTGGTTTAAGAGGAAAATAGGACTCATCCAAATCTTTGACCACTCGTTTAACGATCCGTTTGTCTTTATGCGTGGTTTGATGGAAAGAAGGCACATAAAGACCTTCCAAGGAAGCAAGAGTCTCCAATAGCTTGTTTTTTTCTCTATTCTTACCAAACACCTCATGATGCCGCGCAATAACATCCAGCATTTCCAAGATTACCTCTTCACCCTCGCCGATGACAAAGACATCAATAAATTCAGCCAACGGTTCCGGATTGCCCGCACAAGGCCCACCGGCAATTATTAAAGGATAAGTCTCATCCCTCCCTCCTGTTTTCAAGGGTATTTTCCCCAGCTCAAGCATATTTAAGATGTTGGTATAGCTCATTTCATACTGCAGCGTAAACCCAATGCAGTCAAAATCAGTAAGCGGTCGCCATGACTCCAGACTGAACAGCGGAATGTTCTCCTGGCGCAAGATGGCTTCTAGGTCCGTCCAGGGAGCAAAAACACGCTCCATCAGATATTCGCTTTTTTCATTGACAAGATGGTATAATATTCTCAGTCCTAAATGTGACATCCCTACTTCGTACAAATCGGGAAAGGCAAAAAGAAAACGCAATTTTACTTCTTCCCAGTTTTTCTTGATACTGTTATGCTCATTGCCGACATATCTCAATGGTTTCGTTACTTTAGGCAAGATTTCGTTTTCCAGGATATGCTCAATAGATTCCAAGATTAGGCTGCCTCCTTCGTGAATTCTTAGCTGCTTGTTCTGTTCCCAACTATTAATATACAATTCTTCCTAGCCTATGGCAATGAAATGTATGGTAAATAAAAACAAAATACCGCATAATACGGTATAAGTTACGCCTCTTCCCCTTCCTCATGCATATTTTTTTCTATGTTTCTTCGTTCTCCGGCATGAAAAGCTTGACAGGGTCAAGGGGCACTCCCTCTTTTTCAACCATAAAATACAATTGAGGCTCTTTGGCTTCCCCTGTTGCTCCCACCTTACCAATGACCTGGCCTCTTTGTACAGTATCACCGAAATTTACCAGTATTTCCCGGAGGTGCGCATACTTAGTAATATAACCGTCATCATCGGTTATCTCAACCAAACGCCCTTTTATTTCTTCATTTCCGATTCTGGTGACAGTACCGGCCAGAGCAGCCCTGATATATGTGCCCTCAGCCGCGGCAATTGTTACTCCTTCACGGAAACTCCCCACCTGATCGGAGGCTTGTTCCCAACCAAATGATGCAATAATCTGACCTGAAACAGGCACCGTCAACAACCCCGGTTCGGCTGAAACCTGTGAAGAAGGTATTCGTGAGGCCTCAAAAGCCGCCTGTTCTATCGTATCACCCCATAACCCTGCATTATAAAAGAATTCTAAGACCGGTCTGACATCATAATCTTCGGTAAAGCAACTCCTTATTTTTGACTGCACAGGCTCCACCAGCGGAGTATTCACCTGAAATATTCCCCAGATCAGCCAAAAGACAAGGAACGCAGCCACAGACTGCAATATTAACTTCTTTAAAAAACGATAGCCCCTTCTGTTTTCATCCCTAAACCGCCGTTTGCCGTAAAGCCTCGAAGAAAAATACTTTTCCCCGGGTTCCCATAATTTCTTCATCTCCATCACCCATAATGCTATTTATTATAAATATATTGTCCTACAGACGAGAATATGACTGATTAAGCCGGCTATTTAGAAAGTGTTGACTTACCGCGCCATTACGGCTAGAATGGTCTAAATTGGAGGTAAAACATGACCGATTTTATAAGCACCATAAAAAAACAAGTCCTCTTGGGCGATGGAGCAATGGGAACAATGCTTGTCAAGCACGGCCTTCCTCGCGGCAGCAACCCTGAACTTTGGATGCTTGACAACCAAGAGGAAATAGTTAAAATACACCGTTCTTATCTTAACGCAGGCTCTCAGATCGTCTTAACCAACACCTTTGGAGGTAACGGTCTAAAACTCAGTGAATACGGCGCATCCTCCCGGGTCAGGGAAATTAATGAGACTGCCGCCCGCTTGGCAAGAAAAGCCGCCGCTGATGAAGCCTTCGTTGCCGGGTCAATTGGACCGACCGGACATTTTCCCCAACCTCTTGGTGATTTTTCTTGGAACAAGCTCGTTGAGATTTTCGCCGAACAAGCCCAGGCACTGGCCGACGGAGGTGTAGATTTTCTCTTTCTCGAAACATTTTCCGACCTCGGTGAAGCCAGAGCGGCTCTTTTTGCAGCGAAAAATTACACCTCATTGCCCGTGGCCTGTTCTCTGACCTATACTAACGGACGCACCCTGACCGGTTCTACCCCTCAAATCGCCGCAACAGTCCTGGAATCCCTAGGTGCCGATCTTATCGGAGCTAATTGTTCTACCGGGCCAAAAGAACTATTAGACGTTATGAAGGAATACAGAAAGTATACAACTCTCCCTCTCCTAGTAGAACCCAATGCGGGCATGCCTGAATTAATTAACGGCGAAACGGTATATCGGGAAACACCGGAAAACATGGCACGTTACGTTGAGCCTTTCAGACAGGCGGGAGTGAACCTCATCGGAGCTTGCTGCGGCAGTACCCCCGAACACATTCGCGCCATGTCGGAGGCACTTCTCACCTCCCAGCCCGCAATAATTGAAAACAATGCCGCTACAACCTCAACAAGACTTGCCAGCCGTACGAAAATTGCCGCACTTGGCCCACAACATCTCCACCAGATTATCGGAGAAAGGATCAACCCTACTGCCAGAAAAATCATTGCTCAAGCTTTTCGCGATAACGATTGGAATTGTATCGTCGAAGAAGGTCAAGCTCAAATAGAAGCCGGTGCCTCAGTATTAGACCTGAACGTGGGGGTCCCCGGCCTGGATGAATCATATCTTTTGGCCCAGGGCGTCCAACAATTGCAGATGGCCCTTGATTTTCCGCTTGTGCTGGATTGTACCAGACCTGAAGCTCTGGAAAGAGGGCTGCAAGAATTCCAGGGTAAAGCCTTGATCAACTCTGTTAACGGAGAAAAAGAAAGCCTTGCCGGCATCCTGCCCCTGGCTAAAAAATATGGGGCGGCCGTTTTGGGCCTGACCCTTGATGACAAGGGAATACCGGAAAAAGCTGAAGAAAGGCTGAAAATCGCCGCAAGAATTGTCGATACAGCTCTGTCATACGGCTTGGCCAAGGAAAATGTTTTAATCGATTGTCTCGTCCTCACAGCCGCGGTTTCACCGTCTCAAGCTATGGAAACAATCCGGGCTATCGTACTTGTCAAAAAAGAATTGGGAGTCAATACCGTTTTAGGCTTGAGCAATGTGTCACACGGTTTGCCACGTCGTTCCTGGCTGAATGCCACCTTCCTAGCCCTAGCCTTACAGGCAGGGCTGGATGCGGCTATTGCTAATCCTGCAGACGAGAGGATCAAAGAAACGCTGGCTGCTTCAGCCGTACTAAACGAGCGGGATAAAGGGGCAGTTCACTTTATCGCCGCGGCAAGCAAGACCCCACCAGAGACAAAGAATGACATTCCTGCAAACACAAAAAAAGAAATATCTCTGGAAAGTCTGCAGGAACACATCATCAACGGACGGCAAGAGCCTATTATCCCCCTTCTTAAAAAACTGATCGCGACAACTTCGATCATCTCAATCATCAATGAAGGTATCGTTCCGGCTTTAGAGAAAATAGGGGATATGTTTGCTGAAGGCGAAGTTTTTCTCCCCCAACTGATACTCTCCGGGGACGCGGCTAAAACGGCTTTTACATTCATCAAAGAGCACCTTCCGGAGACAGATTTTAGTAATAAAGGTACCATTGTTATCGGCACGGTTAAAGGAGATGTCCATGACATTGGCAAGAACATCACGGCTGCGCTCTTGGAAAACCACGGTTTTCGGGTTATTGACCTTGGCAAGAATATAGCGGCTGAAAAGTTTGTGCAAACAGCCCTGGAGGAAAATGCGGAAATTATCGGTTTAAGTGCTCTGATGACGACTACCATGGTCGAGATGAAACCCGTTGTTGAACAGGTAAAAGCAGCAAACAAAAACATTAAGGTAATAGTTGGCGGGGCCGTGGTAACTGAAGAATTCGCTGCACAAATCGGGGCAGACGGTTACGGTAAAGACGCTGTTTCAGCCGTAAAGCTCGTCCGCTCCCTCCTGTCTTAAAACTAAAGACCCCAATTATCCAGCCCAAGGGGGGATGAAAATTTGTATGCTACCGTCATTATCTATTCCTCTGATACAAGGAGAAAAAACAAAATCATTTCCCTTGCAAGGTCAATAGGCTTAAATGTTATAGGTGATGCCGTCGACGCCCCACAAGCCCTTCGACTTGTACATGCCGCCCAGCCGGATCTTGTAATTATCGATATAAATATTGACTATCAAGAGATTGAGGTTGCAGCGGTCATTGCCGATGAGAAAATAGCTCCGGTCATACTGATAACCGCACCACAGCAACAAAACATTCTTGGGACCTTCGACAGGGAGTATCTAATAACTTATGTAATCAAGCCTTTAAATAAATGGGCCTTTGAAGCAGCCATACATACTACTCTGTCCGGCTTCCGAAAACTACGGGAAATGGAGGAAGAAATCGAGAAGCTTAAAGAAACCCTGGAGACGCGCAAGCTGGTGGAAAGAGCTAAGCACATCATCATGCAAGACCATGATCTGACGGAACAAGCCGCCTTTCGTCGTCTGCAAAAGCAAAGCATGGACAGGGGCATCCCCATGAAGGAAATTGCCGAAGCCATTATTCTCAGCAATAATTTAAAAAATCCCGGGTAAAACTTAGGAATATCTTGCTAATTAAGGACCATACCTGATAAAATAGTCCTATCTCGAATATTTCCGTCGAAAAGGAGGACATTTAATGTCACGCTATACAAAGGAAGATGTTTTACGTTTAGTAGCTGAAAACAATATTCATTTTATAAGGCTGCAGTTTACCGATATTTTAGGCATCCCCAAAAATGTTTCTATTACCGTAAAACAATTGGAAAAAGCCCTCAACAACGAATTAATGTTTGACGGCTCATCAATAGAGGGGTTTGTACGTATCGAGGAATCGGACATGTACCTTTACCCTGACCCGAATACATTTGCGATTTACCCCTGGCGGGCCTCTGAAGAAGGGTCCATTGCCAGATTGATTTGCGATATTCACAACCCCGACGGCTCACCCTTTGCCGGCGATCCAAGATACGTCCTGCGCCGGGCTCTGGAAGAAGCAAATAAAATGGGTCTCGCCTTTAATGTCGGACCGGAAGCGGAGTTTTTCCTCTTCCATACTTCTCCCGACGGGACATCTACTACCCATACCCATGACAAAGCCGGTTACTTTGACCTCTCCCCGATTGACTTGGGAGAAAATGCCCGTCGCGACATCATTCTTACCCTGGAAAAGATGGGATACGAAATAGAAGCCTCCCACCACGAAGTAGCTCCCGGTCAACATGAGATCGACTTTAAATACTCCGATGCCCTGGATATCGCAGATAAGATCATTACCTTTAAAATGGTTGTCCGCATTATAGCGCAACGTCACGGCCTCCATGCGACCTTTATGGCAAAGCCAATATTCGGCGAGGCCGGTAACGGCATGCATATCAACCAATCACTGTTCAAAAACGGCGAAAACATCTTTTGGGATCCGTCCTCAGCTAGTCAACTCAGCGAAACCACTTTTCAATACATCGCCGGTATCATGAAGCACGCCAAGGCCATAGCAGCCGTCACTAATCCTACCGTTAATTCCTACAAAAGACTCGTACCGGGTTTTGAGGCACCCCTTTACATTGCCTGGTCAGCTCAAAACCGCAGCCCGTTAATACGCATTCCTGCCAAAAGAGGTCTTTCGACTCGAGTTGAATTGCGCAACCCGGATCCGACCTGCAATCCTTACTTGGCATTTGCCACAGTTCTGATGGCCGGACTTGACGGCATCAAGAACAAGTTAACGGCACCCGCTCCCTGTGACCGCAATATTTTTGAAATGACGCCCCTCGAGAGGTGGGAGCATGGCATCACAAACCTTCCGGGCAACTTGATGGAAGCCTTGGACGAGCTTTCCAAGGACGAAGTGATAAAAACCGCCCTTGGACCCCACGTCCTCAATCGCTATTTAGATGCCAAGTATCAAGAATGGAACGATTATCGCACCAGAGTCCATCAATGGGAGCTTGATCATTACCTGGAAATGTACTAGCATAAAAAAAGGGGCTGTAACGAAAAGCTAAGTTTCGTTACAGCCCCTTTTTTTTGGCAATATTTTACCATCCGGCGTACATGTTTCCGTACGGTCTCTTGTTATAGGGGAGCAGCTTACAAAAAGGCTTTTTGTCTATCTCCTCCCGCTTAACTTTAAAGTATTGGCAATAATTATCTAAATACCCATCTAAAACACAAGTATCCTCCTCAGTCAACGAAACCACTTTGACCTCTTTTCCCAACTGCTCCGGGGCAACCTCTCCCCGCAAATAGATTATTCCCCCGTGCATTCCCGTCCCGCAATAATTACCCACAATATCTTCATCGGGGGCAAGTCCTAACCCAAGAACTATCATTATGCCACCTGCCATATATTCAGCAAAAAAATCCCCTGCTTTTCCTCCCACCACAATAGCCGGGTTCATATCCTGATAACCCTTCATATGAATGCCAACACGATAACCAACGTCACCGCGCACGTACACTTCGCCGCCTCGCATAGAATAACCCAAAGCATCGCGGGCATCACCATGAATAACAATTGTTCCTCCGTTCATGGTATTAGCGGTTCCATCCTGAGCATTGCCGTGCACCTCGATTCGGGCTCCCTCCATGAAGGCCGCCAAATCGTTACCGGGAGTACCCTCAATAATAATACTGGCTTCTTTAGCCAGCCCATCCCCGATATACCGGTGCCCATTAACATTGATGAGACGAATTTCTTTAACACCGCGGGAGACACTATCCCTGATAAGCTCGTTTAAATCCCGATATAACATACCGCTTGCATCGATTGTTTGCATTTATTTCATCTCCCCTCAAGAAAGCATTCTCTCTTTGCGTAACTCCTTCGGCCATTCGGCAAATCCCGGTTCTATTTTCAGCAACGCTTCTTTAAACTTCGTTATCTCGACCTGATCTTTAATCAATCCGGTCAATATTCCTGTGCGGTCAATATTTTTAAGGGCAATAAAGCCCATCAGTCTATTATCCTTAATAACAAGCTTACGATAAAACTTCTCCTCTGCTTTGAGGGTATAAATCTCTTCATATCCCTCACCGCCTTGCATACCGGCCGAGGTCATTTTAAAATCAAAAAAGCCTAACGAATTCATGGCAAACCCTTTGGTAAAGCTATTGTTTCCGCCTGCCATATTTACTCCCGCGGTTTCCCCCTGTTTATAAGCATTCGGAAGTATCGGAATCACCCTTTGTTCAGCCCATAACAGATTCTTCCCCTCGGCGACATCCCCTGCCGCATAAATGCCGTCAACGGAGGTCTCCATTCTCTCATTAACGACAATACCCCGGTTAACATTTATTCCTGTGCCTTTAACTATGTCCGTATTTGGAACGACACCTATGGCTACAATCAACATATCGCATTCCATTTTATTCCCGCTTTTCAAACTGACGCCTTCTACCCGGCCCTCGCCAAGGACCTCAGTGACAGTATCGCCGAAAACAAACTTAACGCCATGTTCCTCCATTACTTGTTGTGCAATCGCGGCTGCCTGCTCATCCAAGACAGAACTAAGCACCCTGTCCGCAAGCTCGATAATGCTAACCTCCACACCTAAACAAAGAAGCGCCTCCGCAGCTTTGACCCCGATAAGTCCGGCCCCGATGATTACAGCCTTACAACCGGCAGATAACTCCTCTGCCAGACTTTTAACATCATCCCATTTATGAAAAGTATGAACGTTTTCTTTCTCCAGCCCTTTGATTGGCGGCACAAAGGGTTTACCGCCGGTTGCAATTAATAAGCGATCATACCTTTTTTTCGTCCCATCCCTCAATATCACTGTCTTCTCTCTTACGGCAAGCTTCCCGGCACCGCTTCCGCACAAAAGCTCAACTCCCATGTTTTTATAGAACTCATTAGGACGATAGTACATCTTATCCTCGGCTACCTTACCGGCCAGATAATATGATATTAAAGGACGAGAATAAGCCTGATAAGGCTCATCGGAAATTATCGTCATAGTTCCTTTTTTATCAACTCCACGGATACCCTCTACCGCGCCGATAGCGGCGGCAGAGTTGCCAATAATGCAATATTCCATCCTCTTTTTGACCTCCCTAGTAATTCATCTTTCTTCACGATATTCCAAGGCCCCGTTGGGACAGTTTTCGACGCATAACGGAACACCACCCGCCTCGGCACACATGTCGCATTTTACGGCTACTTTATGAAGGGTTTCATCCCGTCTTACCGCACCGTAGGGACAAACCAGCACACACGTCCAGCAGCCGATACAACGTGCTGTATCATTTATAACAATCCCCGTTGCGGGGTCCTTTTGCATTGCACCGGTAATACAAGCCTTAACGCATTCCGCCTCTTCACAATGGCGACACTGAAGAGAAAAGGAAAGCGGACGTTTTTCCTCCACAATTACCCGGGCTAAAGGGCGCGGAAACGATTTCTTGTACGCCTTGATGATATCCCCTTTGTACTCCGAATGGGCCGTAATGCAATGGACTTGGCAAAGACCACACCCGGCACAATATTCTTCCCTGACATAAACCCTCTTCAACTCAACCAGGCCCCCTATTCACCCGCATTTTTTATGCCTAATATTTGCAATTCTTTTTCCGTCAAACCTATCCCCCTGAGCATCAGACGGTTTCCCCGCAAGCTTTCTATCGCATTTATCCCCATACCGCCTAACATTTCCTGGATTTCATGCTTCCAGGCCCGCAGAAGATTTCGGGCCCTTTGGGCTCCTAATTCCGGATTTAACCTCTTGGCAAGCTGCGGATCTTGGGTTGCTATTCCCCAATTGCACTTCCCTGTATAGCATTTTTGACACATATGGCATCCCAAGGCCAACAGCGCCGACGAGGCTATATAGACAGCATCTGCCCCCAGGGCTATGGCCTTGACAATGTCCGCACTGTTCCTGATACTGCCGCCGACCACCAGTGAGACCTGGTTTCGAATCGCCTCCTGACGCAGGCGCGTGTCCACCGCCGCCAGGGCAAATTCTATAGGAATACCTACATTATCACGTATCCTTAAAGGAGCGGCCCCGGTCCCTCCGCGATAGCCGTCGATGGCGATGATATCTGCCCCGGCCCTGGCGATCCCCGAAGCTATAGCGGCAACATTGTGAACCGCGGCAATTTTTACAGATACAGGTTTTTCATAATTCGTGGCTTCCTTTAAGGAATATATCAACTGCCTCAGGTCCTCAATAGAATAAATATCATGATGCGGTGCCGGCGAAATCGCATCGGTCCCCTCCGGTATCATTCTGGTTTCCGACACCTCTCTTTCCACCTTTTCCCCGGGCAAATGCCCACCGATACCGGGTTTCGCACCTTGGCCTATCTTGATTTCGATGGCAGCACCGGCCTGTAGATAATCGGCGTGCACTCCAAAGCGACCGGAGGCAACCTGAACAATTGTATTTTCTCCGTATTGATAAAGATCCCGATGCAAACCGCCTTCCCCTGTATTAAAGTAAGTACCTTCCTGTTTTGCTGCCTCCGCCAAGGATTTGATGGCATTCAAACTGATGGAACCAAAGGACATGGCGGAAAACATGATAGGCAATTCCAATTCCAATTGAGGAGGTAATTTTTTTTGCAGTTTTCCTTCCTTAATCGACAATGAATCCGGTTTGCGACCAAGATGAGTTTTTAATTCCATTGGTTCCCGCAAAGGATCAATAGAAGGGTTTGTCACCTGAGAAGCGTTCAAGAGAATATTATCCCAATAAACCGGATAAGGACGGTCATTTCCCATACCAGTCAAAAGAATCCCGCCGGTCTCGGCTTGAATATATATTGCTCTGACAGCCTCGGCTGTCCAGTTGGAATTTTGTCTTAGTTCATTAGGATTTTTCCTGATAGTTAGTGCTCCGGTAGGACACAAGGTTACACAACGCTGACAATTAACACATTGGTGCTCTTCAGAAATAATCTCGTCATCTTCTTCATCATAGCGATGGACCTCATTGGCACATTGTTGAACACAAACCTTGCATTTAATACAGCGTTCTTTGTTGCGCTCGATAAGAAAAGAAGGAGTTACATAACTTTTTAGACTCATATCTATCTACCCTTTCTGCTCCCGGTATCTAAGAATTTATTGCAATCTTTTCTTGTTCTGTTCTTACAGGAACACGTGTTGGTTGCGAAGCTTCCAGCAAACCTATCACCGGCTCGCCTCCCCGCGGCATCCACATGTGTTCAGGTTTTGAACAAACCTGGCGTATGGCTGCCTCCTCACTGGCAACATAGAGATAATCTCCCTTCGTAGCCGCTATGGACGGACGCAGCTTGATGCGGTCATTGAGGGCTATCATTCCCTGATTTGTACCGATAAGAATTGAAAAAGGTCCGTTTACAAGGAAGCCTCCATATACTACTCTAATTGCCCGCAAGATTTCTTTCTCTTTTTTGTTCATCCTGTCTATCTCGTGCCAAAACGGACTCGCCATTGCCTTGACAATAACATCCAGCGGCAGACCCTGCCTTCTCATCAGATAATCGAAAATATAGGCCACAACCTCCGTATCGGTCTGCAAGACACATTTATATCCATACATTTCTAATTGCCTGCGATTCGCGTCATAAGACGAAATCTCGCCATTATGAACAACCGAGCAATCCAATAAGGTGAAAGGATGAGCTCCCCCCCACCAACCAGGTGTATTAGTCGGAAAACGCCCGTGAGCAGTCCAAAGATATCCGCTGTACTCCTCGAGTCGATAGAACTCCCCGATATCCTCCGGGTATCCGACCCCTTTAAAAGCGCCCATGTTCTTTCCGCTGGAAAAGATATAGGCACCGTCTATTTCACTGTTCACCCTCATTACAAAACGGACCACAAATTCTTCCTCGTCAACCTCTTGCTTCACCAAGACCCTATGCTTGGGCCTGACAAAATACCGCCAGATAAGCGGTGCATCCTTGATTGATTTGCTTTTCCTAATCGGTATTGCTTCGCCGGAAGCTATGATAAAATTCTTTTTAAGTAATGCCTCTATTTCATTCTTAATAGTTGTATGGTCAAAGAAAAAATGAAATGCATATTCTTCTTTGAATTCCGGGTATATTCCGTAGGCAGCAAATCCCCCTCCCAATCCGTTGGAACGATCGTGCATCACGGCAATGGAGTTGATAATGTCTCCGCCGCCAAAGACCCGGCCCTTTTTATTCATAATTCCACTGATTGCACAACCCGATGGAATCCTAATCTGACCTTCCCGTAACATATATACTACCTCCTTTGACACAGACAAAGTATTTATTGTTCTATATTATAACAGCATTTTTTCAGTATTACAGGGGTTTTGGTAAGTTATATTGTATACGTTAGATATATACTGTATACTGTTATATAATAATGTGTGCAGTATACAGTACTCCCTAAGACCAATCAAAAAAAGAGAAAAGTTGATTCGCTACCGTATATTACCGATAAGAATCAACTTTTCTCTTGCTTTTTACTCTACTTTAACTATTCATTTGCGAAGATTATATTTAATCGTGCACAGCAGTCTTTTTATGTGTCACGATTGTTTTTCCGCGAACCAGCGAGACAAGCATCCCTAACACCGCAAGCCCAACTGCTACAATGAATGCATCGTGCTGAGCCATAATAAGAATATTGTTAGTTGCCGGTAACCCTTCACTGGAAAACTGCTCCGTATAATATAACGTCCTACCGGTATAAACCGCACCGGCCACAGCTACCCCAAGGGCTTGTCCGATGCTGCGCATCATAGCAACCATTCCTGAAGCCACACCGTTTTGTTCCCTGGCAACACTTCCCATTACCGCATTTGTATTAGGAGAAGCAAAAAGCCCTGCTCCTATACCGACTATTGCCATAATAAGAGCTATCTGCCACAAGTTCTCCCCCCCATCCAGGGAACTCAAGAGGAGCACTCCGACGGCTATGACCCCCAATCCTACTGATGAAAGCAAACGCGAACCTATGCGGTCACTCATCATGCCACTCACCGGCGCGACAAACATCATTGCCAAAGGCATGGCAGCCATAATCAATCCGGCTTGTCTTGAAGGCAATTGCAAAACATCAAGCAGATAAAAAGGCATCAAGAACACGACTGCATACTGCGTCATAAAACAAATCATATTAGCGGCATTAGCAGCGGCAAACAATCTGTTTTTGAATAATTGTAACTGTATCATGGGATATGCCCCTCGAGCCTCTAGGTATATAAAGATTGCCATAAAAACTGCAGCGGCCATAAAAATCATAACAATCCTCGGTGTCTGCCAACCCCATTCCCCACCAAGATTCATACCCAATAAAAATAGCATCAAACTGGCAAAGATCGTCAAGGCCCCGCCTATATCGAATTTTTGCTTTACACCCCTCTTAGAGGGCAAAATACGTAATGCCCAAAAAAAGGCCAGAATACCGACAGGAACATTGACAAGAAAAATTGAACGCCAACCGTAATACTCCATCAAAAGCCCCCCTATACTGGGCCCTGCCGCCAATCCGATTGAAACAAATACCGCATTGATTCCGATTGCTTTCCCTCTTTCATTAGGCGCAAAGGAATCTGCGATAATAGCCTGAACTACCGCAACAATCATACTTGCACCAATAGCCTGCATACCACGCAAGATAATTAAACTGAGAATATTTGGGGCTAAGCTGGTCAGTAACGAAAAAATAGTAAATACGGCAAATCCGCATAAATATACTTTTTTGTGACCAAACATATCACCCAGCCGCCCAAAGGTCAACAGAAGGCTGCTCATCAGCAATAAAAAAATCAAAACTACCCATTCCACATCATGCAGCGTTGTTCCGAAATACTCACTAATACCCGGCAAGGCGATATTAACGATACTGATGCTCAACGCGGTCATAAAAGCAGCCAGTGATGTATTTGATAATACCTGCCATTTATATTTTTCAAAGCCTAGTATTTTCCTCATAACAAAACCTCATCTCGAATGTGCATTATATAATCATTGTTAATCTATTTGCCTGAACTGTAATAAATCCATAAACATCATTATAACATCAATATACCGGTCAATAATACCATTATATAAAAGAAACCCCCTCTTGGCGCTATACACCGGGGAGTTTCTGTTATTCATTTAAATTTATTTTCCTGCATAATCAAGTATCCTCTTGAGCAATTCTCCCTTTTTTCTACCAACAGCATCAAAGTCCATTGCCTCTATGTAGGGAATCTCTATTTCATCATGTATCGCCTTTGCTTTATTGATACTCGCCCAAGCACGTCTTAAATTACCGTTGATTCTTTCTTTCGCACTCTGAATTTCTTCTTGGTAAGCTTCACATGTTACTACGTCAAGATACTTGTTTAGATTCAAAACTTCTATACTGTTTAACCCTTGCACCAAACCGGGATCGAAATTAAGATGTTCATTCTCTCTCAACACAGCCACATTTAACTTTGGAAAAACAAGCAATTCCAGCAATGCAGGTTCAAAAGGACAATGATAAGCCTGGCACTCCACTCCCAATAAATCCCCTTGCTTAAACACGGTTTGCATAATCTGATCCCCGCCGCTACCAGGTTCGCCTTTAATAATAAACAGTTTGCCTATGTCTTGAAGAATGGTTTCAATATAATTAATAAGTCCAGCCGGAGTATTAGCACTGGCAAAAAGACGCCGTATTGACCCTGTCTTGGAATGTTGAGGATTATGCTCTTCGAAAACCTCGCAGACCACTTCTCGACACAATTTATTTACCTCATACCGGTCAACCATTTCCTCATGATAGCTTCTCAACTCATCTTGAGCTACTTTTGCCTCTTTCAAATAACTATAGGCGGTCCTGAAATAGCGACCTATCCTTTTATTATATCTGATTATCTCTTCCTTCTTTGCAACAAGCTTGCCTTCATCCCAAAAATCCCCTAAATGTACAATCTCATCAACAGCCCCCGGATATCTGGGGTCCAAAATATGCGGTGCCGTCCCATCTATTAATGCCACACCAATGCTTAAAATCACAACCCCGTCTAAAGAAGCGTTATCCGAAGAACAATGATGAAATTCAACGTCATAACCCATTTCCAGCATTGCCATCCCTACATCTTTCATCAGGGTAGACTTTCCTACACCTGGCCCGCCTTTCATAATAAAAACACGGTTTGCCTCAGGCCCAATGATATTTTCGTACAAGGAATAAAAACCCTCCGACGTGTTATTACCCGGGAACACTCTTTTTATCCTTCCCTTTTTCAACACCGCATCTCCCCTTCCGACTTATATTTTCAAACAACCGGTGCAGCACCATATAATCCTATGTTAGATAGTTGAAAACCGTTACAGCAAACCACCCCTCAAAAACAAAAAAGCCCCGCATTTAGCGGCGCATATTTGTAATAAATTGTTCCTAACCTTGATCATTACGAAAATTTTTCATGAGAGCAAAAACAACATCCTGATCATATCCGGGTCGGCAAAGTTCTTTATAAACCTCGCTTTTAGGCAAAGGCGGTCGATAGGGACGCAAGTTGCTCATAGCATCAAATACATCCGCAACAGCAACAATCCTTGCCGCCATCGATATCTCATCCCCTTTAAGATTATAGGGGTAGCCACTGCCGTTCAAACGCTCATGATGCAGGACAATGCCTTCTGTGACCTGTGCCGGTACATCGGAGAAATTAATATTAATAAAGCGAATACCAAGCTGAGGATGCTGAGACACTATGTACATATCCCTATCCGGCAATCTGCCCGGATAATTGATCATTTCTGTCATAAATACCTTCCCTACGTCGTGCAGTAAACCCGCCAGAGTGATATAAGAAACCTCTTTTTTGCTGTAGCCGAATTCAGAGGCAATCCTTTCACATAACTTCCCTACTCGAATAGAATGCTCCCAAGTACCCTTATCGCATTTTTCCATGGTACCCTGAAGAAAATTCCTCAACCACTCTCTCTGCATTCTCGTACTCAGCATACGGGCCTCCTTAATCGCATCCGTCGTAGTCACACAAAGTATAAAAATACAATTATTCTCTTCTCCGTTAAATATTTTATAATATATTGTTATTTTTTGCAAAACAATTTCCAAATTTCAGTGAATGTTTCTGAAAATATTTCCTTGCTTTTTTCGCTCTTCTGCTCTACTATATACATTGTAAAGCATGATAACTCAATACCGATTCAAAATCTTCGGGGACAGGTGAAATTCCTTACCGGCGGTAATCCTTCTCATTCTTGCACCAACGAGAATGTACGGTAGCCCGCGAGACATAGTGCATGATCTGGTGAGATTCCAGAGCCGACAGTTAGAGTCTGGATGAGAGAAGAAATGTGGTATAGCTAGTGGTATGGCTATATGAATAATTTCTCCCGGGAGATATTTTTTCTCCCGGTTTTTCTATTTGGGGAGGTACAATGAGCACTGAAGTAACAAGCGCCGAAAACACAAACATAAAATACATGAAAAAAGCTTTGGAACTGGCAGCATTGGCTAAAGGTCGTACCAGTCCCAATCCTCTTGTAGGCGCAGTCGTCGTAAAGGATAACGAAATAATGGGCGCCGGTTATCACCAAAAAGCCGGTGCACCACACGCCGAGATTCATGCCCTCAAGGCAGCAGGTAAGGCTGCAAGAGGAGCCGACCTCTACGTAACACTGGAACCATGCAATCATACAGGCAGAACTCCACCCTGTACCGAGGCAATTATCAAAGCAGGTATCAAGCGTGTTTTTACCGCCGTCAGTGATCCTAACCCCCTGGTGGCAGGCAAAGGATTAAAGAGGCTGCAAGAAGCAGGTATCGTCGTTACTACGGGGTTAATGGAAAAAGAAGCCCGCAAATTAAATGAGTTCTTTTTCAAATACATCCAGACAAAGCTGCCCTTTATCGGTGTCAAAGCTGCCATGACACTAGATGGGAAAATCGCAACAGTAAGCGGCGAATCAAAATGGATCACAGGCGATGAGGCACGCCTCCACGGACACCGGCTGAGAAATACTTACGATGCGATCCTGGTGGGTGTCGGAACGATAATTGCCGATAACCCCAGCCTTACCTGTCGTCTTCCCGATAATACGGGTCGGGACCCTATCAGGATAATTCTTGACAGCAAGCTTTCCCTGCCCCTTGATTGCAAAATACTGCACCTGCAATCCACGGCTCCTACCATTATTGCCACCACCGGACAAGCCCCGGCTGATAAGAAAAAACAACTCGAAAAACTGGCTCTGGTATTAACGGTAAATGACGGACCAAAAGTAGATTTGGCAAAACTAATGCCACAATTGGGTAAAATGAACATTACAAGCATCCTGGTGGAAGGAGGCAGCACCGTTAACGGCTCGTTCCTCCATCATAACCTTATCGATAAATTTCACCTTTATTACGCACCGAAAATTATCGGCAATAGCCTCGCACCCGGACCTTTCAATGCAGGAAGCAGAGTCCCGCTGGCCGATGCACCAAGATTAGAGGACATTACAATATCCTGCCTGGCTGACGATATCCTCCTTGAAGGTTACCCTATCAGAAAGGGTGAGTAACTTGTTTACAGGAATCATTGAAGATTTAGGAACAATTAAATCCTTACAAACTACACAAAAATCGGCAAAAGTCCATATCCAATCTCCCCTCATCGTCTCTGATATTAAAATAGGGGACAGTATTGCTGTCAATGGTATTTGCCTTACGGCGGTTGCCTTTGACACCTCATCTTTCAGCGTTGACGTTATGATGGAAACCCTGCACAAAACCAATCTCGGAAAGCTCAAGCCGGGTCAAAAGGTCAATTTAGAAAGAGCCCTGCGCCTAAGCGATCGTTTGGGAGGCCATTTGGTAAGCGGACACATTGATGCCACGGGAACCATTCAAGAAAAGACGATTCAGGAGATTGCAACCGTGCTTAAGATCATTTATCCTCCGGGAATGGATAAGTACCTCATCCAAAAAGGCTCTGTTGCTATTGACGGCACCAGTTTAACTATTGTTGAAGTGAAGCCGCCCTGCTTCACGGTTTCCCTCATTCCACATACCAGGGGTTTAACAACCCTCGGTCTCAAGGATGTCGGTGACACCGTCAATCTGGAATTTGACATAATAGCGAAGTACCTTGAAAAGCTTAACAACTCCTCACAAACCTCTGACGGTACTTCCCCAGGTGTCAGTTTAGCTTTTCTGGCTGAAAACGGATTTGCCTAATATTTTACTTACGAGGTGAAACTAGCAATGAAAAATTATAAATTCAATAATATCGAAGAAGCCATCTCCGATATAAAACAAGGTAAAATGGTCATCGTGATAGATGATGAAGACAGAGAGAACGAAGGCGACTTAATCATGGCTGCCGAAAAAGCCACACCGGAAGCCGTAAACTTCATGGTCACTCATGCCCGGGGACTTCTTTGTCTGCCCGTAGAAGGAGAACGTCTTGATACCCTCGAAATATATCCGATGGTCCAGCAAAGCAATGACCACTTAGGTACGGCTTTTACGGTCTCAGTAGATGCAATCACTACCACAACCGGCATCTCTGCCTACGAAAGATCCGCCACCATCCAAAAAATCTTAGATCCCGCTTGCACCCCTCAGGATTTAAGAAAGCCGGGCCATATTTTCCCTCTTCGTTACAGAGAGGGTGGGGTCCTCAAAAGAGCGGGTCACACTGAAGCTGCCGTAGATTTAGCCAGGCTTGCCGGTCTTTTCCCTGCGGGAGCTATCTGTGAAATATTGAATGAAGACGGAACAATGGCACGCACACCACAATTGATGGAATTCGCTCAAGCACACAGCCTAAAAATAATTACCATTGCAGACCTCATCAAGTACAGACGCCATGTTGAAAAACTCATTGTAAAAGAGACCACCGTAGATTTACCTACAAAATACGGACACTTTACAGCACATGCATACAACGGCAAACTGGACGGCAGCACCCATCTTGCCTTAGTAAAAGGTAAAGTGGCAGGTGAAGAACCCGTGTTAGTACGTGTTCATTCCGAATGCCTCACCGGTGATGCCTTAGGATCTCTACGCTGCGATTGTGGAGAACAACTGGCCCACGCCATGCTGATGATTGAAAAAGAAGGGGCAGGAGTTTTACTTTACATGCGTCAAGAAGGGCGCGGGATTGGGCTTTTGAATAAACTTTGTGCTTACAAACTCCAAGATGAAGGTCAAGATACGGTTCAGGCCAACGAATCCCTGGGATTTCCTGCAGATTTGCGTGAATACGGTATTGGCGCACAAATTCTGGCTGACCTTGGCATCAAAAGGCTGCGCCTTCTTACCAATAACCCGCGTAAAATCGCCGGTCTGGAAGGTTATGGTCTTCAGGTGGTGGAACGGGTTCCCCTTGAAATAGCCCCTGGGGAAGAAAACATCAGATATTTGAAAACAAAAAAAGACCGTCTCGGTCACTTTCTTCATATTTGAAATGCTTAAAATTACAAGGAGGTTTAACTTATGCCAAAAGTATATGAAGGCTACCTAAAGGGTGATCACTTAAAAATCGGTATCGTTGTCAGCAGGTTTAATGAGTTTATCACTTCAAAGCTTTTAAGCGGTGCTCTCGATACTCTCTATCGGCACGGCGTCAAGGACGAGAATATTGAAGTGGCTTGGACTCCGGGCGCTTTCGAAATACCGCTGACCGCAAAACACATGGCGGGGAAAGAATATGACGCCGTAATTTGTTTAGGCGCGGTAATCAGAGGAACAACCCCTCATTTTGACTACGTAGCGTCAGAAGTTTCAAAAGGGGTAGCGCAGGTTTCCTTAGCAAGCCAAACTCCGGTTATCTTCGGTGTCCTGACCACCGACACTATTGAACAAGCTATCGAGAGAGCAGGCACCAAAGCCGGCAATAAAGGTAGTGAAGCAGCTCTGTCGGCAATAGAAATGGCAGATCTGATTAAAAATCTACGTTAATACAATCATTTTCATCCTCTGGAGGTATCGTCATGCATTCAACAAAACAAACAAATCTTTCAAAAATAATTGGCAAATGCCGTGCCAATTGTAATTGTCCCACGCCACAACTGATAGAGTTCTCCCTCTGTCACGGCGAAGGTTCCCTCACCTCAACGGGAGCACTAAGCGTTACTACCGGAAAATACACCGGGCGTTCCCCTAACGACAAATTCTTTTTACGTGAATCAAAATACTCCCAGGATATTAATTGGGGAGACATTAACCAGGCAATGAGGAGAGAACATTTTGATCAACTATTCGACGATGTTTTAAAGTATCTTGACGGCAGAGAGATATATGTTTTCGACGGTTACGCAGGTGCCGATCCTAATTACAGGCTAAACCTGCGCGTAATCAATGAATTGGCTTGGCAAAATCTTTTTGCGCACCAGCTTTTAGTTAGACCTACAAACGCCGAACTCGCCGACTTTTCGTGTGATTACCATATTATTTGCGTTCCTGAATTCAAAGCCGAACCACAAAAACACGGGACAAACTCAGAAGCGGTGATTGCTGTCAACCTGGACGAAAAAATAATTATTGTCGGCGGCACCTCTTATGCAGGGGAAATAAAAAAAGCAATTTTTACACTGATTAATTTCGTCCTACCCAAAAGCAAAATTTTATCAATGCATTGCTCAGCTAATGTTGGCCGGACAAAAGACGATGTTGCTTTGTTTTTTGGCCTCTCCGGCACCGGAAAAACCACGCTTTCGGCTGACCCGGACAGACGCTTAATCGGGGACGACGAACATGGCTGGTCACAAGACGGTATCTTTAATATCGAAGGCGGCTGCTATGCTAAATGTATCGGACTTGATCCGGATGACGAACCACAGATATGGAATGCCATCCGCTTCGGCAGTGTCGTGGAAAACGTTATTGTGAATGAAACCACCCGCATACCTGATTTTTCTGCCAATGACCTTACCGAGAATACACGTTCAGCCTATCCGATAGAATATATCCCTGACTCTGTTATTCCCGGAACTGCGGGACATCCCGGAAATATTTTTTTCTTGACAGCGGATGCCTTCGGTGTCTTGCCTCCTCTGGCAAAACTTAATAACGAACAGGCCATGTATCATTTCCTTTCCGGCTACACGAGCAAATTAGCCGGGACAGAAAGAGGAATAATAGAACCGGAGGCAACATTTTCCGAGTGTTTCGGTGCCCCCTTCCTTCCCCTTCCGCCACTTGTCTATGCAAACATGTTGGGGGAAAGAATAAACAAGCATCGGAGTAAAGTATATCTGATTAATACAGGCTGGACAGGGGGACCCTACGGCGTCGGTCATCGCTTCAAGCTTGCCCACACTAGGGCTTTGATCAAGGCAGCCTTACAAGGTCAGTTAGATGACATACCCTGCCGCAAGGATCCTGTTTTCGGTTTTGATGTACCGCTGATGTGTCCGGGAGTTCCTGAGAGCATTCTGACGCCGCGGCAAACATGGCAAAACCCTGATGATTATGACAAACAATCCCACCGACTGGCCCTATCTTTTAAAGAGAATTTTAAGAAGTTCCATAAAATGTCGGCAAATATTCTCACCGCCTCTCCTGCGGTTTAGTGTTACTACCACTTGACACAGTTAAAATGCCATGCTAAGATATTTCTTGCATGAGTTTTCCCTCAATAAACGCGGAAGTGCTGGAATTGGCAGACAGGCACGTTTGAGGGGCGTGTGTCGCAAGGCGTACGGGTTCAAGTCCCGTCTTCCGCACCATATTTGTTGATAGAGCCGCAAGGATTTGCGGCTTTTTTTATGTCAATAAACTGAAAACCCAAGCAAAGGACGAAACATTTACCCTGCAGTTATATAGCAAGAGCATGAAAGACGGTTCCAAAATGTTTGTTGTTGACATTCCCTTATCCCGAACCCATTAATCCCCCTAAGCTTTCTAAATTATTCAATCCTCACAGCTGTTCCTGAGGCTGTAACCATCAGCATACTTCCGCCTTGTCCCAACACTTCGTAATCAATATCAACTCCCACAACAGCGTTTCCCCCGGCCATTTCCGCCCTTTTTCCCATCTCCTTCAGCGCCTCTTCACGGGCCTGGATCAATTCATTTTCATACGAGCCGGACCGTCCGCCAAAAAAGTTGGTTAGCCCGGCGGCAAAATCCTTAACAAAATTCACACCTGAAATTACTTCCCCGAACACAATTCCTTTGTACTCAATAATCTTCCTGCCTTCAATTACCGGAGTTGTTGTAATTATCATTTCCCTTCCTCCTTGTTTTCTTATGAAACCATTAACTACATTTTACCATGATATTATCTATATACCTATCTAATATCAAAATAGCATCTCATATCAGAATCCAAAAAACGTCTTCAATAAGATGCCCCATCTTATTGAAGACGTTTTTTTCTTATTATTATCTTCTTATCCCCCAATCTGACACCGGAGGTTATAGCCCTCGAATATCCCCTTAAATTCCTCCATAGCTTCCTGCGAGGGAGGCTTAACATCCCCTATCATATATTCCCTCTGCATACGTTCATACTTTGACACGCCTATCACCTCATAAGGAAGCAAATGCACCTCCTTGACTGCTCCTAATTCTTCAGCGATAAAGCGGGCTGCCGCTTTGAGATCATCTAATTCATCGTTGCACCCAGGTATGATCGGCATTCTTATAATCATTTTTTTACCGCCAGCAGCCAACTTTTTTGCGTTTTCCAAAATAAGTTTGTTGCTGACCCCAGTCATCTTGCGATGTTTTTCCGCATCCATCTCCTTAAGATCAAAGAAAAACATGTCAATATATTCCATTGATTTCTCTATATTATCCCAGCAAGTAAAGCCACACGTCTCAACCGCTGTATTTATACCTTCTTCCTTGCATTTTTTCAGGATCGCCCTTGTAAACTCCGGCTGCATAAACGGCTCTCCTCCGGAAACAGTAACACCGCCTCCCGATTTATCATAAAAGGGTCTGTCCTTCTCTATTTCTTTCATCACTTCCGAGACTTCCATCAATTTACCTATACTTGTCATAGCACCGGTTGGGCATACGTTCACGCATTTTCCACAACTGTTACATAGCTCACGTTTGAAACTGTTAATACCATCCTCTGTCTTAAGACACCCGGGTATAGGACATACCTGCACGCACTGTTTGCAATTAATACACTTCTCCCGATAAAAAATGATTTCCGGTCCCGGCGATTGTGATTCGGGATTAAAACACCACCAGCATCTCAAGGGACATCCTTTAAGAAATATTAACGTGCGGATTCCCGGCCCGTCATGAAGCGAATATCTTTGTATCTTGAATACTACTCCTTTTTCCTCGTTCATTCCAAGTCCCCCATTAACGTTGCAAGCACATATCAATTAAGAAAGACCATGCTCTGTCCTGGCGATTAAGGCATCCTGACATGGTTTGCCTAACTCCACAAAAAACGCTGCATATCCGGCAACCTTGACCATCAGACCGGAATAATCCTCCGGATTTTGTTGAGCCTTCTTTAAAGTTTCAGCCGAGACCACATTAAAGCCAAGGTTAGTTCCTCCTAATTCAAAATACGTATCGACCATATCGACAAACCGTCTGATTTTATCTGCTCCCTGTAGTTCAGTGGGAGTTATATGGCGATTAAGAACAGTACCACAAGATGCCCTGCGCTGATCCAGTTTCGCAGCCGACTTCAAAGAGGCCGTCAAGCCGTTAACATCTTTGCCCGAATTGGGAGTAATGGAGTCGGAAAGCTCTTCTTTTGCTTTTCGACCGTCGGCAGAAGCAGCAGTACCCAACCCCAGATTGAAATTAGCCGTTACCGACCAAAAACCTGCCCGGAACTTGCCGTTCTCCCGACTGATCCTATACTTAGCAAACTCATCACAAAACAGCACTGAAATTTCCCTTGCCATATCATCTACTTCATCATAATCGTTACCGTATCGATACGGATAATTGAGAAGCCGTGCCCTCAAGACTTCAGCCCCTTTGAAATTACTATCTAAAGCCTCGACCAATTCCCTTAAAGAAAACGTTCTTTCTTCAAACACCTTTTTCTTGATAATTGAAAGGGAATCAACAGCCGTCGCAATACCCACCATCAAGGGACTGGTAAAATTATATCGCGCCCCTCCCTGGCTCACATCCTTGCCCTTCTTGATGCAATCATCAGTAAGAATGGAAACAGAAGGTTGCGGCATCACCTTAGCGTGTACGTTATCTATCAGATTACTCCAAATGACATGAAGCCTGACGGCATGTCGAAAGTGTTTTTTAAATAGCTCCATGAATTCCTCAAATGATTCTATCTCTTCAACGGGTTTAGTATTCAGACTGATTTGACGGTCTGTGAGAGCGCATTTACCCTGGTGCAGCACAGCTTCGATTACTTTAGGCACATTGAACCACCCGCCGGGAGACCTGACCCAACACTGAGGCGTAGAGTATTCCACACAGCCCGTCGGCGTATAGTCCCGAGCCTCCTCTAATGGTAAGCCATCGTTCATTAAAGACTCTATCACAATTTCATCATTAAATATTTGTGGTAAGCCCAGACCCAGCCTGATTACCTCTGCTGTTCTTTCCTTAAACTTATAGGAGCTGCCCTTATGTAGCCTTACACTGAAATCCGGCTGGTACAGCTCCACAATCTCGTGGGCATCCAAACACATATACGACAATTCGTTAGTAGCGTCTCGTCCATCCCTTGTCATGCCGCCTACCGTAAGATGCTGGCCAAAGGGATGCCCTCCATGAAAATACACCATTTCAGAGTCATCGACGTGCATAATCTCATTAGTCTTGCACCAAAAGCAGTTTATGATCTCTTGGACTTCTTGAACAGTAATTTTACCCTCTTCAATATCCTTTTTGTAATAGGGATACATGTATTGGTCAAATCTCCCAAAGCTCATGGAATAAGCATTGGTTTCGATAACATTAATGATATGGGCCAAATAAACTGATTGAACAGCTTCATAAAATGAACCGGCCGGATTTGCAGGCACCTTGCGGCACATTGCGGAGATCTTTTCCAATTCACGTTTTCTTTCTTGATCCGCCTCTTTTTCAGCCAATTCCAAGGCCAACCCGGCATAACGTTCAGCGAAGGCTATGCCGGCATCACATACTATCCTTGCCGCCTCTAGAAACTCTACCTTTGCCAATTCTTTCGGATCTGTTAGATCCATTTTATCGAGCTTATTCTGTATTTCTTCCTTCAGACCATGATAGCCCTTTTGCAAAAGCTTCTCATAATCCAAGACACAATGTCCCACGGCATTCTTCTCTAACGAAACGGAAAACAAGGAAGACTTTCTCGCCTTCAAAATGTCATCTGGGAAAACAGCATATACCTTGTCAACAAGAGTCTTTCCTTTCCAATATTGAGCAAGTTCTTTTAATTGAGGTCTGATTTGCTGTGGTATTTTTAAAGGATTGACACTTCTGACTTCCATGCGGGCCATTTCTTCTTCATCATCCATCCAACCAACCAGATTTTCCGGATAGACCGGCGGACAACGCAGAGACTCTCCCTGATTTCCTACTAATAAGTCACCATCGTTTATGAAAATAGTCATATTCCGCAATAATTTATCTAAAACCTTTGCCCTTTTTATCAGAATAGGATCAGCTTCAAACTCTTGATAAGCCTCCGTAACCAAAGTAGCTCTCTCTATGCTCACAACGGGTTCGTTTTCGATGATAGCTTTCCTTAATCTTTCTATCCTTTCACTCCTTGTTAACACAGCAACCACCTCACCTCAAAATCTTTTCGCATCTAAACAGCAAACGCAGTCAACCCTCCATCAACCATCAAGGTATGACCTGATATATACCCGGACAAATCTGAGGCTAGAAAAAGAACAGCCCCTACAACATCTTCAGGCTCGCCCAGTCTTTTGGCGGGGGTTCTAAACATTATGGTATCAAGAAACTCCTTATTTTCTATGGCCTTTGATATCAATTCGGTTTTGATGTAAGCGGGACCAACTGCATTTACTTGAATATTAAAGGGCGCCCATTCACACCCCAGAACTTGGGTCATAGAAACCACACCGCCCTTGCTGGCACAATACGGCAAAGATCTTGTAATGCCTAGCTTGCCGCCTATTGAAGCCATACTAACGATTTTGCCATAACCCTGTTCTTTCATGATTTTCTTAAATACAGCAGTGTTCATAAAAACATATGACTTAATATTTGTTTCCATTATACGTTCCCAGTCCTCAACGGAAATTTCTTCCGAAGGCATCCTTTTAGTTACACCGGCGTTATTTACCAAAACATCTAATTTGCCGTATTTTGTTTTGATTTCATCAACCGTTTTATTAATAGCATCAACATCTGTTAAATCGGCAGCAATTACATGTGCTTTTCCTCCTGATGCTGCGATAACGCCGGCAGTTTCTTCGAGCTTCTCCCTAGAACGGCTTATTAGTATTACCTCTGCCCCCAAGGATGAAAAACCTAAGGAAATGGCTCGACCTATCCCTCTACTGGCACCCGTCACAGCAACAACCTTTCCGTTAAAATCTAAACTGTATCCCATAAATACCCCCCATTCTATCTGCAATTTTAAAGTAATTCATAGTTTTTTAAAGAGACCCCATTGTCAAGAAGGATCTCTGCCACCCACACCGTAGCATCGCCAACGACCCCGGAGCATTTTTCCGAATATCCACCGGCTTTAATGAACATTTCCTTTTCTTCCGGGATCCTCAAATTATAGGCACGTCCCATAACCGCCTTTTGTATTTCCTTACATGTGTAACCGTCGTATTTCTGAATAAATTTTTCCCTCAATTCTCTCGATAGCTTGCCTGCCCTATATCCAAAAACATCGTTCTCTTTTTCCTCAATAGGCCTTCCAAAAAAATTACTGATGACCATACTGCCACAGCAAAGGGTCCCGCATAATCCTTCACAAGTAGCGGCAAATCCTCCCCCAAGGGCTGATGCTGATTTGAAGATGGACTCATCAATCTCAAAATACTCAATCAGAGGGTAAATAGTACATTGTCCGCATCCCGGCCATTTGCTTTCACACAAAAATCCTTTTTCCCTTATTCTTTGCAGCAATTCATCTCTGTTGATCCGGCGATTTGTCATTATGTGTCCCACCCTTTCGTATTATTCCATTAACTGTCCGCCATTTACATCAAATACAGTTCCTGTAATCCAATTTGAGGCATCTGAAGAAAGATAGAGAACAGCTTCAGCAATATCCTCGGTTGTCCCTAACCTGCCTAACGGGAACGATTCCGGTGAGATATTCAATTCCTTTGTCATTTTTGTTGCGACCGGACCCGGAGCGATACTATTGACACAAACACCGTACGGTGCGCTATCACGAGCCATCCATTTAGCCATTCCATGTAAAGCCGCTTTAGTGGCAACATAATGAACACCTGATTTTACTCCTCCGATTTTTGCCGCTACGGAACCAAATAGAATGATTTTCCCGCCTTTTTGTTTTTTCATTATCGGCAGAACCTTGCGGCAAAACAAAAAAGCACCTGTTAAATTTACCGCAATTACCTTATTCCACTCCTCTAAGGATATCTCTTCAAGATGCGTAGGTGTCATTATCCCGGAACAATAAACAAATATATCAATACTGCCATGCTCCTTTTTAATACTATCTACACAAGGATTTACCTGTTCCTCTTTTGTTACATCACAGTGGAAAGTAGCAGCTTTTTTTTCTCTGTTTTCCAATTCTGTTTTAACTCTTTCTATACCATTTTTATCAATATCCACAACAATGATATTTGCCCCCTCCCGGGCAAGAACATTGCATACTGCCGAACCTATATCTCCTCCGCCGCCAACTATTACCGCATTTTTATTTTTCAAATCAATTGGTCCGCTGTTTGACACTGCCATATTAACGACCTCCTATCTCTTTACATACCTAACATAGAATTAGGCAGCCACGTCACTATTTCCGGAAAGATGAACATGATAGTAAGAGTAACGGCATCCATTATCAAAAACGGGATGCATCCCTTAAATATCTTGCCTAGGCTTATCTCCGGTACCACACCGTGTATTACATATACATTGAGCCCTAATGGGGGAGTCATCAATGATACTTCTATTAACTTAGTAACCATGATTCCAAACCAGATACCACTGAATCCCAACGCTTCTACAACGGGAAAAATAACCGGCAAGGTAATAAACAGCATGGAAACCGTATCTAAAAACATACCCAAAGGAATATAAGGCAACAGTAATAAGAAAATCATCAACTTAGGTGAAATGTTCAAGCCCACCAAATACTTTGTTAATGTAACCGGAATGCCCGTAACAGTGAGGCCCAGCGTAAAGAAAGAGGCACAAACTACAATCAGCATAAACATACATGTCGTTTTAGAGGTGTTCATCAGCGCTTCTTTCAAACCGCCAAGCTTATTCTTAGCATTGATCAACAACAGTATCAAAGCAGCGAAAGCACCAAATGCCGCTGCCTCATTTGGCGTGGCCAACCCGGAATAAATACCTCCGATTACTATACCGAATATAATTAATGCTCCGTATCCCTGTTTCAAGGAGCCAAACCGTTCCTTCCAACTGAAACTTGCCCCTTCTTGGGGAACAATGCCAGGATTTATCTTAGCCCATATGTATATTCCTATACAGTATACAAGCATTGATAATAGGCCCGGAATAATCCCCGCGATTAATAATCTTCCTATTGATTCTTCCGTAATCAATCCATAAATAACCAGGATTCCGCTGGGAGGGATCATAACGGAAAGAGTTCCACCCGCAGCAACAGCACCTACTGCCAATTCAGTAGCGTATTTGTACTTTTTCATTTCCGGTATTGTTACCTTCCCCATTGCCGCAGCAGCTGCAATGCTTGACCCAGAAGTAGCACCAAAAATCCCACAGGCAACAATGGTGGCCATCGCTAAACCACCTTTTATTTTCCCGAACCATTTATTAGCCATGTCGAAGGCAGCAGAACTGATCCCGGCAAAAAAGGCCATCTCGCCCATTAAAATAAATAATGGCAAAACAACATATGCCCAACTGAAGCTGGCTGTAAAAGGAACCGCCTGTAAAAACCCCCATGTAATATTTAATCCTTTAGTAAGCAGTAGACACAGAACCCCAGATAATCCGAGGGATAATGCAATCGGCATTTCAAACGCAATCAAAACTAGGAGTAGTAGTATCATCATTACTCCTATCGTAATATCCACTTAAATCCCCCCTTATTTGGTCCCGGATGTGTCGATTTAATCTTTTAACACATCCGGGTCCCTGTCTTTCACTAATTCGTTGTTGAATTTTTGCTTTGAAGAAACTGTTCTTTACAGCCGGTCAAAAAGTCCAAAAACATCTGAATACATAACATGCCTAATCCAAAAACAAGCAGCATTTTTATTGGCCAGATAGGAAGTCTGGCAACACCCCAAACAGTTTCCCGCATTGCAAAAGAATAGTACGATTCGGTAGCTGTAGCTACAGTAAGAAGACCGAAAAACAAAAATGATAGAAACCAAATTGTCAGGTTAACTACACCCCTGATTCTCTCGGGGAGGCGAGATGTAATAACTTCACATTTCACATGACCCTTTTCCCTTTGTGTCCATGCTTGGCCCATAAACACTATGATGACCATCAACATTTCGTTTATCTCCAATGTACCCGGCAGAGGCTTTCCTAAAAATTTCCTGCCTAGGGCATCAGGCACAATAGTAAAGATCATGATCATGATGCATATACCGGTTATCACCGCATTATTCTTAATAATTTTTTCGTATACATTCAGAAACTTATTAGTTTTTATGTTCTCCATACTTTATTCCTCCCCCCTTGATTAATCAGTTTGCTTCTCCATACTTATCCACAAACTTTTTATAAGGAGATACGTATGTGCTTGATTCGTTGTATTTAGAAACTATTTCTTCCCATTTGTTTAGAATATATGTTCCTTCCATGCCTTTATCATCGAGCGCTTTAGCCCATTCCTGCCATATTTCTTGTCCCACTGCATCTTTCATGGCCTGTTTTTCAGCATCGCTCCAAATCAATACTTTGGCCCCACCTTTATTGGCTTCTTCGACTTTAGTTCCTTCAATTTCAGAGTATAAGCTGACGTGTCTGTCGATAGCTTCCTTTGATACTTCTGTCATTATTTCCTGTACATCTCCCGGCAGACCTTCCCAAGTTTTTTCATTGATGATAAACCACATTCCCCCAAACATCCCCATACCCGTATCAATCATGTATGGAGCGACCTCGTAAAGCTTATTCATCGTAGCAAGAGTAAAGTCTGTGAGCGAGTAACCATCAATTACACCCTTGGATATCCCATCGTAAACATCGCCCAGGGGTAAACCTACAGGTACTGCGTTAAGTTTTTCCATAATATTAGCGGTAATATTCATGCATCTAATTCTTTTCCCTTTTAGTTCTGCAATGCTTGTTATTTCTTCATCAGCCCCTAAAATATTGGCAGATACAGGTATTTCTGCCAGGAAGTGAACCCCGTTCTTTTTAAACTCTTCTAACAACAATGGCTCTGTCGTAAACATTTCATATATGGCCTTCATAAAAGAATCCATCTTATCACTCATAAAAGGCAGCACCTGTACCATCGACAGCGGAGTCAAATCAGGCGTGTATGAATCGGGAGCAAGCACTATATCAGCCTGACCGCGGCTGCAGCCTTTAAATAAATCAGCACCCTTCAATAAGGTCTCCGAATAGTACGTTTCAAATTCCACACGTCCATCGGTCCTTTTTGTAACCTCATCCATCCACCACTTCGTTGTCAAGTTGTTTGAAAAATCTTCTTTCAGATAACTGGCGTAGCTTAACGTAATAGTTTCTTGCTCAGTCCCTTCCCCCTGCTGTTGTTCCCCCTTATCTCCGGAACAAGCCGGTAAGATTAAAGCAAAACAAAGCAGTAAAACCAAGAAAATAACCCCTGTCCTTTTTTTCATCATACATCCTCCTTAAATTAAATTATTTTTTAAACAGGAAATATTCCAATCTCGGGTCTTTTCTGTATATGATAAATGACGAATATCCATATTGTTCCAGTTTGGTTTCTTTTCCGTCGGCAATCTCGATTGCCTCATTAAATAACCTCTCGCCGACCTGGGTAATGCTCTCCTCTCCCCTCATGACGCCACTGGCATCAATGTCAATATCAGCAATAACACTGTCTATCACTTGAGCATTACCACAAACCCTGATTGTTGGTGCAATAATATTATTCATACCGGCGCCTGCTCCTGTTGTAAATATAATGATTTGCGCACCGGCAGCTACAAAATGAGCTGTTGTCATGGCATCATAATGCGTGCCTTCTTGAAAATAGACACCTCCTTCCGAAGGTTTTTCCAGTATTTCTTGATTATTCTTCAGTACTCCCTTGATAGGAGCATTTCCCGATTTGTGTAGCGATCCGATGGATTTTTCTTCAATTGTTGTTAACCCCCCCAGAACATTACCCTTGCACATGTGCTCCATTTTTGCACTGGGCACATTGAATCGTTTATCTTCTGACTGCACCAACTCTCTAATGTCCGCAATAACCTCTTCACTGACCGCTCTTTTGTAAAGCTCCTCTTCCCCGCCAATAGCTTCAATCGGTTCGCTAAAAATAATTTTGCCTTCGCAAGACACCAGTTTATCAGCAAAAGCCCCGACACTGGGATTAGAGGCAATACCGGAGCTGGTATCGGATCCTCCACATTTCACTGCTACAATTAACTTGGATAGCTCTGTCTTCTGTCTTTTGATTTTGTCTGCCTCTTCCCTCATTTTCGAGGCAACTGCAATGCCTTTTTCTATTGTGTTCTTTGTCCCCCCCTCCTTCGTGCAAACTAATATCTCGACGGGTTTGCCAGAACCACTCAAACGTTCTGCCAGAATATCCGGTCTCAAGCTTTCACAACCCATGCCCAACAAAAGTACTGCAGCAATATTAGGGTTTTCTGCAATACCTATCATATTGTGAATAACTTGTTCATTTCCGATTACCAAACACCCATGATTTTGTGTAACCACGACAGAATCTCTGACCTTTTCGGAAATTTTCCGGGCAACCCCTTCCATACAGTCTGTTACAGCCATGATTAAAATCAAGTTTCTTACCCCTGCACTGCCATCCGGTCTTGGATAGCCCATAAAGAACATATACTTCATCCCCTTACAGCATATTTTCTCAAGAATACACATTCACGTTACATCAGTAAGCCGGTTGCATAAAAATGTAATATCTCTGAGTAAGAATTCTTTATTTCCGTAATAGTGTGCTTGCCGGAAGCTGCTGCGATTATTTCCTTATACAGTCTGTTCCCGACATCTCCTATCGACTCACCCCCCTCAATAATGCTGCCGGCATACACGTCAAAATACTCCTTTTCCGAGATTTCGGCCGGGCTACTTAATATTTTAATGGTTGGCAAAATTCCCAAACCGCATGGAAAAGCCGGTATACCTCTGAAACGAGCCGGCAGTCCACCGCCAAAAATGAATAATTGAATTTGGGCACCAGCTGCAGCAGTGCCTAAAAATAGCTGCGATGTCATTGCCGATCCGTCCATTAAATATAGTCCCTTGCCGGAAGGCTTCTCAGCATAGTCAACAACCCCTTTTAAAGGACTTGTCCCGGTTTTTATCACAGCGCCCAATGACTTCTCCTCCAGAGTCGTCAATCCTCCTAAAATATTGCCCGGTGTCGGTTCCGAACCCCGAATATCAACCCCGCACCTTTCAATCTCGTTTTCCAGATCAGACAATAGTGAAAACAGTTCTTTTTTTACTTCCTCATTTACAGCCCTTTTTGCCAATACATTTTCCGCTCCAAGAAGTTCTGCGGTTTCGGAAAATATTACAGTTCCGCCATTATTTATTATTAAATCAACTGCTTTTCCAGCCGCAGGATTTCCGGCTATGGCAGAGGTTGCATGTGAACCGCCGCATTTTATCCCAACTGTTAAGTTTTCAACACCAAAAGGCTGTCTTTCTAGCATGGAAGCATCTCGAACCATATCGCGCAAAATACTCTTGCCTCTTTTAACAGCCTCATCAAACGAACCGCTTTCTTCTATGGTTACATATGCTGCCGTTTTGAAACGACCTATCTCCCGTGCAAATTCCTGGGCAGACTTTTTCTCACAACCGATACCCACTATTAAGACGGCAAAGACGTTCGGATTAGCTCCTAATCCAATTATTGTTCTTTCTGCTCTTTCTAAGTCTTTGCCTAGTCTAATACAGGCATGATTGTGCAACAACGGAATAACCCCTGAAACGCCATGAGATATAGCGCTGGCAATTTCATTTGCACAGCCCATAGCAGGGATTACAACAACATAATTGCGAATACCAACCGCTCCGTCTTTTCTTGCATAACCCATAAATTTCATATTTTCTTCTCCTTGCCGCAATTCGTACTATTCTTTCCCAAAGAACTGATAACATTATGGACATGAACATGTTCTCCCTTGACAATATTCAATGAGGTGTACCCGATTCTCTCACCATATTTAGTTACATCATCTTCACTACTTATATCAACCAGAGCGATTTTGTGTCCAAAAAGAATAGTATTCAAAGCAGTAAGAACCGTTACTGCTCTTTTTTCTGATGTAACTACCTCAACCTCATCATTCATATTAACATCACTTAGCACTGTAGCCACATTATCAAGCTCATTCATCAAAATCGCTTTTTTCATGTTCACCATCCTTTTTTGTACTAATTATCTTGATAACCTATTTCCGCCATAACCTCATTACGAACCGAGCCCGGAAGTATTACCCTCATGCTCTCAGCGTTATGCACATGAACCAACTGACCCTTTTTAATATCTTTCGTGGCCTTAGCAACATTAACGCCATATTTGGTAATATAGGAATCGCTTTTAATATCTGAAAGAGCCAATTTGTAGCCAAAGGGTATCTTTTCCATTGATTTAACCTTTTCAATCTTTTCATTCTGGTCGGTAATTACATTGATTACTTCACCGGAATTGATTGCCTCCAAAGCTGTAGCGACATTATCAAGACCGTTCATTCTAATTGATTTTTTTTCCATTTCAACACCTCTTTTGCTTCTTATTATTTCACATTTCGGTATCATGTGTTCCATTTTCACTTATCTATTTCTACGTTTTTTAATATATTCCTTCCGGTTTTATTAATTTTTTTTCAATTTATTTATATTAATTTTTATTTATTAATTTGGTTTGCCTCGTCTGTCTTTGCATTTTTTCAGCTTTGTACCGCATTTAGTGTGCTACTTCTTGCTTCCTCTTAGTATTATTATGTGGTTTTTTGTATTCCATTTTTACAATTTGTTTCTTGTCATATCGCAATATCATATGTTAGAATGTTTTTGTTGATATTTTTTTTCCTTCCGTTTCACTCTGCGGAATTCACAAGGTTGCTTTATGGAAAAAAATACATTTTACCGAGGTGCAAAATGGCATTGGAACAAAACGACAACAAGTTTATAATCCAATCTTTAGCAAAGGGAATCACTATTTTGGACTGTTTTAAGTCGGACATCGAAGAATATGGTATTACCGAACTCGCTGCAATGGTCGATCTTCCGGAAAGCACAGTACAAAGAATTATCAACACCCTTGAGTATAAGGGCTATATATTTCAAAACCCTTCCACGAGAAAATATCGTCTCTCACTCAAAATGTTAAGATTTTGTCATTCTACTAAGAACATGAATATTTGGATCGAAAATATAAAAACTCATACCACTTATCTATACCGAGAATGCAAGGAAACTGTGAATTTAGCCATACGTGATGAGGACTCTATGATTTATATAGCAAAGGAAGAGTCTGAACACTTGCTTAGACCAAACTTTATCCTCGGAGCTCACTATCCCCTATATTGCACAGGACTTGGAAAGTGTCTATTATCTGATTGCCCTGAAGATAAACTTACAAGTCTCTTTCCAAAACCGTTGAAAAAACTAACCCCCAAAACAAAAGTAAACCTTAAAGACATTATCAGTGATCTGCGCAAAGTTAAAAATGATGGCTATATCATTGATGATGAAGAGTTTCAGTTGGGACTTTACTGTATATCGGCTCCTATATACGGATTCAATAAGGTTATAGCTTCCTTAAGCGTAAGTATGCCTAAGGCAAGATTTAATGGTAATATGGAGCACTTAATAAAACTGATTATAGAGACCTCAAATAATATCTCAAACGAATACAAAAAAGTATTTGAGGGAACGGACTAAACCGTCGTTATACAAAAAAGAACCCCCCAGTAGCAATCTTTGATTGCGATGTTGGGTGGGGTTCTTTTTTGTATCTATCTTTAATCAGTGGGTTTATTAGGATCAGTAAAATCGGGGGGATTTCTGCGTTCAGGCATATTTGGCATATCCCCGGGGTCAACAGGTCTGTTCATTCTTCCGCCCCTGTCACCCATATTGCCGACATTGCCACCTTGCATCGTTACTATGGATTCTATGGTAAAGGTCGCACTTTCTTCACCCCCGGAATAGACCGCCCCGCTGTATAGTCCATAAAACTCACTCCCACCGGATATAGTACCACCTGTCAAGATGGTGTACGTCTTACCCTTTTCAAGACGCGGCGAGCTGAAAACCATGCTTTGATAACCTTGTTCTGCCTCAAAAACCAGCGTCTCTCCGTCATCTTCCATAATACATAAGGGAGTATTGGTAAAAGCGCCGCCAAGAAGAGCCGAGCACTGGGTCGAAGAAGCTTCTGTCGGCATACTGTTTGCTCCCCCGGTTGCCACTAATATCCCGCCTGTAATGACAAACTCGTTCCTATCACAATCTATTCCTCCTTCAGGCTGGTTTCCACCTATGGCAACAATCGTCCCACCGTTGATATGGATCGTCCCATTGGAATCTACGGCATCTCCCCGGGTGGCTCTGGCATATATTTGTCCATCATTGATAGTAATATCCGTTCCCGCGTTAAACCCGTCGTCACTACACACCGCAGTAATCAAGCCACCATTTATAATAATATCACCCTTGCTTTCTATGCCTTCATAAGCATCGGTAACACTTATCCTTCCGCTGTTAATGGTGATATTATCATTAGCATGAATTCCGTCTGTCTTTGCTGCGAGGGTGATATCACCCCCATTGATGATCACATCATCATCGCTTTCAATGCCGTGTCCATTATTTCCTGTCACAACTAACTTCCCGTCTCCTTCAATAATCAAGGTGTCATTGCTGAAAATAGCCGCATTGTATTCACTGTTACCTCCGTCACTCAACGTGTTAACCGTACCCGTTTTCAAAATCACTGTGATTTCTTTGGCATCGGTGATTTGTAGCGCAGGCCCGCTGCTGTTGGTTATTTCAACGCCGGCAAACTCAATATATACCTTTTCTTTTGTATCAACCGTTATCTGTCCGTCTTTAAGCTCACCGCTGATAGAATAGTAACCGCCTGAGGTTATAGTTTCATTGTTTCCTTCGGTAAGGATAATAACCTTAGTCGAGGCATGATCTTTATCATTCTCAACTTCGACTTGAACACATCCTGCCACAAATACCGTAGTCAATAATCCCAGCAGTAATAATAAAGGTATCCTTTTCATTCCTTTATGTCGAGTAGATACTCGACTTCCACCTCCTTTAATTATAGCCCTTTTCGCCGTATTCCTTTGCGGTCAGAACGATTCTTAGATTACCATTTCTGGTCCGCAGCCTATCAATAAACTGCTTCTTATCCGCTCCCTCTTTCATATTGATATTGTAGGTCACTTCAAAAAGCGCACCGAAGTCCACTGTTTTAAGACGCTGAAAGCTGCTCGCCGTAGTGTATTCAGCAAAAACATCCTCAAATAAACCCTGATATTCCAGATCCTCGGGTATGGTGATCCTCAATTTCATCGGCGCATTTTTCTGTTCGGCATACTTGAGAACATTTAATGCGGTTATCACTGCACAAAGAATCACTGCAAACATTACCGCATAAGCTATATATCCCATACCGCAGGCTAACCCTACTCCCAAGGTAAAAAAGACATATGCAATGTCCTTCGGGTCCCCGGGAGCACTTCTGAAACGAATCAAACTGAAAGCACCCGCTAAACTGAAAGCCCGTGCCACATTGTTGCCTACCAATAAAATTATTAAAGCGATAATCGCCGGAAGCATAATTAATGTAACGGCAAAACTGCTTGAGTATCCTTCTTTCTGTTGATTTCCGATATAAACGATGCTGATAAACAGCCCCAAGGCAAGAGCAGTCAAAATAATTGCTAGTGTACCGCCAACAGTGAGAGTTTCTGCCGCCGACACCGAAAATAAGGTATCAAACACATGACACACTTCCTTTATCATTCAGCGATAATTCAAGATATCGTTTGTATTCTGTTCCATACTTAGAAAAGCCGGTACTATAAACCTTTAACTCTGTTAGAACACGGCTGAGCCAAAGAGGAATAGCCCCTGGTATCTTAATTTCCATTAAGTACTGGTCGTCTGCAAGTAATTTCCTATTTGGGGCATCAACCTCCGGAAACGACCTGTCCCTGGATGTCTGAATGTTTTTGTCAAAGGTTATACGCAGGCTTTCGTTTTCTTTGCTAAAAAAGGCCATTCTTTCATAACTTATCAAGACCTTAGGTTCTACCTTGTAACGATTTAAAAAGCAAGTGATTTCTTCTATTACCTGATCGTTTAAAAAATCCGTACAAAGAGGTCGTTTACCCTTTTCCACAAAGTCATAGGCTTCAGATAATTTCATTGTCGCCCTTCTTTTGGAAACCACACCTCCTATCTTTTTCTTCAGCTCTAAAAATACGATTTTGTCCGGACAATCGGGAATAGTGTAACTGCGAAGTCTAAGCTTTTCCTTGTAATACGGCTTAGAGATTGAGTGCCTGATAATATCGTTGTTGTCTGTGTCATAGTAGATATTATAAATGGTGTAACACTGCCCGTTACGGCAGTACTTATCCGGCTGCATAACTTGGAAAAGCCTTTCCTGCAGGATTTTAAAGGTGGCTTCACTCAACAGATATTTGTTTTCGCATCTTTGAAAAGACCTCGCCATGCGAATACTCCCCCTTTCTTTTTGTCCTGCACTCATTATAAGGGGTATCCTTGAAATTCTCTTGTTGGTACCGTGATTATTTCGTGAAGCTTTTAAGGCAAAAAAAAGACCTGCGCCGGTTGTTTTATAACCGAACGCAAGCCTTATCTTCTAAACTATAGGCTTAACGAAAACCAAAAGACACTACCTTGATTTATTTCAGAAGAAACACCATATTCACCTTCATGCAAATCAATAATCGATTTTACAATAGACAATCCCAACCCTGTACCGGTGACGGCTCGCTTGTGGGTCTTATCCAGTTTGTAGTACCGATCCCAAATATACGGCAGGTCTTCTTTTGCGATGCCTTCTCCGCTATCTATAACCTCTATCTTTACTTTACCACTGTCTGCTGTTTGTCTCACAAAGACACTTTTATCCTTACCGGTGTAGTTAATAGCGTTAATCAACAGATTGTAAAAGGCCTGGGAAATCTTTGTTTCATCCGCTGTGATATAGATTTCACGGTCATAAAGGAATTCTATAACATATCCGTCCTTACGAAGCATCCCATTCATTCGCTTAATAGTCGCCTTAATGCTTTCCGTCAGGTTGTAATCTCTGAGATGCAGTCCCTGAGCACCGGCCTGGAGTTTGGAAATATCCAAAACATCGTTGACCAACGTGGTTAGCCGCCTTGTCTCATCAACGATAATCTGAGCATTTTCGGCGTTGTTCTCATTCGGAAAATCACGCATCGCTTCGGCGTAACCCCCGATTAAGGTCAATGGCGTCCTGAGATCGTGGGATATATTGGCAATCAACTCTTGTCGTAAGCCTTCGACTTTGGAAAGTTCTTTAGCCGTATAGTTCAAAGTCTCGGACAACTCGCTGATTTCCTTGTATCCATCCCCATGGAACTCCGTCTCATAATTGCCGGAAGCCAACATTTTAGCGCTTTCATTTATTCTCTCAATAGGCTGCGATACCCTCTTAGCTATAACAAAAGCCAGAAAAGCAGAAAAGACAATCATAAATCCCGTAACATAATAGAGTTGAGTCCGCAAGGTTGTGACCGTTGCATTAACAGGGGAAATAACGGAATTCAAAAGCAGCATCACACTACGCCCGCTATCATTCGTTATGACTTTCGCATAAATAATTGTTTCTTGCCTCTCTACACCCGGCGGAGGAATTCTGCCTATAAACTTATTTTCCTCATATACCCTTTCTTGATAAATGTCGCTATGACGATAATACTCCAGAAGCTCACCGCCCTTTTCCTGTGTTTTCTTGAACAACACAGCCTTTTCAAAAGGCGGCATTTTTTGTATGATACTGTCCCTCAAGATGCCGGAAGAAAAAAGCTCCATGCCGTTTTCTAATACAACTTCAACGCAAACGTCATTAGCGACAGCAATCCGCTCTATTAATTCTGGCAGATCCTCGTTTTCAATATTCTTGATAATGGCAGCCGCACTGCTATTTATTTCTTTGATTTTGATGTTTTTATAAAAGCTTTCTAAAAACACAACCTGAAAAAGCCACAATAAAACTAAAAGGGCAGAGCAAAACCCCAGGAGGAAAATGAAAATCTTCCATTTGATGCTGATATTGATACTTATACGTTTCATTGCTCTCTTCCTTTTCTTGAATCAAAACGATATCCTACACCGCGGAGGGTAGTAATATGATTCGCATAAACACCTAGCGATTTGCGTAGCAACTTGATATGCGTGTCCAAGGTCCTGTCATCACCGAAAAAATCGTACCCCCAAACCTCGGTAATAAGCCTTTCCCGGGTCAGCGCTATGTCGATATTTTTAAGCAGATAAGACAATAAATCGTACTCCTTTGGTGACATATCAATATCTTTCCCGTCTATCGTCACCCGCCTGGCAGTAAAATCAACCACCAATCCCTCAATTGTCAAAGTTTCGTGAACGTCCTTTGCCCCTTTACCGCAACGTTTTATTATGGCTTCTATTCTCATCATCAGCTCTCGGGGAGAAAAAGGCTTAACTACATAATCGTCTATTCCCAACTCGAAACCGTGAATCTTATCATATTCCTCTCCGCGCGCCGAGAGCATTAAAACCGGAGTATCCTGAGTTTTTCTGATTTCCTTCACCGCAGAAAAGCCGTCAAGTTCCGGCATCATAATATCCATAATAATAATATCGAACCGCTCTTTTCTGCAACACTCAATCGCCTCCATACCATTGGAAGCCTCTGTTACGTCGTGCCCTTCAAAAAGCGCATATTTTTTTATTAGGGCCCTGATTTTTTCCTCATCGTCTGTAATCAATATCTTATACACGCCGTCTCACCCCAATTAATCCATCTCATTGAATTTATTGTAACAAAGGTTTGTGAAGCTTGCTTGAATTTTTACGGAATTCTATCTGAATATCTGCTTAAGTCATTATGCTTAATTCACTCCTGCCTTTACTTTAAGCATTGTTATAACTATAATTAATTATGTACAGGCAATGGTTGCCAAAAAAAAGAAAGGAGAGGAATTACCATGTTAGTTACAAAAAAAGCTCCAAATTTCACGGCTAATGCGTTTTATCAGGGCAAAATCAAGAAAGTATCGTTAGAAGACTATCGCGGGAAATGGCTCGTCCTTTGTTTTTATCCGGGGGATTTCACCTTTGTCTGACCCACGGAAATCTCACACATAGCAGTTGGCTATGATAAACTTCAATCCCTGGGAGTAGAAGTCCTTTCTGCCAGTACGGACAGCGTTCATTCTCACAAGGTATGGAACGAAACAGAACTCAGCAAGATGGTTGGTAATGATATTCCCTTCCCCATGCTTTCCGACCAAAACGGTACCATTGGAAAACTATACGGAGTTTACGACGAAGAAGCAGGGGTTAATATTCGCGGACGTTTCTTGATTGATCCGGAGGGAATTATTCAAGCAGCGGAGGTTTTAAGCCCACCTGTCGGTCGGAACCCCGCAGAGTTGATTCGCCAGATCAAGGCCTTTCAACACCACCAAAAAACCGGCGAAGTCATGCCATCCGGATGGACCGAGGGAGGAAAGACCCTAAAACCTTCTCCTGCTCTAGCCGGAAAGGTTTGGGAGGTTTGGCAGCCACCGAAGGAATAAGCTAAATGGCATAATTTAGGGGCAGTTGCTAAAAGCAACTGCCCTTTTAACTTGTTATCCTTTATTAATATACCTTGCTGTTTATTACAATGTAACTGCCGTTATTTCCGTTATCTCCCACTGCCCTTGTTGGGTTTTCACACAATCAAACATTACGGTATCGTTTTCATTAATTAGCATCTGACCCTCACCTGTCTCCTGAAATTGCCCTTTAACATCTTCGGAAAGCTTGAAAACAACCGTTTCGTCATTTCCCGGAAAATCCACACCCGGTGCCAGCTCTACTTCTATAAAGTTGTTATCGGCCTGCCCTATATACATTCCTATTAAACCACCGTAGCAATCAGAATAGTCCTCCCCTTTATCCCTTGCTTCAGTCATATCAAGACTTGCCAAAAGACAAACTTCGGCATCTTCCGCAAACCTCAGCAGCAAATGGGGATATAAGCCTTGTTGTTTCACTTCCTCATCTTGTCCGGGCGATAATAGCTTCGCCGAAAGGTAGACAAAACCATCCTCTTTTTTAGCATCGGTAATCTTGATACCATAACCTTCCTCCGGCATTTCACCGGCACATATCAACATGTACTTGTAACCATCCACATAACTGACGCTGTGAGTATACTTTGTTTTATACGATTCCTCGTACCACTGTTGCAAAGCTTCATCTTTAAGAACCTCAGGTTCTATGGTCTCGAACTCCACATTCCCTATTTTTTGGGGCACCGCTTCCTTCTTCCCGCATGCGATTGCAAGCGTGAATATCAGAATAACTATTACCGGCAGCAACAGCGTTTTCCTCATCTTTTCATCCCCCGTTGATTAACCCTTGTTAAGGTACTATGCCTATTATAACATGAATAATATATCTTAGACATAGTAAACTCTGTATATATGCTTCATATAAGAGCTCACCCGAAACTACCCTGATAAAAAGATATACCCCTCCAAGGGCGCAAATAAAACAACGGTTGCCAATCTGAGAATCTGGAAAACAGCCACGCGCCCTGAATCCGCCTCTAACTCCATGGCAAGAATAATCATCGGCGTCAAACCGGCAGGAGCTGTCGCTAAAAAGCAGGTCGTCAAGTCCCAATCGGTGATTTTATGCAATACAAACCCTAACAAGAGACTGCTGCCCAGAAGCATAATATTCAAACAAAGGATGGGTACTATATAGTCTGGTATACCCAAAATACTTTCTCTGGTCGCAGTTAACCCAATCAATCCACCAACGCCTATTTGCACATAGTTCTGGAAGTTCCGGTTAACCTCAAGCTTGATATCCCTTACCCTAATGTAAAGACCAACCGCCAGCATTGGACCTAATAGATTACTCGCAGGCATCCCTGTAAGAGTCAATAAAACAGAGGAAACAATACTCACTATAATAATTCCCAGCCATTCCCGTTTTGCCGATAGTTCTCCTTCAACTGCAATACACACAGGCTCCTTGCAGGCCCGCTTTGCTAAGAAGGGAATAATCAGCATTGTTGCAAAAAGACGTGAAGAATGAAGCAACGCCACAACAAATGTATCGGCATCAAAAGACATTGCAATTAATGACACTTCCACGATCCCACCAGGCAGAGCAGAAAACAAGGCAGTCTCTTTCGTTAAACCCAGAAATACCAATAACCTGGCCGTTACCCAAGAGGCCGCAATGATCCAGCCGGCTACCAGTATGATTTCTTTAATTAGACCCTTTAATTTAACGTTAAATCTTAATCCCAATATCATGCCCATAAACGTCGACAACAAAGGCTTCACCCAAAAGGGTATTGCCATATTCAACCCCAAAAAGCTGGCCATACTAACTACAACCAGCGGTCCCAAGATTGTCGGAGTAGGTAGTTTTAGTTTTTCAAAGCACTGCCAACCTGCAATGCAAAGAAGATAAAATATTATTACGTCCATGATGCCATCACTCTGCTGTTCATTATTTTGTTCATTCTAACCAAACTCATATCTTTAGCTATTTGATACTAAACAGCACTACTCTTGGAACATCTCAACCGGCAAGTTTATTAACCCTCCGACCTCAAGCATCCTCGATAGAAACGGATCAATCGGTGCAGCCTTAAACTCCTGGTCTGTATTCTCATTGTAAACATAACCTTTGGTCATATCAACAAAAAGAATATCTCCGTCACTCACACCCGCAGAAATACCTGGACACTCCAAAAGCGGAAGGCCAATTTCAAAACAATTCCGGTAAAATAGCCGTGCCGCATACTCTACAACCACGACTGCAATCCCTGTCGCCTCGATGGCCTTGGGAGCAACAGCTCGTCCGGAAGACTGCCCAAAATGTTTGCCTGCAACTAGTATATCACCTTTTTTTACCTCGCGGGGAAAAGAAGGATTTAAATTTTCTAAGACATGCTTCGCCATTTCCTCAAGTGATTGTAAAGCTCTGTCAACCCTGACAATCTGATCGGTTGGAATGTTATCGCCAAATTTCCAGCATCTACCGCGCATCCTTTTGCACCTCCTCAAAAATAATGCAAAATTTTTCAGTGAGAGTGCTTATCCTTCTCCCACTGAAAAATTTAAAAACATTTAAATACCTTCGCTGATTTTTTCCCCTAGCGGTATCAGTCCGCCGGCCTCCAACATTTCCGTCAAAAAAGGATCGACGGATTTAGCCTGAAATTCCTTCCCTGTCGTTTCATTACGTATAAGACCCTTCGTTATATCAACATTGATTATGTCCCCATCACTTACATTTTCGGTTATACCTGGACACTCCAAAAGCGGAAGACCAATCTCAAAACAATTCCGGTAAAATAGCCGTGCCGCATACTCTACAACAACAGCTCCAACTCCCGTCGCCTTGATGGCCTTGGGGGCAACAGCCCTCCCCGAGGACTGTCCAAAATGCTTACCCGCTACCAGGATATCACCCTTTTTCACCTCGCGGGGAAAGGAGGGATTTAGATTCTCCAAGACATACTTTGCCATTTCCTCAAGTGAAAGTAAAACACGATCCGATCTTACAATTTGATCTGTCGGAATGTTATCGCCAAATTTCCAGCATTTTCCACGCGCATTCATCCTCCCACCCCCTAAACCGTAAATTCCCGCGGGTCTGCTATACAGCCTTTGACCGCGGAAGCGGCTACCGTAGAGGCTGACCCTAAATACATCATAGCCTTAGGGCTTCCGTTGCGACCCGGGAAATTACGGGCATGTGTCGAGACCATTGCCTCTGTTTCAGCCATAGCCCCCATGTTAATAGCCTGATTCGAGCCGGTACTCGGCGGAAACCAGGTACATCCCGCTTCATGCAATAACTGCACCAATCCCTCACGGCAAGCCTCTGTGAAGACTTCCCTGCTAGAAGGCACCAGATTAAACTTAACGCCGGGTGCAATTTTACGTCCCCGCAGAATATAAGCAGCCTGGCGTATATCTTCCAACCTGCCACCACCGTGGCCACCTAACTCCGCCCATTGAACAGGCGCACCCGCAAATTCACCAACAGGCTTAACGTTGCCTAAGGTCGGCGAGGCAGCGACCTGAGGCTCTAGCCCACTCGCGTCATATTCCCAAACATCGGCGAATTCACAATCAGGATCGGAGGTGATTACCTCAAAAGGTTCATCCGTTATTCCCTTAACAAAATTTACAGTCTTTTCATCCGGTTCTATAAAGGAGCACTTTCCTCCCACATCAATGGTTATCAACGGGAACAACCAACGGTCCCATACTTCCAGTTCCTTGATATAAGGACCGGTAAACTGCATCGCCTTATAGACAACGCCTCCCTCACCTATCTGCCCGGTCAGCCATAAGGCCACATCACGAGCGCATACCCCCGGCTTGTTTTGCCCGGATATCTTGACCTGAATAGTTTCGGGCACCTTAAACCAGGCTTTTCCAAAGGGCATAACCGTCCCTGCATTAGAGTTATTGCCAAGCCCTACTGCAAAACAACCAAGTGTCCCATGTACAGGAGTGTGGCTGTCCGAACCCACCACGATTGTACCCGGACGAACAAAACCATTCCTTACCGCCACGTTGTGGATATTTCCCGAACCGCAATCAAAAAGATGGATCCCATGTCGGCGGGCAAAAGCCCTGTTTTCCTCCAATATACGCGCCCTTTCTTCATTGGGTGGAGAAAAATGATGGTCAAAAACCATCGCTACCCGCTCAGGATAACGCATTTTCCTTTTTACTTCCTTTTCAAACACGCGTGAAGTGATATAGCCGCTTAAATCATGCAGAATAAGGCTATCAACATTTGCCACTACCACTTCACCGGGGGCTACCTTCTCTCTTCCGCTGGCACGGGCAAGAATCTTCTCAACTAAATTCATATGCGTACACTCCTCGCTGAACTAATCGTTTCCGTTATTAATTCGAATTATTGTGTTAAGTAAGCCTTTTGCCTCCCTGGGCTGATACTTGATACATGTCCTCTAGGAATACTCCCCGATCCTGATCCGTGACCCGCAAACTGACAACTTGTCCCTCTCTTAGTACCGCCTCTTTTTCTTCCCGGTAGGAAAGGTGATCTGATAGTATTTCCGTACATACCGAGAAACCTAAATTTTCCTCAACCCAAGCTAATTCAATCTTCCCGGGTTTAAGAACGTCGGCTGCCTTATCTCTGGCTGACAGCGCTTTCTCATCATGTCCTTTCTGCATATTTCTGGCTAACACGATCCATTCACCCAGGTATTGTATCTGCAAATATAGCGTCCAGGGAGTTTCGTTATTCAAAACCTCTTGCGGCTGTCCAAAGACAAGCCCCTCATCACCGTTTAAAATCAAAATATCCATGGCACCTGCAGTCCTACAGGCATATTCGACCTCAGCAGCTATTCGTTTCCTTGGCATGTTTTGTAATTCAGGGTGCTCCAAAGCCTTTCGAATCGCTTCTTCCATTAATTTTATGCCCTGCTTAATTGTATTAAGATAAGCATCATCCCTGACCTCCAACAGCTCTTCCCTCGGTTTTTGATAGGGAGCGGTTCTAAAACCAGCATTTTCCAGGGCTTCAGCCATTTCCTGCGGTAAATACTTGCCCGTAAGACCGATTACACCCGTGCTTCCTAACTGTTCCTTGAGCACATCGGCAATTTTAAAATTCAGCTTTGGTCCTGCTGATATTATCCGGCTGTTATCAATTCCCGTTATCTTGGTTATCCAGGGATTGACCCGCGGCGAAAGTCCTGTTACCAAAAGGACTCTGCCATCCTTAAACAAGACAGCCGTAGCATTGGCCCAATACGGACCCAAATTTGTAAGATACTGCATTTCATCGGCAGAAGCGACATCAGCATAGACAACAGCCGCATCGATCCCCTTTTCGCTAAAACCTTTTATGAATTCCTTTTGCCTCATTTCGAGTTGCTCTTGAGGTAAAAGCTCTAATTTCCAATCCATATAACCCCTTTTCATGTGATCTCCCCCCTTAAACCTCAAATAATTTGCGTTCCGTTGTAGATAGTATTTTATAGCCGTCGTTGGTAACCACGACCGGGTCGCCCATTACCATATAGCCGGTGAGAGGGCAGTAGGTATTAGGATGAATTACAATAACCATCCCTTCCTCAATAACAAGATCTACATCCTCATTCACCGTTGGTGCTTCATCTAAATGCATGCCATGTCCATGCCCGCGAACCCTGGTATACTTTGACGTCGTGTAATCCCCATAGCCATATTTTCTAAATACGTCATTCTCAGCTTTTGCCACATCTTTGATGTTCACACCCGGTTTAACCATCGCCAAACCGGCTTCTTCCGCTTCCAGATACATGGCAAAGGCTTTAAGTTGTTCCGGACTTGGCTTACCCTTTACAACTGTTCTGCAAATCTGGGCCCACCATCCGTTAACTTGGGGAGTCAGCTCTGTCAATACCAAATGGCCTTGACGGGCGACTCGTGCTTGAGGCGGTGTCATACCAAACACGTCCGTTCCCCCTGTAGAAATAAGCATAAAATTATCCTCTGCTCCCATCTTTTTCAGGGCATACTCCACTTCGGCAACAATCTGAAATTCATTTAACCCTTTGGCAATACTATCCATAAACACCGGAAAGGCTCTATCGGCCAAATTAACCGCTGCACGTAAATACTCAACCTCTTCCGGCGTTTTCCTGAGTCTAACCTTTTCCAGATAACCGTCTGCCGACTCAATGGCAATGCCTTTATCCATTAAAGACCTAGAAAGACCGAACGGAAAGAAATTTGTACCGGACACTCCCAAATTCATCACGCCACGCTTCGCAAGAAAATCAGCAAGCCCTTCCCAGTTGTCTTCTACCAGAATGTAATCAGCAATGTTTTTTAAGGAGTTTTCAGCCCTTTGCTTATCCCACTCTGCCGACAGGACCAAGGCAACCTCCCTGCTTTCAGCCAGGTATAACACCATAGCACAGGGTCCAAAGAAATTCACTCTCGTCAGATAACGAAAGTTTTCTTTTCTCCAAACAGGACTGTAAGTCAAGATTGCTTGGAGCTTGTGCTCGTCAGCCATATTTTCTAAGAGTTTGATTTTATCTGCTTGCATCACTTCACTACCTTTCAGCATCAAGAGTCTCCAGAAGTCCACCTGATGTCATGATTTTTAATAAGAAGGCGGGAAGAATTGTTCCTTGAGTTTTTTTCCCTGTCGTTATGTTCTTTATCTCCCCTGTGGAAAGGTCTACCTCCAGCTCGTCACCAACACTTACATATTCATTAATCTCGGGCGATTCCAAAATAGGCAGACCAATATTTATGGCATTCCGAAAAAATATCCGTGAAAAGCTCTGCGCTATCAAAAGTTCCACACCGGCGTACATTAAGGCGGAAGGTGCCCACTCCCGGCTGGAATTACAGCCAAAGTTACTGCCGCCGATCATTATTTTCCCGTTTCCCAGTTTCTTAAGAAAATCCGGATCTACATCCTTCATCGCTGCCACGGCTAAACCTTCCGGAGTAAGGGAGTTCACATGCTTTGTGTGTGCAATTTGTTCGGCGGAAATGTTATCGGGGTATATCTCAAACACCTTATCTTTAATTATCACTACAATCACCTCACACTAAGGACCTGGGGTCCGTTATTTTGCCGTTAATAGCCGAGGCTACTACCGTAGCCGAGGAAGCTAAATACACCTTAGACGAGGGATCTCCCATTCTGCCCTTCATATTGCGATTGGAAGAACTTACACAAACCTCATCCTGGCCCAAAAGACCGTAATGTCCGCCGGCACACGGACCACAGTTGGGATTGCACCAGATAGCGCCCGCATCAAGAAACGTTTGAACTATTCCCTCTTTGATACACTGACTGAATATGTCCTTGGAGGCGGGAATGACCTGCAGCCTGACCTTAGGATGTATTTTCCGTCCCTTAAGTATCTTTGCTCCTATTCTGAAGTCCTCCATCCGCCCATTGGTGCATGTGCCCAACAAAGCACGAGTAAACGGTGTTCCTTCCACGTCTCCAACCGGTACAGAGTTTTCAGAGCTTCCCGGACAAGCCACTGTTGGCTCCAACTTGCTGCCGTCAATTTCATATACCTTTTCATAAGCCGCATCCGGATCGGACTTAACTATCTCATAAGCCTCATCTGTCCGCCCTTTCAAAAACTCAACGACTTTTTCATCAGCCTCAATTATCCCGTTTTTGGCTCCGGCTTCCACTGCCATATTGCAAAGGGACATCCTGCTATCCAACTCCATGACCTTAATCGCACTGCCTGTAAATTCCATGGTTTTGTAATTGGCTCCGTCTGCACCTGTCAGGCTCATGATATGCAGTGCCAAATCCTTGCCCATTACGAATGGTGCAAGCTCGCCCGATACTTTGAATAACAAGGCATGAGGCACCTTCATCCAAATTCTGCCCTTATTAAAGATCCAGGCCATTTCTGTTGAACCTATACCGGTCGAAAACGCTCCAAAAGCCCCATACGTGCAGGTATGAGAATCAGTTCCGACAACTACCCTGCCCGGCAACACATTTCCCTTTTCCGGCATTAACTGATGACTGATTCCTTCGGCGTTATAGCAGGTTAGATTGTAGTCTTCTCCAAACTTTACCGTTTCTGTAATCAAATCGGCATCCATTACCTTGCTGGGTGGCACCCCATGGTCTACAAAGAGAATCGCTCTTTTTGTATCCCAAATAGTTAGTCCCATTTCACGAAACTTTTTAAAGAAAAGAGGTCCCAGTTTTTCGTGTGTAAAAGCTCTGTCCACTGCCACTTCAATAATCTGATCAGGTTCAACTTTATCCAACCCTGCGGCTTTCGCCAATATCTTTTCTGTTATGTTCATTGATTTCACCTCGCATTATTTAATGTATTAGACAGCTACAATTTTGATGGCTTTGACAGGGCATATCCCCACGCACAATCCACATCCCACACAGGCCTTTGGATCAACCTTGCACTTACCTTCTTGATAGCTGATGGCTTCGCAAGTGGGTAGCTTTTCACATTTACGACAGCCCGTGCATTTTTCTTCCTCGATGAACGCAGAAATATTAGTATATTTTATTTGCCCGGGCTTAAGGACATTTTTCAATGCTATCCCCCTGAATTCTTCTATGCTTGCATATCCCTGTTGTTCCATAAATTCAGATAATCCCTGTATAAACTTATTAACCAGTTCATACCCCTCAAACATAACAGAGGTACACACCTGCACAGCAGTTGAACCATACATGATGCTTTCAACAATATGCTCCCATTTACCAATACCCCCTCCGCCCATGATAGGCTTAGGGCAAGCCTTAGCCACGTCGGCAATAAACCTGTTGCTAATCAACCTGCTCCACGGACCGCTGTTCCCTCCGAAATTACCTGCCGAAGAACCGGGATAGAGGAATTCACCGCCGTTATAAATGTTTAAACCGGGAGCTGCCCTGAAGCCAGCATGGACATTAAGAACATCTATGCCGGCTTCGGCACAGGCGGCTGCCACCTGAAGGATCCTGCCTCCTTCAGTAGGAAGCTTAGCAATAACGGGAATACTCACGCTGTCCTTTACAACCCTAACCACAGCTGCGCAGGAATCCGGATCTGTACCAAGATTTGCACCAAGCGCAGGTCCTGTGACAGACGCCGTGTGCAGATTAGGACAGTTGAGGTTAAGCTCAATGGCATCAGCCCCCGCTTCCTCAAAAGCTTTAGCCAACTGTCCCCACGTCGCAATATCCGTCGGAAGGGCCGACATATTCACAATCACCTTAAGTTCTGTTTCCTCTTTAGCTTTTTGGATTAAATCTTGTGCCTCTTCAACATTAAGACGCGGATCACCGCTTACAACAATTCCAACATTCTTTTCAACATACCAACGAGGCTTAGAAATGAATTGCTGTTTCAATAATGAATGTTTCAAACTGACCGCTGCCGCCCCATTCTCCTCCGCTTTTTTTAGACGCTCAATTTTGGCAGTTAAAGGGCCGGATGCGATAATAACTGGGTTTTTCAATTTTAAGCCTCCGACATTAACAGATAAATCTGCCATCAATATCACTCCTCACTCCCATAGTATATGGCTTAATTTATCAAAAACAGGCTGATTGCCGGGATATAGGTTACTAAAATTAAGGCAATCACTAGAATAACAATGAACGGTATGACCCCCTCTATTACTTTGCCAACCGGCATTTTTGCCACACTGCTTAAGACATACAGGTTAGTTCCCACAGGAGGCGTTAAAAAGGCAAGCTCCATGTTGATAGTCATCAAAATACCTAAATGCACAAGATTTATTCCCAATTCGGTAGCTATCGGCACAATGACGGGAACCATCATGACAATAATTGCCGCAGGTCCCATAAAAAAGCCGGTGGCAAAAACAACAAGGTTCAGCAGCATTAAAAACATATTTGGACCGATATTAGCGTTAACTACCAATTCCAAGAGTTTTTGCGGCAATTGTTCAATTGTGATAATGAACCCAAAAAGGGCGGAGGTCATCACAATAGTGTAAATCATCGCCGACAGCTCTACACTGCTTTTAATGATTTTCTTTAAGTCCTTTAACTTGACATCCCTGTATATAAACATACTGACTACAATCGCATAAAACGAGGCAATTACAGCTGCTTCAGTCGGCGTGGTGATACCCATATAAATTGTTCCCAAAACAATGACCGGCATGATAAGAGCCCAGATGGCGTTTTTCAGGCTCCCTAAGGTTTCACGCCAAGAAAAGCTTGACTCCTGGTCTGCCGTATTGTAACCGCCTTTTTTTGCGCGATAGTATATATAACCGCATAATGCAATTCCTATCAGCACTCCCGGTACTACCCCGGCCATAAATAGTTCGGAAATGGACGCCCCGCTCACCGCCCCGTAAAGAACCAGCATAGAACTGGGTGGAATAATGATGGCCAACGTCCCACCGGCACCCAGGATACCAACCGAAAGGCTCCTCGGATAACCGGCCCTGTCAAGCAAAGGAATACTTATCATTCCTAAAGCCGCGGCATTAGCTACACTTGAACCCGACATAGCGGCAAAAACGATTGAAGCAAGCATAACTGCAATACCCATTCCCCCGGTCACCTTTTTTAAGAGACCATTTGAAAGCTCGATTAAATGTGTACCGATTGATGTCTTGGAGATAATATTGCCGGCGAAGATAAAGAACGGTATCGCTAATAAAGAGAACTTATTAATACTCCAGAATTGTTTTGAAGCAATCGTAGAAAAACTAACCATATCAAAGAATGTGAGAACCAGCATACCCAATAAACCCATCGCAAAAGCTACAGGCATACCCATTACCAGCAGCACGGCCATACCCACAAGCAAGACCGTTAGCGGGCTGTTAGAGACAGTCGCAAAATAAAACAGACTAATTCCGACTATCGCCAAAAAATAAGTGAATCCATCCTTGTACCAACCCGCAGGAAGTTTTTTACTTAAAAGCTTTTCAAACCAGCTAATACTAATCAAAAGACCTCCTAAGGGAAGTATCAGATATGGTATCCACATCGCCATTTCCAGTCTGCTTTCCGAAACATATCCGGCTACATTTGCCTCATTAACTAACACCCAGCCTGTGTATGTCAAGAAAGCACTATAAAATATACACATTATTTCGGAAAACTTGGCAATCATCACCTTGCGTTTATCACTTAACAAATCCACAACAAAACTGATTGCTATATGCCCATCTGTTTTCACAATTAGACTGGCACCGATAAACATCGACCATATAATAAAATAACGCACAAATTCTTCTGCCCAATAAACGGAAAAATTCAGGAAATAGCGTGACGCCACCTCATAAAACATCAATAGCAAACTTAATGAGAAAAATATCACCGCTAACCAGGTCTCGAGAGAGGTTTTAATATTTGATAATTTTGAACGCCCCGTTGCTTCAGCATTCCTTTCCCGCATCAGTTTAACCCCCATTTTCTTTCTATCTGTGCCATTACTGTTATTTAGGGGCTACCATCCAGTTAGGCAACCCCTAAATCCACCTATACTCAATTTAACCTGTGATTTCGTCAACCTTGTTTTTCACTGTCTTGATAAGTTCCGCACCAATTGTGTCTTCGTATTCCTCGTAAACCGACTGGGTCTCTTCCTGCCATGCTTTAATCTGTTCGGGAGTCATGTTGTGAACCTCTTTCCCTGCTTCCTCAATCTTGTCAATAGTACCCTGGACATCTGCCTGACATTTATCCCGTGTTTCTTGCAATACCTGTGTTATTACCTCTTGCATTCCTGTACGAACATCGTCCGGCATGCCCTGCCAAAAATCATTGTTTGACAGAATAAAACCATTCGACCAATATACTATACCTGCATTTGTGATGTAGTCCTGAACTTCATGATATTTTCTTGCATAAAAAACCGTACTAGGTGTAGCCAAACCATCTGCCACCCCTTGCTGCAAACCGCTGTATGTTTCTTCTGAAGGAAGCACAACCGAAATAGCACCCAAGGCTTCAATTATTGCCGCTTCCATCTTACCGGATGTACGCATTTTCAGCCCCTGGAAATCCTTAGGCATTACAAGAGGACGTTTGCTGCTTGAAATAAATATACTCCCGGAAGAAAATCCGCCTAACACCTTAATTCCTTGTGCACTGATATTTTTGAACACCTCATCGCCGATTGGACCATCTAAAACCTCGTAAGCCACTTCTTCTGTCGGGAATAAATATGGCAATTTAAAAATACTCATGCTGGGATCCAAAGAACCCATCGCCGAACCAATAGCCAAGCAAATATGAACATCACCCTTTTTAATAGCCTCTAATTCTTCAACACCGGAATAAAGCTGTGCACCGGTGTAAGGAATGATATTAACCTTATCCCCCAGTTTTTCCTCGGCCAATTCCCTAATTCTGCCAACTGCGACTCCCATCTGCTGAGTATCCATTTGCACCGTGGTAATCTTAATGTCTACAGGTTTTGTCTCTTCACCTGCAGACGGTGCAGCTTCCTGAGAACCACAACCTGCCAAACACAAAGCACACAAGACAGCAATTACTATAAAGGTTTTGAATTTCACTTTTCCACGCCTCCTAGCTATTTTTTTGAAAAGTCGGCTTTCCTGTTCGTTAGATAACGTCCTGCGCCTCATTATCTATAGATTTTTTATACAACCACCTCCTGTTTTCACAATTTCACGCAGATTTTCGCTAAAACCAGTGATTCATCAATAAGTTATTTCATAATTAACTTTTATGTTCTTAAAGCTTCTATAACATATTTCCCTGAAAGGCGTTGATTTCCCCGACTGCGTTAGTCAATAACTTTAAGAACCTTTGCTTATTTCCTTCATTTAGCCTGTCCGCCAGCGTCGAAACTGACAAAGCCGCCTGGGTATAACCGGTTATGTCTTTAATAGGAACACCTATTGAAGCGCTGTTTTCTATTCTTTCCCCCACACTTAAGGCATAACCCTGTTCCCTTACATCTTCTAGCTTCTGTAAGATATCATCAACTTCGTCCTCTTTTATCCGGTCCATTTGTATATACTTATTTAACATTTCTCTCATCTGAGACTGATTTAATCCCGCAGCTATTATCTGTCCGGCCGAACCTTTAAACAGAGGACCCTTGTCGCCAATCTTGATGTTTCGGGTAATAGGATGGTTTCCTTCTACCCTATAAATACATACCCTCTCATGTCCACATATAACGTTTAAGGAAACGGTTTCTTGTGTCTTTTCTGAAATATCACGCATAATAGGAACAGCAACATCTAACAAATCCTTTTGTGCAATCCCTTTTAAACCCAGAGAAATCAATTTTGGCGTCATGCAATAGCCCCTTTGCGGCACCATCGTGACCACGCCTTCCTCAGCCAGAGATTGAAGTATCCTGTGCACAGTACTGCGCGGAATACTTGTCATATCGCTTATATCTTTTATTGTCATATTTTCTTTTTTTGAGGAAAAAGATTCTAAAATCACAAAGGCTTTATGTATCATGTCTATTGATCCGCTCCTTTCTCGTCCCATCTCACGGGATTCATATCCCGCTAGATGGTATCTAATTGCATTATATAATTCATTTTATGTTTATGCAACGTTTTTTCAAAATTTGTTTTTCAAAATTTGTTCATATTTTTTTATATCTAAAACTTTTGTCTTACTTCCACCCTAATATCGCCTCAAAAAAAAGCATCCGGATAAGTGCAGAGCACTTATCCGGATGCTTATCTATTCCTTCATTAAGACTTATTCCAGACACATCTTCATCTTTCTTTCAGCCAAACGCAGTTCCTCATCATAAGTAAGAACCTTGCGAGCGACCCCCGATTTAACTGCTGCTTCAGCCACTGCTGCGGCCACCCTCGGACCCACCCGCAGGTCAAATGCCCGAGGTATCACATACTCGGCATTAAGCTCCTCTTCCGTTATTATTCCTGCCAGCGCGTACGCCGCGGCTATTTTCATTTCCTCATTAATGTCCTTGGCCATCACATCCAAAGCCCCCCGGAATATCCCCGGAAATGCCAGGACATTGTTGACCTGATTCTGAAAATCCGACCTGCCGGTCCCCACTACTTTTGCTCCCGCTTCAAGCGCCTCCCGGGGATATATTTCCGGGTCCGGGTTGGCCATGGCAAAGACAATCGAATCTTTACCCATACTCTTTACCATTTCTTTTGTCAATAAGCCCGCTTTTGATACCCCTATGAAAGCATCTTTACCCTTGATTACTTCCTGCAGTGTTCCCTGTAGGTTGTCATTATTTGTTTCCCGGGCAATGATTTCTTTTTCTTTGTTCATGCCTTCTTTGCGCCCTCTATAGATGGCCCCTTTGCTATCGCACAACACGACATCCTTAATCCCGACGGATTTTAAGAGCCTGGTTACGCTGACGCCTGCGGCTCCTGCCCCGTTTACGATGACTTCCATTTCCGTTATTTCTTTGCCTATTACTTTGGCTGCATTGATCATTCCTGAAAGAACTACCACTGCCGTACCGTGCTGGTCATCATGAAAGACGGGTATTTCTAAGATTTTCTTCAGTTCCCTTTCTATTTCAAAACACCTGGGTGCCGAGATGTCTTCCAGGTTTATGCCACCAAAGGTCGGGGCTAATTGTTTGACCAGTTTTATAATTTCCTTTGCGTCTTTAGTATCAATACAGATCGGAACGGCATCTACTCCTCCGAATTCCTTAAACAGTACACACTTCCCTTCCATTACCGGCAGAGAAGCTTCCGGCCCAATATCACCCAGTCCTAATACAGCTGAACCATCCGAAATGACAGCTATGTAGTTTGATTTGATGGTGTAATCATAGACCAATTCTTTGTTTTCCGCGATATGCCGGCAGGGCTCGGCTACTCCCGGTGTATAGGCTATTGACAGGTCATCTTTGTTCTGAACAGGTACCTTGCTTATTACTTCCAGCTTTCCCTTAAGCTCCTTGTGTATCCTTAGCGCTTCTTGTGCATAGTCCATTCCTTTATATACCTCCTCGAATTGTACCTCTATTATCCCTTTTTCAATACTCAATTTCGGGGGCAACCATTTTTTCGGGTCTAACGTACTTGTCAAAATCCTCACCGGTTAACAAGCCTGATCCAATTGCCGCTTCTTTCAAAGTAGTACCTTCTGTATGAGCTTTTTTTGCAATCCTTGCCGCATTATCATAGCCGATATATGGACTTAACGCTGTCACAAGCATCAAGGAGTTATTCAGGTTCTCCTCAATTTTTTTCTTATTCGGCTGAAGACCAATAGCACAGTTCTTATTAAATGACTCTAGCACATCTGCCAAGAGCCGTACTGATTGCAGAAAATTATAGATGCAAACAGGCATAAAGACATTTAGCTGAAAATTACCTTGACTTGCCGCAATGCCGACAGCAACATCGTTCCCCATAACCTGACACGCCACCATAGTCACCGCTTCACACTGAGTAGGGTTAACTTTGCCCGGCATAATGGAACTGCCCGGTTCATTTGCCGGTATTTCCAACTCCCCAATGCCGCATCTGGGTCCGCTGGCCAGCCACCTGACGTCATTGGCAATCTTCATCAGATCAGCCGCCAGAGCCTTTAAGGTGCCATGGACAAAGACCAATTCGTCTTTACTGGTTAGGGAATGAAACTTATTCTCTGCTGTGACAAATTCTTTTCCGGTCAGCCTGGTTATTTCCTCCGCTACTATTTCCCCAAACCCACAAGGCGCATTTAACCCCGTACCGACAGCCGTACCGCCAAGGGCCAATTCCTTCAATTGCCCGATACTCTCCCGGAGCATGGCTTCCGATTTTTCCATCATTCTGCGCCAGGCACTGATTTCCTGTCCCAGTGTCAACGGCGTAGCATCTTGTAGATGTGTCCTGCCCGTCTTGACGATACTTTCAAACTCTATCTCCTTCAGAAAAAAAGTGGCCCTTAACTCACTGATCGCCGGGAGTAGTCTTTCCTCTACAGCCTTTACCGCCGCAATGTGCATTGCAGTAGGGAAGGTATCGTTAGAGCTTTGGGACATATTGACATGATCGTTCGGGTGAATCGTCTTTTCACCCCAAATCTGACTGGCGCGATTAGCTATTACCTCGTTGAGATTCATGTTTGTTTGTGTTCCGCTGCCCGTCTGCCAAACAACCAGCGGAAAGTTATCATCAAACTTCCCCGCCAGTATTTCATCGCAGGCCGAAACAATGGCTTTCGTTTTCTTATCGTCAAGCCTGTTCAGCCGGTTATTGCTAATTGCCGCCGCCTTCTTCAAAATGGCAAAGGCCTCTATTATTTCCTGCGGCATTTTTTCCGTACCGATTTTAAAATTTTCAAAACTCCTTTGGGTTTGAGCTGCCCACAGCTTGTCCTCCGGCACCTTCACCTCTCCCAATGAATCCCTCTCAATTCGGTATCCCATTTTTACCTCTCCCCCGCCTGTTCATCTCATTAACCAACACTAAGACTCCCACTGATGGGACTCGCTTCATTTCAAAAAGCCCTGCAAAATAGTTTCTTCGGCCTCACTGGCCGAAAGGCCCAGTGTCATCAGCTTAATTATCTGCTCGCCGGCTATTTTGCCGATAGCCGCTTCGTGCACCAGCTGCGCATCCTCGTGATGAGCGGCAATTTCCGGAATAGACCTGACAACAGCATCCCCCATAATAATCGAATCGCATTCCACATGCCCCCGGCACTTATTCTTCCCAATGACCCGCGGATAAAAAATCTGTCTGGAATTGTCCTGGGCCACTGTACGAGATAATAACTGCGTAGTGGAATTTTCACCTAGAAGCTCAACTACAACATTTGATTCGGCAAACTGTTTGCCATGAGTGAGCAGCCTCTCGGTAATAACAAGATGGGCATCTTTGTACACCTTCGCCTGAGTGTTCCTCTTGGTAGAATCAACGCCGCGTATCTGCACCATTTCCATTTCCACGTAGGCACCTTCTTCGATAATCAGGTCGGTCACAGGATTAAGTATCCGTTCCCCGGTACCCTTCCCCTCGCCGTAATGCTTTTCCACATAGCGCAGGCGTGCACCCTTTCTGACAATAAAATTGTGGATTCCGTCATGCTGGGATTTTTTCTCTCCCGGATTATGAATGCCGCAGCCTGCAACAATAACGACGTCAGCGTTTTCACCAATATCAAAGGTATTATAAACCATGTCGTCAATTCCCGTTGCCGTAATCACAACAGGAACATGAACGCTTTCACCTTTCGTTCCCGGTTTGACAATAACGTCAATACCCGGCTTGTCCTTTTTCGGCTTTATTTCAATATTAGCAGTCGAACTTACTTTTGCGCTTTCTCCATCCTTTCGCAAGCTGAAAGCGCCCTGGGGGATTTCATGCAAGCCGGCTATTTCTTCCAGTATTTTTTTTTCGATACTATCTATCAATGGTTTCAATCCTTTCCAGACAGTTTTTAGTATAGTTGCAATCCCTGTATATACCGGGTAATATGATATCCTTGTTCCCCTTTTTTTGAACCTGACCGTCTGCCACCAAGATTATCTCATCGGCCATTTCCAGAATCCGTTCCTGGTGAGATATGATAACGATAGTGGTTTTTGACCTCTCATGCATCCGCCGGAATGTTTCCGTCAACTTACTGAAACTCCAGAGGTCTATTCCTGCCTCAGGCTCGTCAAATATGGCAATATCCAATTTTCTGTTCATCAAAGTTGCAATTTCTATCCTTTTAAGTTCTCCACCCGACAAGTTGCCGTTAACTTCCCTGTCTACATAACTCTTCGGACATAACCCGACATCAAACAAAAAATTACAGCCCCTGCCTCTTCCCGACTCTCCGGCAGAAAGGTATAAGAGTTCGCCGACAGTTATCCCTTTAAAACGCGGCGGCTGTTGAAAAGCGAACCCAATCCCCATTCTGGCCCTTTCGGTTACATCTGAGGTTGTGATATCTTTGCCGTTAAAGATAATACTGCCGCTTGTCACCGGATATATACCCATGATAATCTTAGCCAAAGAAGACTTTCCCCCGCCGTTAGGTCCGGTAATAACATAAAATTTTCCATCCTCCAGAGTAAGGCTAACATTTTTCAGGATCTCGGTTGTTCCCCCTTCGTCTTCCACCGTATATGTTACATTTTTTACTTCAAGCATTTATTTTCACCCCTTATACCATTGTCCGCTTTTTTACTATATTATCACAGCCAGCATGATACCCATAATTATCCCTAAATTTGCTGCATGACTGTGAGTACCATGACTTTGTGGTATCAGTTCGTCACTGCATATATAAAGCATGGCTCCTGCCGCAAAGGCAAGCGAGAAAGAAATCAGCATTTCAGATATGGCTACAATATTAACTCCGATTACGGTCCCTAATAACGTGGCCAAGCCCGTCATCGTTGTAATAAATACAATTCTTGTCTTCCCCATTTTTCCTAAGCTAAGGGGCATCGCAACGCTCAAACCTTCCGCAATATTATGAATACCTATAGATAGTGCGGTCGCTGTCCCAAGCTCTGCCGATACATGATGGCTCGCACCGATAGCAATACCCTCAGGGACATTATGAAAGGCGATTCCCAAAGCGATAAAAGAGCCCATTTTCATATAAAAATCGTGCTCCGTATCTGTTTTATATACATGGGGCAACGCCACATCAATCACCCACATAAAAAAGGCGCCAAAGACGAAGCCGCCCAAACAGGAGTAGAGTGAGCCCGTCTCTATACTCTCCGGGATCAAACTCAAAGTGGATATCCCAATCATGACTCCGGAAGCAAAACCAAGAGACCAGGACATCAACTTTTTCGAAGGATTCCTTATCATTATAACGATTAATGCCCCCAACCCCGTAACGAGACCGGAAACAAAGCTTAACAGCATTATGTTGATAAAACCACCTTCTTCTTCCTATTATTTTGTCTTGTCCACTAGTTCATTTTAATTTTATCTCTCATAAAAATCAAGTTATCCTGCTTAATAATCCTCCTTAATAACCGGATTTTTTGTTATACTTTAAACAAATATCCGTACAAATGAAAAGGACCTGCTTTTTCACACAGGTCCTCCTCATTCGCCATTAATGATATTTGCGCTATTCGCGTTTTATTCTTGTGCATCCGTTGAAGGTGTGACCCTCCTGCCAATCTCTTCTAGCTCTTTCATAAATCCTGATACCGGTTTGCCGTCCGCAATATCCCGGGCAATGTTTTTTAATCTGGTAACCGTATCAGCATCCGCCGTAACATGAACGTTTGTTATATCATCCTTTTCTGCTTTTACGATGCCGGATACTTTTTCCTTGATGTTTTCTGTGACTTCATCCTCCGTATCTGCTTTCATATCAACGCCCACCCAAGCTGTATTATTTGACAAAACCACTGTCGCGGAGTTGATTTCGTCCAGATCCTCAATCTTTTCTGCCAACATCTCCGCCTCCTTGTTAGCCTCGGCCATTCCCTCGTCTTGCGGAGCAGGTTGATTCGGCTCAGGCTGGACCGTCTCCGGACGCTGCTGGATATTACAAGCAGAGAATACAGCAAGTCCAAACAACAAAACAAAAATCAAAATAAGGGCACCGGATTTTTTATTCATCGGATAGTTATTCCTCCTTGATCGTTTAATTATTTTCACTAATAGTATTAACCCTTGTTATTAAAATATGTAACCTTTTAGATAATAAAATTAATATGGTAAAATATTGTCTAGAACGAGAAAGGGCGTGAAAAACTTGTCCCATAAAGGTAAATTCATTGTTCTGGAAGGCCTGGACGGTTCCGGGACCTCTACTCAACTGGATCTTCTTAAAATCTGGTTGCTTGAAAAAGAACACGAATTTGGAAAAACCCATTTCTCTCAAGAACCAACGAATGGTCCGGTTGGCAGCCTGATTCGCCTGGCCTTGAGTAAAAGGTTAAAAGCTCTTGATGAAAGAGTCATGGCTTTGCTCTTTGCCGCCGACCGCTTAGACCATCTTTACTGTTCAGGTGATTTTGAACAAAAAGAAGGAATTAATAAGATGCTGGAGAAGGGCCTGAACGTGTTATCTGACAGATATTACCTTTCTTCATTGGCCTATCAATCCCTGAGCGTGGATTTGGAATGGTTGAAGCAAATAAACAAATACGCCATCAAACCCGATTTAACCATTTTTCTTCATATACCGGTAGAAAAATCGCTGGAAAGACGGCATAGTTCTCGTATCCATGAGGAGCTATATGAGAACGAAAAAACTCTAACAGCCATCGCTCAAAAATATGAAATCTTAATAGCAGAACTGAAGACAGCCGGAGAAAACATCGTCACAATAAACGGCTGCCTTTCAAAAGCAGCCGTTTTCGAGGAAATAAAATCTGTAGTGTCAAGCATATTTTCGTAAATTATCTTTCATCAATAGTCACACTGACATAAACAGTACCTCCCGAACGATGAACAAGCAGAACAACCTTTTGCCCAATTTCCGTTTCCCTGACCGCCTCTTGCAATTCCTCGGTGGTCTTAATCGGCTTATCATTATACTGCAGGATGATGTCACCCCTTCTCAGACCGGCTTTTTCCGCGGGAGAACCGCTTTGAACATTGCTAATCAAAGCGCCTTCCGCTTTTTCTAATCCAAAATACTGGGCGAGCTCATCTGTGACCGGTTGAATGATGACACCCAGCCAAGGCCGAATCACCTTACCTTCTGTCAATAACTGATCAAGTATCTGTTCAACGGTTGAACTGGGAATAGCAAAACCGATACCCTGGGCGGAAGCATTCACGGCCGTATTGATGCCGACAACCTCACCGTTTAGGTTTAAGAGCGGACCTCCGCTGTTTCCCGGGTTAATAGAGGCATCTGTCTGAATAAGGTTTTTGTATTCCTGCCCTTCGATAGTCACCGGTCGGCCTGTCGCGCTGATGACACCTACAGTTACCGTGTGGTCAAGACCATAGGGATTACCGATGGCCACAACCCAACTGCCGGCACTGACATTGTCACTGTTGCCAAATTTAAGCATCGGCAAATCATTGCCCGCTTCAATCTTAATGACCGCCAGGTCGAGTTCGGCATCGGAGCCTATCATTTTAGCAGTGTAGGGCTCCTGCCTGCTGGAAAGATAAACCTTTATCTCTTTGGCATCACTGACAACATGATTGTTTGTCAAAATGTATCCGTCCTTAGAGAATATAAAACCCGAACCCATACCTTGGGTGATTTGCGACCGTGGACTATATTGAAAGTCATCGCCAAAGAATTCCCGGAAAAATGGATCGTTGAGGAACGGATTGGTGCTATTTCCCGCAACCTCGACTGTCGTCTCGATTTTCACCACGGCTGGCCCCGCTTTTTTTACTATTTCCCGGATGGTATTTTCCCCGAACAAACCAGTCGCTGTCCCTGTATCTATCTCTTCTGCTACTGTGCTTGCTTGAACCGGCTTAGGATTGCTCCAGGGAGCAGCATATCCGTTTACCTCCATATATGCTCCCGTAATAAATACTCCCCCTAAAAATGCCAACAGAGTACATACCACCAGCAGCCTGTTAATTAGCTTGTTTTCCATACTGTTCCCCCCTTAAACTATTCTACTGCCAAGATAACACCCTTTCCTTAAAATAACCTGAGAATCGGAAGCTTAATTATAAAGTTCGTACCCTTCCCCTGTCCACTTTCTACCTTGATCTCTCCTTTATGCTCATCCACAATCCACTTGGCAATTGCCAACCCTAGACCTGTACCATCTCCGCTTCTTGAAGCTTGGGCCCGATAAAACCTTTCGAAAATATGGGGTAGCTCTTTTTGGCTTATACCAGGACCTTCATCAGATAATGATATCTTTATCCATGGTTTCTCCCGCTCAACGCTCAACTTCACTTCCTTCTCCGCCGGAGTGTATTTAAAAGCGTTATCTAAAAACGCCAGCAGCATTTGCTTTAGATAATCTCCGTCTCCCTCAATTATAATCCCCTTCGCTCCCTCCGTATTAAAAGTAAATTTTTGTCCCTTCACCATAAAACGTGCTTGACGAACAGCCTCTTCAAGCACCGGATAAAACTCAAGGTGCTTTAATTCTGGTTTAAAGCCCGAATCGGCCCTAGCTAAAAGAAGCAGTTCCCTAACCATGCGCGCCAGTCTTTTTGTTTCAGCCGAGACATCTTCCAGAGCTCCTGTTTCATCTTCAACGCGCTCTTTACTCATACTCAGTAGAAAATCTACGTTGCCCTGAATAGAAGTAAGAGGAGTCCGCAGTTCATGGGAAGCATCGGCAACAAAGCGCCGCTGGGTTTCCAAAAGACCGGCCATTTTCTTATATGCCTCTTCCAAGCTGGCCAGCATATCATTGAAAGTAACCGTCAACTCGCCCAGTTCATCTGCCGGACCGCTGTAACTTACTCTCCTCTCAAAGCTCCTTTCTTGCCCAATTTTACCGGCTTCCGTGGTTATGCTCCTAATTGGAGCCAGGACCTTATTCGACATAAACCATCCTAAACCGAGAGAGAGCAAAATACCGCCGCCTCCGCAAAATAGCAGTACTATTTTTAATCTATTCAGAGCCTCCGTCACCATACTCAACGGACGAGCTACCTGCAAAAACCCCACAATATTATTATCCAACATAATCGGCCTGATAAGCATCCTCAGTTTTTCCCCGGCAACATTTATCGAAGTAAATCCTTTGTTTCCTTGCAGGATCTCTTCCAACGCTTCTTCCGGCACAGGAAGCTTGTATTGACCAAGATTGTTTGACCTTACCGCCGCTTCACCTTCTCTGGTTATCACCTGCAAATATATATCAGGAGCGGCAAAGACCTCTACATCCGGCAGTACCACCTGACGCAAAAAAAACGGCAGCGAACCCACAACCTTGGTGGATTTAATAACTTCCTCCGCCTTGTTTTCAAGGTTTCTTTCTATCTCCGCAGTCAGTGAATACTCCAATACCAAATAAACACTGCTTCCTATCAAAAGCAAAACCACCAGTAAAACTGCTGTGTACCATATGGTTAAACGCCAGCGTATCGGCATAGCAATCCCCCTATTCCTTCAGAACGTAACCGATTCCCCGTACGGTATGAATAACCCTATCTTCATTTTCTGCCTCAAGTTTATTGCGCAGATAGCCAATGTATACTTCTAATACATTGGACTCCCCCTCATAATCGTAGCCCCAGACTAATTCCATTATTCTTTCCCTTGTTAAGACTTGGCGGGGGTGCCTTAAAAACAGGCAGAGCAAAGAAAACTCCTTAGCCGTCAGTTCTATTTCCCTCTCCCCGCGTTTTACTAAAAATGTCTCGGTATTCACCATAATATCGCCAAACTTTAAGATCTTTTCAACATCCTTTTCAAAACGTCGCAGCAGCGCACGCACCCTGGCTAATAACTCCTCCAAAGCAAAGGGTTTGACAAGATAATCATCAGCCCCGCAGTCCAAACCTTTGACCCTGTCCTTGACATCATCCTTCGCCGTGAGCATCAGGATAGGTATATCCTCCAGCCTCTTTAATTGTTCACACACCTCATAACCGTTCATTTCCGGCAGCATAATATCAAGAATAACCAACTGTGGCTTTACTTTCACAGTTAGTTCCCAGCCTTTCATGCCATCCTCGGCATCATAAACCTTATATCCTCTGTACGAAAGGCTTCTTACCAACATCGCCCTTATTTTCGGATCATCATCGATCACGACAATTCCCTTTTCAACCAAAGAAAACATCTCCCCGGTTAATGAATTTGTTTCTCCCTGTGTTTTATAATATTATAACACTAGAAAAGGCAGAAAGGGTGATGGTTATGTGCGGCCGTTTTACCACAACCATGGATATCGATACAATAACCGAACACTTTAAAATAGACATTGTCGAGGGAGAATACTCTCCTTTATATAATGCCGCTCCCACCCAAAACATCCCGGTTGTTCGCGACAGTCATCCCCGCAAACTGAGTTTTTTTCGCTGGGGCTTAATCCCCTCCTGGGCCAAAGACGAAAAAATAGGGTACTCCTTGATAAATGCCCGCTCTGAAACCGTGGCGGAAAAACCAAGCTTTCGCCAATCCTTTCTAAAAAAACGCTGTATCATTGTGGCAGACGGATTCTATGAATGGAAAAAAAGCGATCCGAACAAGCGTTCATCAAGCAAACAGCCATACAGAATAACGCTCCGAGACAACGCTCCTTTCGCCATGGCCGGACTTTGGGAAATGTGGATGACACCTCAAAAACAGCCGCTTTTTACCTGTACCATCATCACAACAAATGCTAATTCCCTTCTTGCTCCCCTTCATAACCGTATGCCGGTGATTTTAAGTGCTCAGGCAATTGAAACCTGGCTCGATTCCTCTGTCTGTGAACAATCTGTTTTAGAGCCGCTGCTGCAACCATATCTTCCGGATTTAATGGATTATTACCCTGTCTCTTCCCTGGTCAACTCCCCTGCCAACAACTCCCCTCAGGTGATTCAGCGTTCCGGATAATTCCCTTACGCATTGCATTACAACCTAATCTGTGATATAGTTTTTATAGGAATACCTACAAAAACTTCACAATTATTACCTCATCTCTTTCCGAGGTGAGGTAGAGGTGCGGTGTTTATCAGTACCCCTTCTGAGTTGGGAAACTATGAAGATGGGTGAAAGGAAATACCGCCGAAGTCCGGCAAGCCCAACTTGCTGCGGCTGGGTCTGCATCGAATAGGTGCAGGACTGTCACCGGCAACCCATGTCTTCGTGGTTACCGGTGGAGCGCTATCTCACAGGGGGGGAGGGACTATTTGACTTTAACCTCAGTGCTCCTGAGGTTTTTCGTTTTTTGAGGAGAAGATACGATTAAGGAGGTTTTTAAAATGTGTAGATATTGCGGCAACAGCATTGACGATGCTCGCTTTGAATTGTATATTGATGATGAGGTATTGGAGTTTTGTGATGAAGAATGCGCTATCCTTTACAATCAAGAGCAGCAGCAGAGACACTTTCAAACATGGGTTTCGGTTACAACCCGCTGAGATAAAGTTTAGCCATTGATCGGCATTTTGAGTTGATTGCGTTAAAAAACGGTTTCCAGGCATAATTCCCTGAAAACCGTTTTTTTGCGTCATTTTTTAACTATTTAACCCTGCAAAGCTGATCGTTTTGGGTAATACCGGGAATTCTCCCTCTCTTGGCAACCGGTTTTCCTTCAATCTCCTTGATATCCATAGTCATATCAATGGCTACGGCCCCGGAAATATAGCTTCCTACTCCAAAAGCATCCACCCCGGCCTCTTTTAACTCGACTATCCGCTCGGGGAACAGACCCCCGGAGGCAAAAATCTTTACATGATTGTATCCGGCATGATCAAGCCTGCCTCTTACCTCTCTCACCAATCCGGGAGTTACCCCCCCCCGTTCGCTCGGCGTATCAAGACGAATGCTTTGCAGGGCAGGGCCAAGAGCCTCCGCAACACGCAGTGTTTCTTCCGCTTCATCTTTAAAGGTATCTACCAATACCGTGCGCGGTTCCCCTTCCGGCATTATCTCATGGTAGGCAAGTGCAACCTTAACTGAGTCCCCCATGATCAGAAAAATAGTATGTGGGACTGTACCGGCAGGCTCTTTCCCGGCCAGCTTGGCTCCCAAAATACAACTCGCCCCGTCGGCACCGCCGATCAAGGCCGCCCTTTCCATAACAGGAGCAACCGCCGGATGAACATGCCTTGCTCCGAAACAAAGGACCGGCTTGTCCCCTGCCGCCTCCTTCGCCTTTTTAGCAGCAGTAGCCCATCCGCTGGAACTTGCCAGAATGCCCAGAACAGCTGTTTCGTATATACCAAAGTCACTATACCTTCCGGCTATTCTCATAACCACATCTTTAGGGCCAAAAGGCTGTCCCTCTTTGAGAGACCAAACCTGAGCTTCACAGTCGGATAACAATCCGCAAACCTCCGGCACTCCGGCCAGTATCCCTTCCCGGCGAGCAAATATCTCAACTACAACACGCGTATCGGCTAATCCCTTCTTTTCTAGAATTTCCTGGGTTTTGATAAAATAAATGTCTGTTGTAATGCCTGTAATGATTTCCTCATGTTCTGCCGAAAACAGCTTCCTACCCTTATCTACTTTAAAGTCCTTTACCTGACTAAGGGTTTTTATCCTCTTTTCCATAATGCTCCTCTCGCTCCCTCTTCAACGTTGTCGCAACCGCCTCACTTAGCTTCTTTGCTTATAAACCCTCTTATACACATGATAATCAAAAAGCACCTTATCAATATACTCTCTGGTTTCTGCGTATGGAATACGGTCCACATCTTGTAACAACCCTGTCCACGTACCATCTTGAACCCAATCCCTGACTTTTTTTTCACCGGCATTATACGCGGCAAGCACCTCCGGTATATTGCCTTGAAACATTTTGTCAAGATAGGACAAATACCATATACCCATGGGGATATTATACTCCGGCTGATAAAGATAATCCACCGCAAAGTCTTCCTGCTTTGTCTGTTCAGCAATCCAGATACCCGTTTCGGGCATAATCTGCATCAAGCCGCGAGCCCCGGAACGGGACTGCGCCTTGGTATAAAAACGGCTTTCCGCCTTAATTACAGCCAATACAAGATACTTATCTACATTGTACTCCTCGCAGTGATTCTCAATTAACTCCTTATGAGGAAAAGGATAAAATAACTTTATAAACCATGAACTGTTAGCAAGCAATATCAACAAAAAAAGCAAAGCCAACAGAACTAACACTTTACATCGCCGCCGATTATACAACAGGGTTCCTCCCGTGTACGCACCCAAAATTTTTTTTCGGGTATACGTAGGTATACTAACAAAATATTTATACCCTTGCAATATAAAATATAACTCAATTCACCGAATTCCATAAATCCCCAACCCTTTTCAACGTCTCGGCCTGACTTCCGCTGTTATCTATAACCCTGTCGGCATAGGCAAGCTTATCGTCCAGCGGCATTTGCGAAGTAACCCTTTGTTGGGCTTCACTCAAAGAAATCCCGTCCCTCTCCCTCAAACGCTTCAATTGGATAGCAGGGGAAACAGCGACCAGCCAAACCTCGTCGACCATTCCCGTCATCCCTGCCTCTATCAACAAAGGGGCATCGACAACTACAACCTTAGCCATTTTTTCTTTCCTGTAATGTTCGAGAAGCTCCTCAGTTTCACGGATAACTCGCGGATGAATGATGCTATTTATTTTTTCTCGGGCACTGGGTTTTGAAAAAACAAGCTTGCCCAACTTTTTCCTGTCTATATTACCTTCTTTGTCAAAATACTCCTTTCCAAAACACTCATAAATTTCCTGCCAAGCCGGGCTTTTAGGGATAACTGCATTTTTTGCCAACTCATCAGCATCTATTATCACTGCCCCTTTTTCCTTAAGAAAGCCGGAAATCAGACTCTTCCCCGTTGCAATTCCCCCGGTTAAACCAATCACCATCATACCCCGACACTCCTCACCCTGAAAGTATAGAGAAAACTCCTTCAGGTCAAACTTGACAAGACGGGCAATACACCGTACCCCTTCCTGCCACAACCTCCTTGACCAGGGCAGTTCCACACCTTACGCAGACCTTTCCCGCCCGATCATAAACCTTCAACCTTTCCTGGAAACTACCCCGCTCACCATTGCCGTCCACGTAATCACGAATAGACGTTCCCCTGTATCTAACTCCCTCAGTCAATACCGCTCTGATGGCATTATAAAGGCACTCCGCTTCCTCATCGCCAATGCCGTTCACACTACGCTGGGGCTTCAAACCCGCGGCAAAAAGTATTTCATCGGCATAGATATTACCGATACCCGCTATATTACGCTGATCCAAAAGAAAAGCTTTCACCCCAACCTTTTTCTGCTGCAGGGCTTTTTGAAAAGCGGATAACGAAAATTCTGCCTCCAAAGGCTCCGGACCCAGAGTTGATAAACCCCCGGCTTCCTCCCACTTACCGCTCGGAATAAGGTAAACAAGACCAAACTTCCGAATATCGATAAACCTCAGCTCATCCCCGCCGGAAAGATGAAAAACCAAATGGGTATGCTTAATAAGCTCCTCTCCTTTACGTCTGAGAACCAACTGTCCGGTCATTCTCAAATGAATCACCAGTAAACCGCCTTCGCCTAAAGTAAACAGTAAATACTTCCCTCTTCTTTTTATCCCTCGCATTTCTTTGCCTTGAAGATATTGAACAAATTCTTCAGTCGCAGGCTTTTTAATAATGCCGGGATAAAAAACATCGGTTTTTTCTATTATTCTGCCTTTAACTAAAGGCTCCAAAGACCTTTTTACAGTTTCCACTTCCGGTAGTTCAGGCATAGAACCTCATCCCCTCTATATCGGTGCCAGTTCGTACCAATTGGGCCCTTTCTGCAAATCCACTTTCAGCGGCACATTCAACGGATAAGCCTTGCTCATTATTTCCTCTACATTAACAGCCAATTGGTCCGCCAAAGCGACAGGGACATCAAAAATAAGTTCGTCATGGACCTGCAGAATCATCGACCCTATATCACTGTTCTCCTGTAAATACCGGTGCATCCTCAGCATAGCGAGCTTAATAATATCGGCGGCACTACCCTGGATCGGGGTATTTATCGCTGACCTTTCGGCAAAACTGCGCAAATGAAAGTTCTTGCTCGCTATATCAGGAAAATAGCGGCGCCGATTCAGGATAGTCGTTACATATCCTTTCTCTCTGGCCGAGTCAATAGTTTCCTCCATGTACCTCTTGACCCCGGGATAACGCCGAAAATAGTTGTCGATGTACTCCTTCGCCTCCTGGCGTGATATCCCCAAATCACGACTTAAACCGAAATCACTTAACCCATAGACAATACCAAAATTCACAGCTTTGGCAGCCCTGCGCATATCCTTACCTACGGAATCCATCGGTACGCCGAAGACCTCCGCTGCCGTACGTTTATGGATGTCCTGATTATTCATAAAGGCCTCAATCAAAACCTCATCCTGTGCCACATGAGCCAAAACCCTCAACTCGATTTGAGAATAATCGGCTGATAACAGCAGATTACCGGGGGAGGAAACAAAGGCCTTTCGGATACGTCTGCCCTCTTCCATCCGGATTGGGATATTCTGCAGGTTAGGTTCCGTACTGGATAAGCGACCCGTCGCTGTAACAGCTTGGTTAAAAGAGGTATAAACACGTTTGTCATAAGGGTTAACAATGTTCCTTAACCCATCAATATATGTGGTCTTAAGCTTAACTAACTGCCTGTATAACAGGATGTTATCCACAATTTCGTGTTCATAAGCTAATGACTCCAACACGGCAGCATTTGTTGAATAACCTGTTTTAGTCTTTTTCCCTTTCGGTAGCCCGAGCTTCTCAAAAAGGATTACGCCTAGCTGTTTGGGGGAATTAATATTAAATTCTTCACCTGCTAACCGATAAATCTCGGTCGTCAGTTTATCAACACGTGCATCCAACTCCGTCCCAATCTGTTCCAGTATTGAACAATCAAGGCAGACCCCGGTCATCTCCATTTCGGCCAGTACACAACTCAAAGGTAATTCTACCTCGCTGTAAAGGCTAAGCAATCCGTGTTCTTTTAGGTTTTCTTCCAGACGTTTCCCCGTCCCTTCCAGCATCTCAAGTGCCGCATATGCAGCCTCATTACTATGGTCCTTTTTGTCAACCTCCTGATCTGCTTGCCCCCGCTCGGGATGTAAAAGATACGACATCAACATCACATCATGCCAAATCCCCTGTATCCTTACATCATGCCCGGCAAAAGCCATTATCGCTGTTTTGCCGTCATACAAGGTCTTTTTGATCTCCTTTTCTTCCAAAAAAGGCTTAAGCACAGCAAGGTATTCCTTCAACCCATCGTCGTCTTGCCAAGCAAGGCAAAGCCCTTCAGAACCTATCTGTCCGTCCGTCTCCGGTTTTACAGCCATGCCTGTTATGATTATACCTTTATGTCCTTTTTTTTGCCTATCCTCTGTTCTCCTGTTCTCTATCCGCAAATATACAGACAGTCCGATGATTTTTCCCGTTAAAGCTTCCCGCAGCTCTTCCCCACTATTTATAAGCCTGCCGGTCGGCTGTCGGCTGCCCTCCGCTTCATCTTCTACCCTGTCCTTTCCTGCCTTTGCCATAGCATCCTGCAGAAGGCTGTTAAATTCCAGTTCCTTTAACCTCTCGATTAATGACGGATAATCCGGCTCCTTCACCCGCAATTCATCAACATCAATTTGCAAAGGTACCCGGCATTCGATGGTAGCCAGCCTTCTGCTCAACAAAGCCTGTTCCCCGTATTCCTCTAATAAAGCACCCAGCTTCTTACCGCTATAGGCGCTCTTGTTTGCCAAAACGTTTTCTATATGATCGTATTCCTTAAGGAGCCTGAGGGCTGTTTTTTCTCCTACCCCGGGAATACCGGGTATGTTATCCGAAGCATCACCCATCAGCCCCTTCAGTTCAATGATCTGCCGTGGTTCAAGCCCATACTTCTCGTACAGCTTCTTCTCATCGTAGCATTCCAGTTCGGTAATACCTTTTTTGGTTAAGAGTACCCTCGTCTTTTCCGAAACCAACTGCAGGGCATCCTTATCGCCTGTCACTACAGCAACATTCAGCCCCTTATCTTCTCCCCATTTCACGAGGGTCCCGATCAAATCGTCGGCCTCATAGCCTTCCAGTTCATAAGAGGCAACGTTCATCACCCTCAGCAAATCCTTCAATACCGGAAATTGCTCCTTTAATTCCTCAGGTGTTCCCTTTCTCGTTGCCTTATAGTCCTCATATTCCTTGTGTCGAAAGACTATTCTGCCCTTATCAAAAGCCACTGCCAAATAACGCGGTTTCTCCTCCTCAAGGATTTTTCTAAGCATGTTGCAGAAACCGTAAACAGCATTGGTAATCAATCCTTGGGAGTTTGAAAGCATGGGTATTGCATAAAAAGCCCTGTTTGCTAAACTATTGCCATCTATCAAGATAAATTTATCAGTCAAATATCTCCCCCCGATAACCATATATTTGTTATTAAGTATTATCGCCCTCAAAGATTGCTGTCGGATCCCAAGGACCTGTCCCGGGAACCTTGTTGTATATATAAAAATTCGGTGTGCGGGATAGATCTCCTGCACACCTTTTCTTTAATAATTATCTGCTTCTTGTTTAATATGCCTCAAGAGCAAGCTTTTATTCCTTTTTCCTCTTTTTCAAAAACCAGAAGCCACAGCCTCCCAAAAGCACGATTATTACCAGATAAGGAAGTGCCGCTCCGACGAATACCACAAGTTTGCCGATAAACAGCAGAATATTATTGATTGCTCGGATAAATGCCTCTTTTGCCCTGATCATTACTCCGCTGAGTCCGGTAGCAGTTATTTTCGTTGTCGAAGATTGAACCTGTTGTATGCTTATCCCTATAGTAGAGAACTCCGTCCTGTTGTCCAAATACCGCAGTCTTCCCGTCAGTGATTCTAATTGTGCACGGGTATTAGCCAATTCGTTTTCCACAGCAAGGATATCGCTAAGCTCCCCTGATTTCGAAAGTATGGCCAAAAGCCGTTCCTCTTTTGTCTGAAGGGCCTTTAAGCGACTGTCAATGTCAACATATTCTTCGGTAACGTCCTGTGCGTAAATATTCCTGTTTTTTACCTTACCCAAGACATCCATTTCCTCAAGCATATCCTCAAAATGCATTTGGGGAACTCTGACTTGCAAATGCCCTCTCAGAATTTCTTCGGGCCCAACCACACTGGTATTCTCATTAACGATATAGCCGTTCATGATCATTACTTTATCCTTGATCTCCGCTACTGTGTAGCTATAATCTTCTACATCCAATGTAACATCGGCATTTTTGATGATTTTTCTTTCATATTCTTCGTACTGTACTTTACTTTCTCCAGCTCGTACTTCGGCTATACTCTCTTTTTGCCCCAAAATGCGATTCGCACCATCTTCGGTAAAACCATTGTCAGCCGCAGGGGCGGATTGTGGCACACCGGCACTGCTTTGATACATTATTTCCTCCGACTTAGCGGTATCCATATCACGAGCCACTCGGCTAGATAATCCCATTCCACCGCCTATTGGCAGGCGGGACAAGGGAATAATCACAAGCAAAATAACAAAGGCCGCCGCTACCGGTATTAAGGTCGAACGAGGTATGCCCTTCAGTCGTCCTGCTAATGAATGTAAGATATTATTACGCTTTTTAGCCGACCCCTGCTCCAACCTTTTCCGCAATTTACGACGAAAATCCGCCGGTGGAATAAGTTCTTCTAAAGAAGACAGCACAGCTACCGTCTTTTTTAATGCCTCATATTCTTTCAAGCATTCCGAACAGCCCTCCAGATGCTTCTTTACTTCAGCCTGTTCGTTTTCATCTAACATACCATCCAGATACGCGGATAAATTTTCTTTAACTTGTCTGCAGTTCATACTCTTCCCCCCCTTCCTACACAAATAGACGTTGACTGTTTGCTTTTTGTTCCTGTTCACTGATGAGCTTTTCTTTAAGATAGTTCCTGGCTCTGTTTATCCTTGATTTCACCGTTCCCAAGGAACATTCCAATTCTTTTGCAATTTCTTGATAAGAGAACCCTTGAATATCCCGCATAACCAAGGCTATTCGAAATTCCGGCGAAAGGGTACTGATAGCTGCCTGAACATAATCCTGTAATTCTTTCTTTTCATAGACCTCTGCCGGACCCGGTTCAGAAGTCGGATACTGCTTGACGACCTCACCCTCATCCAAATCTATTCTTTCGTCGTATGATTCAATGAACACATGATGTTTTTTCCTTAACTCATCACGGCAAACGTTGGTGACAATCCTACAGACCCAGGTTAGAAAAGAAGCCTCGCCGCGAAATTTTTCTATTGCCTGAAAAGCTCTGAGAAAAGCCTCTTGAGCTAAGTCACTGGCGTCCTCGTGGTTTCCCATCATCCGATAAGCCACTGTGTATACCCTACGCTCATAACGGCAAACCAATTCTTCAAAAGCATCAATATCACCGTTTTTGCTTTTTCTCACCAACTCTTCTTCCCTATGCACGGTCAACTGCCCCCCTTCACAAATCAATATTTATAGACGTTATTTATCTAAAAAAGTTCCTGTAAACTGATTATGTCACAAAACAATTTTAACACATGAATATTTTATCGGATAGTGTTTTTATTTTTGGGGAAAATACCCACAGAAAGAGAAAGGAGGGATAAAACTGCATCCTTTTTGACGGCGGTGCAAGAATTGCTCCAGCACAACAAATTATTTTAGGAGGTTCTTATGAAGAATAAACCAAAGGGTAACCAGACCTATAAAGCGGGTAATAAAAATTACCTTGACAAATTGAATCAAGAAACTGCTACCGAGTTTGGCACCCGTGACAAAATAAACGAATTAGAATTTGATGAAGAAAAGAACTCTTACAAAACAAAGAATTACCAAAAAGAGAAAAACGAAAACCAAAACGATAAAGACTTTGAGTAAATATAACATCCGATAAATACCGTTAACTACAACAAACAACAGCCGCCGTCACCTGTTGATAAAGAGGGGCTTATTGAAACATTAGTTTCAGCAAGCCCCTTTTCTTGTGCGCCCGGCATGGGCGCAGTCTAACGGGTGAAAGTCCCGAACACGCCCGGTAGTGGGAAGTGTATAGCCAAGGCCAAGCGCGTCCATCGTGAGGTGGAGTGCGAAGGAAGGTGGCGGCAAATCTCTGGCCTGA
>JAHDQS010000046.1 GCA_018433675.1 Clostridia bacterium
AAAATTCAATGTTTAAGATTTCCTGGTGATTATAGCGAAGGGGCCACACCCGTTCCCATCCCGAACACGGCAGTTAAGTCCTTCAGCGCAGATGGTACTTGGTCTTTTGGCCTGGGAGAGTATGCCGTCGCCAGGAATTTAATATTCCTCGATAGCTCAATGGTAGAGCATGCGGCTGTTAACCGCAGGGTTGTAGGTTCGAGTCCTACTCGGGGAGCCATTTGCGGGTGTAGCTCAGTGGTAGAGCCCCAGCCTTCCAAGCTGGTTGCGTGGGTCCGATTCCCATCACCCGCTCCATGCTTTTAACGGATAAACCGGACGACTAGTTCCGGTTTTTTGTTACTTTCAGAATAAACTATGTTGATATCAGTATAATATCGGTATAATATAAGGAAGCCTAAAAAGAAGAGATGTGAGGACGGATGAAGAGGAAAATTGTCGTTGTCGGAGCGGGCAGAATGGGTACGATAGTAGCCGGACAACTCCCGCAGGATTGTGAGACAATAATTATTGACTCTAATGAGGATAAAGCTCGTGTTTTAGCGCAGAAAACCGGGGGAATCAGCAGTAAAGATTTAGCTGTTGCAAAAGATGCGGATGTGGTGATGATTCTTCTGCCGACTTGTGCAGTGGAAGAAACGGTTGAAAACCTTCTGGATATAGTAAAGGACGGTTCGATAATCATAAACATGGCAACAGCGGCATGCATTGCAGAGAAGCTGAGCCGACGGAGGGAAAATATAAGCATCGTTGAAGCTAAGGTTATCGGACACGCTGCATCCATGTCTTGTGGTGAACCGGCATTTTTAGTTGTGTCTTGTGAAAAACAGGCAAGGTTCGAATTTATTAAAAGTCTCTTTCCCGGGTTTGCCAAAGTTGAACAAGGAGATGCGAGATTAGTAGAAAAGATTAATTCGTTAAGCTCCCAAGAAGCCATAACAACAGCAGTAAGACTGCGTAAACAGTTGAAGGGAATGGCGATACCTGAAGATTGGATTATTGTTGCCATTAGAACCGTATGTGCCGGTACAATGAAAGCCTTTGCGGAAAATGACCTGGGGCCTTTCGCCGAAGAATTGATAAAGGAACTGGAGTACGAAGTACTGTAGAAGTAACCAGAATCGAAACAACCGGAATCGAAACTATTGACTGAGAATATTGTCTGTGCTAAGATAGCTATTGAGTCAAGAGGATTCCTCGATAGCTCAATGGTAGAGCATGCGGCTGTTAACCGCAGGGTTGTAGGTTCGAGTCCTACTCGGGGAGCCAAGAATTTTAAGCCTTTGCCAAGCAGGGGCTTTTAAATATTATTATGGGGTTCTTATTGTGAAACAAATAGTGAAAATATACTTTACATATATGGAAAAACATATTATATTGATAATACAGCAAAAAATAACAATAAATATATCATAAGCAATCTAAAGTATATGTCTGGGTGGAGGAATTGTCAGACGACAATATTTAACAAGACGATGAAATTATCAAGCAAATCATGACGAAAATAGCATGAAAATAACGTGAAAAAAGCACGAAAAAAAGAGATAAATGCAAAAATATCATAAAAATAGAACCAAGGTCCCTAAAATATAGGACGCAGGGCGGATGAATATAATTCCATAATATGATAATTTGTTTACATAATTGACACGTAAGGAGTGTATTATGGATAGCCTGATTCAGCTGAGTGAAGAAGAACTGGTTATGCGTGCCCAACAGGGTAACAATGATGCGTTGGAGCGAATAATATTCCTCTATCGTGGTTTTGTCCGCTATGTGTGTCAAAAATACTACCTTAAGGACGGCGATCAACAGGATTTGCTGCAGGAGGCCACCATAGGTCTTCTTGAGGCGGTCAAAGCATATAATTATACCTCAAATGTGAGGTTTCGCAATTTTGCTTTTATTTGTATCAAAAGGGAACTTGATTCTGTTGTCAGTAGGTCAAACCGCAAGAAAAGACAAATACTAAATAATGCGATACCGATTTATTCATACGTTGAAGAAGAGAACGCTCGCTATGGCTCTGACTACTATTCGGGTGAGAATTATATGAAAAGCGATCGCGAAACGCCTGAGGCGGCACTAATTGCCCGAGAAGGGATGCAGGAACTGATGAGCTTTTTGAAAAGTGAGTTGACAGTACTGGAGAGAAGTGTGCTTTCTTTGCGAATACAAGGGATAAGCTATCGTGAAATTACCGATATTTTGGACATACAAATAAAAGCGGTGGACAACGCGATCCAAAGAATCAGAAGAAAGGTAATGACCGCTTACATGAATTATAAAAGCGCTTGAGCGAATAAGCGCTTTTTTTGTTTTTTAATTACATAAATCAGAAAAAGTATAATCCGAAAAAGAAATAATAAGTAAAAGGAAGCAACGGGGACTAAAAATACGTTAATTAAAGATAATTAACGGTAAATTAAACATGCAAAGATTGAATAATAGTGGTTGAAGTCTGTTATAATATAGAAAAGGTCAATAAAGGTCAGGTGAATAGTATGAGTCTAGCCAGAAGAATTGAAGAATATATTAAAAGGCTCTTGGAACTGCAAAACGCCGTAGAAATACAGAGGAGCGAATTGGCCGATCATTTTCAGTGTGTGCCCTCGCAGATCAATTATGTTTTGGGGACACGCTTTACCCCGTCACAAGGGTATTTGGTGGAAAGCCGCCGTGGGGGAGGAGGATACCTGCGGATCATCAAATTATCCTGGGAGAATCAGCCGCAGGCTCATGTTAAAAAGCTTTATCATAGTCTGGGAGTGGAGATAGATCAACGGGAGGCTGAAGGGATCCTAAAACATCTTAGCGAGGAGCAAATAATATCAACTCGTGAATACCAGATCCTAAAAGCCGTTATTAACCGTAATACCCTACAAATAGATTTGCCTGAGCGGGACTATCTACGAGCGAAAATTATTCAAGCTGTCCTAACGGCGATTTGCAGAAACGACTTAGGAAGGGAGTGTTGACATATGGATTGTCAAAAATGTAATCAGCGTCCGGCTGTTGTGCATATAACTCAATTTGTTAATGGGAAAAAGCAGGAGTACCACTTATGCGAACAATGCGCGCAAGAGGTTAAAGCCGGTCTGGATGTTCCCCATTTTCCGCTGCAAGACTTATCAAATTTGCTGGGGTTTCTCACCAAGTCAATGGCTGCAGACAATAATACCTTTGAAAATAAGTGTCCCAATTGCCGAACGGCCTATCGCAGAATAAGCGAAACTGGTCATGTGGGCTGCAGTGTATGTTATGAACACTTTTCACCACAGTTGGATCCGGTTCTGCGGAAAATACATGGTTCTAATCGTCATAGGGGTAAGATTCCGGAGAAAACCGGAGCTTCCCTTATCCTTAAAAGGGAAATGGAGGAACTTAAATACAATCTAAAGAAAGCTGTCGAGCTAGAGGAATATGAAGAAGCAGCCCGCCTGCGCGACAAAATAAAGCTGCTGGAGAAGGGGAGAGGTGAAAAATAGCTATGGTGATAAGAAAAATCGTATCTTCTCCCGCGACTAGTTGGACAAAAGATGAAGGTCCTTTGCATCACATTGTAATCAGTTCTCGTATACGGCTGGCCAGGAATCTGGAAAAACTGCCGATGCCGCCCTTCCAAAGTGAAGCGGCGGGGCGGACAGTCATGGAACAGATACAAACAGCCGTTGAGCAGATTAATGAACAGGAGAAGGAAAGCTTGTCCTTTTATAGGTTAAATGAATTGTCACCAATGGACAGACAAATATTAATGGAAAAACATTTGATAAGTGCAGAACAGACGGACGAGAACCCTAATAAGGGCTTAGTGATCAACGAAGAAGAATCAATCAGTATTATGATCAATGAAGAGGATCACTTGAGGATACAGGTATTGTTGCCGGGCTTGCAATTGGAGGAGGCCTGGGAACATGCCGAGAGGGTGGATGACTTATTTGAAAGGAAGCTGGAGTACGCATTCCACAGTGAAAAAGGTTATTTGACCTCTTGCCCGACAAATGTGGGGACAGGGCTGAGGGCCAGCGTAATGGTTCACCTTCCGGCTTTGGTAATGACTAATCAGGCTAACAGAGTGTTTAGTACTCTGAACCAACTAGGTCTTGCCGTAAGGGGTCTTTATGGGGAAGGGACGGAAGCAACCGGGCATCTGTTTCAAATATCGAATCAAATTACTCTTGGTTATCAGGAAACTGAAATCATGCAGAATCTGATTACGGTCACCCGTCAAATAACTGAAAGTGAAGAGGAAACGAGAAAGGTTCTGTTAAAAGAGGCACCGCGGCAAATTGCAGATCGGGTCGGACGGGCTTATGGCATCCTGCGGTATGCAGCAATCTTAAGTTCGCAAGAAGCCTTGAAGTATTTATCAGATATTAGGCTGGGTATCGACCTGGGGCTATTGGATATCAAAACAGAGGATTTTCCTCTCAATGAATTGATGGTTATGACCCAACCCGGGAACTTGCAAAGACGTACAGGCAAGGTGTTGGGGGCAATCGAGAGGGACGCGGCCAGAGCCGGGCTGTTTAAGGAAATTCTGGAGAAAAGGGGATAGAATAATGTTTGCAAAGTTTACACAACGAGCGCATCATGTGATTCATCTGGCTAAGGATGAGGCTAAATCGATGGGACATCCGGCCGTGGGTACGGAGCATCTGCTTTTAGGACTGGTAAGAGAGGAAGAAGGGGTGGGAGCCAAAAGCCTCTTGAATCTTGGACTTGACCTTAATATTGTTAGAAAGACCGTGAGAGATATAGTTGCCCCCGGTAGGGATAATCCTGAGGAAGTGGGACTCACTCCCAGGGCGAAGAAGGTTCTGGAGCTAGCCGGGGACGAAGCGCAAAAATGGGGAGTAAATTATGTAGGTACGGAGCATTTGCTTTTGGGATTGGTTAGGGAAGGTGAAGGAGTTGCGGCACAGGTTCTTATCGACCTGGGAGTATCTGCTGATGCGATCAGAAAACAGGTAGTATCTCTTTTGGGAGGAGGGGCAGTGCCTGTAAAAAGCAATATTCTGAATAAAAAAGGTGGAAATGTCAAGGACACCCAGACACCTGCCCTGGATGAATACGGACGAGATTTAACCAGGCTGGCACATGAAGGCAAAATCGATCCTGTGATTGGCAGGGGTAAAGAAATTGAGCGTGTGGTGCAGGTTTTAAGCAGAAGGACTAAGAATAATCCTGTTCTAATCGGGGAACCGGGTGTAGGTAAAACCGCTATCGCAGAAGGGCTGGCTCATCGCATTATTAAAGGACAAGTGCCGGAGACTATTAAAAACAAAAGGGTTGTGGCTCTAGATATGCCTGCCCTGGTTGCCGGTTCCAAATATAGGGGGGATTTTGAAGAAAGACTGAAGAAAGTCATGGAGGAAATTCGCACCGGTGGAAATGTAATTCTTTTTATCGATGAGATGCATACCTTGATTGGGGCCGGAGCGGCCGAAGGGGCTATTGATGCCTCAAACATCTTAAAGCCTGCCTTGGCTAGAGGAGAAATGCAGGCCATTGGTGCTACAACTCTCGATGAGTTTCGCAAGAACGTGGAAAAGGATCCTGCCTTAGAAAGGCGGTTTCAACCGATAGTTGTTGAGGAACCTACTAAAGAGGAGACCCTTTCCATACTTCAGGGTTTACGTGACCTTTATGAGGCTCACCACCGGGTGAAAATAACGGACGAGGCTCTTAAGGCTGCGGTGGAGTTGGCAGATAGATATATAACCGACCGCTTTTTGCCTGACAAAGCTATTGACCTGGTTGACGAGGCGGCCTCGAAGGTCAGAATAAAGGTATATACGTCACCGCCGGATATCAAAACGATCGAAAAGGAAATTGAAAGCTTAATCAAGGAAAAAGAGGCCGCTATTATTGCCCAGGAATATGAGAAGGCTGCAGAATTACGCGATGCCGAGCAAAAAGCCCGCAAAGAATTGGAGGATTTGAAAACACAATGGGAACAGGAAACGGTCAAGCAGGAACAGGTAGTCAGTGAAGACGACATTGCTCAAATTGTTTCCAGTTGGACCGGCGTGCCTCTGCAGCGTTTAGCCCAGGAAGAGTCAGAGAGATTGCTGCACTTGGAGGAGGTGCTTCATCAGAGGATAATAGGGCAAAATGAAGCAGTTTTCGCCATAGCGAGAGCTATCAGAAGGGCTAGAGCGGGATTAAAGGATCCCCGGCGTCCTATCGGTTCCTTTATCTTTTCCGGACCAACCGGTGTGGGCAAGACGGAAGTCGCCAGGGCCTTGGCCGAGTCAATGTTTGGTGATGAGGATGCCATGGTCAGGCTGGATATGTCGGAGTATATGGAAAAACATACCGTAGCCAGGCTTATCGGTGCGCCTCCCGGTTATATTGGGCATGATGAAGGTGGACAATTGACGGAAGCAGTAAGAAGGAAACCATACTCCGTTATTCTGCTTGATGAAATCGAAAAAGCACACAGCGACGTTTTTAATACACTGCTCCAGGTTATGGAGGACGGAAGGCTTACAGATTCGAAGGGTCGAACGGTCAATTTCCGTAACACAGTTATTATTATGACCTCAAATGTAGGTGCGACAACATTAAATAAAGCAGCAACTGTAGGTTTCGTAACGGCTAATAACGAAAAAGATGAATATGAGCAAATGAAGAATAAAATTTTGGAGGAAATAAAAAAGGCCTTTCGGCCGGAGTTTTTAAACCGTGTTGACGATATAATCGTTTTCCATCCTTTGAATGAAGGGCATTTGAAGGAGATAGTGAGTTTGATGATTAATAGCATGACAAAGCGTCTTGCCGAACAGGACGTGGAGGTTGAGGTAACGGATGTAGCCAAGGAGGTTATTATTAAGGAGGGTTATAACCCGGCCTTTGGCGCACGTCCTTTGAGAAGGGCTATTCAACGCTTGATTGAGGATCGTTTGTCGGAAGAACTGCTTCATAAGACCTTTCAAAAAGGAGATAAAGTGGTTGTAGATGCTGAAAACGGGGAAATAGCAGTACGTAAAGCCGCTGTGAGGGGTAAAAAAATTGAAAAAGCAAAAAAGTAAATTCACCTGCCGACAATGTGGCTTTGAAACCCTTCGTTGGTTGGGAAAATGCCCTGAATGCGGGGCATGGAACAGTTTCGACGAGGAAATAGTGAGGAGTCGACCGGTGGGAGGAAGAGAGAATACTCCTGTACAAAAGCCGGAGCTGCTGGACGATGTTCGCACACTCCCCGTTGAGCGGATCGACATGGGAATGGAGGAGTTTAATCGCGTGTTGGGAGGGGGACTAGTGCCGGGAACCATAGTTCTTTTGGCAGGGGATCCCGGCATAGGAAAGTCAACCCTCCTTCTGCAAGCCGCCTCCCATATTTCGCAGAATACAGACAGCAGGGTGCTTTATATTTCCGGAGAGGAATCGGCACAGCAAATCAAGATGAGAGCGGCTCGGATGGGAATGAAAAAAGCCGGTGTATACGTTTGGGCGGAAACGGGCTTGGAAAGGATAGAGGATGAAATCAGAACGACCAAGCCTACGCTGGTTATAGTGGACTCCATTCAAACCATTTACTCAGGTGATTTGCCTTCCTTTGCCGGCAGCGTTGCTCAAATCAGAGAGGGCACAGCCAGGCTTCTTGCTTTGGCAAAGGGCTTTAATATTCCAATCATTATTGTCGGCCACGTGACGAAGGATGGAAACATTGCCGGTCCCAGGGTATTAGAGCATATGGTGGATGCCGTCTTGCATTTTGAGGGGGAACGACACTATCAATATAGGATTTTGAGAACGGTCAAAAACAGGTTTGGTTCCACGTTTGAAATGGGTGTATTCGAAATGAGGAACGAGGGGATTGTCGAGATCACCAATCCCTCGCAGGCCTTTTTGGCCGAAAGGCCGTTGCTTTCGCCAGGCTCGGTTGTGACAGCGTGTATGGAGGGGACGAGACCTTTACTGGTGGAAATTCAAGCTTTGGTGACGGGAAGCAGTTTCGGCCAACCACGTCGCATGAGTACGGGTATGGATATCAACAGGGTCAATTTAATGTTGGCAATTTTAGAAAAAAGGGTTGGGCTCAGTCTTGCTGCCCAAGATGCTTACTTGAATATTGTCGGAGGCATGAAGGTACAGGAACCGGCCTTGGATCTGGCTGTCGCTGTGGCTATTGCATCCAGTTTGAAAAGCAGGCCATGTGTTTCTCAATTGGTAATAATGGGAGAAGTGGGATTGACCGGCGAGGTAAGGGGGATCTCTCACATCCAAAAAAGGGTGAGGGAAGCACAGAAAATGGGATTCAATTCTTGTATTTTGCCCCAGGGGTGCGTTGAAGATGCATTCAAGGGTTTGGATATTATTGAGGTTAAGACTGTTAACGAGGCTATTGAGGTTGCTTTGGTCTAGCTTCAACAGAAAAAATAACGGCTTGCAACGTCCCTTTTCGGGGCATGCTGCAAGCCGCTATGTGTGGGTATTGCTGAGCTTTTTTATACCTATGTCATATTGAAACGACCTAAGGTCTTCATTTTTCTTTTCTCTTTTTCCATAACTTCTTGAAAATCAATACCCAAGGTAATGCAAAGTGCGGTAAGATAAAAGAAGTTCCTTCCAATTTCGTCAACAATCACGTCTTTACAGCTTTCACATAATTCGCCTTCCAGGTGTGAGGAACAAAGGTATTTAAGGGCATCCAGACCGACCGTATCGGGAAATGGTTTCTTTTCGGCGTGTACCCGCATGCAACCGCAATTTGTAATGCTTTTAACGACGGCACGATTGATTCTGGCGTTTGTTTCTTGCGATTTTGAAAGCAAGTCCAAAATGCTTTGATGGCGAAGCAATAGATTAGAAACGGCTTCTTGGAACTCTTGACATTTTAATTCAGACATAATCAGCACCTCTTTGTCGGCAGCCCTTTACTAGTGTTATTATACTTGTTAAGCCTTTGTCCTGTCAATGTGGAGAGGATTTGAGGATATTTTGGTGAAATTCGTAATAGTTGGCCTCAAAAATATTGACTAATTTTTTTAGGTTGTGATATAATATATAACTTTTGACATCGCCTCTGTTATTTGCTAAAATGTAAACAGTAGCTCTCTCGTGGGGGTGATTATTTGTTTAGTATAGGTGATAAAATTGTATATCCCATGCATGGGGCAGGGGTGATTGAATCCATTGAAGAAAGAGAAATCCTGGGAGAGAAGCGTAGTTACTATGTGCTTCATATGCCAATCGGCGATATGAAGGTGATGGTTCCCATTTCCAGTGTTTCCGATATTGGTTTGAGGAAAGTCATTGACGAAGATAATGTAATCAAGGTGTTGGATGTGTTAAGAGCAAAAAACACCGCTATGTCAACTAACTGGAACCGAAGATACAGAAGCAACATGGAAAAAATAAAAAGCGGTAACATTTTTGAATTAGCTGAGGTCGTGAGAAATTTAGCACTGCGTGACAAGGAAAAGGGTCTTTCAACGGGGGAGAAAAAAATGTTGGATAACGCCAGACAAATATTAGTCAGTGAGCTGGTACTGGTCAAAAACACTAGAGAGGACAGTATTAAGCACCTTTTGGAGGAATATCTTGCCTGAGAAGTAACTGCTGCCGGTCACGCTGGCGGTTTTTCTTATTGCGAAAGCAAAAAGGTTTGTGGGATCCAACAGCAATCTTTGATTGCGTTTAATGTTAATAAATGGGCATAATGGGCATTTGCGCTTGCCTTATTCTTAGCCCTCACTTATAATATGAGAATAGGCCACGAGAAAGGGGGTGGAGAAGTGCTAAAAAAGGTCATGAGAATTATTATAACTCTTTCTTTTCTTGCCGGTGGCGCCTCTTTGGCATATACACTGTTTGACGGGACGCATATCAGTATTTCCTTTCTGAATACCTCAAATTTTGGCATAAGGATGTCCTTGACTGTTATTATCGGCTTGATTGCCGGATTGATCGGGTATATCTCTGCTTCACGTATTACATCCTGGATCATCAATCTGTTGGATTGGTTAGAAAGCAGGCTTTTAAAGATGTCTTTCGGTGATTTGTTAGGAGCAGCGATAGGCCTTGTTGTTGGACTTATAATTGCTAGTTTGTTGGGATCGTCTTTTGCCAGAATACCCGTTGTCGGTGATTATGTATCCATCATAGGCAGTGTGTTGTTGGGATATTTGGGGATGAGTATCGGTATTAAGAAAAAGGAAGATTTGTTTGGTATATTTTCTTCATTCTCCAAACTTGGTAAGGATAAAGAGAAGCTCGTTTCCGCGAAAATTAAAAACAAAGCGGTCAGCAAGATTCTTGATACAAGCGTTATCATCGATGGAAGAATTGCAGATATATGCAAAAGCGGCTTTATTGAAGGCGAGCTTATCATACCCGGTTTTGTGCTGGAAGAACTGAGGCATATAGCCGATTCGTCGGATGATTTGAAAAGGAACAGGGGAAGACGCGGGCTGGACATATTGAATAAAATAAGAAAAGAATTGGAAGTTAAGGTAACAATAGATGAACAGGATTTCCATGATATTTCGGAGGTTGACAGCAAGCTTGTTCGCTTAGCCCAGGTTATAGAGGGTGTGGTGGTAACCAACGACTACAATCTGAACAAGGTTGCAGAGTTGCAAGGTGTGAAGGTGCTGAACATCAACGAGTTGGCAAATGCCTTGAAGCCCGTTTTCTTGCCGGGAGAAGAAATGATTGTGCAAATTATTAAAGACGGCAAGGAGTCCAAACAGGGAATTGGCTACCTGGATGACGGTACCATGATAGTGGTGGATTCAGGGAAAAAATATATCAATCAGACGATTTATGTAGTGGTAACCAGTGTGTTGCAAACCGCAGCAGGGCGTATGATATTTGCCAGACCGAAGTATAACGATAATAGGACTTTGCACGAGGTGAATGCGATTGGCTGATGTTTCTGTTCTCATGCCATGTGCCGGTCTGGGTAAAAGAATGGGGGGGCGTGTTAACAAACCTTATATCGAGGTTTTGGGGCGTCCCCTTCTTGCGTATGCCTTGGATGTATTCCAAAGGCATATGTCTGTAACTGAGATAATCTTAATTGCCCGCAAGGATGAGGTGGCTTTTTGCCGACAAGAAATAGTTAAAAAATACGGCTTTACCAAGGTGAGGGAAGTTGTTGCAGGCGGGGAAGAAAGGCAGGATTCTGTTTTTCTGGGTCTTGCACATGTGGATGAAAAGTCCAAGTGGATAGCAGTACATGATGGTGTCCGGCCTCTTTTAACAGAAAGAACTCTTGATCGTGCCCTGGAAGCGGTGCGTGAAAGAGGAGCTGTCGTTGTAGGAGTACCGGTCAAGGATACTATCAAGGAAGTCAACAGTAATCTTTTGATCCGCGGTACTCCTGATAGAAGTAGGCTCTGGCAGGTCCAAACCCCTCAAATATTTACAAAGAATGTGCTTGTCCAAGCGTACAGTAGAGCAGCCGAGTTAGGCTGGAGAGGAACCGATGATGCTTCGCTGGTTGAAAGGCTCGGTATCGATGTATACATGGTGCGGGGTGACTATGACAATATTAAGGTGACGACCCCGGAGGACTTAGTTTTCTTCGAAGAAATAGTAAAGAAGAGGACAGGTGGAGACATGCGGGTAGGATTTGGTTATGATGTACACAGATTAGTTGAAGGTCGCAGACTGGTGCTGGGTGGTATTGTCATACCCTATGATAGGGGGCTCTTGGGTCATTCGGATGCGGATGTGTTGTTGCATGCAGTGATGGATGCTTTATTGGGAGCTGTGGGTTTAGATGATATAGGCGCGCATTTTCCCGATACCGATCCTGCTTACCGGGGCATTTCCAGCATGGTCTTGTTGCAAAAGACTGTAGAACTGCTTCGCAATAGCGGCTTTGAATGTAACAATGTTGACTGTAGTATCGTAGCACAGCAACCGAAAATTGCTCCTTATCGGGAGAAAATTAGGCTTAATCTTGCCCAGGCACTAAAACTGCAGTCGGAGCAGGTTAATGTTAAAGCAACTACAACCGAAGGTTTGGGATTCACCGGCCAAGGAGAGGGAATTGCGGCCTACGCCGTTTGCACTATCAGAAAATGTAACTGATTTTGGAGGTAAAAAATGGGGAAAATACGTGTGCGCTTCGCGCCAAGTCCTACGGGACCTTTACATATCGGAGGGGCTCGTTCGGCACTATTCAATTATTTATATGCAAAAAATACGGGTGGTCGGTTTATCCTGCGTATTGAGGATACCGATTTGGAAAGGTCAAGCCGTGAATCGGAAGAAAACATCTTGGCTTCTTTAAAATGGCTGGGTCTTGAATGGGATGAAGGGCCTGATATCGGTGGTGATTACGGACCATACCGTCAAACAGAGAGGCTCGATATTTATAAAAAATATATAGAGAGGCTTTTGGCGGAAGGTAAAGCTTATTATTGCTATTGCAGTGAAGAGGAACTGGAGTTTGAAAGACAGGAATGTCTGGGCAGGGGCGAGGTCCCCAAATATAGCGGAAAATGTAGGAATTTGACACCAGAAGAGAGGAAAAAACTGGAGGATGAAGGACGCAAGCCTGTTGTTCGCTTTTGCGTGCCTTCCAACAGGGAAATATTAATCCCCGACAAGGTGCGGGGAGATGTGGTTTTCGACTCTGATGGTATCGGTGACTTTGTTATTGTCAAATCGGACGGAATTCCGACATATAACTTTGCTGTGGTGGTTGACGATTTTACAATGGAGATTACTCACGTCATAAGGGCGGAGGAACATTTGTCCAACACCCCCAGGCAAATTCTTATATATGAGGCTCTTGGGATTACCATTCCTGAATTTGCTCATATCTCTTTGATACTCGGGAGTGATCGTTCCAAAATGAGCAAAAGGCATGGGGCCACATCTGTGGTGCAATACAAGGAGGAAGGGTATCTGCCTGAGGCGGTTGTTAATTTTTTAGCGCTTTTAGGATGGTCACCCGTCGGTGAGGAAGAGGTTTTTTCCCTGGAAGAGACCGCCGAGCAGTTTTCTCTGGCAAGGGTGGCAAAGAATCCAGCTGTTTTTGACATGGATAAGCTGCGTTGGCTCAACGGCGTATACATCAGGAATTGTCCGCTGCCGAGGCTGGCTGAAATGGCGCTTCCGTACATGCAAAAAGGAGGGTACATTTCCTCCGAACCAACTCAGGATGAGTTAGCCTGGCTTTCGCTTGTCGTAACCGCTTTACAAGAAAAACTGACAACAGTCGGTGATATTATCGGGTTTATGCCCTTATTCACCGGGGATGACGTGGTTATTGACGGCGAGGAACAACTTGAATTATTGAAAGAGGACACTTTCTTACCGATGATAACAGCTTTTTGTGAGAATTTATCGGCCTTGGAGGATTTAAATCCTGTCGCTGTTAAGACCTTGTTAAAGGGGCTGACAAAGGAGCTTGGGTTGAAAGGGAAGCAGGTTTATATGCCACTGCGGGTTGCGCTTACCGGACAGAAACATGGACCGGAGCTTGATTATCTTATCTCTATTTTAGGGAAAGAAACGAGCAAAAAAAGATTAAGCCGAACCGCAGAACAGGCAGGGTTAAAAATTCCCTTGACATAAATGCTGCTGATTGAATATAATGTATGGCAAAACCAATGATGCGTATCCTAAAGTTGCTGAGAAGAGGAGAAGTAATCCGTATCGGAACCATCAGAGAGGGTGGGTCATCGGCTGAAAGCCTGCCTGGGTAAGGATGGATGAAATGCGCCTCGGAGCTGTGGGTTCGAATAAGTAGAGTCCACCGTCTGACCCGCGTTAGGGGTTGTTGAGTCGGCAGTGCAATTGATATCAATAAGGAAGGTTGCCTGCAAACAGAGTGGGACCGCGAAACCCCTTCGCCTCTGTATGAGGAGAAGGGGTTATCTTTATACTTTATGCATTATATTGCAAGGGAGCAGGAAAGGGAGGGGTAAAAATGTTTAAACGCCTCAAAAACGATATTAATGTCGTATTCGAGCGAGATCCGGCGGCAAAGGGCATCCTGGAGGTAATCCTGTGTTATCCCGGGTTTCATGCTATTCTGTTTCACCGTTTCGCTCACATGTTGTATCGCAAACGGTTTTTTGTGTTGGCTCGTTTCCTATCCCAGGTTACCCGTGCTTTTACACAGATTGAAATACATCCGGGAGCTAAAATCGGTGAAGGATTGTTTATTGACCATGGTGCCGGTGTGGTAATAGGAGAGACGGCGGAGATAGGCGACAATGTTACCCTCTATCAAGGAGTAACCTTGGGTGGAACAGGTAAAGAAAAAGGGAAAAGGCATCCTACCATCGGCAATAATGTGGTAATTAGTGCGGGAGCAAAAGTTTTGGGTTCGTTTACAGTGGGTGATAATGTGAAGATTGGGGCAGGTTCCGTCGTTTTAAAAGAGGTTCCGTCCGGTTGTACGGTGGTCGGGGTCCCCGGTAAAATAGTAAAAAGAGAAGGCAAGCAGGAAAATATCGGAGAAAGAAAGAATGAAGAGAGACAGGTATTAAACCGACAGGTCGATCTTGAACACAATAATCTGCCCGATCCCATCTCAGAGATGCTGCAGAGTTTACAAGAGCAAATAAAAGGACTTGAAGATAAAATTGCAAGAATGGAGAGGTGCCCGGATGAAAGATTCAAAGCTGAAGGTTTATAATACCCTGACGGGAGAAAAAGAAATATTTAAGCCCTTGTGCGAGGGAAAGGTAGGCATTTACGTTTGCGGGCCGACGACATATAATTTTATTCACCTGGGCAACGCCAGGCCGATAGTTGTTTTTGACACCATCAGGAGGTATCTGGAATATAGGGGATATGAAGTAAAATACATCCAGAATTTCACCGACGTAGATGATAAAATCATAAACCGGGCAAAGGCAGAAAATCTGCCAGCCCATGAATTGGCGCAAACCTATATAGATGAATATTTTAAGGATGCCGATGCGCTAAATGTGAAAAGGGCTGATGTTCATCCTAAGGTTAGCGAACACATGGGAGAAATCATAGAATTTGTCAAAGGTTTGGTTGAAAAGGGTTTTGCCTATACAGTGGATGGCGATGTGTATTTTGCGGTAAAAAGGTTTAAAGATTACGGCAAGCTTTCTAAGAGGAATATTGAGGAACTGCAGGCGGGGGCCAGGGTGGAGGCAGACGAGAGAAAAGAGCACCCGGGCGATTTTGCCCTTTGGAAGAAGGCTAAACCAGGTGAGCCGCAATGGGATAGTCCTTGGGGTAAGGGCAGACCGGGTTGGCATATTGAGTGTTCTGCCATGTCCGGCAAATATCTGGGATGCAGCTTTGATATGCACGGTGGTGGTTTTGATTTGATCTTTCCGCACCATGAAAACGAGATTGCCCAATCGGAGGCTCTCAATGGTGAGCAAATGGCAAAATACTGGGTGCATAACGGCTTTATCACTGTTAAACAGGAAAAAATGTCCAAGTCTCTGGGAAACTTTTTCCTTTTGCGAGACATTTTTAAAAAATTCTCTCCGGATGTTGTGCGGTTCTATTTGTTATCGACACATTACAGGAGTCCCCTTGATTTTGATGACGAGAAGCTGGAGATAGCACAAAAAGGTTTGGCGCGGCTGAGAACCGCTTATCGGCTGCTAAAGGAAAAAGCAAATGAGAGTGGCCTTGTCAAAGCCTTTGACGGAGAAAAAGAAATAAAAGAGTTTGAGGAAGGCGTGGCTGAACACCGGCGCCGTTTCAACGAGGCAATGGACGATGACTTCAATACCGCTTTGGCTATAGCGGAATTATTCGATCTTGCCCGGTTAATTAACAACTTCACAGCCGGTGGTGTGGCCCAGAACGCACAAGGTGTAATTTCTAAAGCTGGCAAGGCATACCATGACCTGGCAGGGGTTCTGGGCATAAGGCTCGAACAGGAAAACGCCGATAGCTCGAGTGAACTGACGGAAGCACTGATAAGGTTACTGCTGGATACCAGGCTGGTTGCTAAGAAGAAAAAGGACTATCAAATTGCCGACGAAATCCGTTCGGGCTTGCAAGAATTAGGGATAATTATTGAAGATACGCCACAAAGCACACGGTGGAGACGTGGCGAGAACTGATGATGCAAAAAGGAGGGCCTTTGTTTGTGGGACAATCTTGAAACCGATCCCGGTGAACTCTCGTCTTTGGCGTTGGCGTATATAGGCGATGCTGTTTATGAATTATATGTTCGCCAGTATTTGATAAAAAAAGGGTATGCAAAGGTCGGCAAACTTCATAAAGAAGCGGCAGAGCTCGTTAATGCAGGTAAACAGGCCCAATTCTTGCACGAGCTTGAATCGTTCCTGCAAGAGGACGAGAGAGATGTTGTGAGGAGAGGCCGCAATGCTAAGGCCGGACATTTGCCGAAAAATGCCGGGTTGCAGGAGTACAAGCTTAGTACGGGATTTGAAGCACTTTTAGGCTATTTATATCTTGCACGGCGGGAAGAAAGAATCAATGAGTTGTTGATGCTTGTTTTTAAGGTGCCGGGAAAAGGGAAAAAGAGCCGCTAGGCTAAAAACTGGGAGGATGTTATGGGTAAAAAGGAATTAATTGTCCGTCTGTTGAAACAAACCCCTCAACCTGAGGAGTTAATAGCCATGGGGGCAAAAATGTGCTATTCTTCTGTAGACGTGGATGAATTGCGGGAAGGAATCAAAAAGAAGGATCAAAGCGGATTTATTGAAAACTTGGCAGAGATGGGGCACTTTTCTCCTTTTGAGCATGCCTCCTTCACCTTTGCTGTCGAAGGCGTTTCCAGGAGCCTGTTGGCGCAAATTACAAGGCATCGTATTGCCAGTTTTAGTGTCCAATCACAACGCTATGTTTCCGAACATTCCCAGACGAATGAGGATGGGGTCTTTGACTATATCATTCCTCCGCGTATTAAAGAAATGGGCGAAGAATATGTGGAAGTATTTAACGAGCAAATGGCAACAATACAAAAGTGGTATGATTTTTGGCTGACAAAGCTCGAGGATCAGGGAGAAAAAGGACATGAGGATGCCAGATTCGTACTGCCCAATGCCGCAGGGACGAAAATAATGGTAACTATGAATGTCCGTGAGCTTTTACACTTCTTCAGGTTGCGCTGTTGTAACAGGGCGCAGTGGGAAATAAGGGAATTGGCCACAGAAATGCTGCGGCTTGTCAAAAAAGAGGCACCAAACATCTTCAAAAATGCTGGGCCGCCATGCCTTACAGGTCCTTGCCCCGAAGGCAAGATGAGCTGCGGCAAACTGGCACAGGTAAGAGAGAGATTTTCACAACTGTAAGGGGTTGATGGCAAGATAATGGAGTATTTATACGGTATGAATCCGGTTGTCGAGGCTTTGCGAGCGGGCAGACCGATCAGCAGAATATTGATTTCCAGGGAGTCCAAGCAAGGTCCGCTAAAAGAAGTAGTAAGCACAGCTAAAAAAAGGGATATTCTACTACAATTTGTAGATAAAAAGCAATTAGAACATCTTGTAGGGGCCGGGAGTCATCAGGGAGTTGTCGCACAGGTAGCGGCAAAGGAATACGTTGATTGGGAGGAGACGCTTCAAACAGTGTTGGACAAGGGTGAGGTCCCTCTGTTTGTTATGCTTGATGGGGTTGAGGATCCCCAAAACCTGGGTTCAATCCTACGGACAGCGGACGCTGCAGGAGTACATTGCGTAATTATTCCTAAGCACCGTGCCGCGCCTTTGACATCCGGTGTCGCCAAGGCTTCGGCAGGTGCTGTGGAGCATGTTGGCGTCGCACGTGTAACAAACCTGGCTCAGACGATAGATAAATTGAAAGATAAGGGCTTTTGGGTAATGGGGGCAGAGCCCGGAGCCAATCAAGATTATTTTGCCGCGGATTTGAATATTCCGTTGGTTCTGGTGATGGGAAGCGAGAGCAAAGGCTTAAGTAGGTTAACAGCGAATAAATGCGATTTCTGTGTAAAAATACCGATGAATGGGAAGTTGAACTCCTTGAATGTGGCTGTTGCAACCTCTGTTATTCTGTTTGAGATAGTGAGGCAAAGAAATATGGCAGGAGATAGGCCGGATGGAAAAAAGGAGAGAATACTTGATAGTTGACGGGTACAACATAATCAATGCCTGGTCGGACTTAAACAGCTTAAAGGAAAAGAGTTATGCACACGCCCGTGACAAACTAATAGAAATTCTCTTGAACTACCAAGGATTAAGGGAATTTGAGCTGGTAGTTGTTTTTGATGCCCATCAGGTTCAGGGAGGGAAAGAAAGAAGAGAGACTTTCTCAAACGCTGTAGTAGTATATACACGCGAGGGTGAAACGGCCGATATGTTTATTGAGAGGACGGTCGGGGAATTGGTCGGGACTGCAAGGGTGGTGGTAGCTACTTCTGATTGGGTTGAACAAACCATGATTTTGCAGCGTGGGGCTTTGAGGTTATCCGCTAGAGAACTTGCCCAAGAAATCAGGGCAACCCTGACGAAGAATGAGGAGTACCTTCGCCAGGATCTGAAAGGGATAGTTCCGATTGGACAGCAGCTTAACCAAGGTGTTAAGGGAGTGCTGGAAAAATGGCGGAGAGGAAAGACTTAAGTATGGCTTGACGTTTTGTTGAGAGGTCAGTTATAATATTCCTGTGAATGTACAAGCTGAAGGTTGAACCGATATGATGGCATATTATAACAAATAAAGGGATGCAATTACAAATATGCAAAAAAATAAATTGTATAAATTCTTTTTAATATTAAATAAAAACCACAGAAAAAGAGAAGGTCCGGTAAAAGCATCAACAGGGGTTTGCCAAAACGGTCATGATAGAAAAAGTAGAGGCTTGCCTGGTGAAAAAAGGGACATTGTCAGTAAGACGGAGGCGATAATTGGATGAATATCAGTGCAAAACAGGAGTTCATCGATTCTTATGGCTTAATGGAAGATGAGTATGTTGTTGATCTTGCAAGAAAAGGTGATGACAAAGCACTGGAGTTTTTAATTTATAAGTATAAGAATTTCGTCAGGGCGAAGGCGCGTTCGTATTTTTTGATAGGTGCCGACCGTGAAGACATCGTGCAGGAAGGCATGATTGGTTTGTATAAGGCGATAAGGGATTTTAGATATGATAAGCTTTCTTCCTTTAGGGCTTTTGCCGAACTCTGTATAACCAGGCAGATAATTACCGCTATTAAGACAGCTACCCGCCAGAAGCACATTCCTTTAAATTCTTATGTGTCACTTAATAAACCTATATACGACGACGATTCCGACAGGACGTTGCTTGATGTGATTTCCGGCACGAAAATAACGGATCCGGAAGAATTGATAATAAGCAGAGAAGAGTTTGATGATATCGAAGAAAAGATGGGTGAAATCTTAAGCTCGTTGGAGTGGCAGGTACTGATGTCTTATCTGCAGGGGAAAACTTATCAGGAAATAGCCGTTGAACTCGAAAGGCATGTTAAATCCATAGATAATGCCCTACAGAGAGTGAAAAGGAAATTGGAAAGGTATCTTGAAAAAAGAGATCAATACCTTGAGAAATATGGTAATTATTAATCCTTGACTACTACCGCACCGATATTATATAATACACCTTGTCGGCTGTAGAGACGATACGAATGCCGCGGGGTGGAGCAGCTGGTAGCTCGTCGGGCTCATAACCCGGAGGTCGAAGGTTCAAGTCCTTCCCCCGCAACCAAAATAATAACTTGCTGGCGTAGCTCAGTAGGTAGAGCGTATCCTTGGTAAGGATAAGGTCACCGGTTCAATCCCGGTCGTCAGCTCCATGCTTTCCGGTGCATTGTTCTCTGTGTTTGGTGCGGTGCTGTGTTTATTTGGGTAATAGGCGCCGACAGTTAAAGAATCAAGGCGGCGTAGCTCAGATGGCTAGAGCATGCGGTTCATACCCGCAGTGTCCGGGGTTCGAATCCCTGCGCCGCCACCAATATAAGTAATAACAAAACAAGAAGCAAATGTTTGACAGACACCTGTAAATATTGTAAAATATGTTGCAGCCGAAAAGGGTGTTTGTAAAAGGTTTGCCTATTAGTATTTATACATAATTATTTTGGGAAAATGTTATTTTTGGAAAACGGTTGTTAAGAGTTTAAAGGAGGACGGAAAGAAATGGCTAAGGCAAAATATGAAAGAAACAAACCACACGTCAACGTTGGTACGATCGGCCACGTAGACCACGGTAAGACCACATTGACGGCAGCAATCACATATGTGCTGGCGAAGAAAGGGTTATCGCAGATGGTAGCCTTTGATCAAATCGACAAGGCACCGGAAGAAAAGGCACGTGGAATCACCATTTCGACGGCACACGTGGAATACGAGACAGAGAATAGACACTATGCACACGTGGAC
>JAHDQS010000037.1 GCA_018433675.1 Clostridia bacterium
ATGGGTGATGCCGGTGATGCCTGAAAACATGATGTGGGAGGCTCGTTGACAAGAGGAACGTGGAATAAATGCGACAATGCAGTATGTTATATAGCTTTAAAGGAAAGATGAAAAATTTGCCTACATTTACTTGACACGAACAGTAGAAAAACAATATTTGCAAATAGGCAGAAAATATAATATAATAGTCCCATAGAAAGAAAATATGTCTTCAAAGAAAAAGGCAAACCCGGTGAAAGCCGGGGACGCAAAGCCACGAGTCTAAAGCCTGTAAAGGCCATGATAGTCGGGTTGCCGTGAATTGGGTGATTTAAAACCCCTGTTTTGGTAACCCCAAAGCAGGGGTTTTCATATTTAGCATTTTCTACAACAAGAAAATTTTAATAGTTTTATCAAGTGCCGTTTGCCTGGGTAATGCCCCGGCAGTGAATGACACTTGAAAAAGGCAAACCCGGTGAAAGCCGGGGACGCAAAGCCGCGAGTCTAAAGTCTGTAAAGGCCATGATAGTCGGGTTGCCAAGTATCAGCGCTCCTTATGATTTGGAGCATGCTGCCAGAGGGGGTGGAATAATGTCCAGGAAAGCTGCACTTTTATTTATCTCTTTTTTCTTATTGATTTGTGTTGGTGCAAATGCGGTTTCGGCGGCAGAAAACATCAAAGTATTCAATTGTGAAGAGAGCAGGATGGAACTTTTTGTCGATTCTAAGGACAAGGTTATGCTTGCTAAAGAATGGTATGAATATGAGTTTGAAATAAGCACTGTGAATAGTATTGGCGCATTAGAAATGAAGGCTGTAGACAGCCAAAGTTATCTTGAGGCGCTGCAGGAAGTCGAGTTTCCTGTGGCTGCTGTAGGATCTTATAAAATCTACTTTCTTGATTATAAACTGAAAGACTATTTTTCCGCCCTGGCTCTCAGTTTTAAGGATGGAAGTGTCGTGGTTTTCGGGAATTATTACGACTTGTCCCAGGATAAAATACACCAGCTTGCCGTACATGAATTAGGACATCAGGTTGATTTTTGTCTAATGGATGAAGAAAAAAGACATGAGTATAAAAGATTGCGAGGACTTGAAAATCAAGAGAAATTTAACGATTACACCCAGGAATACAAAAACAGAGTGCAAGAAATCTTTGCTGAGGATTTTCGAATCCTTTTCGGAGGAGAAAAGGCAAAAAAAGCAGCACATTTGAACGGTGATCTGATAAATCCCGCGCAGGTCCCCGGTCTTAGAGAGTTTTTCTTATCCCTTCTTTAAACCCGTATCCTACGGGTTTTTTTTCTTTGCAAGAGGAGAGTATAATAACTATTGAAAATAATATATAATATTATTAGCTATTTCGGTCGTTTTAAGCAGGAATATGTAATATAAAGAAAGAATAGTAATAAAAGGTAAATGCAAAAACGCGGGGGAACAAACATTGTTATCCAGGGTATTTAGCTGTACTACTATAGGGTTGGAACCTCATTTGGTTGAGGTTGAAGTTGATGTTGGTAATGGGCTGCCTTGCTTCGAACTGGTTGGGCTGCCTGATACAACCGTAAGGGAGAGTAAGGAAAGGGTCAGGACTGCGATTAAAAATGCAGGATTTGATTTTCCGCCTCGCAGGATAATTGTTAATTTGGCTCCTGCAGATCTTAAAAAGGCAGGTCCGGGATTTGATTTGGCTATTGCCATTGGCATACTGGCTGCTACTCGGCAAATATGTGAAGAAGAAATTTGTAAGTATGTAATAGTAGGGGAACTTTCTTTAGATGGAAAGCTGAGAAGAATTCCCGGGATTTTGCCTATGGCCCTTTTTTTGGTGGGAAACGGTTGCAGAAGCTTTATAATTCCTGCAGATAATAGGGGAGAGGCTGGCTTAACTCCTCTCGATTCCTATGGATTTAACAATCTGGCCGAGGTAGGAAGGTTTTTGTCGAAAACAAAATCCTATCCAATGGTGAAAAAGACTAATACCAGTGAACTTTTGCAGGACCGTACGATTACGACGGCCGTTGATTTTGCGGATGTCAAGGGACAGAATGCCGCGAAACGTGCCTTGGAGGTTGCGGCTGCCGGAGGGCATAACATTTTAATGATTGGTCCGCCGGGATCGGGAAAAACAATGCTGGCCCAATGTATGCCTGCTATTTTACCGCCTCTGACTACAAAAGAAGCTCTGGAAATAAGTCAGGTTTACAGCATTGCCGGTTTACTGAGCAAAGAAATACCATTGGTTACTAATAGGCCTTTTCGGACACCGCATCACAGTGCTTCTTTAGCCAGTATGATAGGGGGAGGCGCATTGCCCAGACCGGGAGAAGTAACTTTGGCTACTCATGGTGTTTTATTTTTGGATGAGTTTCCTGAATACCGACGGGATGTTTTAGAGTCATTAAGGCAGCCCTTGGAAGACGGAGTGGTCACTGTTGCTCGTGTTTCTTCTGTTATGACGTATCCCGCAAGGTTTCAGCTTGTGGCTGCTGCTAATCCATGTTATTGCGGCTATTATACGGATCCGGTCAGGGAATGCACCTGCACCCCATACCAGATCAAAAGGTATCGCAATAAAATATCGGGCCCGCTGATGGATAGAATAGATTTGCATGTGGAGGTTCCAAGATTAAGCTATCAGGCTCTCAATAGTACAAAAGGCGAAGAAAAATCGAAGACGGTACGCAGAAGAGTTGTTGCCGCCAGAGAACGGCAAATCAGGCGCTATGCTTCTGATGGAGTATATTGCAATGCACAGATGGGGGCGAAAGAGCGTGCTGTGTTTTGTCTTTTGGAAGATGACGCAAAGTTGCTGTTAAAGGAAGCCTTTAAATCGTTAGGGTTAAGCACAAGGGCGTATGCTTGTGTATTAAGGATGGCACGTACAATAGCGGATCTGGCCGGGGTTGAAATGATTACAGATGAACATATAGCTGAGGCCCTTTTGTATCGCAGTTTTGAAAGAAATTTATAATTATAAATATGGTGTGGGGGTGTTTTGATATATGGAGGTGGTTAGAGATGTAAAAAAACGGCTGATTAACTATTTTCAGCTTGTTCTGGTTTTATCGCTTTTAACAGCAGGGATCATAAATGAAACATTCTGGCAGGGATATTTGCAGCTCAGTTTAGCGGGAATAGAGTTGATTTGTGTTATTATCGCTTTTATGACATTGCTTATTCTTTTCTTCGCATACGAACGTAATCCGCTTGCAAATCGTCTTATCGGCATCGGCCTTTTCGTGAGTATTTTCGTAAACTTGTTTCAGGTGTATGGTTTGATACGATTCGGAATGGAACTGGTCGAGTTTGCGGATAACTATTCGTTATTTGGGCGGTTTGTGGAAGCACTGATGCTTTTACTGGTTTCCCTGCATGTTAGGTACAATATACAGATAAAAAGGGGAAAAGGGTTATCTCTATTTATACCAATATCCATTCTTTGTACAGTTCTGCTGATCTATTTGCAACATCTTTTTCCTAATTTTATCAGCAATAATGCCGATATAGGTTACCCCGATTATTTTAATATTATGATAATGATTATTATCCTCATTAGTATGTATTGTATGATGAAAAAAAAGGAACCGGAGGGTGTGGTGAACTATCATCATATCAATCATGCCATCGGTTTATGTCTTTTCTCTTCGATTTGCTTCATTGCCGGTGCAGGAGAGGGTACGTATTTTGTAACGTTGGGACATGTTTTGAGGATTTGTTGTTATCTTTATCTGTATATCGGCATTTTTTTTGGGACTGTTACCTATCCCTATAAAAAAATCAAAGAGACATGCAATTATATGAATGATGTGATTGATACTATGCCTGTTCCCTTGACGGTGTACGACAGCAAGAGGAGATTGATATTTGCCAACAAGAAGTGCATAGATTTTCTCGGATACTCCTTTTCGGAAATAATCGGTCTTACAGCAGAGGAAATAGAAGAACTTGTCTATTATAAAAAACAAAAAAGGAGATGGCACGTAATCAAAGAAATATCGGAAAATTCCTCGTTTGTACAGAATGTAACAAGAACATACGTAAAGAAAAGCGGCGAGAATATCAAGGTGTTTGTCAGTGTATATAAATTGGCAAACGGCGGGTTTTTGTCCATTTTCGACGAGGCCAAAAATGTCCAAGCTTTGGAGAATATGAAGCTGCAACTAAAAACGATCCTTAAATCTATCAATAGTATGGTCCTGATAGTTGATAACAGCAACAAAGTTGTAATGTGCAACGAAGCCTTTGTTAAATCTGTAGAGATGAAAAACGAGGATATTAATAGGCATGATTTTGATGAGCTGATGTCTAAGCTACGTTTCTCAGAAAAGAGATGGAAAAAATGCTATAAGCCTTGGGAAGAGGAAGGCGAATGTTTGGAGGTAACATTTGTATCGTACACGGGAAAGAAAAAGGAGGCGTTGGTAAACTATTCGCAAATAACGAATGTAGAGGGAGAAGCGATTGGGAAGATAATGGTTGCCTCAGATATTACTGTTCTTAATAAGGAATATCGTCGTATGCAACAGCAGGAAAAACTGTCACTTCTCGGACAGATGGCTATCGGTGTTGTCCATGAGATAAAAAACCCGTTAACAACAATGTGGGGCTTCAGCCAATTGATATCACTGGAAACTAAAGATAATGAGAAGCTGCAGCAATATGCTAAGCAAATAGAGGGGGAGATAGAGAATCTCAATAAAGTGGTCAGCGACTTTTTTAGATTCGCGAGGCCGCAGCCTCCGGTGCTAAAGAAGATATCCCTCAAAGAATTAATTGAAAGCCTACGTTTTTTAATAGATTCACATTTGTTTAGCAAAAGGGTCAAAGCAGTATTCGATTTAGATGATGTGGAGTATTTGGTAATGGCAGACGAAAATCAACTCAAACAGGTAGTGCTGAACATTGTTAGAAATGCTGTTGATGCTCTGAGCAACACGGCAAATCCGCTGCTCGTGATAAACACCGGTTTTGATGAGGATGCAAGGCAGATGTACATCAAGATATTTAACAATGGCAGGGTAATGACTTCTGAGGAGAAAGAAAGAATAGGCACCCCTTTTTTTACGACAAAAGCAGAGAATACCGGTTTGGGTCTGAGTATTTGCTATCAGATCATTAAGGAACATGGCGGCGTTATAGATGTTGAAAGCGAAAAAGATATTGGTACTATATTTACCCTCTACTTTCCTGTAGAATTGGAATCAAGAAATTGATACCGGGTCAATGCCAAATCGAAAGCAAAGGGGAGTATAAATATGGAGAGTATTGAGGTTTGCATTGAATTATGTCACAGGGATGCACGTCTTCCTGAGTATGCACGGGCCGGAGATGCCGGTATGGACATCTATGCCGTTGAGGATTGTTTGATTGAAGCAGGTGTTACAAAAATAGTTAAAACAGGTCTTAAAGTTGCCGTGCCGACAGGCTTTGAGATACAAATAAGGCCAAGAAGCGGGGTGTCGTTAAAAACCCCGCTTAGATTGGCCAATAGTCCCGGCACCATTGATGTGGGCTACCGGGATGAGATAGGTATAATTGTTCATAATACATCACAAACTGAAGATTTTCAGGTTAATAGAGGAGATAGGATAGCTCAAATGGTGTTGCAACGAGTACCGGTCATTGCCTGGAATGTTGTTGGGTCGGTTGCGGATATTGGATGGGATAGGGGCGGAGGCTTTGGCTCCAGCGGTTTTTAAAAGGGAAAGATGTTAAATGGTTTTTTCTAAAAGGTCCAGGGTCTCAGAAAAATCTTGGAGGGCTGCAATGATAGGCTCAGAAGTAGTCATATCCACTCCGGCATCCTTAAGAAGGTTGATAGGATAATCAGAACCACCTTTGGTAAGAAAGGCCAGGTATTGTTCGCGTTTTTTTGCGACCGGTTGTTCTTTTTCTGATAGGATGCCTTTGGCTAGAGATATAGCGGCGGAAATTCCCGTAGCATATTGGTAAACATAAAAAGGATTATAGAAATGGGGAATGCGGGACCATTCGTAGGTCAATTCTTTATCAATGGTGAACCCTGGGCCATGGTAGAATTCATAAAGGGATCGATATGTTTCGCAGAGTGCTTGGGGCGTAACGGGTCGATCCTTTTGTACCATTTCATGCAGTTGGACTTCAAAGTCTGCAAAGAAGGTTTGACGGAACAGTGTTGAACGAATACTGTCCAGATGTACGCACAGTAAATATGATTTTTCCTCTTTTGTTTCTGCTTTGCCTAAAAGGTAGCGGTAAAGCAGGTATTCGTTGACGGTAGAGGCTACTTCTGCGGTAAAAATGACGTAATCAGAATCTACATACGGTTGGTTTTTATTGCTATAGTAGCTGTGCATAACGTGGCCTAATTCATGGGCCATGGTGAAGATATCGTCCGGTGTGCCGGTAAAGTTGAGCAAGGAATAAGGATGAAGGCCATATACACCCGTGGCGTACGCTCCGGGGGTTTTTCCTTGGTTGGGATATGCATCTATCCAGCGATGTGAGAAGGCCTCGGTTAAGGTCTTGTTGTAGCTGTCGCCCAACACTTTGAGGGCTTCTTTAACTGTGTGGCATGCTTCTTCGTAGGTATAGGTTTTTTCTATGTTTTGAACAAGGGGGACAAAAAGATCGTAGAAATGGATGTCCTGATAACCAAGGATGTTTTTTCGTAGGTCAATGTAGCGCTGAAGAAGACTGATGTTGCTGCGAACGGTTGTAATCAGTGTATCATATACTTCGAGAGGAATATGGTTTTGAGTTAAAGACATCTGGCGGGAGGAGGAATACTTTCTTGTTTTGGCCGTAAAGCTACTGTTTTTGAGGTTGCCGTTTATTACTGAGGTAAGAGAGTTAATGTGAGAACCGTAGGTGCTTAACAGGCCATTAAAATATCGTTTGCGCAGGTTGCGGTCGTATGAGTTAAGGATTTTTCGATAATTTGCTTCATTAGCCCTTATGGTTTCACCTTGGCCGTCGTCAATTTCCGGAAAGACGAGGTCATTTACGGTCATATCATCGTAAATCTTGTGAAATGAGCTACCCAATGAATTCATACGTGTTAATATTTCTTCTTCAGAAGCACTTAAAATGTGTTCTTTGCGTTTAAAAAGTTTTTCAAACATCAAGGAATATGTGGAAAGGGCGGGTCTTTCTTTTTGGTATTTCTCAAATGCTTCAGGTGTGAGTTGGATCAGTTCAGGTTCATAAAATGACAGCTTATCACCGAGCCTTGTATAGAGATTATCCAGTTTTTCGTAGTTTTCTTTATACACGGGGTTACTCATATCCGTATCGAAATGAAGTTTGGCATAACTGGCCGCCCATTCCAGTTTGATGCCCAAGCTGTCCATTAGGGTCAGTGCTTCCAGTAGGTTATGAGCGCCGCACGTTATCGATCCTTTTTTTGCTACGATTTCGTCACAAAGGTTTTCAATTTGTTGCTGGGATTCCTCCCAGTCATCCTGGGAGGCAAAGAGATCGTTCAGATTCCAGGTGTACTGCAAGGGAATTTCTTTTCTGTCTTTCAATATCACCACTCCTAATAATGAAAGTATCTTTAAATATTTAATTATATTATAAACTATGTTTCCCATTGTATACCAGTGAAGGTATGGGAAAAAGGGGCGATTTTAATGCAGGATGTGAAGATTGGGCTTGTGCAGATGAATTCTGTGGTTGGTGAAACGGAAAATAATTATGACCGGATTAAGGAGTATGTAAGTTCTGCCGCTAAAGAAGGGGTGGAAATTTTGTGCTTTCCGGAAATGTGTCTACAGGGATATGCAATGCAATCACCTGTGATAACTTCAGTTGCATCCTCATGCAGTTGGATGAAAAATCTGCAAAAGTTGGCAGCAGAACATAAGATGGTGTTGTTGGTAGGGTTTGCGGAGAGTAATAAGCACGGACAGCCGTATATTTCTCAATACATTGCTTTTCCTAATAAGGAACCTGCTGTTTATCGGAAATCGCATTTAGGGAAAAAGGAAGAGCTGTACTATTCGGCCGGAGATGATATACCTGTGTTTTCTTATGAAAAAGCTGTCTTTTCGGTGCAGCTTTGTTGGGAAGCTCATTTCCCCGAAATCAGTACTATACAGGCTTTAAAGGGAGCGGAAATTATTTTTATGCCCCATGCCGCGCCACAAAGTGTGAATGTTAGAAGGAAGATATGGCAAAAATACTTACCGGCCCGGGCGTATGATAACAGTGCTTTTGTTTGCGCTTGCAACAGTATTGGTAAGAGCAACGGAACACAATTCGGAGGGGGTGCGGTGGTATACGATCCTAAGGGGGAGGTTGTCGGTGAAGATTTCAGCGGAAAAGCAGGAATGCTTACGGTAAATTTGTCGTCCTCATTGCTTAATGCTATTCGTCGGAATAAGGGTCAAAAAATGACGGAACTGTTTATGCTGGCAAGACGAAGACCGGAACTGTATCCGGAAATAATAAAGACAAAATAAAAAAATGAGATAAACTGTGGTAATGCCCTCCAAAAGAAAGGAGGGCATTACCATTTCCTGGGAAATGAATGCATATTATTGTTTGCTGCGGGGGAAATTATTGTTGAAAGGAGGCTGATTATGAGCAGGTTGCCTTTAGGTTCAATAATTCTTGCTGCAGCATTTATTTTGGTCTATTTTGGTTTGGCCCAGCGTCTTTTGGACAAAATGCGCATTTCTGACAAAACAGCATTGTTGATAATAGCGGGTCTGGTTGTAGGAAGTTTTATTGACATTCCTATCATGAAAGGGGATGTTCAGGTGGCGGTCAATGTAGGAGGGGCATTAATACCAATTGGTCTGGCTGTATACCTTATGTCAAAAGCCGGTTCGCGAAAAGAGGTGGTTAGAACCGTATTCGCTTCATTAGTCACGGTAGGAGTAATCTATTTTATAGGGGGCTATTTGATGAAGGGGGAGGTTCGGGATAGGATGAGTGTTGTTGACCCCCTATACGTTTATCCCTTTGTCGGCGGTGGTATAGCTTATCTTTTTGGACGTTCAAGGAGGGCGGCATTTGTTGCGGCAACTATGGGTGTGCTGGGTTTGGATATCATTCATTATGTCTGGCTGCTTTCTACCGGGACACCAGGGAACGTTTTTATCGGTGGAGCCGGGGCCTTTGACTCAATTGTGATCGCCGGATTAGTAGCGGTTTTGTTGGCTGAGGTAATCGGCGAGACGCGGGAACGCCTGCAGGGAGGACCTGAATCAAAAGGACGAGACAGCAGTTTGCTTAAAAATCTCCGAGGTATCGATCGTGAAAGAAAGGATGGGGAAGGAGGTGGCGGTAAATGACAGCTAGGGGTAACAGAGTAGTCTTGTTTATAGGTTTGGTTTTGGTGTTTTTAGGTGGCATTGCTTATCTTCATGAAGAAAACAAGGGGCCTGACAATATCCCGGTCCAAGTTGAACTTGATCAAGCCGAACTTGAGACGGATATCCTTGAGATACTGGGGAAATGGGAAGGAGAGCTTACCGACGGTGAATATTTCACGCTGGTAGATGAGGATGGCAATGAGTTAGACCGTACAGGACATGAGGTGTTTATCGGGGATGAAATGATTTTGGAGGACAACAATAGGTATAAGGTTACAGAGGTGGATGACAAAAAGTTAATAGCAATCTGCGATTTGGTTGGCAAGGAAGAAATAGCCTGGGAGGAGGAAGAAAACCAGCTTCCTGTGTTGGATGTTGCTCAAGGGAAAAGCGTTATAGGGGTATATATGACCCACAATGATGAATCATATGTTCCGTCCGATGGGCAGGAGAGCATTAAGGGCAACGGAGGCATTATCCAGGTAGGAGAAAAGCTAGCAGAAGAGTTGAAGAAAAACGGTGTTGACGCCGAGATAAATCTTAATAAGCATGATCCTCATGATGCTAACGCCTATCATCGCTCTCGCAAAACTGCGGTTCAGCTCTTGAAAGCAAATCCATCTGTTATTGTTGATGTTCATCGGGATGGTATTCCCGATCCGGGGTTTTATGCAACCAAAATTGACGGAGAGTCTGCTACTAAAATCAGGCTGGTGGTTGGCAGACAGAATCCCCATGTTTCTTCAAATCTTGAATTTGCCAAACAAATCAAGGGGTATTTTGATAAAAATACACCAGGCTTGATTAAGGGAATTTTTATGGGAAAAGGAAACTATAATCAGGATTTGGGGCCTAAGGCGATATTAGTTGAGGTGGGGACATATACAAACACCAAAGGGGCAGCCCTAAACGGTATTACTGCGTTTGCCGATGGCCTGCCTGCTATTGTTGGAGCGGGTGTGGCTAAGGGGGTACCGGGAACGCCTGCTGCAAAAGGACCTTCTCCCGGAGTCGGTCGTTCGCTTATCTGGCTCTTGCTTTTTGTGGTTGTCGGCGGTGGTGCGTTCTTGCTGATAAGCACGGGTAGTATTAAAGATTCCGTCAAAAGAATAACGAACATGGGAAAAGAGTTTTCCAATAATGCCGGAACGGTAAAGGTAGAAGAAAAAGGGAAGAACAAACAAAGGGAGTGACAGCAGAAAAACAATAAATAGAGGAGAGTCGTTGGAGGAAAAGAAAAGTATCCCTTGACGCTGATAGTTCGATAAAGGATAATTAGTGATGAAATCCGATCAATAAACATTCTGTGGTGGTGGAAAAATGTCCTGTGCGGTGATAGCTTTGGTTGAGGAAGGTACAATAGCTGACGAACTCGGTCTAATGGCCGGAGATCGGATTGTAAAGATAAACAAGAAGGATATAATAGACTTGATACAGTTTCAGTATGAATGGGCAGGAGAAGAAGTAGAGCTTGAGGTTGAAAAGAATTCAGGTGAAAGGCAAACAATAGAGATTGAGAAGGATTATGATGATTCGCCTGGAATTGTTTTTGAAAGTGCTGTTTTTGACGGTGTTAAGAGGTGCCAAAATAGATGTCTTTTTTGTTTTGTTGATCAAATGCCGCAAGGTATGCGAGAGAGTTTATATATTAAGGATGATGACTACCGGCTTTCCTTTTTACAGGGCAGTTATATTACGATGACTAATTTATCTGAATGCGATATTCAGAGGATAAAGAAAGAGCATCTTTCCCCTTTGTACCTGTCGGTACATGCGACTGAGCCTGCACTGCGTATAAGGATGCTGAATAATCCCCGGGCCGGTGATTTGATTAAGACTTTAGCGGATTTAACGCAGGCAGGTATAGAGTTTCATACGCAAGTTGTTTTATGTCCCGGGATAAATGATGGGAAAAACCTGGAGAAGACGTATCAAGACTTGTTTGAGCTCCCCGGTATTTTGTCTGTTGCCGTTGTGCCGGTCGGTCTGACAAGGTATAGAGACGGTTTGCCGGAAATGCATTCATTTGATGGTAGACAAGCCGGTAGGTTGATTGATTGGGTCGAAGCAAGGCAGGGAGAATGTAAAAGAGATAGAGGCACAAATTTTATTTGGCCTTCTGATGAGTTTTATTTTCTTGCTAAGCGGGAACTACCCCCTCTTGAAGCATACGAAGACTTGTGTCAGTTAGAAAACGGTGTCGGTCAAGTAAGGCTATTGTGGGATGAATTCGAGAAGCTGGAGTTGCCTGTCGGGTTGAAACCTTCCAGTGAGGTTTATTTTGCAACGGGGGTTTCGGGGAGACCTGTCATGCTTCCATTGGTGAGGAAGATTATTGATGCGACCGGGCTTAAGGTGAATCTTCGGACGATTGCAAACAGTTTTTTTGGTCCGTCCGTCACTGTTACAGGCCTCTTGACAGGAAAGTGTCTTCTTAAGGGATTAAAAGGTATTGATAAGGGTAGCACGGTTATAATTCCCGAGGTGATGCTTGAGGAACGCCAGGGTAAATTTTTAGATGATCAAGAACCAAAAGAGATAGCAAAGGAATTGGGAATAAAATTAGTGACAGTTCCTGTTTGTGCACGGGAAATTGCGGACGTGCTTCGATCTATTTGAGGATGGTGAAGAGATGAGTAAGCCGATTGTGGCTATTGTAGGAAGACCAAATGTTGGAAAATCCACTTTGTTTAATCGTCTTGTAGGAGGGCGTACGGCTATTGTCGAGGATACGGCCGGAGTGACAAGAGACAGGATTTATCAAGATACGGATTGGACAGATAGGATATTTACTTTAATAGATACCGGTGGTATGGATTTTATCAGCAAGGATGATACTATTTTAGGTCAAGTGAGAAAACAAGTGCAGATGGCAGTGCAGGAAGCGGATGTCATTATTTTTCTGGTTGACGGTCGGGTGGGTTCAACCAGTGATGACGAGAAGCTGGCCGAGATGCTGCGTCGTTCACAAAAACCGGTGATTCTGGCGGTCAATAAGATAGAAGACTATAGTAAACCGGATTCCATATATGATTTTTATTCCCTGGGACTTGGTGAACCCCTGCCCATTTCGGCAGCCCATGGCATGAATACGGGAGATCTTCTGGATGAGGTAGTCAGCGCATTTCCACCGCAGCAGGAGGAAGAAGAAAATCCGGATACCATCAAGATAGCCTTTGTGGGCAGGCCCAATGTGGGTAAATCCTCCCTTGTTAATGTTATTCTGGGACAGGATAGGTCTATTGTCAGTCAAATTCCCGGAACGACAAGGGATGCCATTGATACTCCTTTTGAGAATAATGGACAAAAGTATATTCTCATTGATACAGCCGGAATGAGGCGTAAACGAAGCATTGATGAGAATACGGAGCGGTATAGTGTAATCAGAGCATTAAGAGCTATTGACAGGTGCGATGTAGCTTTGCTCGTCATTGATGCCACAACCGGTCTTACTGAGCAGGACAAGCGTATTGCCGGTTATATCCGCGAATCCGGCAAAGGCACTGTGCTGGTAGTGAATAAATGGGATTTGGTCGAAAAGGATGGCAAAACCATTAATAAATATGAGAAGACTATTCGTTCGGGACTCGCCTTTATGCAGTATGTGCCTCTGATTTTTGTTTCGGCCTTAACAAAGCAACGTGTTAATAAAATACTGGAATTAGTCGAATATGTTGCTGATCAGCAATCCAGGAGAATAAGCACCAGTGTATTGAATGAGGTTATTTCCGAAGCCGTACAGTTGACACCACCGCCGACTGATAAAGGGAGGAGGCTGAAGGTGATATATTGCACACAACCCGGTATTAAGCCGCCGACCTTTGTGTTTTTTGTCAATGACCCTGAGCTTATGCATTTTTCTTACCGTCGTCATTTGGAGAATGTTATCCGGGAGAATTTCGGCTTTGAGGGTTCGCCTCTTCGATTTGTTATAAAGAAGAGAGAAGGGTAGGAGTGATGGAATGATGAGAGTTGTGCTTGTTGCGCTTTTTGGCTATTTAATTGGCTCGATATCATTCGGGATTATTGTGACAAAGCTGGTGAGGGGTGTGGATATTAGGGCCCTTGGCAGCGGCAATACCGGCTTTACAAATGTGTTGCGAGTAATAGGCAAAGGTCCCGCCGCTGTTGTCTTGCTTGGTGATGTCTTTAAAGGGATTGCCGCGGTTCTGTTAGGCTTTTACCTTGGTGATACTATGCTTGCTGTTTGTGGGGGAATAGCGGCTATGATCGGCCACAATTACCCTCTATATTTTGGTTTAAAAGGTGGAAAAGGGGTAGCAACGGGATTTGGTGTTGTAATTGCCTTGGTTCCTGATGTTATGGCCGTAGCATTAGCGATATTTGTTGTCACTGTATTGATAACACGCTATGTTTCGTTAGGCTCTATCTTGGGGGCACTCAGCGTACCGGTTACTTCTTTGATATTTGGAAAGCCTACTTCGGTAGTCGTGTTCGCTTTTTTTGCTTGTTCAATGGTGATTTTTCGGCACAAATCAAATATTATTAAGCTATATCATGGCAAGGAAAGCAAGCTGGGTGAGAATTAAGGAGGTGTTGACTTGCTCAATAAGGTCGCAGTTATTGGTGCGGGAAGCTGGGGAACGGCATTAGCCGTTCTATTGGCAAAAATAGGTAATGATGTTCATATTTATGGCAGAAATAAAGAGAAAGTAAGTTCATTCAACTGTGATCGAGAAAACACCTGGTATTTACCGGGTATTATGCTGCCATCAAATATTGTTGCCACCACGAGTCTTGAAGAGGCTACGGAGGGAGTAAAATACATAGTAATGTCGGTTCCTTCACATATGGTGAGGGAGGCGGCACAAAATCTGAAGCCGTACATTGCCTCCGGTGCTGTAGTTATTAATGTTGCTAAGGGTATTGAAACTGGGACACTAATGAGATTAAGCGAGGTTTTAGCAGAAGAATTAGCGGGTTCGGATGCTGAAATCGCTGTTTTGTCGGGACCGAGTCATGCTGAAGAGGTTAGTCGTGACATTCCTACGGCTGTTGTTGCGAGTGCTCGTAAAAGAAGCGTGGCTGAAGAAGTACAGGATTTGTTTATGTCACCGGGCTTCAGAGTTTATACTAATCCCGATATATTGGGGGTGGAGCTGGGGGGAGCACTAAAAAATGTTATTGCTCTTGGAACAGGTATAGCCGACGGATTGGGGTTTGGCGATAACACGACTGCTGCTTTAATAACCCGCGGTGCTGAAGAAATAGCCCGTTTAGGGAGAGCAGCGGGAGCTAATACCCTTACTTTCGCCGGATTATCGGGTATCGGGGATTTGATCGTGACCTGTACCAGCAAACATAGCCGTAACCGCAGGACAGGATATTTGATCGGCAACGGTGTGCAGCTTAAAGAGGCGGTTGCGGAGGTGGGCATGGTGGTTGAAGGTGTGAAAGCTACAGAGGCGGCGCATTCCTTAAGCCGGAGCTATCAGGTAACGATGCCGATATGTGATGAAATGTATAAGGTGCTCTTTGAGAATAAAGACCCGCGGGAAGCGGTGATTTCTTTAATGTCGAGAGAAAAAAAGCATGAGGTGGAGGGAATTTTGGCGGCAGATTCATCATTTAGTGAATGGTAAGCTGTCTTCGTATGAAGAGATAATATTTTTGTATTAAAGAAAACTTACTTCAGTGGGGTTTTGCTCCATCTGAAGTAAGTTTTCTTTATCTTGTGTAATAAATATGTCCGTAAGCAAGTATATATGTAGTGTTATGGAAAACGTAAGCAAATTATAATAGCGTCTAATCTGTGACTGGGGGGATGAAGATACTATAATATAGAGTTATTTGGGCAGTGGGAGGATAGAAGGACAGGGTTTGGGTTATAAAAAGGAGGGGATAATGTGGAAAATGTTTTTCGTGATATTGCTGAAAGAACGGGAGGTGATATCTATCTGGGTGTGGTCGGACCCGTTCGTGCAGGCAAATCAACTTTTATAAAGAAGTTTATGGAGTTGTTGGTAATTCCCAATATAATGGAGCCTTACGATCGAGAAAGGTCCGTGGATGAACTGCCGCAGAGCGGTGCGGGTAGGACGATCATGACCACAGAACCAAAATTCATACCTAATGAAGCAGTGGAAATTGAGATAAAAGAAGGATTAAATGTAAGGGTAAGAATTGTTGATTGCGTTGGTTACTCTGTTGCGGGGGCCAAAGGATATGAAGATGAAACAGGTCCCCGGATGGTAAACACTCCTTGGTCGGAGGAAGCAATGCCTTTTCAGGATGCCGCCGAGATGGGTACCAGAAAGGTAATTACCGATCACTCAACGTTAGGGATAGTTGTGACCACAGATGGAAGCATTACCGGGATACCGAGAGAAGATTATGCAGAGGCAGAAGCTAGGGTTATCAGGGAATTAAAAGAAATGAGCAAACCGTTTGTAGTGCTGTTGAATTCTATTAAGGCCAATGATGTAGGGACGATTGAACTTGCTCAAGATTTGGAAACAATGTATGAGGTGCCTGTTATTCCTCTGGATGTTGCTCAATTATCCCAAGGTATGATAATGCAGGTGCTGGAGGAAGCCCTGTTTGAATTTCCCGTTACCGAAGTTAATGTGAGCCTGCCTAAGTGGATAGAGGAATTAGAAGAAGAACAATGGCTCCGGAGAGCTTTCGAAAATGCGGTACACGATACCATCAGTAAAGTTAGACGTTTAAGAGATATCGATCAGGCTATTGAGGAAATGGCGAAGCTTGATATCATTGAAGAGGTTGTACTGGAAAACATGGATCTGGGCAGCGGTGCGGCTGCGATTGAAATGACTGCTAAGGACGGCTTGTTTTACCAGGTGCTGGGTGAGAAAACCGGCTTGCAGATTGAAGGAGATCATGACCTATTCAAGTTGGTGAAGGAATTAAACATTTCAAAAAATGAATACGAAAAGGTTGAAGTGGCTTTAAAACAAGTGCAAGAAAGCGGCTATGGTGTTGTAAACCCCATAATTTCTGAAATAGTGCTTGAGGAGCCTGAATTAATCAAGCAAGGTGGTCTCTTTGGAGTAAAACTAAGGGCCAGTGCGCCGGCCTTACATATAATTCGTACTGACATAGCGGCAGAAATCACACCGCTAATGGGAACTGAAAAGCAATGTGCCGACCTTGCCAGATATATAACGGAAAAGTTTCAAGAAAACCCCTCGCAGATTTGGTCATATGATATCTTCGGAAAATCACTACATGATTTAGTCAAAGAAAGCATTCAGGGTAAATTGCAGTTGATGCCGGAAAATGCTCAAAACAAATTAAAAGAGACCTTGAATAGGATCGTCAATGATGGCGGCGGTGGAATTATTTGCATCATAATATGATAAGTCGGTCGATTAGACCGATTTTTTTCTTTACGGTATAGTTGTCGTATTATTGTGTGGGTGTTATAATGTCTATCATACGAGGAGAAATATCCTCTTGACAAGGACAAGGTGGGGATAGGTGGTGTTCTTATGCAGGAAAAACGGGTAAAGGAATTCTATATGGTACGGAAGGATATATTGCCTGAGGCAATATATAAAACAGCCTTGGTTAAAGAGTTGATTGCCCGAGGGGAAGCATTTACTGTAAATGAGGCAGTAGGAAAAGTTGGTATGAGCCGTAGCGCTTTTTACAAATACCGCGATGGGGTGTTTCCCTTTTATCAGGCCAGTAAGGAAAAGATAATCACAGTATCCTTGCTTTTAGAGCACAAAACAGGTGTGCTTTCTAATGTTCTCAACACTGTTGCTTTGATGAAGGGTAATGTTCTTACAATAAATCAGGGCATACCCTTGCAGGGTATGGCGGTAGTTAATCTGAGTATAGATACTATGGGGATTGTGGGAGATGTTGAAGGTCTCATTGTCAAATTACAGCAGATTGACGGAGCAAAGAAAGTAGAAATAGTCGGACACAGTTAGGAGGAATTGATGATGAAAAAGGTTGATATTGCAATACTGGGATTTGGAACGGTTGGGCAGGGAGTCGCAAAAATCGTCTATGATAAAGCGAACCAATGGGAGAAGAAATGCGGTGCAGAAATCAGCATTAAGAAGGTTCTGGTCAGGAAGGTAGGTAAAAAAAGGGATATTGAGCTTCCTGGGGGTGTGTTAACTACAGATTGGAACGAAATAATAAATGATCCTTCGATTAAAGTTATTGTTGAGTTAATGGGAGGAATTGAACCGGCCAGGACATATGTGAGTGAGGGGTTGAAGAAAGGAAAGCATATTGTTACTGCTAATAAAGATCTCTTGGCGGAGTATGGCGAGGAAATATTTGAGCTTAGCAAAAAGGTTAAATTAGATTTATATTTTGAGGCTAGTGTAGCCGGTGGTATTCCGATCATAGCTCCACTCAAACAGAGTTTGGCCTCTAATGATATTAAGGAAGTAATGGGTATTGTGAATGGTACTACGAATTATATCCTAACCAGAATGCTCAAGGACGGCATGAGCTATGAAGAGGCCCTAAAGGGGGCGCAGGAACTGGGATATGCCGAAGCCGATCCGACAGCGGATGTTGGAGGATACGACGCTGCACGTAAGATAGCTATTCTGGCTTCCATAGCTTTTCATACCAGAGTAAAGTTGAAAGATGTTTATGTTGAAGGTATCACAGGGATAACGCCCGAGGATTTAAGGCATGCCGCTGAGCTGGGTTATGTGATTAAGTTGCTGGGCATTGCTCGAGAAGAAAATAATGAGATCGAGGCAAGGGTACATCCTGTTTTGGTTCCTGTGAAGCATCCCTTGGCGGGAGTTAACGATTCTTTCAATGCGGTGTATGTTTACGGTGATGCGGTTGGAGAAACGATGTTTTTCGGACGGGGAGCCGGAAGAATGCCTACGGCTAGTTCCGTAATGGGTGATGTAGTAGAAGTTGTAAATAATATCGTGAATGATTGTAACGGCAGAGTCACCTGCACTTGCTACGAAAAGAAAAAAATCAAGCCGATACAAGAAGTTAGTTCAAATTTCTATTTGCGTTTGCATGTTTCGGACAAACCCGGTGTTTTAGCAAGTATTGCTACGGTATTCAGTGAGTATGGTGTAAGCTTGGCCTCGGTAATACAGAAAAACGGTAAGCAACGAAATGATGTTGCAGAATTGGTAGTGGTGACTCATCTTGTTAAGGAAAAAGATATGCAAGATGCCATCAAGGTTATAAAAGAAATGTCCAGTACACGAAGAATAGATAATTTGATTAGGGTAGAGAAGATTAAAGATTAAATATCAAAGCTCTATAATGAGATGTAGGAGGAGATATGCTCAAGGTAAGTGTGCCGGCTTCGTCGGCTAATTTAGGTCCGGGCTTCGATTTTGTAGGATTGGCGTTAAATCTATACAATCATTTCTATTTTTTTGAAAAAGGTCGGGAAAATCCTCCCGCTGAAGCAATAATAATCACAGATGGTAGTCTTGTTCATCAGGGAATGGATCTGCTGGGAGAAAGGTATGGACGAGACACGCGGAATATAGGAGTTGCCATAACAGCCGGTGTTCCCCGGACAAGAGGTTTAGGGAGTAGCGCCACTTTGACTTTGGCGGGGGTTATTGCTGCCAATACATTGTTTTCACTTAACAAAAACGTTGAAGATATCATTAATCTCGCTACTTCCATCGAGGGTCATCCGGATAATGTTGCGGCTGCCCTGGTGGGTGGTCTGGTTGTTTGCCTCAAAACAGCAGAGGGTATTAAATTTATTAAAACAATGCCCAAGGCACCTCTGAAGGTGATTGTGGCTGTGCCTGAGTTTATCTTATCAACAGATGATGCCAGAAAGGTGTTGCCTAACAAGGTTTCATATTCTGATGCTGTGAATAATGCGGGGCGTTTTGGGTTTTTTATGGCAGCTATGCTGACGGGGGATTACAGTCGGCTTTCATTAGCTATGGAGGATCTAATTCATCAGCCATACAGGATGCAGCTCGTTCCCGGTATGCAAGAGGTTATGAAGGCCGCACTGGATTCCGGGGCGTTAGGAAGCTGTCTGTCAGGCGCAGGACCATCAATACTTGCCTTTCATGATTCGGACGGTGCCGTGATAAGTGAAAACATGAAAGCAACGTGGCAGAGGTCAGGGGTCAACGCCGATATTTACTTACTGGATGTTGCTGAGGAAGGTATGCTTTGTGAAGAAATATAGGTGACAGGGTGGGGTTCTTCTTCTTGACATGGCAGATGGAGGGATATATAATATCAAATGTGGTTATCGGGGCGTAGCTCAGTTTGGCTAGAGCGCCATCTTGGGGTGGTGGAGGCCGCTGGTTCAAGTCCAGTCGCTCCGACCATAAGTAAGTCATTTTAGGATTTGCCCATATTTCTGTAAATCGACAATTTTGTCTTATTGTCTTAATAATCTTCAGAACGTTATTCCGGAAAGCCTCGCTGAGCCTTCAGCCAGGGACATCAACCCCCGGCCTATTTTTTTTACCCCTCATCTCTTGCGCCTTTAAATCGGGAGCCTATTGATATATTATGTTATTATATCCCAAGGGAAACAAGGGAGGTTTATGATATGCGGAAAACGATCAGTATTGCAATAGTAATCTTACTTATAATCACGTTGTTGCCCGCCTGTAGTTCCGATACACCATCGGCAGCGGAAGAAACGGCAGCAGCGGAGCCGTCAACAGCGGACAGTACATATGTAAAACCGCTCGATCTGTTCGGCGGGGAGTTAAACCCTTTTTCCGATATTGAGTTTCCCGAAAGCTACACGCCGTATAAGGTTGATGTCAATATGAATGCCGACTTCGTCTTTTATGAGCTTTCATTATTGACCGAGGACCCGGAAGTCGTTTCCTTTACCGCGGCATTATTGAATGCCGAAGAGGATGATATTACGGCTCTGAAGCAGGCGTTACAGGAAGGAGACCTGCAAGAAACCGGGATGTATGGCGATACACTTGAATTCGAGATAGAAGTAAAGCCTGTGGAAGCCGACAGCGATTACTATACGGACGCGGTGGGTTATACTGTTACGTTATCGACGCAGCTTAACGAGGATATGTTGGTACCGTACAGGCAGATCCTGAAGCAAAACATCAACAGTGGCGCGTTTCAATCTATGGGCGCGGATGAGCTGATTGATCAATTTGATTTGGCCGGCAACGGCAGTATAATCGTTGTGACGGGAAGCGTAAACTATGTAAATATAGGTTTTAATTACGAACTCGGCGAAGATTTTGATAAATGGAGCGATTACTTTCTCTCCGATACGTATCTCGGGCAGGACACCGTTATATACTGGGGAGAAGAAAATGTTTTCTCGTTTAATTACGGTGAATTGGTAACACGTGTTACATTGATCCCTGAAAGCAACCGCGTCAGTTTTTATCAGGAAGTTGAAGGCACAGATGTAAACATATCGGATTACGTTCCTCCGCTTTCGCTCATCATGGTGGGTTTTGACAAGATGTGCAATTATTCAAGCGAGGATGGCAACATTTATGTTGGTATCCGCAAAGAGGTCTTTGGAGATATCGATAAGGGAGATGGCAACAATTATATCCAATATAGTGATAACGGCAATGGGTATGACTGTTTTCTGGTGAGATACTGCAGAACTGAAGGGAAATACTATGTACAAATACAGAAGAACGACCTCAAAGCGGAGTACTACTACTATGCGTTTGAGGATAAATACACGGATATGGACGGTGTCGAGGATATTAGCGAACTAAAAGAACAAATGCAGACGATCATGAATACCGACGCAGATATGGTCATGGTACACCCGATCAATACGTTCGAGCAGTATATCATTGACACATTCGGCGTCAATTCCGATGCGTTGTATGATCTGCCGCTGGGATAGAAATCCGAGCCGCGCTATTCAACAAACAGCCACCCCGCTTATAAACAGCACCCAAAAATTTAGACAGCTAATTCCGCTCCGACCATTTTTTTACTTCAGATAGTATAAGAAACCATTACAACTTGGCGAAAGCCAAGTTTTCTTTTTCAGGCACATTTGCAGGTAAAGAAGATTTTCTTGTTGACATCGAACTAATATATGCTAAAATTTATTTTGATTGGCAAGAAAGCAAATCTGGTTTTTGGGGGTATTTTTATTTGAAAAATAAGGAGGCATGATAAATGAAAGCATTGGGCCGTCATGTGCTGGCCGAGATTTATGATTGTGACTTTGAGGTCTTGAATGACATCAAAAAGGTAGAAGAGATCATGGTAAATGCTGCTCTTGAAGCCGGTGCGGAAGTAAGAGAAATAGCCTTCCACAAATTCAGTCCGCAAGGAGTCAGTGGAGTTGTGGTTATTTCTGAATCGCATCTGGCAATACACACATGGCCGGAGTTGGGATATGCGGCAGTGGATGTGTTTACATGCGGGGATACCGTTAATCCCTGGGATTCATGCAATTATTTGGTGGATAAATTCAAGGCAGGGCATATGACCGCTACTGAAGTAAAAAGGGGTATTGTCGAAGGTATACAAAAAGAAGCTGTAAATTTGTAGGGGGGATATTTATTTTACCTCGACGAAGTATGAAAAAAGACTAACGCCGGCTTTCAAACTGTATGTTTGTAGGTCGGTGTTTAGTTTTGCTATAATAGCCTGTAAGGGGAATAATTATCTGCTTTAAGCAGGATAATTACTTATCGTAAAGAATTCAGCAAAAGGTGGAACATTTGATATAGGTAGGTGAGCTATGAAAATCGATAGTATTGATGACGGAAAGATGGATGATTACGAGAAATTTATATTTGATTTAAAACGAAACCTTGATGTTGATTTAAGAGGGTATAAGAGACCGCAGATGGAAAGAAGAATTAATTCACTGATGCGAACATTAAAAATAAAGGATTACAATTCTTTTATACTTGAAATGAAAAGGGAAAAGGCTGTGTTGGATCGATTTATTGACCACTTGACGATAAATGTGTCGCAGTTTTTTCGAAACGATACGCAGTGGGTCGTAGTTGAGGAGAAAATATTGCCGTTGCTGTTATCAAAGAATAAAAATCTTAGAATATGGAGCGCCGGTTGTTCGACAGGGGAAGAACCTTATACGATGTCCATGATTTTGCGTAAGATTGCCCCGGAAGGTAAACATCATATCCTGGCTACTGATTTTGACAATAATGTCTTGAATAAAGCTAGAGCGGGATTCTATCCGGCTAAGCAGATAGAAACGGTACCTGATAAAATAAGGAAGACTTATTTTAATGAGTGCGAAGGCGGATATGTTGTAAAAGAGGATTTGAAAAAAACGATTGAGTTTCGTTCGCATAATCTTTTGCGCGATAGTTTCCCTCAGGAGTTGGATTTAATTATCTGTCGTAATGTAGTAATATATTTTAAGGAGGAAACAAAAAACTACTTGTATAGAAAACTGTTTTTGGCACTGAAGCCGCAAGGGATTTTATTCACAGGAAGCACCGAACAAATCATTAACTACCGTGATATTGGTTTTGAGCAGGCCGCAGTATTCTTCTATAAAAAACCCTAGGGTTGGAAAAAAGAGAGGAAATTTAATGAATAATTTGGAAGCATGCATACCATTCAAAGGGAAGAAACCATTCATAGATGAGGATGTTTTTCTCGCTCCGGGATCGAAAATAATAGGTGATGTTGTGATCGGAAAAGGCTCCAGTATATGGTTTAATGCAGTATTAAGAGGGGATGTCGAAAGGATAGAAATTGGGGAGTACACTAACATTCAGGATAATGCAGTTGTACATTGTGATTCCGATATTCCGACAGATATAGGCAGTTATGTAACGATTGGGCACAATGCCGTCATACACGCGTGTATGATACAGGATCATTGTCTGATAGGAATGGGAGCCATTGTTATGGATGGTGCCCTGATTGGAGAAGGTTCTGTCATTGGGGCGGGAACCATCATCACGAAGAACAAATTGATACCGCCGTATTCTCTTGTTATCGGATCGCCTGCGGAAGTGGTCGAGACCCTTGATGAGTCAACCAAGGAGAAGAGGGCCAGTCATGCCTTGAGATACTATGAGAATACAAAAGCATATAAACATGAATAGCTTGGGTTATGGTATTTTTTAGCATGAGGAGGGATGTTATTGCAGAGCGAAATATTTGTTTTAGACATTGGGACAAGGTCTGTTATGGCGCTTTTGGCTTCACTGCAAGGTGATAGTTTAATTGTGTCACATCTTGCTTTTAAAGAGCACAAGACGCGTTCAATGCTGGATGGACAGATACATAATGTCGATGAGGTTGCCGGAGTTATAGGGGAACTCTTAGAGGAGATGCGTGAAACATCGGGTCAAGAGCTCAAAAAAGTTGCTGTAGCGGCAGCGGGACGATCCCTAAAAACTACGCGCGGCAAGGCGAAGGTGAGATATCGGGTGAGCTCTCTAATAACGGCGGAGGAGCGTTATTCGCTGGAATTACAAGCTGTTCAGGATGCACAATTACAGCTGCCCAAAGAGGATGTTGAGAAAGCGCCTCTTTCTCAACAGTATTTTTGTGTCGGCTATAATGTTATTGCAGAATATCTGGATGGTATCAGATTAACAAATATAGTTGGACAAAAAGGGCAAGATGCTGAGATGGAGGTAGTTGCTACTTTTCTGCCTAGAATCGTCGTGGATTCATTGCAAAGGGCTGTCGAACTGGCAGGGCTTGAATTGGTTAGTATTACCTTGGAACCTATTGCCGTTGCCAACTTGGTGTTGAATCATTCAATGCGACGCTTAAATCTGGTTTTAGTCGATATCGGGGCAGGAACATCTGATATCGCGGTATGTACTGAAGACAGCATCAGTGCCTTTGGTATGGTGCCAATTGCCGGTGATGAAATAACAGAGGTTATAAGCAGTGAATATGTTCTTGATTTTAACCGAGCCGAAGAAGTTAAAAGACAGTTAGAAACAAAGGATAGGATTGAGACAATTGATGTCTTGGGAGTTAAACAAGCGGTTTTCAGTGCGGCAGTAAAACCTGTTATTGAATCATCTGTAGTAAACCTCGCAGCGGCTATAGCAAGGGAAATTCTTAGTCTTAACGGAAAGCCGCCCCAAGCGGTGCTTTTGGTGGGAGGTGGCAGCCTTACTTGGGAATTGCCTAGGATGTTGGCCCAAGCCTTGGAAATACCGGAAATGAGGGTAGTGGTGCAGCAGGCGGGCAAACTGCCTAATATTGAAAACCTTCCGCCGGATTATAGAGGTCCGTCGTTTATTACTGTTTTGGGTATTGCCCATACGGCGTTAAGTAGCCCGACTGTAGGATTCATTAAAATAACAATAAACGGAAAGACCTATAGACTTCTTAACGTGTTTGTAAATAGGCTGGCTGAAGCATTATTGGCAGGTGGATTTAATCTCAAAGATGTTTATGGACGGCCTGGTAATGCACTTGCCTGCGAGCTTAACGGGAAGCTGTTTACGATATCGGGCAAGCCCGGGAAACCTGGCATGGTTACCTTAAACGGCAAACCGGCAAGCTTTAGCGATAGCATCAAGGACGATGATGTAATAACATTTAAACCGGGTTTTGTCGGGGAAGATGGCCGAGGAATATTTGCCGATATAATAAGGGATCGGGTTGGACATTGCAGCGTCAATGGAATGCAGTATTCTCTTTACCCGAAGGTTATGGCTGACGGCAAAGAGGTTGAATTGGAAGAAGAGATATGGGAAGGTTGTAAAATCGAAATAGAGGAAGGTAAGCAGATAGGAATGATCCTAACTGAGATGGGAATAATAGACGAGAACAAAGCGATCTGGGTAAATAAGAGAAAGATTCCCTTGTCGGATTTAGCCACAATAAAAAACAACGGGAAAAAAGCCCGTCGCAATGATGTTGTTGTGGCCGGGGATGAAGTAACTTGTGAACAACCTGTGGAATATAAAGTAGAGGATTTTCTTCCTTTTCACGTCGAACAGTCAATTGAAGTGTCGGTGAACGGTGAGACTATTTGTATGAGTTCTCACCAGGTCTTGGTGAATGAAAAACCTGCCGGAGCACAAACAGTAATACATTCCGGGGATGCTATTGAATACAAACTTGGGGGCAGAGAGTTTCAACCAATATTGGTAGATGTGTTCAATAAAATAGATTTTAATCCAACTCCACCGGAAGGTTGTTCGAAGCTGGTATTAAGCATTAACGGAGAGGAAGCCGAATACACAAGACCGTTAAAAAACGGGGATGAAATTAGTATTGGGTGGAAGTGATTGTAGTGCTATTTTAGGCTTCTCAGTATTCGGAAAAGAAAGTATGGATTGTCAAGTTCGGATTGACTGATTTCTACTACATTAATATTATCTTTTTGCAGAAGACGACGGTACAGTTTGGGCAAGCGATGGGCGTTATGCGGGAGGATAAATGCCGTTTTTTTATCCGGCAAGTAATAATCTATCACGAGGCTGCGATATTCATAATTCTTTATTACCTTTTCATTTGGGTATGCACTCATAACGGCATCATTAAAGTTCATTGCAAAAGGTTTGGTCTGTTCCTTAGTCGGGGCAATATCAGATGTATCAATTGCTTCGGAAACAACGGGGCGAAGTTCTGCGCTTTCTTCGGAGATACCTAGTGTCTCCAGTTTGTTTTGAGTTTCTTCGCTTGGTTCTTTCACCGTAAGGGTAATAACCTTATTGATGGAATTTTGAAGTTCGCCAAAGCTGTTTAGCAGGTAAGGGTGAGGCAGCTGCTGTGAAATCAACTGTTTAAGCAGAGATTCCATCAGGTATTCTTTTCCGTCTATGAGCTGTAAAAGATAAGGTTTGATTTCTTTTAATAAAGTTACGGCGTTATCGATATCTTCATCAAGCCTGTTCCCGCAGGTATTACTTGCGCTTACCAGTATCCTGACTACTTGATTGACGTTCGTAATAATTTTGTTTTCCGCAACGCTTCTATATGGATACAATAGAACCACCCTCGATACTTTATGGATTTATGATATTTATATTTAGCATCATAATAATAGATATTAAAAAATTAACAGGATTATGACATTATTTAATTCTGTAGGCATCAAATAATACATCAATAATTTGGGCACATTTGAACTAAATTACACTTGACCGATACGATAATATTTGATATTATATATCTCGCCACGTCAAAACGGGGCATAGCGCAGTTTGGTAGCGCACCTGGTTTGGGACCAGGGGGTCGGGGGTTCAAATCCCTCTGCCCCGACCATTGCTTTTAATGATACAAGGCCCGGTGGTCAAGTGGTTAAGACACGGCCCTTTCAAGGCTGTAACACGGGTTCGACTCCCGTCCGGGTCACCATATTAGCGGAGCTGTGGTGTAGTGGCCTAACATGCCTGCCTGTCACGCAGGAGATCGCGAGTTCGACTCTCGTCAGCTCCGCCATAAAAATGCCGACGTAGCTCAATTGGCAGAGCAGCTGATTTGTAATCAGCAGGTTGCGGGTTCGAGTCCCATCGTCGGCTCCATACTAATTTTCACAAGTCAAAAATGGAGGGATTCCCGAGTTGGCCAAAGGGGGCAGACTGTAAATCTGCTGGCACTGCCTTCGAAGGTTCGAATCCTTCTCCCTCCACCATTTTATTGGGGTGTAGCCAAGTCTGGTAAGGCAACGGACTTTGACTCCGTCATGCGTTGGTTCGAATCCAGCCACCCCAGCCACTGAAACAAATATTAAATTATTATAAATATGCGGCTGTGGCGGAATTGGCAGACGCGCTAGATTCAGGTTCTAGTGTTCGCAAGGACGTGGAGGTTCAAGTCCTCTCAGCCGCACCAAAGATGAGCAAAAAAAATGACCACCTGCAATGCGCGGGTGGTTTTCGCAATATAAAAGAGCGGCTTCAAGATCACACAGATCTTGAAGCCGCTCTTTTATATGTACTGGAGTTTTTACATTTTAATCTAATATACCTTGATCTATAGTTTGTCTATATCATAAGTTTCGCGTATTGGATAAAATTCTGTAAATTAACTACACAAAATTAGTAATGCAAAAAATATTTTAAAAGCAAGAAGGAAAATTTCAAAACAAGACGAAGTATATATACGTAAATGGAATAGAAAACAAAAAAAATGGAACATACTTCATGGGGATATTCACCCGATACCTTTAGGCAAAACACAAAAGGGTGGGTAGCGTGACTGTATAGTGCATATCCGAGTTGACATTAGTTTATGGACAAATATTTGCTGCAAAATGAAAATAAAAACTATTACAACCGCATAAAAACGGAACATAAAATATTAAATCCAAAAACTATAACCGTGAGGTGGTTGTAAAGGATATAGAAGGCGTCAGGATAACAAAAAGAGGGGATGTTTTTTGATGACAGGTTTCAATGGAAAGAAAAAAACATTTAGAAATTTCTATACTAATAGCAATACTATTAGCATAGAAACAATCTTGCCTCCATGATTCAGGGATTGCCAGCGAACAAAAACCCATCAAGGTAAGTTTTTATAATCAAAATGTAAGGGTGAGGTAAATGAAGAGGTTTATTAAGACGGTTAATTTAATCAGTGAGTGGACAGGCCAAGCTGTAAAATGGTTAGTCCTGGTTTTGATCGTTACTGTTTCTTATGACGTTTTCATGCGGTATGTATTAAATAAACCAACAATTTGGTCATTTACGCTTAGTTATATGATTGGGGGGACTTTTTTTGTCATCGGACAGCCATATTTGCAGAAATACAAGGGGAATGTCAGGGTAGATATTCTTTATAACAAATTAAGCAAAAAGGCAAAACTGCTTCTTGATATTATTAGCAGCTCATTACTATTTTTTCCGGTTTATTTCTTATTGACAAGAACTTTCTGGAATGATTTTATTCGATCTTTTCAACGGATGGAAGTGGATATAAGTACTACTTGGTATCCGCCGTTGTGGCCTTTTAAACTAATAGTCGCAATAGGTTTTACACTTTTTCTTATACAGTTTGTTGCGGATATATTGGAAGGTATTTTTGATTATCTTAACCTCCGTACGAAAGGGGTTGATGAAAAATGCTAGAATTCACTCCGGAGTTTACCACTATAATTATGTTCGGTGGAGCGATATTAGGAATATTGGCGGGATTACCTATAGCTTTTGCTTTAGCAGGAATAACGGCTATTGTTGGGGTTTTGACCCAGGGCGTGCAAATATTTGAAATGTTTCGCATGGGAGTATATTCCATTATGAGCGATTATGTATTTTTGGCTGTTCCTCTTTTTGTCTTTATGGGAAGTATGGTGGAAAAGACAGGTATTACAAAAAAAATGTTTGACACTTTATATGTATGGCTAGGTGGTCTGCGGGGAGGCTTAGCAATAGTTACTATTATTATCGGGGCAATTCTGGCGGCTTGTGTCGGTGTTGTTGCCGCTTCTGTAATTATGCTGGGTGTAATCGGTATCCCTGCAATGCTAAACAAAGGATATGACAAAAAAATTATTTGCGGTTCAATTTGCGCAGGCGGTTCTCTCGGTGTTCTTATACCACCTAGCATATTGATTGTGATGTATGGTCCTACAGCATCTCTGTCGGTTGGAAAACTGTTTATGGCAGCATTCATTCCGGGACTTTTGCTAACAGGACTTTACGTTATTTACATTTATATACGTTGCTTGATTAATCCTAATTTGGGTCCGGTTTTATCGATTGAAGAAAGAAAAGTTCCATTGGCCCAAAAAATCAAGATGCTTTTCACCTCTCTTCTTCCTCCCCTGTTTTTGATTTTTTCCGTTTTGGGGTCGATACTTCTTGGATTGGCTACTCCGACGGAGGCAGCGGCTATCGGTGCTTTGGCTTCAGTTATATTGGCTGCTTGTTACCGGGTTTTGAACTGGGAACATTTAAAGGATGTATGTCTGACTACGGTAAAAGTGTCTTGTCTTGCCCAAATGGTAGCGTGGGGCGCTAAAATGTTTACGAATCTATTCCTAAAAATGGGTTGCGGCGATGTAGTGACAAGCACATTGCTTAATCTTCCTTTAGGAAAATGGGGTACTTTCTTTGTAATTATGTTCATACTCTTCATTTTAGGCATGTTTATTGACTGGCTGGGGATTATCTTTATTATGGTGCCGATTATTACACCTCTTGCTGTGAAACTGGGATTTGACCCAATATGGTTTTCTATGATGGTTATAATTAACCTCCAGTTTTCTTTCATAACACCGCCTTTTGCATACTCCATATTTTATCTCAAAGGGATAGTAAAGGAAGAGTGGGACATTACGACTCAGGATATTATCTCAGGCATCTTACCCTACTTGGGCTTGATTGCTATTGCCATAGTTCTATGTATTATTTTTCCCGATATTATACTGTGGTTGCCTAATTTGTCAGTTAAATAAGATGAGCATTGAAATTAAACCTATGAAAAGGGGGATTACCTATGAGTAATGACAGTAAAGCAATCATTATTGACGAAAAGGATAATGTTGCCACTTTATTGTGCGACGGTGCTAAGAAAGGATCGACGATGCAGGTTCAAATCGGTGAAAAAGAGGTGCAGGTTGAGATGCGGGACAACGTGGAATTCGGACATAAGATTGCGTTACATGATATCAAAAAGGGTGAACCTATTTTTAAATATGGAGAGATTATTGGACAGGCAGCAAGAGATATAGCCAAAGGGGAGCATGTCCATATCCATAATGTTGATAGTTGCAGAGGGTTAGCTGAAGAAAAGTAAAATCAAATGATTCGGAAGGTTAAAAACATACAAGGAGTGATGAGAATGGAATTGACGGGTTACCAACGTTCCAACGGACAGGTGGGCTTTAGGAACTATGTTGCAATCCTGCCGTCGGTGGGATGTGCTAATGATATCGTTAATGGACTGGGACATTTATATCCTAATGTGCTGGTTTTAAATCACAGGCAAGGGTGTGGGCAGCTAGGGATTGACAAAGAGCAATCCGCAAGAACACTTGCCGGTTTGGGCAAGAACCCAAATATAGGCGCGGTTCTTGTGGTTGGGCTGGGATGTGAATCAATCACAGCAAATTATCTAGCCAATGAAATAGCAAAAACAGGGAAAAGGGTTGAGGTGTTGGTGGCGCAGAACGAGGGTTCAAATCTCAATACGCTGTCTAAGGGTAACGTTATTTTAAAAGATATGATTCATGAAGTCTCCAATATGAAAAGGACTCCATGTGATTTAAACAGTCTGACATTAGGTATAAAGTGCGGTTTGACAGATACTACATCCGGGCTTTCGTCAAATCCGGCGACGGGAGTCGCTGCTGATAGAATAATCGAAGCCGGAGGAACGGTCGTTTTTGGGGAAACACCTGAGGTGATTGGGGCGGAACATATATTGGGCAAAAGGGCTGTCAGTGAGGAGGTGAAACAGAGGCTTTGTCATTATGTGGAGCTATGTGAAAAAAGAGTTAAGGATTCCGGTGTAGATATTAGAGGAGCTAATCCGGCACCGGGCAACATAAAAGGCGGTATTACAAGTATTGAAGAAAAATCCTTAGGTGCTATTAAAAAAGCAGGAAGTAAACCGCTCCAAGATGTTTTAGCCTATGGAGAAGTGCCGGAGGGAAAAGGTCTTTTCTTTATGGACGGTCCGGGCAGGACTCCGGAAGCGCTTACCGGCTTAAATGCTACAGGAGCACAGATAATAGTGTTTTCCACCGGCGGTGGTTCGCCGGCAGGAACACGTATTTCACCGGTTATTAAGGTTACCGGCAACTCAAGAACCGCTGAGGTAAGAAAAGATCATATAGATGTAAGTGTTGAGGGAATCATTAAAGGTGAAATGAATTTACAGCAAGCAGGAGAAAGAATCTTTCAAGAAATAATTGAAGTAGCTTCCGGAAAAATGTCGAAAGCCGAGGTTTTTGGATATGGTAGCTTAAGTGTTTGGAATCTTGGAGTACATATGTAAAAACACTTGTCTCGGTATTTCGCAAGTTAAGGGGGGTGACTTGATTTAAGTCTTAAATGAAATGGGGTTGTAGAATAATAGTGGAAATAAAAACGAGGAGTGACATTTTATGAAAAAAAGGATTGGGATATTTTTGTTGAGTGTTTTATTCTTATCAAGTGTCATTTTGTCAGGTTGTTCAGTAAAAGACCAAGAAACAGCTGCAACTGAAACAAGCGGTACAGAAGCAAAAACATACAATCTGACTATGCAGATTTCTGCTGCTGCAGGGACACCGTATATGACCTGTGCTCAAGAGTTTGCCAGGAGAGTTAAAGAATCCAGCAACAACAGGCTGATCATAGATGTACAAGCTGGGGGTGCCATTGTGCCTGCCCATGAAGTAACGGATGCTATTAACTCAGGTGTGCTGGATATAGCTGCTCCTAATCCCTCTATGGACCAAGGTCGTTTTGGAACAAAAGTGCTTCTTTTTGGCGCTTCGGGAACAACAGCGGGACCAAATGCTATGGAGTATTTGGGGTGGTTCTATAAAGGCGATGGAATGGAGATGGCAAATGAACTATATAAAGATTTTAATGCCGTAGTAATCGGTGTTGCCAGTATTGCACCGGCAGAACTGTTTTGTCATTCCGACAAGCCTATTGATAAAATAGAGGATTTTAAAGGTTTGAAGTTCCGTACCATGGGTCTTTGGGCTGAGATCTTAAAGGATATGGGAGCGTCAGTTGTAACTGTTTCCGGCGGAGAAATCTATCAGGCTATGGAACAAGGAGTTGTTGATGCGTTTGAATATTGCGGACCGGGGGTAGATTGGGACATGGGGTTCCATGAAGTAGCCCAGTGCATTGGTGTACCGGGAATACATTCTCCGTTAAGCAGTAACCTGCTTATTGTTAATAAAACTAAATGGGAAGAGTTGCCCGCAGACCTTCAGGCGTTATTGAAGAGTGAAGCTTTGGCTACTTCCTTGAACGACTATCTTGAGTTTTCTTATGGTGATGTCCTCGGTTTGCAAAAATATAAAGATTATGGCACAGAAACTGTTGTGCTCTCAGATGAATTGCAAAAGGAAATCTCTCAACGGGCTAAAAATCTAATGGAAGAATATTCTCAAGAGGATGCGGAATTTAAGAAAATCTATGATAACCAGCTCGACTTCATCCAAAAATGGATTTATCGCGAAGATGCACTGCAACCGAAATACAACATATACAATAATTAAAGCATATTAGGTTCTTGACACAAACCTAATACAACTCAACCCGGGCGGGGTCTGAAGATTGTATACTCGACCCTGCCCCCCAAATTTATATAAATTATAAACGGAGGATGGAAAAAATGGGGAATCTAACGAGGAAAAAATTTGGTTTATCCATGCCAGTAAACTCGCCTTTATATAGTATGCCTGTATATTTTGAGGGTGTTGAGTCATTTTGGGTTGAGTATGAGACGGAGGTCGAAGCGGTTAACGAATTTTTACCAGAAGGATTAGATTCACTATCTCCGGCCGAAGCGTCGCTTGTAGTACTAAACATCGGCAACAGAAGTAGTGTAGGACCATATAAGGAAGCGGCTATAACTATAGCTTGTAAATGGGAAGGCGAAATAAAAAGATTTATAGCACAACAGTTCGTCACTGCCGATGCTGCTATGGCTGCCGGACGTGAACCTTATGGATGTCCCAAAAAAATTGGGCACATAGAAATAACCCACGAAAATGAAATAATGTTGGGTATTATCGAACGGCCTAGAAATAAAAGGATTTGTACAGTTTCCGTTTTACCGGAAAAACCAGTTGGAGCTGTAACACCAATGGTTAAAGTTCCGACGGTTAATTTAAAGGTTATCCCCAGCGTTGATGAAAAAGAGAAGTTTTCTTCCGTTGAGCTTATTGAGTACGAAGGGGTAAGAACAAATGTTAAAATGTGGGAATGCAAGGGCGATATAACCTTTGATTCGCCAAGCATATTTGATCCCTGGTACAAGATACCTGTTAAGAAAATCAAAAAGGCATATTATAGCACATTCGATTATATGATGCCCTTCGGTAGGGTGATAAAAAAATACTGAGGAGGTTCAAAAAATAAGGTATCACACAAAAAAAGACGGTAATGGTACCGTCATAGGAAACTAGAAAAATATCTTCCTGATCTTTGTTACAGTGTGGTCTATGTTATCCACGACTTGAGGGATATGATAGCCGATAAACAAGGGAGAAGTAATAAAACGGGGGATGATTTTGGCACAGATCCTATCGTTGAGATGATAAAAGAAAAGGTTATAGCTTTGACAACTTCTATTAAAATGGTTTAGGACGTAATATACGGCAATCTGGATGTAATCAGACATGATGTCTATTTGATCGATTTTCTCAAGTATCACGTTGAATTCCTGAAAACCTACCAGTGGATTAGTTGAAATATTAAATTCTACATTTCTGTTTATATCAATTGGTATTCCTTCGAAGTGTTGATGTCGGATGTTTCGGCGATAATCAATTTTTTTAAGTCCGATAATTTGCATATGGGGGTGAGAGACAGTGCCGCCGGAGTATTGTCCATGGTTTTTAAAAAAAATCACAGACTTAAACGAGGCATCATTTTCCATTTCCAGCCACTTGTTGACACCAAATCTGAGCAAGCGGTACAGGTGGTCTTTGGGATATGTGGAAATATCGGCATGACAATCGTCAGTTTCAATAAGTACGGTTTGGAAGGTATCTTGTAATACACAGTACTTGTTTTTAACCAGCACAATGTTTCCATCTTCGGCCAGAATGTTTTTAAGATTATCACGGTCGCAGAAAGGACAGTAAGTGTCGGTTTGTTTTTCATAACCCTTTAATTTTTGACTGCCGGTCATCGTATCAAACCACAGGAGATTATCTGACATGCTCTTTCACCCGATTCACATTTAATTAGGAATCCACCACCTTTAATAATAACGGGATTATACAAGAAAATCTATAGTGGATATTGCTTAAAGATACTTGAATGTATTAGAGGTGGTGTGATAAAATGAAGCAAATCTAAAGAAAAAAGCCATAGCAAAGGAGAGACGAGTTGAGATGAGTAAAGAAGAGTATACGAAAATTGTTTTGCCAGAGGAAAAAATACCAAGGTACTGGTACAATGTACAGGCTGATATGCCTAATCCCATGGAACCGGGACTAAATCCCCAAACGAAACAGGTATTAAAACCGGAGGATTTGGCTCCGATTTTCCCCATGTCTTTAATTGGGCAGGAGGTAACTACGGAAAGATACGTAGAAATTCCTGAAGAAGTAAGAGAGATTTATAAAAAGTGGAGACCATCTCCTCTTTTTAGGGCTCGTGGTTTGGAAAAGGCCTTAGGTACGTCGTCTCGTATTTATTATAAGTACGAGGGAGTAAGCCCGGTAGGAAGCCATAAACTCAACACAGCAGTTCCGCAAGCATATTACAATAAAGAGGCTGGAATTAAACGCTTATCCACAGAAACAGGCGCTGGACAGTGGGGGACGGCTCTAGCCTTAGCCTGCAAAATGTTTGATATTGAGTGCATAGTGTATATGGTGAGGATCAGTTTCCAGCAAAAGCCATATAGACGGACATTTATGCAAGCCTACGGAGCTGAATGTCTGGCAAGTCCAACCGATCAAACCGAGATAGGGAGAAGGGTACTAAAAGAATATCCGGATACACCGGGTACTTTGGGTATCGCTATAAGTGAGGCTGTTGAAGATGCAGTCGGAAGGGATGATACCAACTACTCATTAGGAAGCGTATTAAATCATGTGTGTCTTCACCAGTCAATAATAGGTCAAGAGGTAAAATTACAGATGGAAATGGTTGACGATTATCCGGATGTTGTTATCGGTTGTTGTGGTGGGGGCAGTAATTTTGCCGGAATTGCTTTTCCCTTTATACCTGATAAGCTACAGGGCAAAAAGGTTCGGCTTGTGGGTGTGGAGCCGGCGGCTTGCCCGACAATGACTAAGGGCGCGTATGCTTATGATTTTTGCGATGTAGCAGGAATGACTCCTTTGATGAAGATGTATACCCTTGGACATGAGTTTACTCCACCGGGTATTCATGCCGGAGGGTTGAGGTACCATGGAGAGTCACCATTGTTAAGCAGGCTCTATTATGACGGTTTGACAGAAGCAGTGGCAGTAAAACAAAAGGGTGTGTTTGAAGCTGCTTTGCTCTTTGCTCAAACAGAGGGAATTATACCTGCGCCTGAGTCGGCTCATGCGATTAAAACTGCTATCGATGAGGCTTTAAAAGCCAAAGAAGAAGGTGTTGAAAAAAGCATAGTCTTGAATCTGAGCGGACATGGTCATTTGGATCTGACTGCTTATGAAAACTATTTTGCCGGCAAGATAGAGGATGTTGAATTCCCTGAGGAAGAGTTAAAAAAACAATTAGCAAATCTTCCCAAGGTATAACTGTAGAACCATTTATGTTTTTAGAATAGCTTAATATCAGCGGCACCGGCTGTTTTGGTCGGTGCTTTTGTTTATGGCTCTTTTCTTCGAAATGTGTTAGAATCTAGATAAATGTCGAAAAAAGACTGAGAGGACGGCGATAAGGTGAAGATACAGTTTTTTGGCGCCGCAGAAACTGTTACAGGTTCCTGCTTTATGGTTACAACGGAGCAAGAAAAGTTTCTGGTTGATTGTGGATTGTTTCAGGGTTCGAAAGATTTGAAAGAAAGAAACTATGGAGATTTTGCTTTTAATCCGGCAGAAATTGATTTTATTCTCTTAACACATGCCCATATTGATCATTGTGGGTTGATTCCCAAGGCATACAAGCACGGTTTTGCCGGGAAGATATATACCACCATAGCGACGAAAGAATTGTGCGGTGTTGTCCTGCCTGATAGTGCACATATTCAGGAGATGGAGGTAGAAAGAAAGAACAGAAAGCTTGCCAGAAGTGGGGCAGAACCTCTTGAGCCTATTTATACAGTGAATGATGCTAAGGAATGCTTAAAAAGATTTATCGGTCAAAAATATGAGGAAGAAATTGTTATCACCCCAAATGTAACTGTTCGTTTTGAGGATGCCGGTCACATTTTAGGTTCTGCCATCATCGAAATTTTCATTAAGGAGGCAGGAGAAGAAAAGAAGCTGGTATTTACAGGAGATATCGGGAATATTAATCAACCTATCATTGATGATCCGACGATAATAAAACAGGCAGATGTTGTGGTGATGGAATCAACTTATGGGAACCGTTATCACCTTGAAGCCGAAAATAAATTAGAAACTCTGGCCAGGATAATCAAAATGACACAGAAGAAAGGTGGAAATCTGGTTATACCTTCTTTTGCCGTTGAAAGAACACAAGATTTGATTTATCATTTACAGGTAATGATGAAGGAAGGGGTCATTGAACCGATCGACATATATATCGATAGCCCGATGGCTGTGGAGGCTACAAAGGTATTTATTGAGAATCCGGAGTTTTTTACGGACGAAGTGTTTTGCAACATAAGCGGTGCTGAGGCCCGTAAATACTTTGAAGGACCTCACATCAATTATGTTACTGCTGTGGAGGGTTCGATTGCCCTAAATAAGATTAAAGGTGCAATCATTATTTCTGCCAGCGGCATGGCTGATGCCGGCAGAATCAAGCACCATTTAAAACATAATTTGTGGCGGCGTGAGTCTACGGTTTTATTCGTCGGGTATCAGGCTCAGGGAACATTGGGAAGAAGAATTCTGGAAGGAGAGAAAAAAGTCAGAATTCACGGGGAGGAGATTGCAGTAAAAGCCGATATCTTCCGAATTGATGGTTTTTCCTCTCATGCAGACCAAAGAGCCTTGGTTGAATGGGTTAATAATTTCGAAAAGAAGCCATCTCATCTCTTCCTGGTACATGGTGAGGGGGAAGCCTTATCAACATTGCAAAGGGTGATTGAACAAGAAGCAGGCATTGCGGCTAAAATTGCTGAATATCAGGCTGAATATGAAATCGAGGATGGAGTTGCCGCGAAGGTAAAGGAACCGGTAACCGTAAAAGAAAGCCTTGTTATGCCGGAATTAACAGATTCCTTCAAGAATATCCAAGAGAAAATACGGGATATGGCAACTATGCCGGGTAAGGATGAGCGTAAGCTGCAGTATTTGCTTGCACAACTAAATGAAATTGAAAGAGAATTAAGTCGAGTAGGCTGAGAGTATCAGACTTTTTGAGGGAGCTGGTATTATTGCAGAAATTGTTGCGGAAATCGTCTGAGCCGTTGGTTATCTTTGTAGTAATTCTTTTTGCTTTGGCTTCTGCACTTTACATTGTGGGGACTTCCGTAACAACGGAAAATAATGATGACGATCTTACTCTGATTCAACATAAATTAAGAGACACTCATCTTTTGATGTCCATGGAGGAAAAGGCATATCACAAGGAAAGGAGTCTTTCGGAGGATTACCGACCTACGGCAAGGATTCCGGTTCAAGTGAAAGGAATATATGTAAGCGGCAGGGTCTTTAATGCACCAACTCTGCTGGCAAACATACTGAACCTGGTAGAGGAAACGGAGTTAAACTCTCTAGTCATCGATATCAAGGATGATGATGGTAATCTCAGTGCTATGCTGCCGGTTGAATTTGATAAGGATATTAAGCCGAAGGTTTACGGTGGTGGCAAGAACACTAAGGAAAAGATGGACACTCTTTATGCTAAAGGCATTTATCCTATTGCCAGAATAGTTGTATTTAAGGACCCTGTCCTTGCCGAGAGTAAGAAAAACCTTGCCCTAAAAAGACAGGACGGTTTGATATGGCGTGATAAGAGCGGTTTAGCCTGGGTGGACCCACATAACAAAGAAGTATGGGAATATACTGTTAATGTGGCAAAGGGAGCTGCAATGTTAGGATTTAGGGAGATACAGTTTGATTACGTGCGTTTTCCCACCGACGGCAATTTGAAAAACGCTGTTTATCCGTATGCCACAGGTCAAAAGATGGAAGACGTCATCAATGAGTTTTTAGCATATGCGAAGGAGGAATTGGAGCCATATAATGTTTTTTTGTCAGCAGACGTCTTTGGTTTAACTACCTTAACAACAGGTGATATGGGGATGGGACAAAAGTATGAAAAAATTATTTCTGAGGTAGATTATGTTTGTCCTATGGTGTATCCTTCTCACTATGGACGAGGTAATTATGGTTTTCAAAACCCCAACGCATATCCTTATGAGGTTGTTAAGAGTTCTTTGCTTGACGGGTTGAAACGTATGGAGGGTAGTAACACTATAATTCGGCCCTGGCTGCAGAGTTTTAGCTTAGGGTCACCGGCATACGGTGTAAAAGAAATTAGGGAGCAAATTGAGGCTGTGTATGATGCGGGTCTTAATGAGTGGATTCTTTGGAACGCGGGCAACAAGTACAGAAAAGACGCCCTGCTGCCTAATTAGCCGCAGCCCTTATGCAGATAAATCATCCAGGTCTTATTCGTGATGCATTTTAAAATAATGGCTTCTTCGCTTTTTTTGATGGGTCGTCCGCACTTAAGACAATATCTATCTTTATCGGCTCTCCCATCCAGCTTTTCTATAGGTACTTGCGACCATTTTTGCCAGCTTTTCCAGCCTGATTTGCAGTATTTGGCTCTGTTCTCGTAATCTGCTATAATCCATTTAAACAGTCTGTGAAAACCAAAAGCAAAACGAGCATGCTTGACGAAATCAGGAGGAAGGCCTAAGGCTATTACGTAATTGGTGAATGATGCTTCAACCTTGCTTTGCAATGGGTCCTTGATCTTTGTGTTGACCCAATTGTAGTTTTTATCATCAAGCCATGTGCGTAGGTCATCAAAGATATAACCTTGACAGACGTAAACAGGTTCTTTTGCAGTGACGTCCAGCTTTGTAAAGGCTTCAGCTACTATTTTTGTTGCGTATTGCTGGTACGTTTTTTCAGAAAAATAGGGTTGTTGAAAAAACATGATGGGAATAACTCTAAAAACATATTCGTTACTTTCCGGTCTAAGAATTCCAATTCCTGTTCCACCAATAAGACTGCCACTGCCGGCGTCATCGATATGAATCATATTTCCACCTCGCTTTTTCTAGTATGGCTATTAGAAATGAATTGTATTAAAATTGACTGGTTTCCAATCTACAAAGTATAATAGTAGATAATCTCTTGTTTTTTTGTGCTTATTCTGGCTAAGGGGGAGAACGGGTGAAAACTGAACAGGTTGACGGGCATCTTTGGGCTAAGCTGGTCTTGGCTTCAAGTAGATGCTTAGATGAAAAAAAGAACATTGTAGATGCATTAAATGTGTTTCCCGTACCGGACGGTGATACGGGAACAAATATGAGTTTAACCTTGGCCTCGGCAGCCAGGGCAGCGCAAAAGGAACCGGTTCAAGAGATCGGAGAAATGGCAAAAAAAATCTCATATGGAGCCTTAATGGGGGCGCGTGGCAATTCCGGCGTAATTCTTTCTCAGTTGTTTGCCGGGTTTGCAAAGGCGGCCGAGAAAGAGCAAGCTTTAACTCCAATAAAGTTTGCAAAAGCCCTTGAGGCTGCTGTGAAGACAGCATATCAGGCGGTAATGAATCCGGTGGAAGGGACCATTTTGACGGTCTCTAAGGAGGCTGCAAAAGCCGCTAGGAAGGCAGCGAAGAAAAAGGGCTGCCAGATCGCAGATGTTGTTGAAGCGGCATATAAGGGCTCCCTTGTAACCTTAGAAAAAACCCCGCAGATGTTACCGGTTCTTAAGCAGGCCGGCGTCGTTGATGCCGGCGGTCAAGGCTTAGTTTATATTTTTGAAGGGATGCTCCGTGTTTTAAAAGGTGAGGAATTTGATTTCGGAGTTTCAGCAGAGACAGAACTAATGATAGATACTAACAATGAATTCCATACGCACAAATTCGTTGGTGAGTTAAAGTACCGGTATTGTACGGAATTTATCCTGAGAAACAAGGAAAAGAAAATTGAATTAGAAAAAATCAGAAGTTTTCTTGCAGATAAAGGCGATTGTTTGCTGGTAGTCGGAAACCAAGAAGCGGGGAAAATTCATATACATACGAACCATCCCGGGAAAGTATTGGAGTTTTGTACAGACATGGGTTCTTTACATGATATTAAAATTGATAACATGCAGGAACAGACTGAGGAGATGCAGTATGATATGAATGCTGCCAAGGATATAGGTATAATCTGTACTGCGGTGGGAACAGGTATGTCGGAAATATTCAAGAGTCTTGGTGTGGATGCTGTGATCTCTGGGGGGCAGACCATGAATCCGAGTACCCAGGATTTCATTGAAGCCATTGACAATATTATGGCCACAGAAGTGCTCCTCTTGCCAAATAACAGCAATATTATTCTTGCCGCACAGCAGGCCGCTAAGGTATCCGAAAAGCCATGCGCAGTTGTGCAAACAAAAACAATACCACAGGGAATTGCGGCATTGATGGCTTTTAACCATGAAAATGAACTGGATTTTAATAAAGAAAAAATGGAAGAGGCAAGCAAGAAAATTATCACTATTGAAATAACGTATGCAATTCGTGATTCTGAATATGAGGGCAGAAGGATAAAGAAGGACCAGATACTGGGTATGGTGAACGGTAAGCTGGAAGCAACTGGAGAAACGGCGGTTCAGGTTGTCGAGGATACGATCAGAAGGTTTATCGGGACCGAACATGAACTTGTCACTGTTTATTATGGTGATGATGTCACAGAGGATGAAGCCCGTGGGTTGCTGGAGAAACTGTCCCAAGAACACGCTGATGTTGATTTCGAACTGCATTACGGAGGTCAGCCCTTATACTTTTATATGATATCAATAGAGTAATGCAAAACATTAACGTAGTTAGAGCAAGGATGGACGAGAGGGTTGGTGAGATAAATAGTGTTAGAAATAAATTCTCTGATGTCTAATTCAGCCCTGACATTAAACAAGCCGGAAATTTCTATTAGAATTGACGGCAGCTTGGAATTAATAAAAGGACAAAAGATAGATGCCTTAGTCCTGGAAAAAGAAAATGATGGTTACATGCTGCAATTTGGTTCTAAGAGCTTTTTTGCCCGCTCAAAAAACCCCTTGGCGGTAGGACAATGGATCAGACTTATGGTATTGGGTAAAAAGGATGACAGCATTATGCTCAAGAATGTTTCTTTCCATAATAGCGAGGACAGTGAAGAGGTTACATCTTTGAAACAATTGATAAAAAAGCACGGTGTTGAGAGTACAAAGGATATTGAAAAGGTCGAGAGTTTCCTGCCCAAGATTCCTATTGAAACAAGCCAGGCCATAAAGTACTTGCTTGATCCAAGCCTATTGGCTGCAATTATCTTCCCTGAAAACGAAACTGAAAAGAAACAACAAAAAATTGAAATCCGTTACTATCGGGAAAAGGAAAAAAAAGACGTATGGGAACTGCTATTTGAGCTTTCCGCACAGCAACTCGGGAATTTACAACTGTCAATAATGATGATCGGAAACGATATATACACAAGGATATGGGCAGAATCTGTAGAAACAGCGGTAATGTTGGAGACGAAGATAAAGGAAATAAGGGAGATATGCATGCATACAGAGATTCTGTCGCCAAATTCAGGACCTTTGTTTTCTAATAAACAAAGCAGCAATGTTGATTTAATGGTTTGAGGTGAAAAATTTGAGGAAGAATAAGCAGGCGGTCGCCATAAAATATGATCAAGAGAGCAAGCAAAGAAGAAATGCTCCTCAGGTTGTGGCCGTGGGCGACGGATTTATTGCCGAAAAAATCGTCAGCATTGCAAGAGAACAGGGCGTTCCTGTTGTAGAGGATGTTGAGGTAGTTGCAAAACTAGTTCGTATTCCTCTTGGTTCGGAAATACCTCCGGAATTATATGCTGCTGTTGCGAAGATACTGGCTTTTATTTACAAATTGGATGAGGAAAAAAGAACCGCAAGAAGCAGCGGCAGATAACTTGAATGTTGCAAGAAGGTGGACATATTGTTTAATGTTGTTTTGTTGGAGCCTGAGATACCTGCGAATACAGGGAATATAGCGCGCACCTGTTCAGTTACCGGTTGCAGCCTTCATTTAATAGAACCTCTGGGTTTCTCAATCGATGATAAGCATTTGAAGAGAGCGGGACTTGATTACTGGCAATATTTAGACATTCATATCCACAAGAACCTGGATGAATTTATGAGGACGATAGGAGATACTTCACTTTTGTTTTTTGCTACTACGAAGGGTAAAAAGTGCTATTCTGAGATTGATTATCCGGAGGGTTGTTATTTGATGTTTGGGAAAGAAACAAAGGGTTTACCGAAGGAATTATTGGCTTTCTATCCCGATCAATGCTTACGTATCCCGATGTGCAGTGAAGTGCGTTCCATTAATTTGAGTAATTCTGTGGCGATTTTCGTCTATGAAGCTTTACGACAGCATAATTTTTCCGGATTGAAGAAAACAAAAAACTCCTGATCGTTCAGGAGTTTTGATGTGTTATGGTAAATGAATAATGGTACGCCCGGTAGGAATCGAACCTACGCACCTGGCTCCGGAGGCCAGTGCTCTATCCACTGAGCTACGGGCGCATTAAATAAAATGGCAAACATGATTATAAACTATCTGTGTTCAATTGTCAAAGTTGAGTAAGATCACTATGTGAGCTATCATGATATGGGATTGTTAAGTAATGTGTTTACTATGGTAAAGAGAGGGGAAATGGTATGGTAGGGGAATCAATTATTAGGGACATCAAGCTTGCCGGGAGTGGGCAGCAAAAATTAAGCTGGGTAAGGAACTTTATGCCGGTTCTCAACAGAATCAGGAGTGATTATGAAAGGGAAAAACCGTTTGCAGGCTGCAAGGTTGCGATTTGTCTGCATTTAGAGGCCAAAACTGGGTATTTGGCGATGGTGTTAAAAGCGGGCGGTGCCGATGTAACGGTAACTGCATCAAATCCCCTTTCCACTCAGGATGATGTTGTGGCCGCTCTGGTTGAAAATGGAATCAGAGCATATGCTCGACATGGTGCAGATGAAAAGGAATATCGTCGGCATCACCATGAGACTCTCAGACACAAGCCTAATTTAATTATTGATGACGGCGGGGACTTGCTTTCTCTTTTACATACTGACTATGCAGAGGATATTTCCGGTGTTATCGGCGGCTGTGAGGAGACAACAACAGGCCTGATAAGGCTACGCGCAATGGAAAAGGAAAATGTGTTAAAAGTACCCGTTTATGCTGTTAACGATGCGGCTATGAAACACCTGTTTGATAATCGTTATGGTACAGGCCAATCTGTATGGGACGGGATAATGAATACGACAAATCTCATTATTGCGGGTAAAAATGTTGTGGTTTCAGGGTATGGCTGGTGTGGTAAAGGTGTGGCGCTTAGAGCAAAAGGACTGGGCGCCAGGGTCATTGTTACCGAGATTGATCCAATTAAGGCCAATGAAGCATTACTTGACGGTTTCGAGGCTATGACGATGAGTGAGGCGGCACCAAGGGGAGACATTTTTGTTACGGTAACGGGTAATAAAGATGTCATTAACAGGAAGCATCTTGAGGTTATGAAGGACGGAGCCGTTTTGAGCAATGCAGGTCATTTTGACGTAGAGATAAGCAAACCTGGTTTATGCGAGTGTGCCGTTTCGGTGCGGAAGATAAAACCTAATATAGAAGAGTTTGTGATGTCCGACGGAAGAAAGATATTCTTGCTTGCTGAAGGAAGATTAGTAAATCTGGCCTCAGGTAACGGACATCCGGTGGAAATAATGGATCTTTCCTTCGCCATTCAGGCTCTGTCATTGTTTCACTTGCTTAAAAACAGAAATGACATTCGTCCCGGTGTGATCCCGGTACCAAAGGAGATTGACCGGCTGGTTGCCAGTCTGCGCTTGGAGGCGTTAGGAAGGAAAATTGATTCTTTAACCGATACACAAGATGAATATTTGAGCAATTGGTCTTAATAACATGAATTGTATAGGCGGGCTGTTTAATGACAAAATTTGACTGGGTATTCATCGATCTGGAAACAACCGGTATTCAACCTGAAACAGATCGGATCATAGAAGTAGCTGCAATCAGTGTTAAGAGCGATGGGACAAGAGAAACTTACCAGCAAATGGTGAATCCGGGGATTACAATCCCGGAATTTATCACACAGCTTACGGGTATAAGCAATGATATGGTTAAAAACGCACCGCGGATGAGCGAAATCCTGCCGCCATTGTTGTGCTTTATTGAAGGAAAAGTCATTGTGGCGCATAATGCTGCTTTTGACCTTTCCTTTTTAAGGGCGGCCAATGGTGCGAAGCTGCCGAATTTGCATGTTTGTACCTTTGAGTTGGCACGCCTCTTGTTTCCCGGTTTGACATCGTATAGTCTGCAGAATCTGGTCAGAATGTTTGAAATCCCAGAGGCAAGACCGGAGCATCGCGCATTGGCTGATACCCTTGCGTTGGAGGGCCTGTTTGCAAAGTTGATGAAAAGATTAAAAAGTCTATCGATAAAAAACTTGGAGGAAGTCAATTATTTCTTTCAGGACCAAGAGAAGGGATTAACTTTTTTATGGCAAGAGGTTTTACGTGAAAAGGTGCGAGAATACAATTTTACAGAAGATACTAATACGTCGTCGCATAAAGATGGAGGAGTCAAAGATATAAAAGAAAAAAATGATTCCGGCTTTGAAAAAATATGGGATATTGATTATCTCATAAAAATGTTTTTGCCGGGAGGGAAGATAGCCCTGGCTTTTCAAACATATCAAGAAAGACCGGCGCAAATAAAACTTCTCAAGTCGGTGGCTAAAGCTTTTATGCAGAGGCGTCATTTGCTTGCCGAGGCCGGAACAGGGGTTGGCAAATCATTGGCCTATCTCGTGCCGGCGGTGTATTGGTCCGTGACTGAAGGAGAAAAGGTTGTTATATCCACCCATACTATTGCACTACAGGAACAGTTATTGCAAAGTGACATCAAGTTTTTAAAAGAGGAGTTAAGGATTCCGTTGCATGCGGCGGTTTTTAAAGGTAGGAGTAATTATGTTTGCCGACGGAGGTATCAGGCCGCAAAAGAGAATGTTACAAGAATGTCTTGGATAGAGAAGTTGTTTTTTGCCAGAGTGGGGCTGTGGCTGACAAATAACGAGACAGGAGATAAGGACTCTCTTAATCTTGGCGAGTGGGAGCATGAGATTTATCATCAGTTGGCCTCATCAAGTGATAACTGTCATTCTCATGACTGTCCATATTACCAGGCTTGTTTTTACCAAAAGGCCAGGCAACATGCTCAAGATGCCGATGTGCTGATTATTAATCATTCTCTGCTGTTGACGGATCTTAAACTAGGTGGAAAAGTACTTCCCCCGTACAAATATTTGGTTATTGATGAAGCACATCATTTGGAGGAAGAGGGTTCGAAGCAGTTCAGCGAAGTGTTTTCTTTGCGTGATTACTCAAGAACCTTGGTGAGTCTTGCCAGAAAAAGAGATATCTTTAGAAAAAAAGGAGTACTATTCTCTTGGAAGCAATATTTTCTTGCTGAAGACAACGAAAATGACAATTCCGTTCCCATGGTACAAATGATAGAAAAAGCTGAAGCTATTATCGGTAAATTGCAGGAAAGACTTAAGGAAATTTTGAATTACACCGCAGTAATGACCTCCGAAACCATTAGAATTAAGGAGGAAATGAAAGAGAGTCGGTTCTGGAAAGAAATATCTTTGCTTTTCGATAATTTCATGGTGATAAATGCTGATCTATTGGAGACATTAAAGGTTATTCAGACTGGAATTAAGGGCGATAACTATGAATTACACAATTTTTACAACAGCCTTGCTACTGACTATCATTTAGTACGTGAGTTTTTTTGTGACATTCGGGATAATAATATGGTCTATTGGATGGAAAAAGCCAAAAATGATTTGAAGCTAAATATAACACCGGTTAAAACGGCAGACATATTTAGTGAAAAATTGTTTAGTGAAAAAGAAGCAGTTATCATGACTTCAGCAACACTGAGCATCGAGGGACGTTTTTCCTTCTTGCTTGAGCAATTGGGTATTGATGAGGATATTGTAGATACAGTATCAATTGATTCACCATTTTTTTATGACGAACAATCACTTTTACTGGTAGATAGAAGCCTGCCTGATCCGGTCAAAACAAGCGAGGAGTGTTACAATCTTGCTTTAGGGGATGCTCTGAAGACATTGCTTTGTGCAACAAAGGGCGGTACAATGGTATTGTTCACCTCTCACAAACAGATGAGAAGTATTTACAACATGATAAAAGAACCGCTAAAACATGCCGGCTTGGAGCTACTTGTTGACGGAATCAATGGCAGCCGCAATGTATTGTTGAGGGAAATAAAAAACAATCCCTTTGCTGTTGTTTTCGGAGCCAATACTTTTTGGGAAGGAATCGACTTGCCGGGTAAAGCTTTGACAGCTTTAGTAATTGTAAAGCTCCCATTTTTGCCGCCAAACTTGCCTTTAGTGGAAGCAAAAATAGAGCAACTCAACAGGGATGGCAAGAATGGATTCTATTCTTACAGTCTTCCTCAGGCGGTTGTAAGGTTTAAACAAGGATATGGCAGATTGATACGCTCGATTGATGATTGCGGTGTTGTTGTGGTAATGGATAGGAGAATTGTTGACAAAAAATACGGCAAGGTATTTCTCCGGTCCTTGCCCTGTAGCAATTATTTTGTAGGAGAAACAGATGATATTGCTTACAGGATAGAAAATTGGTTTTCTGAAATGAATATTCATAAGTAAAACCGGGCTTTTGCCGGTCAGCAAAAGATGGTAAAATGAGAACGGTGATGCTTTTGAAAGGAGGGATGAAATCTGTGAAAAAACATGACCTTTTTATCCTGCCGGATGCTCTTTTGTTTGCTATTGTGGGAATTGCGGTATCATTTATTGTTTATTATTCTCTGGGGTTAACGGCATCCTTGTTGCCGATTATTTTAACTTTATTTGTGCTGCTTTTTTTTCGTAATCCTCCGCGAAAAGCTATCGCTGGGCCCGGAGATGTTCTTTCTCCTGCGGACGGAAGGGTTGTATCTATTGATGAAGTTGAAGAAACAGAGTATATTAATGGCCCGGCAATAAAAATAAGTATATTTTTAAGCCTGGCGGATGTGCATGTTAATAGAAGCCCTATTGCCGGGAAAGTCGAGTATCTTAAATACAAACCCGGTAAGTTTTTTCCGGCCTTTAAAGGACATGCGTCCCATTTAAACGAACGAAACTATTTAGGTATCAGGAATGAAGAAAACCCCGGACAATATTTGCTGGTTGTGCAAATTACGGGGTTTATAGCCCGAAGAATTGCATGCTGGTCAAAAAAAGGAGATGTTCTTACTTTAGGACAAAGGTTCGGTGTAATAAAGTTTGGGTCCCGAACGGACGTTTACCTTCCTAAAGGATGCGAAGTATTGACAAAAAAAGGGCATCGTGTAAAAGGAGGGGTAACAGTTATTGGGAGGTTATGTAATGAGTAAAAAATTGATACCGAATGTTGTGACCGTCCTAAATATGGTTTTTGGGATTGCCGCGCTCTGGTATACAATGGAAGGGTATTATAAACAGGCGGCTGTCGCTATTTTGATTGCCATGGTGATGGATACCGTTGACGGCAGACTGGCAAGACGTTGGCAGGTTTCTTCCGAGTTTGGCAAAGAGCTTGACTCCCTGGCGGACTTGATTTCCTTTGGGGTCGCACCAGCGTTGCTGTTATATTCGAGTGTTCTGTATTTATTGGGCGGTGGTGGATTGATAGTGGCAATTGTTTTTGCATTATGCGGAGCCGTTAGGCTGGCAAGATTCAACGTCCTGAATATCAAAACATATTTTATAGGTTTGCCGATTACGGTGGCCGGTCCCTTAGTGGCGGTATCCGTATTGTTGTCTAATATGCTACCGTTATATTTTTATCCTGTGTTTTCTTTTCTGCTATCATATTTAATGGTCAGTAGTATTAGAATGCCAAAACTATAGGCATATAACCCGAAAATTGACATATACATTATTAGGACAAGGTGTGTGTGAGGGATAACGATGCTGTGCTTATTATCCTTTGTGGCGGGTTATTTGCTGAATGAAGAATTATCAATAAAAAGAATAGTGAGAAGTCTGAACTATTTTCATGAGGGCTGGTTTTTCCATGATTGCGACGCGGGCATTGTTATTTACTGGATATTTGCGGTGCTTTCTTTTGCCAAGGCCTATACATGGGCCATTGTCATTGATGCTATCGTAATAGATGATTATTATTTTGTCGGATGTTTTTATGTATTAGGTAATTTTTTGGCTGCAGGAAAGACCGGCGGGCTTCGTATAACACCATGGGTGTCGGTATTGGGAATATTGCTGGCATGGTAATATTACAATTTTCCGCCGGACAGTCACCTTTTTCCGCTAAGGCAATAAAATATCATGGAAAGATTAAAGGATGGAAGGTGACGACATGAAGGATATTAAAGCTGTGTACTATTTCCCATTGCCAAGTTTTTTATTGAATATACTGAAGAAAAAAACAAAATGAAACGGGAGTGTGGTGCCACCCCGTTTCATTTTGTTTTTAAACATCTTCACCTGCAAGCCCTATTCCGATAAAACCTCCCAAAACACCGAAGATAACAGCAAAAAGGAATCTTTTCATTACAAAGTAAATACCTATGGTTTGTGTGGTGAATATTATTCCTATGATGAGTATGACGACAAGATAAGCCAAACTACATGCAAGACCGTGCAATAAACCCTTGAACTTCGCCGAACGGGCACCTATTACGGCAGACATGAAAATGCTGACAAAGAAGGTGAAGCCTGCGAAACTGCCCAGGAGAGATTCAGAAAGAGAGGTATATTGCAGAATAAGACTGAACAAGGCGGTTAGCAATACGGTTAACAGCAAGGCCCATAATACACCTTTTATTACGGAAGCTCCGTTAAATCCCGTCTTGCTCATTCTTGTAGGCAGATATTCCCCGTACTTTGACATGCTTTATCACTCACCTAATGCTTCCTCTTTAACAAATGATTATGCCGCTAAATACAAATTATGTTTAACGTAAAAGATGGCAAAATATGGAAGGAATTTAAGTATTTGTGGCGAAATACAACATAATCCCATGAGATAAAACAAGAAGGGAGTATGAGGATGAGAGTATTTAAGGAAAGGATTAAGGCAGCCTGGTTTAAGGGTAATTACTACGCTTATTATTTGTTGCGGGATAACAAAAAAGCCTGTTATTATTTGGATTCACTGCTTAATAATGCTAATAGCTTCATGGCTGATGCAGAGGAATGGGCGAAGTTGGGGATTATGAGCATGAAAATAAAAAGATATGATGTGGCTTCTGATATATTAAAAAGGGCGGTAGACTATAGCGCCAGGGAAGCGAAATATCTTTATCTGCTAGGGAAAAATGAACAGCAAAAAGGGGATTACCATTCGGCAGAAGCTCTGTTCGACGAGGCGTGGGAGAAAGATAAAGATTTTTATGAAGCGCTCTTTTCCAAAGGAGAAATTAAGTTTAAACGGGGAAGATATCAAGAGGCATTGCAATGTTTCCAAATATATCTTAAAGCCAGAAAAAATGACTCGCTGGCACTTAATAACGCAGGATTATCTCACTTGTTTCTTAACGAATTGGCTGAGGCTGAGGAATGTTTTAGTGAGGCAGTGAGGTTGAGACCGAAAGACAATGATATCATTTTTAATTATGCGACCCTTTTTCTTCGAGAAAAGAAATATAAGGAAGCAGTAAAAAAATATGAGATGATAACCGGCGAGGGAAATACAAGGGTACTGTGCGCCCTGGGTTATTGTTACGGGCAAATCGGTGAGTTTACCAAAAGCAGGAGTTGTTATCATAAAGTCTTAGAGGCGGACAGCAAAAACAGGGAGGCATTACTGAATCTTGCCGTAGTCTGTGCAAAATCAGGGGAAAGGGCTTGTGCCCTTCGAATCTTTACCAATTTGCTGCAATTGAACCCTGAGGACTATGAACTGCTCAATGATATAGCCTGGGTTTACGAAATGATGGAAGACTATGAAAAGGCTGAGGAATACTACTTAAAGGGGTTGAATGTGTCTGCAGGTGATCCTAAAATAGCCTATAACCTGGTCTGCTGTCTGGACAGGCAAGGCAAGTACTCTGAAGCAATTGATGCGGCAAAGTATCTTAAAACTACTCCGGACTGGCAAAGAACAGCCTGGTCTTCAGTAGCAAGAATCTATGAAAAAATGGGTGCAGATTCGTTGGCGATATATTATTATAATAGGGCGTTGGGTTTAGAATGAGAAAAGAGTATGATAGAATGTACAGGAAAATACTAATAAAAATGAGGTAATCGTATGGATCAGGAAAAAATAAAAAAAGCGGTAAGGGATATAATTGAGGCAATCGGTGAAGACCCGGAAAGAGAAGGCCTTCGTGATACACCGCTTCGTGTTGCAAAAATGTACGAAGAAGTTTTTTCCGGATTGAAGCAAAATCCGGAAGAGCATTTGGAGGTGTATTTTAACGAGGAGCATGAGGAAATGGTCTTGGTAAAAGATATACCGATGTACTCTTTTTGTGAGCACCATTTGCTGCCCTTTTATGGTTTAGCTCATGTTGCTTATATACCAAGGAATAAAAAGGTTACCGGACTTTCAAAGCTTGCCCGGGTTGTTGATCTTTATTCTCGCAGGCCACAGTTGCAGGAAAGGTTAACAGCACAAATAGCAGATTCGATTGTCAAATTTCTTCACCCCCATGGTGTCATTGTAGTCATAGAAGCAGAGCATATGTGTATGACGCTCCGCGGGGTAAAAAAGCCTGGGAGCAAGACAATAACTTCCGCAGTAAGAGGCATTTTCAGAACTGAAGTGGCAACTCGCGCTGAAGCGTTATCGTTGATAGGAAACAGAAGGGCTTAGAGGAGGAAATATGGATAATAATAAGGAAGAAAAGGACAAGCTGGTGTTGCTGGCATCAAGAAGCTTTGCCGGTTATAGCGATATGTATAAAGTCGTTGATTTTGTGAATAAAAACATCAAGGATAAGGGAGTAATGCTCGGTCTTACCAAGGAAAGCGATACTGAAAGGATGAGTATTAATATTTACGAGTTTTAATTGGATGTAATAGCGTAAAGATGGATGCTTTATAGGAGGGTTTATGCAGATATTATTGACCAATGATGATGGAATAATGGCCCGGGGATTAAATACCCTGGCCATGAAGCTGGAAAAACTGGGAGAAATATATGTCGTTGCTCCTTTGGAAGAAAGAAGTGCAACGGGACACGGTATAACGATATGGGACCCTATTAGAACAAAAGAAATTGAAATGCAAGGTGCAAAAAAAGCCTGGGCTATATCAGGCACCCCTGCAGATTGTGTGAAGCTTGGAGTGCAAGAGTTTTTGAAGGAAGACTGCAGCCTGGTTGTTTCAGGAATAAATAACGGGCCAAACCTCGGTACCGATGTTTTATATTCCGGTACCGTATCGGCAGCTATAGAGGGCGCTGTTTTAGGAATTCCGTCGATTGCGGTGTCCCTTGCTTCATTTGAATATAACGATTTTGAAACAGCCGCCGAAGTGGTTTGCAGACTTGTAAAGGAATTAATGAAAAATAAAAGTGTCATTCCCAAAGATACTCTTTTGAATGTGAATATCCCGGCTGTGAAGAAGGAATTGTTAAAAGGCTATAAAATAACCAGGCTTGGTGTTCGCGAGTATGAAAATGTTTTTGACAGGAGGGTGGATCCCAGAGGTAATGTATATTACTGGCTCAAGGGTGAGATAATTCCCCAGCAGGATAGGGATCCGGAAATCGATGCGGTGGCTGTGGATAATAACTATATTTCTATCTCACCGATACACTTTGATTTGACAGATTATAGGATTATACAAAGCATTAAAAAAAGCGGCTTAGAAAATATAAAAATATAAGCAGGATAGGTTCACCTTTCTTTCCTAAATTGATGGAGAATGAGACGAGAGTATTTGTCTCCCATGATTAAAAGCAGTAGAAAAAAGAGAAGTACATAAAGGATAGTAAGAACTACTAAGTTAAAGCAATTGTCTTGCACAAGAATTTTACTGATGTCTAACAGTTTGTAAAGCAGCAACCCGGCAATTCCCAGGCGCAGGCAAAGGAAAAAATCCAGTTTGAAGCCTGTTTTTATTTTTATGACGGTTAGGTTGAGAAGGGCCAAAACAAAATATCCGGCGACATAGCAGAGTGGGATGCCATAAAGCCCCAATAAAGGATTGCAGCCAAAATAGTATATACCTAAAAGACGAATGCCTCCGCTGATGAGGGTCGTCACAAAAATGGTTTTAACGAGGCCGATGCCTTGTAGGATGCCGGAACTGGTTTGCGCAAGATAAAGGAAAATGCAGCCATAAGTCAGAGTTTGCAGCAGGACACCCGCCTGATGAGATTGAAATAAAAGCGCCGTCATATAAGGACCCCAAAAGTACAGGATAATAGCACAAGGGATACCGGCCAGCAGGGTTATGCTGATTGCATCCGTTGTGCGCTTAGCTAACTGTTCTTTTTGTCTTTGGGCATTTGCTGCGGAAATTGAAGGAACAAGTGAGGTGGAAAGGGAAAAAGACAAGGTTGACGGTATCATAAGCAGAGTGAAGGCCACCCCGGTAAGTTCACCGTAAAACGAGGTGGCTTGAGACAATGTGCTGCCAAACTTTATTAATTGTCTTGGAATTAGGCTGGCCTCTAATGTAGTCAAGAGGGTATGGATGACCCTGGTAATTGTTATGGGTATTCCAAAGGAAAAGAGTTTTGAAAGAAGCGCAATCTTAGGAAGAGCTACAAGTTTTCCTGTTAGCGCTTGTTTATGATATAGTTTTCTCAAATATATCAGGCCGCCAACCTCGCTGAGGAAAATAGCAGTTGCCAGGCCTACGGCAGCCCATATTAACCCATAATCGTGTAAAAAGTACACGAGGGCGATTCCAGAGATAAAACGGATGACCTGTTCGATGATCTGGTTATAAGCAGAGGGACGCATATCTTGCAGACCTTGGAAATAGCTGCGAATCGCAGATGCCGAGGCAACAATAGGCAAGAGGATAACCAAGATGAGAAAGGAAGGAATAACCCTGGAATCTGTATAAAAATGTCGTATTAATAAAGGAGAAAAAAACAGTAACAATAAAGAGACAAGGGTTGAAATGATTACCAAAGTGGTGATGCTCCTTGCCAACATATTTTCTGCGCTTTTTCGCCCGGAAACAGCAATTATTTCCGGAACATATTTGGCAATTGCAGTCGGTAAACCGGCTGTTGTAAGCAGGAGTGCTGTTACGTATAATGGATATATCATGTTAAAGATACCGATTCCCTCGGTGCCGATTAACCTGACTATTACTACCTGATATACAAAACCTAATGTTCTGACAAGGATACTGGCCAGCATGAGAATCAGTGCGCCCTTGAGAAAGGATTGTCGGGAAGACATACGAACACCTCCACATTAGCATCTAAAGATAACTATGTGGACCGATGAAAAATTATCATAAGATAATTAAACGTGAATATTGGTAAGAATAGATGATAATGGGATAAGGGTAGAAGTTGATGAGTTTATATTAACGAAAAAAGAAGGATTTTATTAATTTATGATTAATATAAAAAAGATGGCTTTAAAGTAATATGCTTTTGCCGGTATGCCCGCAGGCAATTGTAAAATATATTCTCAAAGGAGGGCTTGTATTGATAACATATTCAAGTAATGCAATCAGAAATGTAGGAGTTCTGGCTCATGGAGGGGCGGGTAAGACATCGCTGACAGAATCCATGTTGTTTAATGCCGGTCACACAACCCGTTTGGGTAAGGTGGATGACGGTACAACGACAACGGATTATTTACCTGAAGAGATCAAGAGAAAAGTAACGGTTAGCACAACACTCGCTCCTGTTGAGTGGAAGAACAATAAAATCAATATTCTTGATACTCCGGGTTATGCGGACTTTATCGGCGAGGTAAAAAGCGCACTTCGGGCTGTTGATAATATTATCCTTGTTGTTGATGGAGTGGGCGGCATCGAGGTTCAGACAGAGGTGCATTGGGATACTGCGCAGGAAGCAGGTATCCCTCGTTTGATTTTTGTTAATAAATTGGATCGCGAAAATGCCAATTTTGATCGTGTTCTAGCGGATATGAAGGAAAAATTCGGAAACCATGTCGTTCCATTCATGCTTCCGATTGGCAGTGAGGATAGCTTTTGCGGTGTAGTCGATATTATGAAAAAAAAGGCTTATAAATTTGAAGGCAAGGATGTAAAAGAGGAAGAAGTACCGTCTGAAATGTTGTCGGAACTTGAAAAACATCGGGAGGCCATTATTGAAGCAGCAGCAGAAGGTGATGATGAGCTCTTAATGAAATATCTTGAGGGTGAATCGTTATCGGACGAAGAAGTTGCCAAGGGTTTAAAAGAAAGTATTATGAAGGCCAAGGTTGTTCCGGTTTTTTGTGGTTCTGCCTTGAAAAATATAGGTATTCAACCGGTAATGGATGCAATGATTGATTTAATGTCTTCTCCCCTTGATATTGCGGAATTGTCAGGTGAAAAGCCGGAAGGCAATCATTTGGCGGCAGTTGTCTTTAAAACCTTAGCCGATCCTTTCGTTGGAAAACTGAGCTTTATCAAGATTGTTAACGGTGTATTGAAAAGTGATTCTACAGTTACAAATATCAATAAAGAAAAGGACGAACGTTATGGGTCCTTGTTGGTAATGAGAGGCAAAACCCAGGACAATGTAAAAGAAGCTCAGGCAGGAGACGTTGTAGCCATCGCTAAACTAGCGGTCACAACAACAGGAGATACCTTGGGAGAAAAGAATAAGACAAAGGCGTTGGAAGGTGTGAAGTTTCCGACACCTACCTTTTCCGTGGCAGTACATGCTAAATCCCGTAATGACGAGGATAAGGTAGGTAATGCATTATTCAGATTAACTGAAGAAGATCCTACTTTAAAATTAGAAAAGAACACCGAAACAAAACAAACGATTCTCACAGGTATGGGAGAGCAGCACCTTGATATCACTATGGAAAGGCTGCAACGCAAATTTGGAGTAGAGGTAAACACTACTACCCCCAAGGTTCCCTATCGCGAAACCATAAGAGGGACTGCTGAGAATGAATATAAGCATAAGAAACAATCAGGGGGACACGGACAATACGGTCATGTCAAGCTGCGTTTTGAACCTAATCCCGATTCGGAATTCGAGTTTACGGAGACAATCTTCGGCGGATCCGTACCGAAAAACTACCATCCGGCTGTTGAAAAAGGAGTACGTGATGCTATGGCCGAGGGGGTTTTGGCAGGATTCCCGATGAGCAACATCAAGGTTACGTTGTATGATGGTTCATATCATGATGTTGACTCCTCTGAAATGTCCTTTAAGATTGCCGCACAAATGTGCTTTAAAAAAGGTATGGAAAAGGCAAAACCTGTATTAATGGAGCCGATAATGAACGTGGAGGTTATGGTTCCTGATCAGTTTATGGGTGATATAATCAGCGACTTAACCGGCAAAAGGGGTAGGATACTGGGAATGGAGCCTCAAGGAAAGTGGCAGGTCGTCAAAGCCCAGGCTCCCCTTGCTGAAATGTATCGTTATGCAATTGACTTAAAATCCATAACCCAAGGTCGAGGTACATTTACCATGGAGTTCGACCATTATGAGGATGTACCGCAGCAGGTTGCTAAGGATATCATTGAAGCCGCTGAAAAAGCGAAGGAAGAATAAAAAATAGAGAAAAAGCTGTCGTCGTGATTAAAAACGAGGCAGCTTTTTTTAGTGGCATCAGTGTCGGCTTTATTGCCGGAGCAAAAAAAAAGCCCCGAAAGGCTTGATAATTCTGGCAGGGGCAGAAGGACTTGAACCCTCAACCAACGGATTTGGAGTCCGCTACTCTACCAATTGAGCTATACCCCTGTATGCTGTGCGAATAATATTATAAGGCAAAAAGGTTGCGATGTCAATCAAGTAAGCTAGAGTTTGTGTAAGCTTGAGTTTCAGTAGATTGCAAATGACCTAGTGGATTAGGAGTGTGTTTGTTCTGTGTTAATGAATATTGTCTTGTTTATTACGGTGC
>JAHDQS010000004.1 GCA_018433675.1 Clostridia bacterium
CAAGCCATGCTTAACGACCTAAAAGTAGGAGTTATGGGGCAGCATGCTTCCAACCTGGGAGGGATCATAGCTCATAGTATTGCTGATCCCCTAGGCATACCGTCTTTTGTAGTAGACCCGGTTGTAGTCGATGAATTGGAGGAACTGGCAAAATTTTCGGGCATAGCTGAGATACAAAGAAAATCAAAAGATCACCCCTTGAACCAGAAAGCGGTAGCTAGAAGGGCTGCCGTCGAATTAGGCGGAGAGTATAATCAGTTTAATTTCCTGGTAGTCCATATGGGTGGTGGTATATCTGTTGGCGTGCACAAAAAAGGGAAAATAGTTGATGTAAACAACTGTCTGGATGGCGATGGTCCGTTTACACCTGAAAGAGCGGGAAGCGTGCCGATTGGCTCCCTTATTGATCTTTGTTACTCGGGCAAGTATACCAAAGAAGAGGTTTATTACAAAATCGTTGGTGGCGGCGGGATAATGAGCTATTTAGGTACAAATAACTGCCAAGAGGTCGGGGAAAGAATCGGAGCCGGAGATGAAAAAGCACGGTTAATCTATGAGGCCATGGCTTATCAGGTCGCAAAGGAAATAGGTGCCGGAGCCACTGTCCTCAAAGGGAATGTTGATGGCATCCTTTTGACAGGTGGCTTGGCGAACGATGAACTTTTCGTTGATTGGCTCAAGGAGCGGGTTGGTTTTATTGCGCAAGTTATGGTCTATCCAGGAGAGTTTGAGATGCTAGCAATGACAATGGGAGCATTGCGAGTTTTAAAGAGTGAAGAAGAGGGCAAATTTTATGTGTAAAAGACATTTCACGATGAAACAGCAAAAAGCGGTGTTATTGTCAATATGTCCTCGTATACCTATAGGGAATCCTGCGGATATAGTCAAGCCTGTATGGTTTGATTAATTATCCAAAAGAGTAAATTTCCACGAACAATTACACGTTTCATCTGTCACATCAGGATAACAGCTTATTGCTTCGCATTCAAATCTATTATCAATTGTTTTTGCAAAACAAGTATATTCAATAACCCCGACAGATTTACAGGGGTGGAATTCCATCCCTTTTCTTTTTCTTGCATTTTGCGCGCGACAATCCAATGTCCTATAGATAAGAACATTATCTTTGATTTTGATTTCATCCTTATTAATATTTGCATACATTCGGAGGGACAAGGCCTGCTTTAGTCCTTCTATTCCTGCCTGTTCCGGTAAACTCAAGAATTTTTTAAGCCTATTTGCCTCTACTACGGTGAAAATTCGCCATGCGTTTTTATCATGTTCTATTGCTTCATCCATTCCAAATTTCCGTTCGATAGATTGAAACCAAACACCATCCATAGCTAACCAATTCTTAGAGTAAATGTCTATCAATTCCAGTAATTTGTCTCTCGTTAATTCTTTAACTATTCTGTTTGTCATAAAATCATTCCTTTAACAGCATATTGCTTTGTATAAACATACTCTGTTATATGTTAGCACTACCCTTTAAATAGTCAATATCAATACCCTTATTAATCTTTTAGGGGAGAGTTTTCTTCAGGGGAGAATTTTATTCTTGACAAAAGAAGTAACAGGGTGTATTTTAGTATAAAAGTTAGATTGATAAAACTTTAGAAACAGCATAAAGTGGGGTGAAAAAGCGAAAAATTTATCATAAAAGTTAGGGTCATCTAACATATTAAGACGAGAATATTAATTTGATAAGAGTTGGTGATTATATGAGTATTGTTGTTGTGGGCGGGCACGATAGGATGCACGATGAATACAGATCCGTTTGTCATAAGCTGGGTCATCGCGTAAAAGTATATACCCAGATGCCGGCTCGTTTTGAAAAGGCCATAGGTAAACCTGACGGCATTGTGGTGTTTACCGGTACTGTTTCTCACAAAATGGTGAATGTAGCCGTGAAAGAGGCTAAACGAAAGAAGATACCCGTAATGCGCAGCCATAGCAGTAGCGTATCAGCACTGGCAGAGTTGCTGGGAAAGTTTAAAGGAGAAGGATGCGCCGAATGTTCCAATTATTAAAAGAAAAAGGTGATCGAGATGAGAAAAAAAGTAGGATTAATATTGGTCCTGGTAGTTTTTATAGGCACTGTCTATACGGTCGGGTGCAGCCAAAAACAAGAAATAGCCGACAAGTCCCCAGTGAAAACAACACAAAATACTGTTGTTGATCAGAATGGACGAGAAGTTGTCATTCCGGAGAAAACAGACAGGCTCGTCATGACGGCCTTGCCTCTTCCCAGCACATATGCCTTGACGGGCGAACCGGTTGAAAAAATCGTGGGAATGCATCCGGGGGCAAAGGGAGCTATCGCCAATTCTATCATGGGGAAGATGCACCCCGAACTTTTAAAGGCAGAAACCTCCTTTGTCGAGGGTACGGATTTGAATATCGAGCAACTGCTCAAGCTCAAGCCGGACCTTGTTTTTTATTGGGGCGACTATCAAAACCAGCATGAACAGTTAGAAACAGCGGGAGTCCCGGCCATAGGTGTAAAGACCCAGGGAGAGGGCGATGCTCTATATACTTTGGAAACATGGCTGGAGATATACGGTAAGGTTTTTAGACGGGATGCGGAGATAAAAGAGGTCATCAAATACGGACGAGAGGTCCTGAGGGAGATTGAGGATAAGACCGCCGGGATAAAGGACGAAGAGCGGGTCAAAACGCTGGTGCTTTTTCAACATGGGGAAAAGGAAATAACTGTACCCGGCCAAGGACATTACGGCCAGTTTTGGATTGAAACGACAGGGGGATATAACGTAGCCGAGGACATAAACGTCACAGCCAATGTCAATATGGAGCAGATCTACAAATGGGACCCCCAAATAGTTTTTATCAGCAGCTTTACGGACACAATGCCGGAAGACCTTTACCAAAATAAAATCAAGGGACAGAACTGGAGCAAGGTGGATGCGGTTAAAAATAAAAGGGTCTATAAGATCCCCGTAGGGGTTTACCGCTGGTATCCACCCAGTGGCGATGCGCCCCTGATGTTAAAATGGGTAGCCCAGCACCAGTACCCTGAAATATTTACATATGACATGGAAAAAGAAGTAAAGGAGTATTATCAAAAGTTTTACAATTACCGGCTTACTACAGAAGAGACCCAGAGTATTCTTAATACCAAAAAGGAAGCTTCCCAGGGTACCAAGGGCCAATTCGGCGGTCAGAAATAAAAAATACTTATAACAGGAGAAAAAATATTATGAAAAAGATTGCATTCTATGGCAAAGGCGGCATTGGGAAATCGACAACCACCAGTGCGTTGTCGGCGGCTGTTTCCCTCTTGGGCTATAAAGTCATGCAGATCGGTTGTGACCCCAAAGCCGACTCAACCATTAATCTCACTAACGGACGAACTGTTACCCCAGTCATGAACTATCTTAAGGAACACGGAAGTTGTTCATCGCTGGAGGAAATCGCCGTAGAAGGATACAACGGCATCGTATGCGTCGAGGCGGGCGGTCCTACCCCTGGGCTTGGCTGCGCCGGTAGGGGGATTATTGCGGCCTTCAACATCCTTGAGGACCTGCAGGCCTTTGAAGTGTATCAACCGGATTTTGTCTTTTATGACGTGCTAGGCGACGTGGTGTGCGGCGGGTTTGCTATGCCCATAAGGGAAGGTTATGCCGACGAGGTCATTATCGTGACCTCCGGAGAAAAAATGTCTTTGTTTGCCGCAGGTAATATTAAAAGGGCAATTGATAATTTCGCCGGTCGAAATTATGCCCGCCTGCGCGGTATAATTTTAAACCGGCGCAATATCGACAAGGAGGAAAGTATTGTCCGTGATTTTGCACAAAAAATCGGTACCGAGATCATCGGCGATATCCCGCGCGATAATAACGTACAGCTATATGAAGAACAAAATAAAACAGTGATCGAGGGAAACCCTGATCTGAACATCTCCAGAGTTATTATGGAGATAGCCCGGAGTATAGTCGGTGACAAGGAGGCAGAGCAATGAGTAAAACAAAACCTTTTTGCCTGTCTGTCTGCGAACTGGGCAGTACCGGCTCTGCCGACCGCCGCAGGGTCATGCCCCCCAATTACCTCCATTATTGCCCTCCCAGCGCCGGGGGTTGGGGGATTATCCGCGTGGGATTGCTGGTGCCCGAGTCGGTAATGCTTTTTGTATCGCCTGCGGGGTGCGGGCGTCACGGTGCTATCGCCGGCATTCAACTGGGTTTTAAAAAGCGGCTTTTCTTTTTACATATAAGCGAACTTGACATAGTTACCGGTCAACACCTGGAGAAAGTATTTCAGGCTGTTGCTGAAATATTGGCTGAGGTCCGGCCACGACCAAAGGCAATGACCATTTGCGCTACGTGCATTGATGACCTTTTAGGGTCCGATTATGACGCAATTGCCAAAGAATTGGAAAGCAAACATGGTATTCCGGTGCGCGCCTGCCATATGGATCCTATCACTATGGACGGCAAGACTCCGCCCCCGTTTACAGTGCAACAAGCCGTCTACGATTTCATTCCCAGGTCGGATGAAAAAGAGCTTGCGGTTAATATCATCGGTAGTTTTGCCCCTTTTGCTCAGGACAGTGAATTTCATGAGATAATGTCTGCCGCCGGTCTTGAAAAGGTCAGGCACATAGCGGACTGCTCCACATTGGAGGAGTTTTACCGAATGGGCCGGGCAACGCACAACATCCTGGTCAAACCGGGCGGACGACTGGCGGTGCGCGCGATGGAAAGGAAACTGGGAATCCCTTATTGCTTTGCTCCGGTAGCTTACGGTCTTGACACGATTGACCGAAACTATCGAATGCTGGAAAAGTTTCTTGATATACAACTGTCCACAGAGGAATACCGTGAGGAAGCGCGGGAAACGGCAGACCATTACCGGCACATGATAGGCTCTCTTACCGTGGCGGTGGGAGAGACGGCAAACGCAAGTCCCTTTGAGATGGCGCGGGCCCTTATCGGGTACGGTTTTCACGTTCCGTATGTCTTTGCCGATATGACACTCGACATTGACCAAGAGCATATCGAATGGCTCAAATGCCATGCTCCTGATATTAAAGTGTTTACAAATGTTCACCCTACGATGGTCGACTTTCTTCAGCAAAAATTAACGGTAGATCTGGCTGTAGGTTTTGATGCGGGGTACTTCTGTTCAGGGGCAAAAACACTGCCGCTTTCCCTTGACGAGCAATTGTACGGATACCGGGGCGTTGCTTCTTTTTTCCGGCAAATGCTTAAGGTGTTGGAAAATCCACAAAACCACCGGGAGCAGATGTATGCTTCGGGCATGGTCATATAAGGAGGTTGAGATTTATGAAGGGATTGTACAAAGTATTGCCTCCTTTTGCACCCGACTATTCAGGGGTTTGCTCGGTACTGTTCGAATTGGGAGGGCTTGTAATTGTCCATGACGCCGGCGGCTGCACCGGGAACGTTACAGGTTATGACGAACCTCGCTGGTATGGTAATTCCAGCGCCACCTTCAGCTCGGAATTACGGGAGATTGAGGCTGTAGTGGGAGACGATGAAAAATTTCTTGACAGGATTGAAGAGGCGGCCAAAGATTTAAAGAGGGGCTTTATCGCTATTCTCGGCAGTCCGGCGCCCATGGTGATCGGAACCGATTACCGCGCGCTCGCCGGTGTCATTTCGCAAAGAACAGGGCTTCCTTCTTTGGCTTTTGACACCAACGGGATAAGGTATTACGACGAAGGTGCGTCCATGGCCTTCCTAGAGCTGGCTAGGCAGTTTGTAAAACCCCCTGCCCTCCGTGAACAGGTCGTTAATATTATTGGGGCTACCCCGCTTGACATCGGGAACGAACGTCATATCAAAAAAATCGCTTCATTGCTGCTTGAAGCCGGATGCAAGAAGGTTTCCTGCTGGGGCCTGGGTTCGACGCTGGAAGATATTGAAGAGGCAGGGCGGGCCGGCCTGAATATTGTAGTGTCCCGTTCCGGTCTGGCAGCAGCCCGTTATCTGCAGCGCGAATACAAAATTCCTTATTTGACCGGGCTCCCTGTTGGGAAGGCATCCACCTGCCACTTTATTAAAGGTGTCCGTTTTCTATTTGATTACGACTACGATTTAAACGGGCCGTCGAATACGGCGCATCCGGGAACAAACGATCCTACAGCCCTGGTGATCGGCGAACAGGTGATCAGCAATTCTATCCGCGATTGCCTGCGGATGGATTTTGGGGTTAATAGGGTGACGGTGGCCTCCTTCTTTGGCCTGGACAAATCTCTGACAGAAAAGGGCGACATTTTCCTCGGGCATGAGAATGACCTTACCATACTGGTCAAGAAACACCATTATGATTTTATTGTGGGGGACCCGCTGTACAAAGAACTGCTGTCGGCAGGTGGACACAGCTTTATTGAAATCCCTCACGTTGCAGTTTCCAGTCGCTTGTACTGGGATAATGATCTTGACTATATCGGCTATGAAGGTACTGAGTTTTTTAAGCAGGCAATAAAACATAAAGACGAAAGGAAGATATTATGAGAACCAAGATAAAGAAAGTAATTTCGCTTGTGCTAGTATTGGGACTGATGTTGACAGTTCCGACCGGGTGCGGGAATAACACCGCGACGGAGAATACGAAGCAAACAGACAAGGTCAGGACCGTAACAGACCAAATCGAAAGAGAGGTAACACTGCCCCAACAGATAGATAAGGTGGTTTTAGTGAGTGTGCCGTTTGCCGCTGCCTATTACGCCGTAGTGGGTTCCATGGAAAAAGTTGTGGGGATACATCCCTTGGCGATGAGTGCGGCAGAGGCTTCGATGCTTTCTGTGATGGCACCGGAAATAAAGGAGGCTTCCACGGGCTTTACTAAGGGCGATGAAGTAAATATAGAAGAGCTCCTTAAATTAAATCCGGATGTTGTTTTCCAATGGTCCGGTTATGAAAAGGAAATGACTAAATTAAGTGATGCGGGGCTAACGGTGATAGGGATGCAGGCGAACGTTGGCGATGAACATAGTATTGAACCGTGGTTTAGGATAATCGGGGAAACAATGGGCAAGGAAGAACGGGCTGCCGAATTGATCGATTACCACCGCAAGACCCTGGAGGATATTGCTCTTGAGACAGCCAAAATACCCGCGGATAAAAAGGTTAACGCTTTAGTCTTGACTAATGCCGAAGAATTGCAAGTTGCCGATTATTGCTGGCCCAATGTAGCCGGTGCTATTGATCTGGCCGAAGGCTGCACCTGGGGAAAACAAGTAGATATGGAACAGATCTATAAATGGAATCCGGATGTAATATACATAGGGAATTTTTGCGACGACTATCCGGAAGATATTTTACAAAACAAAATAAAGGGGTTGGATTGGAGCCCCATAGAGGCTGTAAAAACAGGCAGGGTCTATAAAGTGCCGTTAGGCGAATACAGATGGGATCCTCCTTGCGCGGAGTGGTCGCTTATGTTTAAGTGGTGCGCTCAAAAACAGTATCCTGAAATTTTTAATGATTATGACATGAAAGAAGAAATCAGGAAATTTTATGCCGATATCTTCAACTATAGTATTTCCGATGAACAAATTGAGATGGTATTAACCCCCAAACCTACGGGGACATGGTGATCGAAAGGGATTTAAGGAGGACTCGTGAATGCAGGAAGCTTTGGTTCAAATAAACAAAAAAAAGAATGCAAAAAAGACTGCTGTTGTATTAGTGATTCTGCCGATAATATTTTTCTTTGTTTCTATTTGTCTGGGCAGATATCTGGTGGCACCCGGGAAGGTCGTTAATATTCTTGCTGCCCAAGTGTTGCCTCTGGACGTAACGTGGTCCAGCATAGAGGAATCGGTAGTTTCCCAGATCAGGCTTCCCCGCATTATCATGGCGATGCTGGTAGGTGCCGGGCTGTCTGTTTCAGGTGCCGCCTTTCAGGGGTTGTTCGGGAATCCCTTGGTGAGTCCTCATATACTGGGTGTTTCCGCTGGAGCCGGATTTGGCGCTGCCTTGGGAATATTGATTTCCGGGCAGGCAGTAGTAATTCAATTTATGGCTATTAGTTTTGGCACACTGGCCGTTGTCATAACCTATCTAGTCAGTCGTATAAAAACAGGGACGCCGCTTTTTATGCTGGTGCTGTCGGGCATGATTACCCAGGCGTTTTTTACAGCGTTGATCTCACTCATTAAATACGTGGCCGATCCGGAAGAAGTGCTGCCCACTATCGTGTATTGGCTTATGGGAAGCATCTCAGGCGTTTCGTATGATGATCTCTGGATCGGGGCCCCCATGATCCTGGGCGGAATAATAATCCTGCTTTTGATGAGATGGAGGATCAATGTCTTATCTTTAAATGAAGAAGAGGCACGTTCGCTGGGGATCGATGTTCAAAAATCGAGATGGATAGTAATCATCGCCACTACCTTAATAACTTCCGCAGCGGTTTCTTTATGCGGGATAATCGGCTGGGTTGGACTGGTGATTCCGCATATCTGCAGAATGTTGGTAGGTCCTGATCACAGGGCTTTGTTGCCGGCGTGTGTTTCCATAGGTTCCTTTTATTTGCTGCTTATTGATGATATTGCCAGAACGGCGACGGCTGCGGAGATACCGCTGTCTATACTTACGGCCATTGTCGGAGCGCCGTTTTTTGCGTATCTGTTAAGAAAAACAGGAGGTAAATGGTCATGAGACTTGAGGTAAAGAACGGAGAATTTACCTACGGAAAAGAAAAAAACCTTTTTGAAAAGATCTGCTTTTGGGTTGAAAAAGGCGAGATCATGACAATACTGGGGCCCAACGGGGCCGGGAAAACGACTTTGCTCAAATGCACTACTTCTCTTCTCAAGTGGGGGAAGGGAACGACCTTGATCAATCACCAACCTCTTAATGAATGGGGTGCAGGCGAGGTGTGGAAAAAGATGGCGTATGTGCCGCAAAGCAGTAGTAACGTTTTTTCCTACACGGTCCTGGATATGGTCCTGATGGGGAGAGCGCCATACCTGAATCTCTTTTCTGTACCTTCAGAACCCGATGTGGCAATAGCAAGAAGTTCTCTTGAAACTGTGGGGATATCTTATCTTGAAGGAAAAAGGTGTTCGGAGATAAGTGGAGGAGAAATGCAGCTTGTCTTGATTGCCAGGGCCTTAACGTCTGAACCTAATATCCTTATACTTGACGAGCCCGAATCACACCTTGACTTCAAAAATCAGTTATTAATATTGGAAATTCTGAAAAAGATTGCGAAGAGGAAAGGAATAAGCTGCATCATCAATACCCACTTTCCTGCCCATGCCTTGCAGATATCGGATAAGACGCTGATGCTCGGCAAGGGGAGACAATATCTTTTCGGAAAAACAGAAGAAGTAATTACCGAGAATAATCTGCGGGATTTTTTCAGTGTGAATGTAAAAATACTTTCCTTTGAAAACAAGGGAGAAATGATGAAGACGGTTGTTCCGTTAGCCGGATAAGAGGTGGTTGTTAGTGGAAAGCAACAGACAATTAAAGGAACGTAATTTTTGGGATGCTTTTGCCAAAAGGTATGACCCGTTTATGAAGGGTTCACGCAAGTTGTACGAAGGTCTTCTGGAATCGATCGGGCAGGAGGTAGAGCCGGAATTTATTATTCTTGATCTTGCAACAGGGACTGGTTTGCTCGCCTTGGAATTGGCACAGAAAGTGAAAAAAGTGGTTGGTATCGACATATCGCCCTGTATGATTGAAATTGCTAAATATAAATCCCTTCAGCGAAATATCGGAAACACCGAATTCTTTGTGGGAGATGCTTACCAATTGCCTTTCCCCCAAAACACATTTGATGCTGTGCTGATTTGCAATGCATTACATGTCATGATTCAACCGGAGTGTGTTCTTGCGGAGGCCTACAGGGTTTTGAAAGAGGATGGCTTGTTGATTGCTCCGACTTTTTGTCATGGGGAAAGCAAAACCTCCCGTTTATCATCATTTGTGATGGGGCTTTTTGGCTTCAAAGCCTTTCGTAAATGGTCTGCTGCTTCATTAGAAAAATTTATAAATAGTAATTATTTTGAAGTAATCAAGAAAGAGAAAACGAAGGGATTGATTCCGCTGTCCTTTTTAGTAGCAAAGAAGGGTCGGGCTTGATGCAAAGCCCAAGAAAAAGTGCTAAAGGTGGGTTGAAGGTTATGAATAATACAACAGCAACCGGGAAGAAGACCGGTATTCCACGTTTGTTGGAGATTGCAGGTGAGAAGAAGGGGTTATTAATCCTTTCGGGCATACTCTCAGTCATCAGTACCTTACTGATGTTTGTTCCTTTTGTAGCAGTATATTTTATCGTGGAGGAGCTTTTAAAAAATGCGGTAAATCCGGCTTTGAGCGATATGGTGTATATTCGCCGGTGGAGTTTGTGGGCACTCTATTCATTATTGATTTCATTTTTATTTTTCTTTGGCAGCACAATGGCGTCTCATATATCGGCCTTTCGTATCCTTTACGGTTTGAGAATACGATTGGCAAGGCATCTGGCTAAGCTGCCTATGGGTTATCATACACGCCAGTCTTCAGGTGCCATCAAAAAGACCTTGGAATTGAGCGTGGAAAAAATCGAGGGCTTTATAGCTCACCAGCTGCCGGACCTTGTGGGGGCCGTAGCGTTGCCTCTTGTCATGCTTGCGGTCATGTTCATTCTCGATTGGCGTATGGCAGTTGCCTGCGCTATACCGATAGTTGCCGCGTATCTATTGCAATCCATTGTTTTCTACGGTGGTGAGGGAAAGGAAGCCATGAAGTATTATCATGATGCCTTAGAAAATATGAATGCGGCAGGAGTGGAATATGTTCGCGGCATGCCGGCTGTCAAGGTTTTTGGGCTCACTGTAAATACCTTTTTGCGTTTTAGCAGGGCCATTAATGATTACAGGGATTGGGCCGTTAAGTATACTAAATACTGCAAGCATCCTTACATAGTATTTACCACCATTTTAACCTCGCTTCTGTCCTTTATACTTCCTGTGGGAATCTTGCTTATCAGCGGCAGTCCTGAAAACCAGGCCCTTGCCCTTACTTTGATGCTGTTTCTCGTGCTGGCTCCGGGATTATCTACCCCTATGATGAAGTTGATGTATCTGGGTGGGAATATGAGGATCATCTCCGAGGGAGTAGAAAGGATGGATGAGATATTTGCGCAAAAACCCCTTGCTGAACCGAAAGTTCCTAAAATCCCCGAAGGTTACCGCATAGAATTTGAGGATGTCAGTTTCTCTTATGACGACAAGGATGCTGCAACCCGAACAGAGGCTCTAGCCTGTGTATCCTTCACGGCACAAGAGAAACAAATCAGCGCTCTTGTAGGTCCTTCGGGCAGCGGTAAGTCTACCATTGCCAGTCTGATTCCTCGCTTCTGGGACGTTTCGTCGGGCTACATTCGTATCGGGGGAGTGGATATACGGGAAATGGGAACTGAAAATCTGATGGAGCTTGTCTCCTTCGTTTTTCAGGATGTACACCTCTTTTATGACACCATTGAAGAAAACATCCGGATGGGAAATGCAAACGCAACCCGGGAACAAGTCATTGAGGCGGCCAAAGCAGCCTGCTGTCACGAATTTATTGAAAATTTGCCTTGGGGTTATAGTACAAAGATCGGAGAAGGAGGAACATATCTTTCGGGAGGAGAGGCGCAGCGAGTCGCTATCGCCCGGGCCATTCTCAAGAATTCACCTATCCTGGTGCTTGACGAAGCCACGGCTTTTGCCGATCCTGAAAACGAAACGAAGATCCAGGAAGGGTTATGTGCCCTCATTAGAGGCAAAACAGTCATTATTATTGCGCATAGGCTTTCCACGATTCGTGAGGCTGATCAGATTCTGGTAGTGGATGGTGGGCAAATTGTGGAATCAGGCAAACATGACGAGCTTATAAAAAATAACGGTCTTTACAATCGGATGTGGGAGGCCCATGTAGATGCCGGAGACTGGTCTCTCTCCAAAGATAAAAAAACCAAGGCGGTGAACGGATAATGAAAAAGTTCTTTTACAATATGTCCAGCGGCGATCCTAAATCCCTTGTCGTATCATGTTTAGCCTCGTTACTTGATGGTCTTTGCAAAATAGTGCCCGCAGCAATAATCCTAGATGTAATCAATACGATATATATTCCCTTTGCGAATCCAAATACTCCTTTGAATACCTCAAGGCTATGGTTTTCCTGCGCTCTGCTTATAGGGTGGATGGCGGTACAGTATGCAGCGTCAGGATATGCTTACAGCAAAACCTTCACCGCGGCTTATGATGCCTCGGCTAGGGGACGTACCGCCCTGGCGGAACATCTGAGGAAGCTTTCTTTGGGGTTCTTCGGCAGCCGTGACCCGGGTGATCTTACCACGATGATGCTGGGTGATTATGCGACGGTTGAAATGTCTATTTCGCATCACATCCCGCAGTTGGTCAGCGCAGTGGCATTACCGCTTATTGCCTTTGTCTCCCTTATATTTATCAATTGGCAAATGGCAGTTGCCATGTTTATTGCCCTTCCTTTTTCGTTACTTGTCGTGTGGCTTTCCAGAGGGCTCCAGGCAAGGCTCAGCAGTAATCATGTCAAGGCAAAGGTGGACAGCGCCAGCCGTTTGCAGGAGTATCTGCTGGGAATGAGGGAAATCAAGTCCCATAACCTCAGTGGTGAGCGTTTTAAACGTTTGCAAGACGCTTTTGCGAGGCTAATGAAGGAATCCATCAGAATAGAAGGTATAATCGGTTCGGTCATGATCGTAGCTATATCTGTCATGCGTTCCGGGCTTACCCTGATGATTTTTGCGGGGACCTATCTTTTAGTGGGGGGGAAACTCACCATGCCGGTCTTCTTGGTATTTCTGCTGTTGGGGACCCGTGTATTTGAGCCCTTGACCATGGTGTTTATAAATTATGCTGAATTTAAGTACTCAACTTTCAGCGCTGAACGCATTATGCAAATACGTCAGGAAAAACCGCTTCCAGGCGTAAAACAGGCACCGTCAGGAAACAGTATTGAATTTGAGAATGTAACCTTCGCCTATGATAAGAGCGATGTGCTAAAAAATGTATCTTTCTCTATCTCGCCCAAGAGCATCACAGCCTTAGTCGGCCCTTCCGGCAGCGGCAAGAGCACAATAACACGCCTGATTGCTAGGTTCTGGGATGTGCAGAGCGGCAGGGTGCTGATTGATGGCAGGGATATAAAGGAAGTTGATCCGGAAATGCTTTTATCGCGTATCTCTATGGTATTTCAGGATGTTTACCTTTTCAAGGACACCATTCGCAACAATATCAAAGTCGGCAAGATAAATGCCAGTCAGGAAGAAATTGAATGGGCGGCCAGGCAGGCTTGCTGCCACGACTTTATCATGAAACTGCCCCAGGGTTATAATACCCCTATCGGTGAAGGGGGTTGCACCCTTTCAGGCGGGGAAAAGCAGCGTATATCCATTGCCAGGGCATTGTTAAAGGATGCGCCGATAGTGCTCTTGGATGAAGCCACAGCATCCCTTGATCCGGAAAACGAAATCCAGGTACAGCGTGCAATTAACGCCTTGGTCAGCAATAAAACAGTGGTTATCATTGCTCACCGTCTGAAGACCATCAAAGGAGCAGACAAGATTATCGTTTTAGAAGACGGAAAGGTAGTGGGGCAAGGGACACATGAAGAATTACAAGCCAAACAAGGGCTGTATAATCACCTGTGGACACTGCAACAGCAATCGGCGGGCTGGAGGATGAAAGCTTCATGAATAAAAAACCGGACAAAAGCAACGGCATACTCTTGCCGTTGCTCTAATGGTGCGCCCGGCAAATGCCGAGTAACTATTGGCAAGTGGAGACATCAAGGCTTAGTTTCTTTCGTTCCATGAATTGTCTTTCCAATTCATAATCATATTCTTTGTTTATGAATTCACCTATTAAGATAAGTCCATCCTGGACTTTTTCTTTTTTTAGACGATCTTCAATAGTAAGCAAGTCTCCCTGAACTATCTTTTGTTCCGGCCAGCTTGCCTTTGAAATGACGACAACAGGAGTTTCCGACGGATAATGATTTTTAAATGCTTTGCACACACCAGAAATCTTTTCAACAGACATAAAAAGAGCGACACTGGCCTGAAGTGAGGCGATTTTTTCTAAATGGCCCTCTATATCCGATGTATCCTTGCAAGTAGTACAGATAGCAGTATTAGAAATACCCAGTCCTGTCATTCCTCTTTTCATGATGGCGGTAGAAGCATTAAATGCACTAACTCCTGGCACTATTTCATAGTCTATCATTGCTTTTTCCAACCGATCCGACAAGCCTTGAATCATACCATACAAACAAGGGTCCCCCATATTTACAAAGGCCACGATTTTTCCTTCCCGTACTGCTTCTTTGATCATAACCATTTTTTCTCCATAGGAGAATTTGAAGTTATCGTAGATAATACAACCCTCCTTTATGTCTTGGAACATTTTATCCGTGAAAAACCGGAAACTCGTGAAAATAATATCGGCATTTTTAATTATTTTTTTTCCTTTAACTGTTATTAACTCGGGATCACCGGGTCCACCAGCTACGATATATACGTTCTTCATTTATAAAACTCCTTTCTTACATTAAAGTGTCGGTTTTTTGCAGCGAACGTACGGGAGAAACTACCGGAATTCCTTTGTTATCATAAATTACATTAGCTTCTACCCCGTAAACATTTCTGAGCATTTCCTCCGTGACAATATCTTTTGGACTACCGCTGGCATAAACAGAGCCATTACAATCCAAAATGGTAAGCTGCTCCGCATGCCGGCAAGACAGATTAAGATCATGCATAACGATGATAAACTTGATATCTTTATCTGCAATGATTTGATGTATTACATCAAAAAGTTCTAACTGTTTCTGCATATCAAGGCTATTTGTAGGTTCATCCATAAGAATTACTTTTGGATCTCTTACCAAAGTTTGGGCAATTGAAACAAGTTTTTTTTGCCCCCCCGAAATTTCCCCGGCGAATCTTTCTGCAAGTGGTTCTATATGAAGTCCTTTCAACGCACCATATACTTTTTCAAGATCCCTGTTCGTTACATGCCAACTTAAAGAAGAAATCCTTCCCAACAAAGCAACCTCAAAAACTGTCAGATAAGTAGCCGGCATTTCTTCTTGGGGCAGATATGCCATAATATTTCTTCTCTCATCCTTTGACAGAGACGAAAGGTCGTCACCTTCCCAACAAATGGTCCCTTGTGCTTTCAATAATCCAAAAAGGCACTTCAGAAGGGTTGATTTACCGGCAGCGTTGGGACCTATGACTACATTCAAATTTTTCTTAAATTCAATTGAAAGGTTTTCGAAGACAGGAACAGTACCATATCTAAAAGTTAGAGAATCAATACTAATCACATGTAACTCCTCTTCCGTTGTAAAATCAGGGCAGCAAAGAATGGAATACCAATTATTGAAGTAATAAGACCTATGGGTAGAATAGTACCCGGCACAAGAATTTTACATAAAATGGAGGCCAAAGAAAGGATTAAAGCACCGATAAGAGCCGATAGAGGAAGAAAGTAGCGCTGATCCTCTCCGCTGATCATTCTGGCAAGATGGGGGGCAACCAATCCTACAAAACCAATAGTGCCGGCAAAGCTTACCGTTGTTGCGGCAAGTAAAGCAACAAAGAAGATTGTGTTTCTTCGAACCTGATTTACATCAATGCCCAGGCTTAAGGCATTGGTGTCACTTAAAGACATTGCTGTAAGTTTCCAGGCCTTTCTCGCAAAGATAATGAAACATAGAACTGTGACAAATACTGTTACCGCTAATTTTTCCCAACTCATCTTTGTTAGGCTTCCAAACGACCAAAAAACAAAAGACTGCAAGTCAACTTCATTGGCTACGTATTTTATCAGAGTAGTTAATGAACCGAAAAGAAAATTCAACGCTATTCCAAACAGTATAATAATGCCGCGATCAGCTCCGGATTTTTTCGAAAAAGCAATAATTACTCCTGCCGCGAGCATTGTAAATAATAATGAGTTTGCAATAAGCATATAATTACCGATACCCGGAATGACACTGAATCTAAGAACTATCGCCAGTGCAGCCCCAAAGGAAGCTGCACTGGATAGTCCTAAGGTATAAGCGCTGGCCATCGGATTTCTTAGAATGGTTTGCATTTCACAACCAGCCATGCCCAAAGCAGCACCAATAAAAACAGCCGAAAGAGCAACCGGCATACGGATATCCCAAACAACTAAAATACTGGTATCATCTGCTTGTCTTATAATAGCCGCGACTGTTTGACCTAAAGTTAGTCCTGCACTGCCTACAAAAATATTAATGACAAGACTAAATAGTATGACAAAAATCAAAACTGTTATAATGGTTATTTTTTTTTGCACAATGTTTATATAGATTTCACGTCCTGCCTGTACAGTTTTGTCCATTTAAAAGTCCTCTCTCTGAACAAACCATACTCCCTCATCATAATCAAGAAGCATATAACGATCAAAGTATTCTTTTAGTATTTTAGGAGGGTTTGTATCTGCAAATTCTTCGGGATAAAAGAGCTTGGCTAAAAACAAAGAGGGATAAAAAGTCATTTGATTTCTCTCATATCCATGAGGTAGCTCGTAATAATTGTTTTCACTTACAGCTTTGAGCTTGTCCCAACCAACACGCTTTGCATATTCATCAAGAACAGCGGTTCCTTTATAAATATCCTCTCCAAAACCGAGGGCTCCTGCGATAATTATAAAATCCGGATTGCTTGTTATTAAGTATTCGGGGTCTATTTGAGCGCTGCTACCGCCGGTATTCGCAGCAATATTAATACCACCGGCATATTCAATAATATCGGACCAAGATCCTGAAGCCCAGGTTGAGTCATATTTATCGGCCGATCCGGATCCTTTTTCCATATAAACTGTTGGCTTATCTGTTCTTTCAGAAAGATTCTTGCTATTTATTAATTCAAATTGAGTATTGATGAAACTGTTTAATTCCAGAGCCCTATCTTCTTTCCCGAAAACTTTTCCAAGCAATTCAATACCGATTTGAGGTGTTTCCATGGGTCTAGCTGCAAGATTTAAGATAATTGAAGGGATTCCTGCCTTCTCTAATGTGCCTATCATTTCGGAGATTTTTTCCGGAGTTGTCGAATTGATTATGAATACATCAGGTTTCAAGGCAATAATAGCTTCGACGTCAAAAGGCCCTCCGCCACCGCCTCCGATATTGGGCAATGATTTTAAATGAGGATATTCTCCGGAATATTTATCTGCATACAAGGATTTCATAAATTCTGAAGTCTTATTGTTCCCTACCGCGACCGTTTTTCCTAAAGTATCTTCTCCTACAACTGAAAAAACAACCTCCGCACATCCCCATTGATCAAAAACAATTTTTTCAATCGTTCCTTCGATGGTGACCTCCCTTCCGGTCATATCGGTTACTGTTATCGCGGATTCGTTGTCATTTGAATTCACAGCAGCCTGTTTTGAACAACCAACAGCAACAAATGTTGTAAGCACGAGCAATAATACTAGAATGCTTTTTCTCATTTTTTTCGACCTTCTTTCAGCAAATTAAATTAACAAGACAAAAACGACTATGTTTTAATATCTCCTCCCTTCCAAGGGTGACTTTTGGCAACCCGGCGAACCTGTTGACCCATGTTGGAAATTGTTCAAAAAAAATCTCCCAGCATAAAAATGCTAAGAGATTTTCCCATTCTGAAATCATCTTGACTCACAAATGAATGTGGACTGTAAAAAAACAATATTTCCCCTTGCTTTTTTTACAATAACCTAAGGCAGGTCTCCTGGCTCACAGGTCATCCTCATCTCAACCTTCCCAGATATGCTCCAGTGGTCTTTGAGATTCGTCTCTGTTCACAGTGGTGGGTCCGCGTCGGCACGTCCGAACTTTCCTATTCTCCTCAAGCGAGGCACCTTAAATTATCTATATTCTTTTAACAACTGTATAACATAACCATATTGTTGGTGTCAAGTAAACTTGGGCAGTGGTGTGTTTGGGCAGGGGAGGTTCCTGACTTCTTTCCTTATCAATTGAAAACTCAGTATTTGATAAACTTGGAACCGGGAGTACCGCAAATGCTGCATTTGTCTGGAACATACTTCTCGATATTGCCACAAACAGGGCAGAGATAATAAAAAATCTCTTCGGTTTGATCAAGATTATCCAATGCTTCTTTATATAGTTTAGCATGGACTTCTTCGGCTTTCATGGCGAATGTAAATGAAGTTATTGCGGCTTTGTTACCTTCTGCTTCAGCCTCTTTAAGGAATTCAGGGTACATATTTTGATATTCGTGTGTTTCACCCTCGACAGCATCCTGCAGATTTTCAATGGTTGTTCCGATTTTTCCTGAGACCTGGAAATGCTTAAGGGCATGTATGGTCTCGGCATCAGAAGCTGCTTTAAAAAGCTTAGCAGCATTGGTTTTTCCATCCGTTTCAGCTTTTTTTGCATAAGCGAGATATTTTCTATTGGCCAGGGATTCTCCGGCAAATGCTTCCATGAGGTTTTTCAAAGTTTTTTGTTCATCCATAGATTCATTCCTCCGTTTTTAATTTGGTTTTATCTATATTAGAAAGGCAGCTAGGGCAGATGCCTTTAAAATATACATCCTTATAATTGATCTTAAAGCTTTTCAATTCTTCTATGGGGGATGAGTCAAGGTCTATCCCAAAATCATAGATTTTACCGCAGGACTCGCACTTGAAATGTCCGTGGTTCTTAGTGGTAATGTCATACCGGGTTTCATTGTCTTCGATATTAATAACCCTCACAAGACCGATTTTTACCAATAAGTTCAAGGTATTATAAACTGTTGTTTTTGACAAAGTCGGAGATTCTTCATGCAAAGCGATATATATTTGTTCTACCGTAGGATGGGAAAAATCTTTTGTAAGGTATTCCAAGACTTTAAGCCTATGGTGCGATAGGCGAATTCCTTTGCTTTTCAACAGGTTTAATAAGCTTTCAAAGGTGGGGTTCATCATATCTCACTTCCAATATATAAAAAAATTTTGGATAGATTGCTATTATGACAAAAAAGTAATGAATGCCATATTGTAATAATTACAATTATATTATATAATTAATTTAAAGCATAGTCAATCGAAAAAATTAAGTTACAAGGAGGTCAATTAAGATGCCTGATTTTGGACAACCCTTTTCCGGGCTTGCAAAAGGTCGTAAGCTCACCGAACAGGAATTGATTAGAGCAATTAGGTTTATGATTGCAGCTGAATATGAAGCTATCCAGTTGTACATGCAGCTTGCAGAATCCACAGATAATGAATTGGCAATTGAAGTATTAAAGGACATTGCCGATGAAGAACGGGTTCATGCCGGAGAATTCTTGAGATTGCTTAAAGAACTGGATCCGAATGAAGAAAAGTTTTATGTGGAAGGTGCTGAAGAAGTAGAAGAAGAGATTGAAAGATTAAGAGGGAAATAAATATTCGTTTACTATCCGAAGGGCGTGTCGCAAAACGTTTATTTTAAAACGTAAGGCGACGCGTCCTTTAACCGTAGACTATGATTTTTAAGAGACTTTAAGGTGACCTCGTGATTCTCCCCGGACGGGAGTGCGCTAAATGCAATTTGCTATAATCAATCTTTTTGATATACATTTGGTCAACGTATAATCTGGTTGTGAAGTATTTATTTTCATCAATTATATTTTACAGCGAAAGATGGCTTCTGGTATCTATCAGTTGCCGCCTTTTGTTCTTTTAACAGTGGGCAGACAGAACGTTGTTAAGGTTGATAAGAAAGAATATTGTGCAGGACGATTTCTCCCTTATGTGTTATAACTGTTCCCTGTTTAGTTTTTCCTATTGAAATAAGACCGTAGCCTTTCAAGTGCTTAAAGATTGTTCTGATTTTTTGAGCGCTGATATTTAGATCACAATCTGCTGCCAGCATAACGAGCTTTGATCTGCCAATTTTTTCGGTCGAATATTTGTTATTTCTTACGATTTCAAGTATAAATTGAAGTTCTTTTTTAGTTATATAGTTTAAAAGTTTTTCCGCTATTGTTTCTATTTCGTCCTCGTTAGCCTCGTTTTTATAACAGTAATTTGTAATATCAGCCGGTAAGTCGTCTGATGTAATTGTATTGTCTTTTGCGACAGAGGTACTGTATTCAACCATATTTTTAAGTTCTCTAATGTTGCCGGGCCAGTGATAATTCAGTAAACATCCTAAGGCATCGGCTGACAACGTCTTTCTAACGCTATTCTTTTTCATAAACTCTTCAATTAGTTTGGGGATACAATCCCTTCTTTCTTTTAAGGAGGGGATGTGAAGAGGAAAGATATTTAAACGGTAATATAGGTCTTCGCGGAAACGTCCTTTGTTGATCAGTTCTTTTAAATCTTTATTTGTAGCCGCTATAACTCTTATATTTATAGGTATAATCTGTGTATCGCCCACACGCATTATCTCTTTTTCTTCCAGCACCCGTAATAGACGTGCCTGGATTTTCAAAGAAGCGTCACCTATTTCGTCAAGAAAAATCGTGCCGTTGTTTGCTAATTCAAAGAGACCGACTTTCCCCTTTTTTGTCGCACCTGTGAATGCGCCTTCAACATAACCGAACAATTCGCTTTCAACCAGGTCGTCAGGAATTGATGCAAAGTTTACAGCTACATAAGGGCCTGTTTTTCTCTTGGAGGCATTGTGAATACTGCTGGAGAAAAGCTCCTTGCCGGTTCCGCTTTCGCCGGTGATAAGAACGGAGGAGTCGGACTGGGATATTAATCTTGCTTTTTTAATTAGTGTCTTGATATTTTTGCTTTCGGCAATAATGTCGTTGCTGGTATATTTTGCAATATGGCCTTTGTGTTTTTTATATAAAAGTCTTCTTAAATCCTGCCCCATTTTATATATATCTTCTGTTTCCTGAAAAGTAACTAGGCCTTTTCTTGAATAACTGTTAAAAGGTATATATGTGATAAAAAATTGTTTTCCGTTTATTTCGATTATATTGCTAAGGTTATCATTATCGACATTATCTGGCAATGAAAAGCTGTTGCCAAATACGGTCTTGATTTTCTTCCCAATTATTTCTGTACTCCTAATTCCTAATAGTGTTTCTGCGGCAGGGTTGACTTCAACTGTAGTCAAGTTGTCGTCAATAGAGATTATGGCCTCTTTAATATTATCAAAAATAGTCTGATAATTCGACTTTAGCACCTCAGCTCTGTTATATTCCTCACTTAATTTTTTGAATGTATGCAACAGTGACATTGTATATTTGAACGTGTAGTCGGTAAGATATTTGAGGTTGATATTTAAAGAGGTAAGGATTTCCAAAAGGCTGGTAACGGATAGTTGGCGAAAGCCGATATCTATTTTATTAACTATATGGGGAGGGCTGAACTGAATTAGTCCCGGGCTTATTGCAGTATCAATTGCGGAAGTATCTAACTCGCAGTTTGGCCAATACGGATGATACTTTATGTGGTTAATTTTCATTTCCTTTAAAGAAGAAATAGTTTCGAGAGCTGCTTTTTTGGTCATGTTTATAACAATCACGTCTTTATCCTTCTCGATGAGAAACAGTTTGTCTAGATTATTAGGAAGGCTTAACTCTTTTTTTGGCAAAATAACCTTTGAGTTTTTATATGCTTTTAGAGCGTTTGCATAGGAACTGTCACCTAAGGCAATAACAAGGGAAGCGTTTTTATCCCAATCTATGTCTTTAAAAAAAGCGTAACCTTTTACAATAATCGTGTTTCCGAAAATTTGAGTCAATGTTTTGACTATATCGGACCCCATTTGTTCATGCATGGAAACAACATGTATAATTTTAGTTTTCACACTTTACACCACGCAATTTTTTAATCAATTATAACATATAGTGAGATTCGTAACAATGATGTTTTGCCGATTGTGAGCAATTGGGTTGAATATGGTTTGGTAATTATCATTGTACGTATTGTTAAATAGTGCAGAGGGCAGAAGCGTGCGTGATGTTTCGCATTGTATATGGAGCAATATGGTTAGGCTGCAAGGTATAAATGCAGCCTAATCGCTTATGGCGGAATTATTGAGCTTATTACCTGGAATACGTGTGATATCAAAGCTTAAAACGTTTTAAATATACTCTGGCATGAATATTGCAAATCTTTATTGGTGATTGAATTAATTCATTCGCAAGTAATTATAAGGAGGTGAAACCAGCTAAATAAGTTGATTTTACAGGAATAGTGGAAAAGAAATAATAGTTTTCTCGACATCCTCCAATTGTTTGAGATAATAGAAAAGGAGTGTTCTCTGTTGCCTTCTACTTATATTGATTCTGAAATATTTAAAAACAATTTTAGCACTGAAGAATACCGGAAAATATTCAATGAAAAAAGTGTTATTCAGTCATGGTTGGACGTTGAAGCCGCATTGGCTATCGCTGAAGCTGAATTGGGGGTTATTCCAAAAGAGGCAGCCGAGGAGATTAAACGTATTGCGGTGGCAGACAATTATGACAGTAAACTTATCCGTGAGGATATGGCAAAATTGAAGCATACGATTATGCCCATCGTCAAGGCCATGAAATCAAAATGCAAAGGAGAGGCAGGTGAATACGTACATTGGGGGGCCACCACGCAGGATATTACCGATACCGGCATTATATTGCAGGTTAAGCAGGCGTATGATTTGCTGGAGCGTGATACAAATGAACTGCTGGCTGCCTTGATAGAAAAGGCGGAAGAGCATAAGAGCACTGTTATGTGTGGACGAACCCACGGTCAGCAAGCGCTTCCGATAACGTTCGGGTATAAGGTTAGTGTCTGGATTATGGAACTTTGCCGTCATAAGCAACGATTATTGCAGGCAAAACCGCGGATTCTTACCGGTTTGCTGTCTGGTGCAGTAGGTACACTTGCAGCTTTTGGTCCGCAAGGACGGGATGTCCAACACAGGGCACTGGAAATATTAGAATTAAATGCCCCTGTGATTACATGGCATACCTCGAGGGACAGTGTTACTGAGTTCGTTTATATTTTAACATTGATTTCAGCGACATGCGCAAAAATCGCAAAGGAGACTTACAACCTTTCGCGTACTGAAATCGGTGAGCTTGAAGAACCCTTTACGGAAGGTAAGATTGGTAGCAGTACTATGCCGCACAAAAGGAATCCTAGCGGTTGCGAGAGGATTTTAGGTCTTGAAAAATTTATCCGGGGTTGTGCCGGTGTTATGGCTGAGAGCATGACCTATCCGGATCATGAACGAGCAATGCGCATCGCCGAATGGCCTTCTTTGAGCGAAGCTTGTATGATGACTGGATCGGTACTCTTTGCAACCAAAAACCTCGTAAAAGGAATGACTGTCCGTGAAGAGAGAATGAAGAAGAATTTAAATATATTAAACGGGTTGTTGCTGACTGAACGGGTTATGTTTGTTGTGGCGGATAAGATAGGTCGTCAAAGCGCACATGATATTGTTTATAAAATAAGCATGAAATCATTTGAACAGGATATTCCTTTCATTGAAGCCTTAATGGCAGACGAATATATTGCCACGCATATAACCAGGGCTGAGTTGGAGGCAGCGCTTGATCCCCAAACTTATACAGGTCTTGCTGAGGAACTGGTAGAAGATGTGTTGAATTATGTAAAGACAGCTAAACTATAAGGAGAGCAAGAAAGAAGGTTGTACCCAAAAAATCATTGAAATGGAGGGGAATTAGAAGATGTTTAAGAAAAACCGTATCAGTTTTATCGCTGCTTTGTTCTTGGTCGTGTTAATTGTTTTGGGAGCAGTTGGTTGCAGCGGAGAGACCAGCACAAAAGATTCAGAGATAGCGGAAGATCAGGAATGGAAACCAGCGGGAGACATGAAGATCATTGTTCCGTATTCCAGTGGAGCCTCAAATGATACCATTTCCCGGCTTATGGCAAAGCATCTTTCGGATGAATTTGGGGTGGCTGTTGTCGTAGAAAATGTCACAGGAGCCGGCAATTTACTGGGAATCCAGACAGCACTGCGCGCGAAAAATGATGGTTTAACGATCTTGAATGTCAGTACTCCGGGGGTAGAACTTAACACGTTCCAGCAGGGAGAAATTAATATGAGCACTGATTTCAGCATGTTGGCGGGTGTGCAGTCCGATCCGCAAACCTGGCTTGTTGCGCCCGATAGCAGATTTGACACATTTGAACAACTGCTCGAAGCGGCTAAAGCATCTCCGGGGGAAATCACGGCCGGGCAGACTGGTCCATGGAGTGCAGCATATCTTCACCTGATGAAGCTGCGGAGAGACTTGGGTGTTGAGATAACCTTTGTGCCATTTGATGGTGGTTCCGAAGCTTTGGCAGCCGTACTGGGCGGACATATCGATGCCCAGATTGCGACAGTAGGAAGAAATTACCCGAAGCATCAGGAAGGCGAAATCAAGTTACTTGTGCAGGCAAATAAGGGAAAACATGAGGCTGCTCCCACAATTCCCACCATTGAAGAAGTTACGGGAGTGGCAAACTATGACAATGTCATCCGCGGTTTTGCAATAAGAAGTGATGTTCCCGACAATATCAAGCAGGCTTTGATTGATGCAATGGAAAAAATCACAAAGAACGAAGATTATATCGCTGAGTTTCAGAAATCTCTGGGAAATACCAATACATTTATACACGGTTCGGAATTTGACAGAATAGTTAAAGGGAATCTTAAAGACATTGATGATTTCTTTGGAGACATAATTAAAAATAAATAAGATAGAGAGGCAAAGGGTGGCCTTGTGGATCAGGGCACATGAGATGGGCCGGTCTTTGCCTCTTCCTGACAATATTCTAAACAGGGGGAATAAATGTTGGCACTCGTACAAATGATTGAGTCTGTCATAATATTTCTTGTTTGCGTTGCAGCGTGGCTTTCTTCTGGGAGTTACCCGGATGCTGCGGCAATGGTGCCCAGGTTGGTGTCGGCTGTTGCGGCTTTCTTGTCAGTGATGATGTTTTTTTCCAGTCTCAAAAAGTATAGGGCGGGAAACGATAAACCGGCAGCACTCATCAACGAAAAAGTTATAAAATATTTTTTCATTATAGTTATATATCTGGCTGGGATTAAGCTAGTGGGATTTTATGTTTCAACAACGATATATCTCATTGGTGCAAGCCTTTACTTGAAAGCTAAAAAGAGAAATATCGCGATAGCAACTGTGTCTTTTATCCTGTTTTGTTTTGTGTTTTTCTATCTGATCTTGGGGCTAAAAATGCCTGCAGGGTATCTTTTCTAGGTAATAATTTGTTGTTGCTCAAAAGGGCATTTTGTCCGTCCCAATAAAGTATGAGGTGATTAGCAATGAATATTGAAGGAATGTTAGGTGGACTCGAGTATCTGTTACAGGTTCAGAACTTGCTGCTTCTATTGGTCGGTGTAATTATTGGTACAATTGTGGGTGCTCTTCCCGGAATGGGAGCAAGCCTGCCAGTTGCTTTACTTCTGCCGGTTACGTATACGATGAGAATGGATACGGCGCTAATGTTTTTAATGTCTATTTTCTGTGGCTCTATGTACGGTGGTTCCATTGCAGCAATGCTGTTTAATGTGCCCGGCACCGGCTCTTCCGCTGCTACCGCCCTTGACGGGTATCCACTGGCAGAAAAAGGCCGAGCCGGGGATGCTCTGACGGCTGCGGTTATAGCATCATTTGTAGGTACCTGCGTAGGAACATTTGCACTCTTGTTTTTTGCTCCGCCGCTAGCAAAAGCCGCTCTTTCGTTCGGTCCTCCGGAGTATTGTGTGCTCGGATTATTCGGTCTTACTATTATAGCGACTCTCGCCGGTAAAAATGTCGTCCAGGGAGCTATAGCCGGGTGTTTGGGAATGCTTGCCTCTTGCATCGGTATGGATAGTATAACAGGAACGAGCCGGTTTGCGTTTGATCAGATTTATCTCTATGACGGAATCAATCTGGTATGGATGGTTGTCGGGCTCTTTGGTGTTTCCCAAAGCTTTAAACTGATCCAAAAACTTGACGGGTACGGGGAAGCAATCGAAATCCAGGATTACAGCATTAAAGATTCGATTAGACTCGTATGCAAGGACTGGAAGAATATGATCAGATCAGGTATTGTCGGTACCGTCATCGGAGCTATCCCTGGCACTGGTGGTTCGGTTGCTAACTGGGTAAGCTACGACTTGGCCAAGCGATTCTCAAAAAACTCGAAGGAATTTGGGAAAGGAGCCGTGTCAGGCGTTATTGCCAGCGAGGCGGCAAACAATGGAGTTGTTGGCGGCGCGCTTATTCCTACACTTACTTTAGGAATTCCAGGCAGTGAAGTGACTGCTATATTACTTGGCGGTATGCTGATTGCCGGTATTGATCCCGGGCCAAATCTCTTTATCAAGCAGGGAGATTACATGTATTCTCTGACCTTCAGCCTTTTCTTGAGCGGTACGTTGTTTTTGTTCCTTGGTCTTTTCGGGGCGAAGTACTTTGCCAAAGTGTTGAAAATACCGAATGCTATCTTTGCTCCGATGATTATATGTCTGGCAGCGATAGGTGCTTACAGTGTTAAACAGCAGTTTTACGGGATAGTTATTATGTTCGTAATCGGCGTCCTGGCATATTTTCTGAAGAATACCGGATTCCCGCTTCCACCCATGCTGATCGGCCTGATTCTGGGGCCAATTGTTGAAAGTAATTTGAACCGTTCACTGATTATATCTCGCGGCAGTTGGAGTATCTTTGTCACAAGACCTATTTGCATAGCGTTTTTGTTTCTTGCCGTTGCCTCTATAGGATGGGCCGTTTATCAGGCTAGAACCAGCTAAGGATAACACCTAAAGGAGAAAGCATATGGATCTTATCGAAAAAATTGCGGATTATGTATTGGAAACTGACACCAATGCTATTCCAAATGATGACTTAAGAATAGCAAAAATGTTTTTATTGGACTCAGTTGGCGTAGGCTTTGCCGGTTCTACCGCGATGGGTGTTAACAGCATGGTTGAGCAGTTGTCGGAATGGGGTGGAAAAGAAGAGGCTCGGCTGCTTGTGTTTCCTAATCGATTGCCGGCACCTTGGGCTGCGTACGCAAATGCATTAATGATGCATGCACGGGACTTTGACGACGTGCATGATGTGGCTGGGATCCATGCAAATGCACCGGTATTGGGCACTCTTTTGGCTGCTTCAGAATTGTCGGGTAGAGAAGTTGCGGGCAAGGATTTTCTCAGTGCGCAAATAATCGGTATTGATCTTGCCGCGCGGCTTGCAATGTCTGTTCCGCACCGCAAAAGCGGTTGGCACGCATCCTCAGTGTTTGGGATTATGGGGGCGGTGGCGGCAGGAGGGCGGCTTTTAGGGCTGACCAGGGACGAGTTGGTCAACGCATTTGGCATCGCTTACAGTCAGATGTCCGGCAACCGTCAATGCATGTTAGACGATGCCCTGACTAAAAGGATGCAGCCGGCGTTTGCCGCACAAAACGCAGTTATATCATTACTTTATGCCAAAAGGGGAATTCAAGGTGCGAAAAATATTATTGAGGGGAAATATGGGGTAGGTTTCACATATTTTAATCAAGCCTTAGATAAAGAATGTTTATTGCATGAACTGGGTAACTATTTTGAAATCAGGCGACTGGCCATTAAACCATATCCCTGCTGCAGAGGTTGTCATGCTGCGATTGACGCCGCTCTTGAGCTGCGAGAAAAAGAGGAATGGATAGGCAAAAAAATTGAATCTGTCAGGATTCTGACCAGTCTGAGGACAAAGGTGCAGATTGGGGAGCCGACTAATCCCCATGGAATGACACAAGTTGGCGCCCAGTTTAGCATTCCTTATACTGTGGCCACCGCCTGGCTGAAAGGCAAGGTGGGACTTGATGATTTCATGGGTTCAGCCCTAAGCGACCAGCAGATACTCGAGTTAGCCGGAAAGGTTGAGGTAGACGTAGATCCTGACCTGCCGGATCCTATGATGGGGATTCCTCAAACCATTGAATTCAAAGCGGTCGATGGGCAGAAGAGAGTCATGGTGGTAAGCAGTCGCTCAGGCTGTCCGGAAAAACCGTTGTCAAACCATAGAATTAAGGCGAAGTTCGAAAACTGTTTAAAATTTTCTCAGGAACATGTCAGCGAAGACCACAGCTCGGAAATTCTAAATAGTATCATGAATATTGAAAATTCAAGAGATGTTAATAAAGATATTCATGTAATTTATGGGAGAAGGACTGTGGAATAAATGCGGGAGATCACTCGGCAAGGTACTAATTATTAGGAATGACAAAAGTGTTAACGACATATTACTTGACACCAACGGATATCAACATTTGTGGAGAAATAGGCGGAACAATCGATCAATACCATTTGGAGATGAGGGCGATGAACGAAACTTCTTTAACGATGAAATGTGCCGATTTTATTAATAACCTGGACTATCGGAGGCTACCTTCTGAAGCAATCGAAATGGCGAAGGACTGTTTTATTGATTTTTTGGGGTGTGTGATTTCAGGCAGTGTCACACCGGAGGCGAAGATTATTCTCGATTTTGCAGCCGGTAATCCCGGTTTATCCGAAGCTACCGTTTTAGGAGTATGGAGGAAAGACTCCCTGTTGAATGCCGCTATGGCCAATGCCTTTAACTGTCACATACACGAAATGGACGATGTGCATAAGGCCTCAGTGCAGCATCCCGGTGCACCAGTCATAAGCAGTGCTTTGGCTGTAGGCGAAGCTTACGGCAAAAGTGGTAAAGAGCTGATAGAAGCAATAGTCGCGGGCTACGATGTAGTGTTGCGTGTCGGAGAAGCAGTGATGCCGTCACATTACAGTTTCTGGCATACCACCGGAACATGCGGGACATTCGGAGCTACGGCAAGTGCTGGGAAACTTATGGGGCTGACTCCTGATGAACTTACGAATGCGTTAGGTAATGCTGGGTCACAGGCCACCGGGCTGTGGCAATTTATTGAAGACAATGCTATGACCAAATACCTCCATTGCGGTAAAGCTGCATATAATGGGGCTTTAGCGGCGATTTTGGCCCGGAGAGGACTGACCGGGGCAAAAAGGATACTGGAAGGTGAACAGGGTTTTGTCAAGGCAACCAGCACTGAAACAAATCCTGCAGAAAAATTCAGCAGCTTGGGGTCAAAATACAAAATATTAGAAACTAGTTTCAAGCCCTTTGCCTCCTGTCGGCACACTCATCCCACGATTAGCGCGATTTTAAACCTAAGAAAGAAATATAACCTCAGTACGGCAGAAGTTTCGAAGGTTAAGATTAAAACGTATCAAACGGCAACAGAGATTGCCAGGAATAACAAATACTACCCGGATTCACGCGCCGCAAAGTTCAGTCTTGTTTACTGCGCCGCTGCAGCATTATATTTCGGAGCACTGCCGTTGCAAGCCTTTACGCCGGAAGCGTTGCAGAATGAAAAAATCCTGAGGGTAGCAAAAAATACTGTTATTAATGTTGACGAGGAAATAAACCGGGCTTTTCCGGGAAAATGGATGACCCGAGTCGAGCTGCACACAAAAGATCGGTGTTTTACGGAAACAGTGGAATATCCATTGGGAGATCCGGAAAATCCGATGACAGAAAGAAATATTTATGATAAGTTCATGGATTTGGTGATGCCCGTAATAGGGAAAGAAAAGGCCGATTCCATCTATCAGAAGTGCCGGGAATTAGAACAGACAAGTGATATAGCAAAGTTTTTTATGGAGGTCATTCAGCAATAAACCCGTTTGGATTTTTCAAAGATGCCCAAAGGAGCTATAAAAAACCGTTCTGATACCAGCAAGCGGTCAATTGTTGAAGGTAAAGCAAATCATTTTTTCTAGACAAAGGGAGTGAAACGTCGCAATGTTTAATGAAAAAAAGCTTTATGATGACGTGTCTGAACTGGTATTCCGGTCAGTGACCGGGATATCCGCAGATGTAAAAATGTTGATGGAAAAAGCATTGAAAAAGGAGACTAATCCGACAGCTGTTAGCATGATCAAAGCCATGCTGGAAAACGTAGAAATGGCAAAAGAGGAGACCAAGCCTGTCTGTCAGTCGCCGGGATATCCCACCGTTTATATTACTTGTGGCGAAAAGTCGCTTTTCAGTGACATCAAAGAGATGTTTAAAAAAGCAATCTGCGAAGGGACGGAAAGAGGTCTGTTGCGGCCAAGCATGGTGCATCCGTTAACGAGGGAAAATTCAGGGAACAATTCGGGAGAAGGTGTTCCCAATTTTGAAATAGATTGTGTTCCAGGCCAGGAATACCTGGAAATGATCATAAGTTTCAAAGGATGCGGGGCAGAATTGGGGAACGCCATGCAAATTATGACGACGGCAAAACTAGGGAAAGACCTGGTAGGTTTAAAGAAATTTATTTTGGAGACTGTGATCAATGCTGGAGGGAAGCCGTGTCCGCCCTTTGCAGTGGGGGTGGGGATTGGAGGACAAATGGATGTAGCTTGTAAGCTGAGCAGGAAAGCGGTCAGCACACGGCGCTGGGATGATAAAAACCCCAATCCGCTATACGGTGCGTTAGAAGAAGAGCTATTGGAGAAAATCAATGAGTTAGGTCTTGGAGCTGCAGGAACAGGCGGGGATACTGTTGCACTGGCGGTAAAAATAAACGGAGTAGCGACACATACAGCCATTGCCCCTGTTGCTATCAACTTTCACTGTTGGGTAGCCCGTAGGGCAGGCATTAGGCTTTATCCGGACGGTAAAAAAGAGATCATATTCTAGGAGGTTACAGTAAAATGAGTGAGAAAATACTGTCGGTCCCGTTAAAAGAAGAAGATATCAGAGAATTGAAGGCAGGGGACGTAGTATACCTGAAAGGTTCTATTTATACTTCCAGGGATATGGGTCATCTGAACATCAAAGACAAGCTGGAGAAGGGTGAAGAACTTCCTGAGAGTTTCCAGGGTTCTGCCATCTTCCATGCCGGCCCCGTGGTATTAAAAAAAGGGGATGCTTGGGAGCTGGTTGTGATAGGGCCGACTACCAGCATCAGAATGGAACCTTATGCTGAAATGGTAGGAAAACTGGGAGTAAAAGCTATCGTTGGCAAAGGAGGAATGGCAGAAGAAACCCTTACAGCATGCGGTAAGTACGGGTATGTTTATTTACAGGCGGCTCCCGGGTGTGCAGTCAAACTGGCCAGAGGGATTGAGAAAATAGAAGATGTTCATTGGTTGGAACTGGGAATCCCCGAAGCAATGTGGGACTTAAAGGCTAAAAAGTTTGGGCCTCTTGTTGTTGGAATGGATACACACGATAACAGCATTTACAAAGAACTAAAGGAAAAAGCTCTGGATAAAATTACTGACTGGTACAAATCGTAAAAACTGTTGTAAAAATGTTTATAAATAAAGGAGGAAAACATAATGGAATACAGGATTGAAAAAGATACCATGGGTGAAATAAAAGTTCCTGCGGATAAACTGTGGGCGGCTCAGACCCAAAGGAGTTTTGAAAACTTTAAAATAGGGACGGAAAAAATGCCGATTGAGATCATTCGCGCTTTCGCCATTTTAAAAAAAGCGGCAGCTTTGGCTAATAACAAACTGGGACAAATGGACAAAGAAAAGTCCGAAGCGATAACGAAAGTCTGCGATGAAATACTAGACGGAAAACTAGATGGCAACTTTCCGTTGGCGGTCTGGCAAACAGGGAGCGGTACACAATCCAATATGAACCTGAACGAAGTCATTGCTAATCGTGCTAACCAAATCTTGGACGAGAAAAAGATCCACCCCAATGATCATGTCAATAAAGCTCAGAGTTCCAACGATACCTTTCCCACAGCTATGCACATCGCGGCCGTGATAGAATTGGAAGACAAGTTGTTGCCGGCGATTGGTGCTTTGAAGAAGACCTTTGCACAGAAGATAGATGATTACAACAACATCATCAAAACCGGACGTACTCACCTGCAAGACGCAACACCGTTAACACTTGGGCAGGAGATCAGCGGCTGGCATAAGATGCTCGAAAAATCCGAGAATATGATCAAGGACAGCCTGGAACATCTGAGGGAGCTGGCCTTAGGAGGTACAGCCGTAGGGACTGGACTTAACACCCATCCAGAATTTGGCGTCAAGGTGGCTACAGAGATTAGTGTGCTTACGGGTAAAAAATTCGTAACTGCGCAAAACAAATTTCATTCCTTAACCAGCAAAGACGAACTTGTTTTTGCCCATGGCGCCTTAAAAGCCTTGGCAGCAGACCTAATGAAAATCGCCAATGACGTAAGATGGTTGGCTAGCGGTCCGCGTTGCGGTATAGGAGAACTTAGTATACCCGAAAACGAGCCGGGTAGTTCTATTATGCCGGGTAAAGTAAATCCCACCCAGTGTGAAGCCCTCACCATGGTGGTATGTCAAATAATGGGCAACGATGTTGCCGTCGGCCTGGCAGCTAGCCAGGGTAATTTCCAGCTCAATGTCTTCATGCCGGTCTGCATCTATAATTTCCTGCAATCGGTTAGGCTACTTGTTGATGCCATCAACTCTTTCAACAATAACTGCGCTGTAGGTATTAAGCCTAACAGGGAGAAAATCCAATACTTCCTGGAAAATTCTTTGATGCTGGTTACAGCATTGAATCCTTATATCGGCTACGATAACGCTGCCAAAATTGCAAAGACAGCTCATGCTGAAGGGGCAACATTAAAAGAAACGGCACAGAAACTCAATATCCTCACGGAAGAAGAATTCGACAAATACGTCAGACCTGAAAACATGGTAGGGCCAAAGGAGGCAAAAAAATGAACTACAACGAAATGGCCGTAAAGATGCATAAAGAGCTGAAAGGAAAACTAGAAGTAAAAAGCAAAGTGCCCGCACAAAACAAGGATGACCTTTCGGTGGCCTATACGCCGGGAGTAGCCGAACCTTGCCGGTTGATCGACAAGGACAAAAACGCTGTTTGGGATTACACCATCAAGTCCAACTATATTGCTGTCGTATCAGATGGAACAGCAGTGCTCGGTTTGGGGGATATTGGTCCTGAGGCAGCCATGCCCGTAATGGAAGGAAAATGTGTGCTCTTCAAAGAGTTCGGTGGAGTGGATGCCATACCTCTTTGCGTTGATACAAAAGATATGGACGAGATCGTTAAACTTGTCGTTCAACTAGCTCCGTCCTTTGGAGGAATTAATCTTGAAGACATCAGCGGACCGAGATGTTTTGAAATAGAAAGGAAGCTTAAAGCAAAACTTGATATTCCCATTTTCCATGACGACCAGCACGGGACGGCAGTAGTAGTATTAAGCGGGTTGATCAACGCACTTAAACTGGTTAAAAAGCAATTTTCGGAAATAGAAGTGGTTGTAAGTGGTGCAGGTGCTGCCGGAATCAGCACGACGAGACTTTTAAATGTCTTTGGAGTTAAAAACGTTATTCTCTGTGACAAAAACGGAGCTATCTACGAAGGGCGTCAAGTCGGTATGAACTCTGAGAAAGAGATATTAGCCAGGGAAACCAACAAAAACAAAGAGAAAGGTACACTGGCCGATATTATTAGAGGTAAGGATGTTTTCATCGGCGTGTCGGCTCCGGGGCTGTTGACCAAAGAAATGGTGAAATCCATGAATAAGGACGCGGTTGTATTTGCCATGGCTAACCCCACGCCGGAAATATTCCCCAATGAAGCCAAGGAAGCAGGAGCAAGGATAGTGGGGACAGGTCGTTCAGATTACGCCAATCAAGTCAATAACGTGTTGGCTTTCCCGGGCATCTTCAGGGGCGCGCTTGATGTGATGGCCAAGGATATCAATGAGGAGATGAAAAAAGCCGCAGCCTATGCTCTGGCGGGAATAATCACAACGGAAGAACTTAACGATGAGTATGTAATACCCAAGGCTTTCGATTTAAGAGTCGGACCGAGGGTAGCTGCTGCCGTGGCCGAAGCCGCCGTGAAATCGGGAGTAGCTCGTAAAAATACAACCTGTGAAGAAGAATTGGAACTAGCCATGAAGATTATGAAACAGAATTAAGTATCAGATTCTGGAAAAAAGTAACACATAACGACTCAATGACACAAAGAGCAGCCACTCAGATGGTTCTTTGTGTCATTGAGTCTTAAAAATATCTAACAGGGATTGTCCATTGCAAGAACCCAAAAGAGAACAGCTGGCAGGCTTTGCAAGGAAAAAGTGGAATTCGGAATCAAACTTGACATCAGCATTTGAATTATTACAAGTTATCGTTGCGGAAAACAATGAAAGCCGGTTTAAAGGAAAAGTAGGTTGGTACTGTGCCTTTGTTAATCCAAGGACAGAGAGTTGTGAGCTGACGCTTATTAACATTATGTCATTATTTTAGATATATTTTTGACGGGGTTTGTCACCAAAATTGGACATCTTGAATAACATGTACAAAGATGAGAAGCATTCTGCTTTTGCTTTTCGTTAACTTATTACCCAGTTCAAGGAGGAAAGAGAAAATGAGTTGGTCTAAAGATAGAATGATTGTACCGCAGGACAGAGCTATGGACTTCTTTAAAAAAAACAGAGCGATCCTGCGTCGCGATAGCGTTGATGTCTCTGGCGGAGAAATTACAGATTGCGTTAACAATCCGGTTGAGATTGACCCTTTATTAACCGGGGCTGTGGTAAGGGTTCCGGCAGTGCTGGCTGAATTTACCGTGCAGTTTAATGTTAGTGCAACCATAGATTTACCCGAGCCTGTTACAGAAATAAAAAGCATTGGAAAGCGCTTGAAAATTACCCAATGCCTGCTGCTACAAGATACTAACATGCTGTTTATCGAAGGTTTTGTGCGGAAAAATTTCCAATACGCAACAAGAAAATATTCCACTTCAGAGGGTGTTTGCGGTGACATTAGGCATTGCAGTGTAGATGTTCCGTTTAAATGCACTACAGCCGTAACCTTTAACGGACTTGACCCGCTCTTGCCTGTTTTTGGCAGCACAAATGAGTTTGAATATCTTGGCGAATTTGATCTTAAAGGGCCTCAGTTTGCCAACAAGGATCGCCTGCAAACCGGGGACTTTACCGAGCGCAACCAGATTAATACTGAATTCTTCAATGAACTTCCTTTCTGTCAAATTATTAGCAGCAGAATCGTTGAGTTTGATGAATTCTTAAATCCCATATTCCTAGCCCAAGATAATGCAGCTGATGATAAGAAGGGGAAATTTTACTTTGGCAAGGAATCCGATGTTCCTTTTGAAGAGATTGAGTTCAAAAGCATTCAGGAAAAAATGGTCATATTCCTTACCATGAAGGTTTTGCAAAACCGCCAGGTTGCAATCCCGCCCTTATTACCGGCCTTTGATTGCTCGAAATAGTAGCTAATATCTAATATCAGTGACTGTAGCGGGGGCAAATACTGCCCCCGGGGTTCACCAAATAATGAAAAGTGGAATAAGATATATGAGGACAAATGGGTAGGTTGCTCGTTGTTTGGTAAAGGAGAGGCCAAAATGACCCTTCACTATAACAAATTGTTTCAGCAGATAAATGAAAAACCTCTTCCCTATGGTATGCTGCTATTTCCAAACAGACGGTACGGTGTGGTACAGGACGCGCAATCTTTTTCTGCAGGGGTTAAAACACGGAGGAACATGCAAGACACTTGGAATACAAAGAACATAGTCACTGAACCGACAAGCCCCAAAGTAACGAGTGAGGCTATTATTACCTGCGCTAATTCACCGGCAAAGATAAACGCTATAGCAGCAGGAGTTGTGGCGCAAATACCCATTATACTTGCCGAGTTAACGGTATATATTAATCTCAGTTCCTTTATTGACCTTCCCGAATGGGCTAAGGAGATTAAAGATACTAAAAAGAGAGTGGTGGTTACCCAATGTTTGCTATTACAGGATACCGACACACTCTTCATTAAAGGATTTGTTAAGGAAAATATTAGGTATATTAAGCAAAGTCATTTATATCTAACAGGAGAGATGCGCGATATTACTGTGGAAGTCCCTTTTAAATGTACCACAGTGGTAAAATATAACGGGACTAACCCTGTACCTGTTGTTTCCAACAGCTCTGTAGAATTTGAATACCGGAAAGAAGATCGGAGTTCCGACGCTTTACGTGAGATCAACCGAATTAGTACCGCCTTTTACAATGAAAGACCTTTTTGTGAACTTACAGGTAGTAAGATAGTGGAGGTTGATGAGTTTTCCGCTAAACAAGGTATAATCAAAAATATTGAAGAAAAAATGGTTATTCACCTAACCCTGAAAATACTGCAATACTGTAAAATTGTAATACCGGCACCGGACACAAAAGTAAAATAAACAGTAATTCTAGTATAATATTAACGATACTTGTTGCATTATCGTCAAAAAAATGTAATTCTATTAATATATCTTATTAAAGGGGTGCGGTCGTATTGGGCGGCTTTTATGGAGTAGTATCAAAGAAAGATTGCGTAATGGACGTATATTTTGGCACTGATTATCATTCACACTTAGGGACAAGCAGGGGTGGAATGGCAATCTGGAACGGTAAGAGCTTTAACAGGGCAATACACAACATTGAAAACACTCAGTTCAGGGCAAAGTTCGAATCCGAACTTCCTAAGATAAAAGGCAATATGGGGATCGGATGCATAAGCGACACAGAACCACAGCCCCTAACGGTGCGTTCACACCTTGGTCAGTATACCATAAGTACGGTAGGGCGAATTAACAATTTGGCTCAAATAACCGAGCAGGCTTTTGCTAAACATCAGAATATTCATCTCTTGGAAATAAACAAGGGGCTTATCAATCCCACCGAACTGGTCTCCGTGATTATAGACCAGGAGGATTCTTTTAAGGACGGCTTATTGAAAGCTCAGGAGTTGATTGAGGGGTCTTGTTCGATTCTGCTTTTGACTCCACAGGGTATTTATGCTTCCAGAGACAGATATGGCAGGACGCCCTTAATAATTGGCAAGAAAAAAGACTCATATTGTGTTTCTCTTGAGTCCTGTGCTTTTGCTAACCTTGGATTTAAGTATGACTATGAACTTGGTCCTGGCGAGATCGTTTTGCTGACATCAGAAGGTATTGAAAAAATCGCACCGCCTCGAGATAATATGAGGATATGTGCTTTTTTATGGGTGTATTACGGTTATCCGTCCTCCACATATGAAGGCATGAATGTTGAAATAATGCGTAACAGAAACGGTGCTGCAATGGCCAGAAACGACAACGTGGACATTGATGTTGTATCAGGTATACCTGACTCAGGTGTAGGACATGCCATTGGTTATTCAAATGAATCCAGGATACCCTATGGACGTCCCTTTATCAAATATACTCCTACTTGGGCCAGGAGCTTTATGCCGCAGAATCAGAGTATCAGGAACCTTGTGGCCAGAATGAAACTGATGCCAATACCTGATCTTGTTTCCGGCAAACGCCTGCTCTTTTGCGATGATTCAATCGTTCGCGGTACACAGTTGAGGGAATCCGTGGACCTCTTATACAAATGCAATGCCCGTGAAGTTCATATCCGTTCGGCTTGCCCTCCTATCATACATGGATGTAAATACTTGAATTTTTCAGCTTCCCGTTCGGAAATGGAACTGGCCGCAAGGAACGCCATTATCGAGCTTGAAGGAAAAGAGCCGGAGTCTTTGGATGAATATTGCGACCCGGCCAACGAAAAATACACTCAAATGGTGAAGCAAATCAGCAGCAAATTTAGTTTTTCATCGTTGAAATTCCAAAACATCCATGACATGGTCGAGGCAATCGGTATTGGCAGTGATAAAGTCTGCACATACTGTTGGAATGGCAAAGGATAGTTGCGCTGATTGTTCAAATTTCGGAGAATACATCTTTTACGGCTATTGCCAAGTCCTTAAAAGCAGTTGATTTGATCGTATCTCCCTCCTTGAGGATAACTACGCTTTCGATATCTCTTTCCTGAGAAAAGGAGTATTGATGAATACTTTTATTCTCCGAGTTTACGATCCAGTATTCCAAAACACCGCTTTTCATGTATAGATTCAATTTTATAACCATATCCTTACCCTTAGTCGATGGGGACAAGACTTCGACAGCAAGTGCAGGTGTGCCTTCATACCTGCCGTTTTTGTTGACCTTGTCAGTATCGCAAACAACAATGATATCCGGCTGGACAATATTAGGGTCTTCTTCAAACTTAGTGGCAAAACCAAACAGTCTTACATCCAGGGGAGCTGTTAACGAGCGACAGGGCTTTTCCCGAAAATAGTTGTTAAAGTGCCAGGCAATTTCATTCACTACGACCTGATGGTTAAAACTGGGGGAAGCCAACAGGTAGACCTCACCGTCGATGAGTTCATATCTTTGATCGGAAGAATCGACTAGAGTCTGGTATTCTTCATAACTGATCCTCTTTGTGGACTTGTATTTTAATGATTCCTCATGGATAAGAAAATAATCGGGTTCGTTATAGCGAACGAGTTTAGCCACGCTTTTTCCGTTTTTCGTTATAATAATATCTTCCTTCTCCGCTAGGGCAAGATATTTCCCAAAAGCATTCTGCAAATCCGTGGTGTTAATACGCACATTATCACCCACTCCCTTTATATTAGCTATAATTATAGAATAAAATAGCTAAAATGTCAATAAACATAGCTAAAAAACCGCTGCTATCATTCTTCCATTTAGTAGGCTGTCGGTGCCAAAATATTTGTACGAAAATAATTCGTCAAGTATAATTAGCATATGGGGTGATTTAAATGACATTTCACGAAAAGCTGGACTTTTTAATGAATGTTACCAAAACTACTAATAGTTCGCTGGCATTGTACACCTCTCTGGACCCTTCACATATCAGCAGATTGAGAAGGGGGGAAAGAAATGTTGTTAAGGATGCGGATTACGTAAAAAAGATGGCTGTATTTTTTAACAGACAGTGTATAGAAGAGTACCAAAAAAAAGCCTTGCAGGAGGTTTTACCAAAGCCTGCAGCGCAGAATGATTCTGAAAACATAACAGAGCGGATTTATCATTGGCTTTTTGATAGTGACTTAAAAGGAAGTAGTTCTATTAACTGTTTTTTAGAGGGTTTATCAAATGTGCAGTTGAAAAAGACACAATATAATAGAGATCCAATTTCATTAATGGACTCAGGTGCAATGCAACAGGACTTATCTTTATACTATGGGTTGGAAGGCAAGAGGGAAGCGGTACTTAGATTCTTATCTCTCATTACTGAGGCCAAGAGACCTGAAACGCTGCTTTTATACAGCGACGAGCCTATGGATTGGCTAACAGCGGATCAGTTCTTTTTAGCAAAATGGTCAGATATGCTATCCCGAGTTATCGAGCAAGGCTATAGGATAAAGATCATTCACACTGTAAGCCGCAATTTAGATGAAATGCTGGAGGCTATGTCAAAATGGATGCCGCTTTATATGACAGGCGCCATAGAACCTTATTATTATCCCAAAAAACGGGACGGTATTTTCAAGAGGACTTTGTTTATTGCACCAAAGACAGCAGCATTGACATCCAGTTCGCTTGAAATAATGGCAGATAAGGCGGTTAATATATTGTTAAAAGATTTGAAGGCTGTAGATGCATTAGCAGTAGAATTCAATAGTTATTTAAATCTATGCAAGCCTCTCATGCATATCTTTACTGATAAAGATATGCATAAATATTTAAGTGTTTTGGAGCAGTTTGAAAAAGGGCCCGCTGATACAATTATTAAATCCTCTAACCTATCGTTGGCAACAATGCCTACTTCAGTTGCTAAGGCTATGCTTGAAAGGTCAAAGGTTCCCCGGAAAAAGGAACTTATGGAGTTTTTATTACAAAGAAAAGGAGCATTTGAAAAAAGTTTACTAAGCAACTGCGTTTGCGAAATTATTAAGCTTCCGACCATTAAAAGTATAAAAGAAGGACAAATCGAAGTAGGTTTTTCAGAAACGCAAGAGTTTTCAGGGTTATTCTATCATCCTGGAGAATATAGGTTGCATCTTGAAAATATTATTCAGTTTTTATTGAAATACGACAACTACCAAGTCAGTATTAGTAAAGACATGAAGGATGACGGCTACAGGCTTTATGTGAAGGAAGACTTGGGTGCTATTGTTGTTAAAACAACCAATCCGCAGATAGTTTTTGCCATAAATGAGAGCAACATGGTTGCGGCCTTTTGGGATTATCTAAGAATTGTGTTTGATGAGAATAAACCGAATAGAAATGATGTTATTAGAATGCTTCGGCAATATGTTGATGAACTGAAATAAAAATAACGTATTGCTCAATGAGGAGATAAGGTACCGATGGAAATAATCAATAATATAAAAGATTCCGCTTTGATTTTTGAGGGGGGCGGGATGCGTGCCAGTTATACCGCAGGAATCCTAAACAATTTGCTGGAAAACGAAATATACTTTGATTATGTGGCAGGCATTTCTGCGGGTGCAAGTCACAGCATCAATTATTTATCCAGGGATATCCCAAGGGCCAAACGCTCTTTTGTTGATTTAGTTCTGGATTCCAAGTTTGGCGGGTGGAGATCCTTTTTTAAAGGTGAAGGATATTTTCGTTCCCAATATATTTACGAAGAAACATCATATCCGGGGGCTGCCTTGCCCTTGGATTTTCAAGCATTTATGGCAAATCCCGCCCAATTGCGCATCGGCGCTCTGGAGAGGGATACTGGGAAACCGGTATATTTCACAAAGGCTGACATCAATAGCATGCAGGACTTAATGAAAATCGTGCGAGCCTCATCATCGATGCCTATCTTTATGCCGCCGACTAGTTTTAAGGGAAAGGTTTACGTAGACGGCGGTCTTGGCGGCGGGATTGCCCTTGATATTGCCAAAAAGGACGGAATGCAGAAATTCTTTGTCATACTAACTCGCGAAAAAGGTTATAGGAAAAGTCCGGTCAAATTCGGAGGGTTCATCAAAGCTTACTACCGCAAGCATCCTCTTGTAGTAGAAGCCATGTTTAATCGTCATGTTATATACAATCGCACGCTAGAGGAACTTGAAGAACTGGAAAGAGAGGGCAAGGCCTTCCTTGTCTATCCCGATGTTATGCCGGTCTCAAACAAAGAAACCAATTTCAAAAAACTATCCGCATGCTACGAATTAGGTTACGCCCAAGGCAAGCGTGACTTGCCACGCTGGCAAGAGTTTTTAGAGTAAACATGGGGTCAGGCTTGAAAAATTCCTTTATTATGGCTATTAATTTTTAGTAATTAGATTGACAGGATAAGAAGGTGATGCTACAATGTGAATGAATAATAAAATATTCATTCACATTGTAGCATACGGGGGTAATTCAATTGAGCGATAAAAGAGCCGATATCTTTAATTCCGGGAAAGAGTTATTTAGTGCGAAAGGATTTAAAGACACAAATGTTTCCGATATTACCAAAATGGCCGGCATAGGGGTAGGTACCTTCTATAATTACTATTCCTCGAAAGAACAGCTTTTTATAGAAATATATATGAAGGAAAACGAGGAGCTTAAAAAAGGCTTCGCAGCGGTCGACTTTAAAAATGATCCGGTAAAAGCAACGATGGAGATGTTGGCTCTGAACTTTGAAGGCATGAATTCTAATCCGATATTAAAGGAATGGTACAACAGGGATGTTTTCAGCAAGCTGGAAAAAGAGTTTGATAAACAAGGCGGCATCAAGAGTATTGAAGATCAACAAAATGATGATATGCTGGCGTTGATTAAAATGTGGAAGACCGACGGCAAAATGAGGACTGATATTGATGATGATGTAATACTTGCTATTTTTAAGTCTATACCTTATATCGATCTTCATAAAGAGGAAATAGGACTGCAGTATTTTCCCCAAATCATGCTCATTATTTCCGAATTCGTCATGAAGGGATTAACAGATTGCCGGGAGTAAAATGAAGGCGGAGGACTTATTTTTTTAAACTTATGTGAATGAATATATAAATATTCATTCACATAAGGGAAAGAGCGCCAAGCATGGCGCGTAAGGCAGGAAAGGAGGGGTGCAAGTGGGGAGATTAAGAGATGCCAAGTCAACAAACCACGGTATGAACACAGTAATGACGCACAGGGCCTTTGGCAGGTACGCCGAGGAAGCTCTTAAAGCAGTGGGCAGTGAAGCTGTTCGGCTGGAAGAACTGCTGAGCCGTTTTATTATTGGAAGCGAGGTTAACAGGGTCAATAGTTCCGCAGGTATCAAATGCGAAATAGTGAGCGGTGATACATATGAGGTGCTCTCCCGGTCCGCTGAGTATTCAAGATACAGTCAGGGACTTTTCGATGTTACTGTTGGCCCACTGGTGACTTTGTGGGGCGAAGGCAAGGAAACACAAAAGGCTCCGGAGGAATCAAGAATACGGCAGGTCCTTTCTTTGGTGGATTATAACGATCTAATATTAGATCCCGGCAAAAAGACTGCCGGATTGAGGAGGAAAGGACAGTCCATTGATCTGGGAGGCATAGGGAAAGGATTTGCCGCCGATAAGTTTTTGCATGTTTTTAAAGAATACGGCATCCCATCAGCCTTTACGAATATCGGAGGGAATGTGGTGGCTTTAGGAACGAAGCCTGACGGCTCTCCATGGCGTGTGGGTATTCAACATCCCAGAAGGGAAAATGCTCTTATTGGTCTTGTTTCTGTGGTTGATAAGGCAGTAGTTACATCCGGTGATTATCAGCGCTACTTTTTTGGCAGCAACGGCAAAAGGTATCATCACATCCTGGATCCGACTACAGGATATCCGGTAAATGCAGGACTGGTAAGCGTGACTGCCGTTGCAGCCAATTCCATGGCTGCTGATGCATTGTCCACCATATTGTTCGTCGCCGGGCTGGATAAAGGCCTTAAATTTTTAAAACGGTTTCCGGGAGTTGAAGCAATATTTGTAGACACAAGCCTGAAGGTCCATATTACGGACGGTTTGCAAGAATGCTTTCGGGCTGCCGAAGACATAAGCTTTACTATTATTAATAAATAGAAGGGAAGGATCAAAATGAAAAGGAAGGGGAAAGGCAGAATGTTGTTAATTGTTTTGGCAGTACTGGTGTTTCTTGTTGTGATTACCTTGGGAGGAGGGTTGCTCTATACCGCGGGAGAACACCGGGAAGCCAAAAATCTTCCTATTGCTATTGTGGATTTCAAAAAACTTCGAGACGGCACTTATATCGGAGAATATGAAGGCGGGATGTATAAATGGAGGGCTAATAAAGTTCAGGTTACTGTATCCTCAGGTCGGGTAACCGATATTAAACAAATGAATTCAACAGACCCAGGCGGCGAGAATACGGATCAAGATTCGCTTTATGATAGAGTAATCGAAGCCCAGTCGCTGCAGGTAGATACCATAAGTGGTGCAACCCTTACCTCCAAAGCCTATCTGAAGTCGGTGGAAGACGCGCTGCTCAAAGCACAGGCTGAGTGAGCAGGAGAAAAATATTTACCTATGAGGAGAATCGGAAAATGAAAAAAGTAATAATAATCGGTGCGGGAATCGGTGGGCTTATTGCCGGCAATCTTCTGGCAAAGAAGGGACATAAGGTAACCATCTTTGAAGCCCACAGCATGCCGGGCGGCTATACCGCCGGGTTTTACAGGAAGGGATACTATTTTGAGAGCGGCACGGTTTCTTTCGAGGCTTCGGCCTCGGTGTTTAAGGCAATGAAGGATATCGGGGTGTTGGAGAAAATCAACTTTGTACAGCAGAAAATACGTCTGGTTTCGGAGGATTTTGACGGGATTCCTGAGAATTATGACGGTTATAAAAAAATGGTCTACGCCGCGTTTCCGTCTGAAAAAGGAAAGCTGGATAAGATTTTTGCGGATCTGGATAAAATAGCCGACTCGATAGGGGGGATGAACACACCAATGCCCTTTCTTTACAAGGGTCCTGCAAAGTTAAAAGCAATACTTCCCAGCATTTTCGGCTTACCAAAATTAATGAAAATTTCTAAGCAGTATGATAATATAACGTCATCAGAGTTTGTCGCAAGATATTTTGAGAAGGACTCCAAGCTCTACAATCTGTTCAATGAATTCGGCTATACGGATATGTCGGCGATGATGGTTGGTAGTGGCTTGGCGGGCTTATTTACAGAATTATGGACGGTGAAAGACGGGATGCAGTCATGGGCTGATATTCTTGCGGAAAACTTCAGAAAATTGGGCGGCGATTTACACCTTAATTCGTATGTTGACAGGATAATAACAAAAAACGGGGTTGCGATTGGGGTCTTATCTAAAGACACCGTTTATGACGCCGATTACGTTATTTCTGCCGGAGACTATAAAAAAACCCTTCTGAAGCTTTTAGATGACAAGAGCCTTATCCCAAAGACACTCTTAAACACTATCAACCGGGCTGTGGTTTCGGAAGGTTATTTCACGGTATACCTAGGGCTGGATAAGTCAAACGATGAGCTAGGCAAATCTATGAAAGTTCCCCATGTCTTTGCTTTCAACAATAAACCCGGCTGTGATATTTATAATTCCGAGGACAGTGAATATTTCAGCAAAGCATTCGCCGAAATATATTCACCCTCATTGGTAAATCCCAGCCATGCACCTTTGGGAAAATCCTCAATAATGCTTCAAACCAAGGCTCCTTATCGCTGGATGAACAATTGGGGCGGTGGAGACAGCAAGATATACAGACAATTAAAGGGAAAAGCAATGGAGGCAATGATAGAGAATGCATCCGGGCTGATTCCCGGTTTGAAAGAATGTATCGAATACAAGGATGCCGCTACTCCGCTGACTTATGAAAGATTCACCCATAATACGGCTGGTGCAAGCTCAGCCTGGAGCTGGAACCCTCAAAAGAGGTTTTATCAAGATGATATGAGCGTTCATATCGAAACGCCGGTGAAAAATCTTTACATCGGTTCTTGTTGGGCTATGCAGATAGGTGGCGTCCCCGGTGCCCTAGCAGCAGCTTATCAGTGCGCCCATAAGATTAAGTGACAACAAAGCAACGGTGAAGTAACAACTCATTTGTAATAGTGTGATAGGATGAAGAATGATTAAAAAAACAAAGGAGTTTATATATGGCAGACTTGAAAAATAAGATTGCCCTAGTCAAAGCTCTGCTGTCAAACAAGCAGATTATCAGGGCAAAACCTTCGATCAACTGGTTTTTAGCTAAATATATGGGAAAATTCAATTTGATAAATGTAGGCGGGCAGCTCATAATTCATTCGCATCTGCCCCCAATCAACAGTAAGGCATTTACCCGTTTCATAAATGAGCATCTGTTGGCAAGGACAAAAGGGCCGTCCCACGCTCAAATCAGCCTGACTAATGTCTGTCCCCAGAATTGCGGCTATTGCTACAACAAGAATAGAAAAGGAGAACTTCTGAACACGTCTGAAATCAAGCGGCTCATACAGGAGTTGAAGAAAATGGGAGTTTGCTGGTTGGGACTTACCGGTGGAGAGCCCCTTATGAACAAAGATATTGTTGAGATTGTAAAAAGTGTTGGTGACGACTGCGCGGTAAAAATCTTTACAACAGGTGCAAACCTATCGGAACAGTTGGCAATGGAACTAAAAAAAGCCGGGCTTTTGTACGTATCAATCAGCCTGGACCATTGGGAGAAAGAAGAACATGACAGGAACAGGGGTTATGCCGGGGCTTTCCAGACAGCCCTTCGGGCAATCGAGATATTTAAAAGTATTGGAGTACATGTAAGTGTATCGGCGGTCATATCCAGAAGGATGCTACAAGAAAATCAGGTGCAGGAATTGCTGGATTTCCTGATTAGTCTTGGTATCCATGAAGCCTGGCTGAGTGAAACCAAGCCGACTGTAGAAGCATTTTGGCATAAGGAAGCGGTTATTACCGAAAATGAACGCTTAAGTCTGGTCAGTTTGCAGGATAAATACAACAAAGAAAGAAAAATAACAGTAAATTATCTTGGGCATTTTGAGGGGAAAGAGCACTTTGGCTGTAACGCAGGAAACAAAATGGTTTATATAGACGCATTCGGAGAGGTAAGTCCCTGTGTGTTTACGCCCCTGACCTTTGGAAATATGCGGGATAAGCCGGTACAGGCCATTTTTTCGGAGATGAAGGAGTATTTTCCGTCGGAGGGAAATTGCTTTATTAATCAAAACTATGAGTTGTTGAAAAAGCATTACAAGGGGCAGTCTCCTTTAAACAAAGAAGATACGGATGAGATGATGAAGGAAGTCCGGTTCAGCCTACCATCCGAATTTTCACGGTTATACTACAAGTGACAGCACGGAGATGAGGCAGATAGTGATACAAATGATTGTCACAGAATAGAGTTTGGGAGGTATGTGTGTGAGTCTAGGCGTGAGACGGTATAAGCTGTTTAGCCTCGCTGCGGCGGTAATATTTGCCTTTGTAGGTTTAGTATTTTTATTTGCCCCAGATGCGGTTCTGGTTCTATTCAACAAGATTTCGGCTTATTTCGGATTGCCCGAAGCCCCTTTACAGGGCGCCGGTTTTTATTTGATACTTGCTTCGGCTTATATGTATCTTGTCGCTTTGCTTGCCCACCTGATGTATCGTTACCCGGGGCACAGGATTTATCCCTTTTTATTGGCTCAAGGCAAACTGGCATCTTCATTAATTTCGATCTATTTGTTTTTAAGGCACCAGCCGTATTTAATCTATCTGGTCAACTTTGTTATTGACGGCTTTATAGGTGTTGCGGCCTTGTACCTCATGAAAATGAAAAAAACAGATTGGACGGCTTGAGGTTTTTCAGCAAGCAGAACAGGAGAGTGATTATGCTTCTGAAAGTAATGCAGTTTTATATCCCTGGGTTTATTAAGAAAAAGAAACTATATGAATTATTTCGCTTGACTGCCGATGCCTTCCAAAAAGAGCCGCCTCAAATGGAGGGGTTTTCTTTTGCCGAGGGTTTGACGAAGTATGCTTTGTTCACAAAAGAACAGGCCGAAATCTATTTGCAGAGCGGGCGCTCTTTGGATGAAGTTAAACAAAGGTTGTATCAATACTCTTATATTTTTGGACAAAGCTTAAAAAAAAGCCTTCATATCGTAAGTTGGGAAGAAGCGATTACTGCGCTTAAAGTTATCTATAAACTCATAGGGATAGATTTTCAATATGATAGGCAAGGGGAATTCATTATCAAACAGTGTTTTTTTAGCAAATATTACTCTAAAGAAGTATGCATGCTTATTTCTTCACTGGATGAAGGATTGGCAGCAGGCCTTTCCAGTGGTAACAGACTGTGTTTTAAACAGAGGATTACTGAAGGTAGCGGCAGTTGCAAAGGATATTTTAGTGGGGAGGGGTTGAAATGAAGAAGGTGATAGTGGTTGGTAGCGGTGCTGGTGGAGCAGCTGCCGCGCTGACGCTAGCGGATAAATTTAAGGTGACCGTACTGGAGGCCGGCGGAGATTTTAAACCATTTTCCTACAATTTGCATGTCCTGGAAAAACTGAAAAGGACCGGACTCTTTTTTGATGAGAGGGCAATTCAGTTGCTGTTCCCGGCAATGAAAGTACAAAAAACGGCAGACAGGATGGTTATGGTAAGTGGGAGGGGCCTGGGTGGAACTACCACACTCTCTTGCGGAAATGCCTTGCGTATGGACTTAAGGCTAGAAGAACTGGGAATTGTACTGGACGATGAATTCGAAGAACTATATAATGAAGTCCCTATTACAGACGATCATCAAAATGTTTGGCGGGATAGTACAAAGAGGTTATTTGAAGTGTGCGCCGAGATGGATCTGGAACCTCGGTCTTTACCGAAGTTTGGAGAATATAAGCGTTGTGTCAACTGCGGGAGGTGTGTTCTGGGGTGTCGATATGGTGTTAAATGGGATAGCCGACGAATGCTCAAGGCTGCGGAGAATGCAGGGGCGGAAATTATTACGGGATGTAAGGTCAAACAGGCGGTTATTGAAAGTGGAGTGGTTAAGGGGGTACAGGCGCAAAAAGGCCTTAATTCCGTATTCTATCCGGCTGATTTAGTCATACTGGCGGCAGGAAGCTTTGCGACACCTGTGATTCTCCAGAATTCGGGTATTGAGTGCGAAAACAGTTTGTTTGTTGATCCGGTTCTTTGCGTGGCTGCCGAAGGGAAGGGAAGTCTTTTAAACAAACAGCTTTCCATGCCCTTTGCCGTGCAGAAGGAGCATTATATCATATCCCCGTATTTTGACTTTCTGAGTTTTTTCTTTAATAAAAGCTGGCGATATGCCGCTTCAGATACAGTGTCACTGATGATTAAGCTTGCAGACACAAGTACTGGAAGTGTTGACAACAAAAACATCAAAAAGTCACTTGCCGCTGTTGATAAAGAAAGATTGCGGGAGGGAGTAGAACTTTGCCAAGAGATACTCAGCAGATACGGTATAAAAAAAGACGATATATTCCTAGGAACGATAAATGCCGGGCATCCCGGCGGAATGCTGCCTCTCACCAAGCAGGAAGCGAATACCTTTCACAATCCTAGGCTTCCTGAGAACCTCTATGTTGCTGATGCGACGCTCCTACCCGGTTCTTTGGGGAACCCGCCCATCCTTACTATAATGGCCATAGCTAAAAGAATCGGTAAAATTATTAAGAGAAAACATGGGGTCAGGCTTGAAAAATTCCCTAATTAATTCGTCTGTTATATTTCTTGCGATTTGAAAAAAAATATAATATAGTGGAATAAACTTACAAAACCGAGAGGTAGAGATGCAATATGAAAAGTTTGATTAAAGCAATCATCAATTTGGTTAAGGGACTATCAACAGCTGTTTTACGCTTCCCATTGACTGTGCTATGCTTAATCCTCAGTACGGCTTTGACCTATTACATGATTTCTCTGCATGAAACTCCTGCTCTAATTATCGAGAAATTGATGTTTGTCTTTTTGTTGGGTTCTTTTTTGGGAGTAACCGCTCAGTTTGCCTGCGAACGTTTTCTGCGGCTTGCCAAACTGCGTTGGGGTGTGTACGTTGCAGCTGTATTACTCACGCTAGGTTATTATTTTATCATTTCCCCTGTTCCGGCTATAGATTACGGAGTAGGAGCCAGAACTGCGGTAGCGGTATTTGCGTTATTTTGCGCTTTCATCTGGCTGCCGTCCGGTAGGGGCGGATTTGATTTTAACAGCGTGGCCTTGATACATTTCAAATCGGCTTTTATATCAATCCTATATGCGGGAGTGCTTTCGGCCGGACTAGCATCGATTATTGGGGCTGTCGACATCCTGCTTATTGATGTCCACAATGATGCGTACAGCTATATGATGGCTACAGTATGGATTCTTTTCGCGACTACGTATTACTTGTCTCTTTTACCACGCTTCAATTCGGAAACAGAAACAGATATATCTTATGCCCGGGAAGCAGGTCATTGTCCCCGCTTTTTGGAAATACTGATTTCTTATATATCCGTGCCTTTGGTTACAGGGTTTACGTTGGTGCTGTTTGCCTACTTCATCAAGATCGTGATTGTGACAGAGTGGCCATCCGGTCAACTCGGACCGATGATTTTAGCTTATTCCGCTGCCGGACTTATTATTTATATTCTTGCCAGTCGATTGGAAAACCGTTTTGCCGTACTTTATCAACGCATCTACCCGAAGGTGCTGATTCCGGTTGTAATCATGCAGCTGGTTTCAGTGTACATACGATTGAATGCCTATGGTGTTACGGAGTCCCGTTACTATGTCGCCATGTTCGGTATCTTTTCTATTGTTATCGGTATTATCTTATCCTTTAAGCCGGTCAAAAAGAATGGGCTCATTGCTCTTTTGGCCGCGGCTTTTGCCATAATTTCCGTTCTGCCGCCTGTGGATGCCTTTACAGTTTCGAGGGCCAGTCAGATAAACAGATTGGAAAATATGCTTCAAGCAGAGGGCATATTAGCTAACGGAGAAATCAGCCCCAAGAAGGATGTGGATGTGGCTTTGCGGCAGGAGACCACCAGTATCCTGAATTATTTGGCAAGACGCAAATACATTCAAGATGTTGCGTGGCTACCGGCAGATTTTAAGACCAGCGAAGATATGCAGGAGGTTCTCGGTTTTGAACCGGCTTATAGATACGGCGGGGGAGAACAGGAGAGAAGTTATGCTAATGTGGATATGCAGAAACCTTTGGAAATTATGGGTTATGATATTTTGCTACGAGCCGAGGCTTATCGGGGGAAGGTAACAGAAGAAATAACAACCTATGATTTCGAGGTGGAAGGGATTCCATATCAACTCCGAATTAAGCCCTTATCAGCGTATGATGCTCAAGTATCACTCCAAAACGCAGCGGGGAAGGAATTAGTAAATACCAGTTTGTACGATTTTGCCTCCTCGACAATTGATGCAAATAATCGTTTTAGAAATGATGTGGATGTTGAGGAAATGACCTTAGATGTTGAGGATAATAGCTGCAAGCTTCGTATCATTTTCCAGAATTACAGCATTACTTATGGTACCGATGCAGACAAAAGTGCCGACTACAATATGTTTATTCTGGTAGATGTTCCGCCCCGCAGGTAATCTTAAGGAAGTTTTGTTTAAAACAATGGAAATGTGCAGAAGATAGAACCGCCCTATAACCGTTAAGGTTGTACGGAGCGGTTCTTTTATATTCCGGTGAAATACTAATAATTCGGCGCAAAATATATATTGTCGTTATCATATTAAAACTTTGTTTCGCATCTATATTTAAGGGCTGAATATAAGAAGTGAAAATATGGACTGATATAAGTTTAAGATATCCTGCTTTTGAGATAATAAACAATAGATTGGGATGGCTACAACCATAAAAGACCACCATAAAGGATGTGACTTAGTGCGAAAAGAAGGTACATCTACACTAAAGGTTGCCGCGACATATATAGGCACTATAGTTGGAGCGGGATTTGCAACAGGGCAAGAGGTATTACAGTTTTTCACGAAATTTGGTGCAATGGGATTGGCAGGTTTAATCCTTACAATGCTGATGTTCATTGTCTTTGGCTATATAATTATGGATTTAGGAAAACAGCTTAATGCCCGGTCACATTTGGAGATAATCAAGTACTCCGCAGGAAAGGTCCTGGGAACAATAATAGATATTATTATAACTTTTTTTCTGTTCGGTGGTTTGGCGGCAATGATAGCCGGAACCGGGGCAATATTTGTACAACAGTTTAATTTGCCGGACATATTAGGTAACATAATTATGTGCATATTAACAGCTATAACTGTATTAACAGGTATAAAGGGGGTTATTAACTCCATCAGCTTTGTAGTACCTTTTTTATTAGTATCGATAATTGGTGTTAGTATTGTCTCAATTATTAATACACCACCTGACATATCTGCAACCGGTCAGGTGGTGGGTGAAAGCGGATTGATAACGAATTGGTTTTTAGCGGCAGTTCTTTATGTATCTTATAATACGATCATATCTGTAGCCGTATTAGGGCCGCTCGGCAGAAAAGCTCAAAACAGAAAAGCAATTAGGAATGGCGCAATTCTAGGTGGTTTAGGATTAGGGATAGGGTCTATTATGATCTATCTGGCTTTATCCGCTAATATTTCAGAGATTGCAAGGCTGGAGGTTCCCATGATTCACATTGCAGGAGAGATTTCGTTTGTTATACAAATAATTTATGCTATTGTATTAATTGCCGAAGTCTACACAACAGCAGTGGCTTCCCTTTATGGCTTTGTAGCTAGAATCGTTGATATAGAAAGACCGTCGGCAAAAGGAAGAGTATTGGTTGTTGGTTCAAGCGTAGCGGCATTATTAGCCAGTCAGTTTGGATTCTCTAATTTGGTTAAATATCTTTACCCATTAGTAGGATATGGGGGGATAGCGCTTTTAGTAAGCTTAATTTATGTTAAAATTAGGCATAGCGTTTCAAGGAAAATGTATTGAGGATTGTATTATTTAAATATAAGCCACCAGTATGCCGCCTTCGCCTGAATAAGTGCCTATTGAAGCGCCGATAGTCGAGATAATAATATGTTTGAAATTATATTTTTCTTCAACCAATGCTTTATATTCCAAGGCTTTTGCGTAACAATTGGCGTGGGCTATTGCCAAGATCCTATCCTCAATATTTGCAGCGTTTTCTCCAATAATCTCCACAAGCCTTTTAAAAGCCCTGTTGGAACCTCTAATTTTTTCTGCCAAGGTTACCATGCCGTTGCCGTCCGATTTCATAATTAACCGTATTGAAAGAAGTGTTGCTATCTGTCCTTTTGCCTTTCCTATCCTTCCACCCTTGATAATGTTTTCAAGGGTATCAAGCAAGAAGAACACTTGTGCTTTTTTGGCGCACGCTCTGAGCTGCTTTGCCAATTCATCGATACACATTCCTTTGAAAGCCATCTCCGCCGCCTTGAGGACTTGAAGTCCTTCGCCGACGGAAGCACTCAAAGAATCTATAATGTGAATTTTTTTGTGTTTGTCGGTTTTCCCATATATTTCTTTGGCAATTAATGCACTGTTATATGTGCCGCTTAAGCCGGAGGATATTGTTATCACCAGGACATCATCTTGCGTGTTTTCAAATTCCCTGATAAATTGTTGAGGGGATGGACTGGACGTTTGAGGTAATTTCTCATGTTCTCTCATCATGTGATAGAATTCCTCATTTGCTAATTCAATTCCATCCAGAAAAGTCTTGTTGCCAAACCGGATTTCAAGGGGTACAACTCCTATATTATACGTTTCTACAATTTCCTGCGGAAGGTCTGAACAACTGTCGGTAATAATTTTTATTCCCATTAATTATACCTCCCCTACGCGTCAAGATATGAATAACAGTCTTCTTAGTAAATTTTATCATATAGAAATAATGCATACAATTTCCAAGGGGTATTTGTATTCAAGTTCCAAAGAGAAATATTTATAAAAGGATAGCGATTATTATGAGTAAAATGGAAATAATAAAAAAGTATGCCCAAGAGGAAGAAACAAGATTGCTGCTGGCGCGTGTTTTGGACAAGCTGGAGGAGTCGGAGCAGAAAAACATTGCAAAGAGCACCAAGTTTTTAAATGAGGCTCAGCGGGCGTTGGTGGAAAAAGTTATTGCGAATATAGGTAATCCGCGGTGTTCCTTTTTCGGAGGCTATGAAGGCGCAAGCCGCACCGTATTGACCTTCCTGCCGGATTACCTGGAGCCGGAACAAGTCAAAGAAACAGAAACGGATAATAACCCTCTTGCTTTTATCAGGGCGGAGTATAAGTCGGAAAAAGCATTATCACATCGTGATTTCCTGGGCAGCTTGATGGGTGTCGGAATTCAGCGGGAAACTGTAGGGGATATTCTGGTGGGGGAAGGAAGCTGCGACATCGTCGTGTTAAAAGAGATACTTCCTTATTTGCTGAACAATTTTGCGGCGGTGGGACGGGTGAGGGTTGAGACAACCGTTATTACTGCGGAAAAGCTAAGAATTCCTGAAGAAAAGTTTATCCTGGTGAAAGATACGGTGGCTTCTTTGCGCTTGGATAATGTAGTAGCGGCGGGTTTTAGGATCAGCCGGGAAAAAGCCTCCGAGCACATAAAAGCTGGTCGGGTAATGCTTAATCATCTGGGATATTCAAAGGCAGACAGACTTATCCCGGAAGGAGACGTGATTACCTTAAGGGGGATGGGAAAGATTAAGCTAGAAGAGGTTGGGCACCGTACAAGAAAAGGACGTATAGCCATTTCTATAAAAAAATATATGTAAAAATGGATAGGGTAGTTGGCATTTGTTTAAGGCAATTGATTAATAGGTGAAAACGTTGTAAACCAGCAGAACATTAGCTATACTGGTATTAATAAGCTAATAAATGCCAAATAATGAATAGTTCAAATCGTATTTTGAACATTGAGGAGGAATATATGGAAAACGACAAGAGGATTGCGGTTTTAATCGATGCTGATAATGTTTCGGATAAATATATTAAGTACATATTTGATGAGATTTTAAACCATGGGGTACCCACCTACAAGCGAATTTACGGGGATTGGACCACGCCTCAAATGGCATCATGGAAAAGAGTACTGCTCGATCACTCTATTACCCCAATTCAGCAATACAGTTATACAACAGGTAAAAATGCAACAGATTCGGCCTTGATAATTGATGCAATGGATATTCTTTATTCCGATAATGTAGACGGATTCTGTATTGTTTCCAGTGATAGTGATTTTACGAAGCTTGGTGCCCGTCTGAGAGAGGCCGGCATGTACGTAATCGGTATGGGTGAAAAGAAAACGCCCAAACCATTCATTGCCTCTTGTGAAAAGTTTAAATACCTCGAAGTCTTAGCGGCTGCCCCTGTGGAATCATATGAAGGCACAGAAAAGATGGAAAAGCAAGAGATTCCCAAAGAGGGTATGGCCAGCAAAAATGAACTAATAGAGGCTATCAAGACGATCGTGACTGAGAGCTCCGATGAAGACGGCTGGGCGTTCTTGGGAGAAGTCGGAAAAAGGCTGAATAAGCGTTATCCTGATTTTGACACGAGGAACTATGGCCACTCAAAGTTGACTCCTCTTATTTCCTCATTAAAAGAATTTGAAATCCAGCAGCGGAAAACCAGTAATCGGCATATCATCCATTACTTTATAAAAAACAAAGTCAAGAATAAAGGTCAGAAATAAAGTGGTGTGGAGCAATTGCTAAAAATAAAAAAGGAAATGTATGATGCGAATATTTGACGTTTGCGTTATATGAGGTGGCAACTATGAAATATCTCATACAAATGTGCGGTGATCCTACCGTAGATTGGATTAGAATTCATGACAAAGATATCATTGTTAGAGGCGGCGTGTACTATTGGAAAAAACAGAAGGAAGATTCCAAAGTTAGGCTGAGTTCCAAGCCGGGTGGTTCAGCTATGGTCTTGCAGTTCCTAAAGGAAATGATTTCTTCTGAAAAAGCGGTCGTTGAAGGTGCGATGCTTGATGAAGAGTTGCTCAACCGTCCCAAAGAAAATCAAGTGACAACTTCATGGACGGATTGGAAAAAGTTTCCCAATCCGGGGTTTGGCCACCAATCATTTCGCCTGGAAAAATGGCATGAATTTGAGCCCGGCTGTTGGGACTATTCTTCTGCCCAACTTAAAGGGCAGCCTGATCTGTTAGTCATTCAGGATAGCGGGCTTGGCTTTCGTGACTGTCGAGAAGGATGGCCGAAGGTTCTGGTAAATGGGGTTAAAAAGAAAAAGCCTCGTGATATTATCATAAAACTGGGACAATATAATGAGGGCAAGGCAAATCCACTACTTGACAGGATAGTGAAGTTGGGGTTGGCAGAAAAAACAACCATCGTAACTGCGTTAAGTGACTTGCGGTCTTGTTCGGTGAAAATCGGGATATCTTTATCATGGGAAAGGATTTTGGAGGAAGTGGTGGCAGCTGTTTTTAACAGGGCTTGTCCGTTTCTCGATTCCACAGGCGAAGGATTAAAGTATAAACAAATCATAGTTACTATTGGAGCAAGCGGCATTATTCTAATTAAGGGAAAAAAAAGCACGCTAATATTTGATCGTAGCGGTCAGGAAGGCGATTTTGCCGCTCGTTTCCCTGGACAAATGGTGGGATATCATACCTGTATCTTAGGGGCTTTAGCTGCCTCCTGGGTTGAGAATCCAGAAAAAATGGACTGGGTCAAAGCCAGCTATTTTGGGTTGAAACTGGCACGTCTACTTCATATTAAAGGTTATAAAGCAGTTAAAAAAGGTCAATACAACTATCTGCAGTTTCCTAATAAAGAACTGGCGTCCGCTTTCCAAAAAATGAAACACGCAACAAAAACAAAAATAGATGAAATAGAAAAGCAAATAAGCGACCTCGGTGTTTTTACTATAAATAATGAGACATTAAAAATTGGTGCCGGCAGGGATTATTGGACTATTTTAGAAGAGAACTTACTAAGAAACGAGAATTATCGGGATTCTTTCCATGACACCCAAAGAGCTGTGAATGAATGTGCCAAGAATATTGTAACCAGAGGCCCTTTATTGGCCTTACCGGATGTGCCGGTGGAAGTTTTCGGCGATTGGACAAGTGCCGATCGACAGGAGATAGAGGGAGTTCGCAACGTAAATAATGCGATGAAGGATTATTGCAAACTAAAAAATCCAGATAAACCTCTCTCTGTGGCTGTGTTTGGACCTCCCGGGGCGGGCAAGTCCTTTGTTGTTAAGGAGATAGCCAAAGGACTTGGAATAAAAGATGAGGCTCAACTTACCTTTAATCTTTCTCAATTTGAATCTCCCGATGAACTGCGAGCCGCATTTAGCGAAATACGGGATCTCAATTTAAAGGGAATCATGCCCTTAGTATTTTGGGATGAGTTTGATAATCCATGTGAAGGTCGTAATTTGGGATGGCTGCGATATTTTTTGGCGCCTATGCAGGATGGAGAATACACCGATCGTGGAGTATCAAGGCCCTTGGGAGGCGGCATCCATGTTTTCGCAGGTGCAACCAGACATTCTTTTGAAGAATTTCAAAAGGGCGATAACGAGGAGGATCGGGCAGTCAAGAAACCTGATTTTACAAGTCGTTTGCGGGCGTATATTAATATTCGGGGAATCAACGGTAACCCCAATACAGTTGAAGACAGGTTGTATATGATTCGTCGGGCGTTTGCCTTAAGGCAGTATTTGAAGACAAATGCACCGCAGATTTGCTTAAACGATGAATTTACTATTGAGGACGGGGTGCTTGATGCATTTCTGCGGGTGACTAAATATACTCATGGCGCACGTTCTATGGAAAATCTAATCAAAATGAGCAGTTTGGCTGATAAACGGAAATTCGAGTTATCAAGTCTGCCCCCCGATAATATTATTAAGATGCACGTAAACGTCGATGAGTTCAATTCCTTGACTTGCACGGGACATCGTCAAATGTTAAGGATCGGCGTTGCCGGCCATAACAATCTTGCGTCTGAGCAAATGGAAAGATTGGAGGGTGCAATTGATGAAGTAATCAGTTTTGTAGAAAAACAGTTCGCTGATTATCGCCTTACGGCTTTCTCCACTCTGGCACCAGGCGCGGAGCGTATGTTAATACGTCGTCTGTTAAGACGAGATGGAACCGGCCTTATTGCCGTTTTGCCGGTTGCTCGAAACGAATATGTCAATCAGTTTGGCCCCACCGACGATTATGAAATCGACAGCACGGGAGCCGAATTGCGACAAGAGTTTAAGTACTTGTTATCTCAAAGAGCTGTAGAAATAATTGAAACGTCTCCTTCCCCGACAAAAAAGGTGGCTTATCTGAAGGCTGGACACTTTATCGTAGAAAACAGTGATATATTGATAGTTCTTTGGGATGGCAATGAAGATCAAAGTAGCTCGCTAACCGCCAGAATCGTGGTTAAGGCAAACGAAATCAATAAACCTATTTGTCATATTTTAGCTAGTAATAATAAGAATAAGACATTAAGTAAAAACCAAGAGATAATGTGGGGGAAAATAGAATACAAAAACATGGATTAACCTGGAAACCAGGGGACGGTTCCGGTGGTGAGGATGATAGAATAATAATATGTTAGTTTAACTGTTGACTTTGCGTTCTATTTGACTATAATTACATATATAGTCAAATAGAACGCAAAGAAGTGATATTATGCCTAAAACCTTTACCGATTATGAACGAGAATATATCAAGAAGCGGCTGATGGAGGAAGCTGAGGCGTGTCTTGCGCAGTACGGGGTTCGCAAAACAACGGTAGACGAACTCGTGAAAAGGGTCAGCATTCCCAAAGGAACATTTTATCTTTTCTATAAATCTAAGGAGCTGCTATTCTTTGATGTGTTCTGTGCTTACCATGACAAAATACAAACAGAGATTATAAAGCAGGTAGATGACATGGTTGGGGAAATCACAGAGGAAAAAGTTACGGCTTTGATTTTTACGCTCTGTAAAAAAGTTGAATACTCTTTCTTGTATCGGTTGATGATAAACGGTGAATTGGATCTGCTAACGAGAAAGCTTCCTGCAGAGGTTGCCCAGGCTCATATCGAAAAGGATGATTCCAGTATGGAACTACTGTTGTCTATGATGCCGGGTGTGAATACAGAGAAAATCAAGCCCATCAGCGCCGCTTTCAGGGCTGTCTGCCTTTCCATGCTACATCGGCGCGAGATTGGGGAAGATGTATTTGACGAAGCTTTAAGGATGATGATTCGTGGTATTGTTATTCAGATGTTTGAGGAGGAATCCTTGTGATTAGCGTAAAGAATTTGCAATTCAGCTACACCCGGCAACCATTTATCGAAAATATGAGTTTTGAAGTTAAAGACGGTGAAATCTTTGGGTTTTTGGGTCCTTCCGGCGCCGGTAAAAGTACGCTGCAAAAAATCCTGACGGGTCTTTTAAGAAACTATACAGGAAGCGTCATTGTGAGTGATACTGAGGTTAAGCGTCATGATAACAGTTTCTATGAAAATATTGGTGTAGACTTTGAATTTCCCAGCTTGTATGAAAAACTGACTGCCCGGGAGAACCTGAGATTTTTTTCATCTCTTTACAGAAAACAGACGGATATTGATTACTTACTTGAAAGAGTCGGTTTGCTTCATGAAGCAAATAAAAGGGTAGCGGAGTATTCCAAAGGGATGAAATCAAGGATAAATTTCATCAAAGCCCTGCTCCATGATCCCATACTACTGTTTTTGGATGAGCCAACATCGGGGTTGGATCCTTCTAATGCCGGGCGGATAAAAGAAATGATTTTGCAGGAAAAAGCGAAAGGGAAAACCATCATTTTGACCACCCATAACATGTACGATGCAACCGAACTTTGTGATCGTGTAGCCTTCATTGTGGACGGTGAACTGCGAGCCCTTGATATCCCGCGAAAACTAATCATGTCAAGAGGTGCTTCAAAGGTCAGGTATACCTATTCTCAAAATGGACGGGAAGAAGGAGCGGAGATACCACTAAACCAAACCGGAGAGGATAGTTTATTGCAAAGTCTTCTGCGAGAAAACCGGCTTTTATCCATCCATAGCAGTGAACCAACCCTTAACGATATTTTTGTAGAAATCACAGGGAGGCGCCTGCAATGAAGGTAAAACCACTGTTGATTCAAGATATTAAATTTCAATACAAATACGGGTTTTACTTTCTTTATTTGGTTTTTTCCGTATTCTACATCACCTTGCTATATGCCTTGCCAGTTGCGTGGAGGGAAAAGGCGGCAATTTTGATGATTTTTTCTGATCCCGCTGCTATGGGGCTTTTCTTTATGGGGGCAATTGTCCTTTTCGAAAAAGGCGAGCGGGTATTGGACAGTATTGCCGTATCTCCCGCCAAACCTTATGAATACATGTTATCAAAGCTGGTTTCAATTGGAGTCATTTCCACTGTTGTTGCATTGGTGATTGGGTTTTCCGGCGGTGTGATCGCCAATCATTTCTACTTTATTGCAGGTGTTTTTCTTTGCTCCTGTCTGTTTTCGTCTGTGGGGATTATCTTGGCTGCCAAAATCACCACACTGAATCAATTCATTCTCGCAACTATTCCTGCTCAGGTGTTGATTAATATTCCCGCCATTGCCTATTTATTCGGCTGGAAGCCGTTCCCTTTGCTGCTTCATCCGGGCGTTTGCATGATTGAGCTTTGCGAGAACGGGACTAACGCTTTGCCCGCAATAATCATACTAATTTTGTGGGTTATTTTGGTTGCAGTACTTGCAGAAAAGGCAGTTGCAAAAATGCTTCGGTCGGTGGGAGGGTTCAAACTATGAAACCACTTTTGCGCTCTTTTGGAATATTTATGTACCAAATCAGCAGGGATAATATGCTGTGGGCTGTGTGCATCGCGCCTTTGCTTGCCGCTGCCTTTTTCCGTTGGGGGATTCCTCATATTGAAATATTGTTGTGTGAGCATTTTCAACAACAGGCTGTTCTCTCTGAGTACTATCTTCTCTTTGACCTGTTTTTAAGCCTTATCACACCATATCTGTTTTGTTTTGCCGCTGCTATGGTTATGCTGACAGAGTACGATGAGAATGTAACGGGTTATATGGCGGTCACACCCATCGGAAAAAGGGGCTATGTTTTGTCAAGACTGCTACTTCCGGCGGTGATTTCCTTTTTTGCATCTATGCTTCTCATGCACTTCTTCACACTGACTGTCTGGACGTTATGGATGACAACGATAACCTGTTTGCTGACAAGTCTTTTAAATGTTGCCATTGCGCTTTTGGTGTTTTCGTTTTCTCACAATAGAGTAGAGGGTATGGCTGTAGCAAAGCTGGCCGGATTGGTTATGTTAGGGCTTCCTGTACCTTTCTTTCTCTCATCGGGTGTACAGTATTTATTCTCGCCCCTTCCATCCTTTTGGATTGCAAAATTCTGTGTAAAACGAGACGCCATACTTCTGTTGCCGGCAATACTGTCTTCGCTTCTGTGGGTATGGTTGCTGTATCGGAAGTTTGAACAAAAGCTTGTCCGATAAAAAGCAGAGATGTATAATGAAGCATCAATATATTGAAAAATATAAAAAAAACAGAAAGGAGAAATGTAATGGAACCGCTATTAGGACAAATAGAATTATTTCATGAAGGTGCGGCACCCCGTCAGTGGGCGCCTTGCGACGGACGAGAGCTTTTAATAACTGAAAACCATGCTCTTTTTTCGCTACTGGGAACAAGATTCGGCGGAAACGGAACTACTACTTTTGCTTTGCCGGATTTGCGTGATAGTGCGATCGAGACGAACATTCAATATTACATAGCCCTGCATGGTGAATATCCGAATAGAAATTTCTTTGGATTCAGAAGGTAAGAACAATATTTATAGGAAAGGTAGGTATATTTATGGAGCCATATTATGGGCAGATAAAACTTTTTCCTTACGACTTTGAGCCGGAAGGCTGGGCTCTTTGCAACGGTCAGCTATTGCAGATTGAGTATAATACCGCATTGTTTGTGATGATTGGAACTAAATTTGGCGGTGATGGGACAAAAAACTTTGCTTTACCGGATTTGCGTGAAGCGGAGCCCAGAGGCAGTCAGTGTCATTACTACATTGCACTTAACGGTCAATGGCCAACAAGAGATTAGCTCTGAATAGAAATATTTTAGGAGGGGATACGAATGGAAGGTGTTTTTTTAGGACAAATTGGATTATTTCCCTACGGATTTGAACCAACGGGGTGGGCACTGTGTGATGGCAGGTGCTTGGCTATCAAAGATCATTCTAAATTACATTCTCTAATTGGCACCAAACATGGCGGCGACGGTACAATATGTTTTGCCCTTCCCAACCTTATGGGGAGAGAACCTATACCAAATACAAACTACTATATAGCTCTAAAAGGAGAATCCCCGACGGAAGAGGAGTAGGGAACCGAGAACCGTTCCCCTGTCAACCCTACACCGGTGTACTTGACAAAACTAAGAGAGTGAATTATTATATTGAATGAACGTTCAATCAAAAGGGGCTGTCCGGAAAGTGAGAAACGAAAAACAGAATGAAATAATACGAGAAGAACGAAAAAAGCAGATACTGACTGAAGCGGTCAATCAGTTTGCTCACAAAGGTCTTTTTGCAACGAAAATTAAAGACATCGCCGAAGCTGCAGGTATCGCCCAGGGATTAATATATCATTACTTCAAATCCAAAGAGGACATTTATGTAGAAATAATAAAAGATGCTCTGGATAAACTGAATGAAGCAGTATACATGCTACAGGAAATACAGCTGCGACCTCACGAAAAAATCAAAACGGCTATTGAAGAATTGTTAAAAACGATTGATAGCAGCGATAATTTCACACAAACCTGTCGCTTAATTGCCCAAGCTACCAATTCTACTGCCGTACCGGAAAAAGTAAAGGAGTTGATTGCAGAAAAGCAAGATACCCCCTATCAGGAGATTGCTAAGATTATGGCTGCCGGACAGAAGGAAGGTACTATCATTAAAGCTGATCCCTCTGAATTAGCAGTCTTATTCTGGACATCGATAAACGGCTTGGCGATTTACAAGGCAACTCGTCAAGGAGCGGTCTCAATACCGGATGCCAGGTTGTTAACGAAGCTGTTTTTAATCTGATACAAAGGAGAATAACGATGGAAAAAAAGATTAAATATTTCCTGGATAAGGATGAGAAAGTAAAACAGTTGCCGGCGAAAAAAGGCAGGAGAGAAGAAGTGTTTCGCTATTTGTGCAGCAAGTTTGAAGATGGAGTTTATTACACAGAAAAGGAAGTAAATCAGATTCTGGCAAAATGGAATACCATTGGAGATTACTTTATCTTGCGGCGCGGTCTTGTTGACAGCAAAATGCTATTAAGGACCCCGGACGGAAGTCAATATTGGAAAAATAAAGACCGAGAAGATACTTAAGCTGAAAACAACTACGAATACTAAATATTAAAGGGAATGTGTTCAGAATTATTCATTTAGAAACAAGAAGAGGAGAAAGTTATGCAAAGTTTAAGGAGTCGCTTGATTATTGGACTTATAAGGAATCGCCATCTTTTCAAACTGAGATTGAAACCGGAAGTAATTGATGAGGGCTTTTCTGTTGAAGAATTTCGCAAGGAGGTTGATGAGGCCTCGAGAAAAGCAAAAATGCCTCAAGACGTAAAAGTTGAGCCGACCGCAGTTGAGAATATGTATGCCCAATGGCTTATCCCTAAGGGGGCACCGGAGGGAAAGGTCATTTTATACATTCACGGTGGCGGATTTATTTCAGGTTCTTGCTTAACCCACCGCGGGCATGTCGCAAAGTTTGTGCTTGGCAGTCAAAGAAAGGCTTTATTGTTCGATTATAGGCTTGCCCCAGAACATCCTTATCCTGCTGCAGTAGAAGATTGTGTGACAGCATACCGCTGGTTGTTACAGGAAGGATATTTACCATCGGATATAATCATATGCGGTGAATCTGCGGGAGGCACACTGACTTTGGCCACGCTTATAGCTTTAAGGGATCAGGAGATTCCCTTACCAAGCGGTGGTGTATCTATTTCACCGGTCACTGATCTCACTTGCACTGCGGATTCATTTGTGACAAACTTTAAGAAAGACATTGCTCCGCTTAATTCATGGTCGGTTTGGACTCAATATTATATTGCAGATAATGATCCGGCCTTACCGTGGTTATCGCCACAAAAGGCCGAACTCAGCGGGTTACCGCCGATTTTACTGTGTGTCGGGAGCTATGAAATCCATTTGGATGATACGGTTAACTTTGCCAAAAAGGCTGAGGCACAGGGGACGGAAATAAAGTTGATGGTCTGGGAAGGGATGGTTCACGCCTTTCCGATTCTATCGCCTCTTTTCCCTGAAGCAAAGAAAGCTATGATGGATATCTGCACATTTATACGGCAAAGGCTTGATAGCTAAATAATTTTTCGGGAAAAGTATTAGACAGGTGATGTAATTATTTGATATAAATGAGTTAGTGGAATTTAAAGGTAAAGGCAGACGAGTTGTTATTATTTGATTTTATACTTTTCATAAAATAATACAGTTGTGAAAATTACTTAGCGGAGGTGTATGATGGAGGTGTGTAATACGGCTGCGCCATGTGCGATTGAAACTAAAGGACTGACGAAATTGTATAAAAAAAGAACTGCCGTTAACAGTCTAAACCTTTCAATCAAACAAGGCGAACTTTTTTCGCTGCTCGGTCAAAACGGAGCGGGCAAGACTACAACAATTAAGATGCTTTGCTGTCTTTTATCACCCACAAGTGGGGATGCAAAGATTATGGGGCGCAGTATTCTTGAAAATGCCGCCGAAATTAAGCAAATTATCAACGTATCACCGCAGGAGACGGCGATTGCGCCGAATTTAACGGCGAAGGAAAATCTTGAGCTTGTTGCTGAAATTTACGGAAGTACGAGAGATAAGGCTAAGGAAAAAGCAAATGAAATGTTATCTCTTTTTAAGATTTCAGACCGTTCAAATGATAAGGCAAAAACATTTTCAGGGGGTTTGCAACGGCGCTTAAGTATTGCTATGGCCCTGATTACAGATCCTGAAATTTTATTTCTTGATGAGCCAACGCTTGGACTTGACCCGCAGGCAAGGCACGAACTTTGGAATCAAATTAAACAACTCAAAGGCAGGAAAACCATTGTTTTGACTACACACTATCTTGAAGAAGCCGATGAACTAGCCGATCGCATCGGTATCTTAAAAAACGGTGATCTGGTAGCTTGTGGTACTTCATCAGAACTGAAGGAAAACCTGTCAAGGGGCAAAACGGTCATTATTAAATGTGCCGGTATTAACGGTATTAATAGCGACGCTATTGATGAATTGCGGCTTGATTATCCAAATATTAATGTCATAGATTGCAACATTGAAGTTAGCTCTGCGACAATTAACTATTACGGAATTATTGATTGCCTTCATAGACATAACATTGAAGCAGAAAACATCACTACGAAAGAATCTTCTCTGGAAGATGTTTACCTGACTTTAAATAAGGATAAGGAGGCGAAATAGTGAGATATCTCAGTCTTTCCTCGCGAAACGCGAAAGAAATCATACGTGATCCGCTTTCGGCGGTTCTTGGGATTGCGCTTCCCATTCTTATGCTGCTATTATTTACCACACTTGATAAAAACTCTGCTATAGAAGTTTTTAAAATTGAATCGCTGACACCGGGCATTATTGTGTTTGGGTTTTCATTTTTGATGATGTTTTCGGCAATATTACTAGCCAAGGATAAGAAAAGTGCGTTCTTAACAAGATTATTTGCCTCGCCTCTTACCGCAACTGATTATATTATTGGATACAGTTTGCCATTTCTCCCCATAGCTTTTTTGCAGGCTATGGCATGCTTTATTGCTGCGCTTATTCTTGGTTTGGCAATTAACGTCCATATTTTAATGTCTTTTGTCGTTCTGCTCCCTGCAGCCGTATTTATTATCGGTCTGGGAATGCTCCTGGGTTCACTGTTAAACGAAAACCAGGTAGCGGCCTTTGGTTCGGTACTCATAGTTGTTACTTCACTTTTCAGCGGTGCATGGATGGACCTTAATATGGTTGGCGGTATCTTTAAGACGATTGGCTATATATTGCCGTTCGCCCATACGGTTGACGCTGTGCGCGCAGTTTTAACGGGTGATTATGCTGCAATATTTCCTCATCTGTATTGGATTATAGGGTATATGGTTGTAACATTTTCGATGGCTGTTTTTGCCTTCAAACATGTCATGAAAAAGTAAAAAAGGATAAAACGATATATGGTATAATCAGGCCATACAAACTAAGGAGTGCATAAAAGATATGGAAGAAAATATTACAAGGCTTGATTATCAGGATAAGGAAATAATTCTGATTGCGACTGCTCATGTCTCAAAACAAAGTGCAGAACTCACCAAGCAGGTCATCGAGGAAGAGCAGCCTGATAGTGTTTGTGTCGAACTTGATGAAGGAAGATATCAAAATATACAAAACCCCAAGGCCTGGGAGAACACGGATATCATTCAGGTCATTAAGAAGAAAAAGGTTGGATTTCTTTTAGCCAACCTTATTTTAAGTTCCTACCAAAAAAAGATTGCCAAGGGGTTGAATACGGTTGTTGGTCAGGAAATGCTGCAGGGTATAGAGAGCGCGAAGGAGACAGGTGCCGAATTGGTTTTGGCTGATCGTAACATTCAGATAACCCTGCTTCGCGTTTGGCGCAAATTGAGTTTTTGGGAAAAATGCAAACTGCTCTTCAGCATGTTCGTTTCCTTTTTTGATGATGATGAGGAAGTAACCGATGAGGATATCAATGAACTACTAAAAAAAGACGTGTTGGAGACAGTAATATCTGATATGCGAGAAGGTTTTCCCACGATAGGGGAAATTCTAATCAGTGAAAGGGATCAGTATCTTGCCCATAAGATTAAAAATGCCCCAGGCAAAAAGGTTGTTGCTGTTTTAGGCGGAGCACACGTTCCTGGGGTAAAAGAAGAAATATTTAAGGCACAGGATGTTGCCAAAATTACCACAGTGCCTCCCAAAAGCCCTGTTTCAAAAATAATCGGCTGGTTTATTCCTGCTCTCATCATAGGACTGATTATTTATGGTTTTGCCATCAACATGCAGACCGGTTTGCAGCAAATATCGACCTGGACTTTATGGAACAGCCTGTTGGCGGCTCTTTTTACCGCCTTAGCGCTGGGACATCCGCTAAGTATTCTTACCGCTCTGGTTGTGGCCCCGTTTACTTCCTTAAACCCGTTGTTGGCCTGTGGGTGGTTGACCGGTCTTGTTGAAGCTACGGTAAGAAAACCTACTGTAAAGGATTTGAATGATGTTCCGCAAGATATCTTTAGCCTTAAGGGGTTTTTCAAAAACCGTTTTCTTAAGGTGCTGCTCATCGTGATTATGGCTAACATCGGCAGTACCCTTGGAACAATACTGGCAGGCATGGATATTGTTAAAAACTTATTGTGATGACGATGCCGGAGAAATGGTTAACATCTGCGGCGGTGTTTTATTGAGAGTAATATATAGTGTATAATGATGAGGATGCTTGAAACGTAAGGGGGTTGATCAAATGTTAAAGAAAAGGCTTGGGGGAATGTCATTTTTCACCAATAGATGGCCATTGCATAATGACATTCCCACTATAGTTTTCATTCATTCCTCGGGGCTAAGTGCACAGATGTGGGAAGACCAGATAACGGCATTAAGTGACGTGGCTAATACCATTGCCGTTGATTTGCCGGGGCATGGTGAAAGTGATCTTCCCGGTATGAATACAATGACAGACTACGCAGCCACAGTTGCAGAATTTATCAGGGAGTTGAAAGTTCCCCAACCGATTCCCTGCGGTTTAAGTATCGGCGGAGGTATCGTTTTACAATTGTTGCTTGATCACACCGACTGTGCTGTGTCGGGGATCTTAATAGGCACTGGTGCCAGACTTCGTGTCGCTCCATCTATCTTTGAGAAGATTGAAAATAACTACGCCGGGTTCCCCCAGTTCATAGAAGAATTTGCATTTTCCCCGACAGCTAAACGGGAGTGCATTGAGAAAATCAATAATATCATGAGTTCCTGTCCGGCTGATGTCACGGCCGGAGATTTTCGGGCCTGTAATGGCTTTGATGTCATGAACAGGTTGGATGAAATTAAACAGCCGGTGTTGGTTATTTCCGGTGGAGATGATCGGCTGACGCCAAGTAAATATGCGGACTATCTTGAAAAGGAAATCAAGGGGACCACACGAGTGCATATTGAAAATGCCGGGCATATGATGCCAAACGAACAGCCGCAGAAGGTTAACGCCGCTATACGGGCATTCATAAAGTGACAATATTTTTTTTCTGTCAATATTTTTTTCTTGACAGAAAATATTAAATCGTGGTATATTGCTCTAAACCAATGAGGTGGAAAAAATTCAAAAAGTGCACCATACAGAGAGCGGGTCGTATGCTGCGAGACCTGCGGAATGCAGTTTGATACATGGACCACCGAGGGCGAGGGGAAAGGCATAGTGTTCATTTATGCCGAGTATCTGAGACGTAAGTCGGCGTTAATGGCAGAAAATGTGTTGGCATTTTCGATAGAGTGGATCATGATTTTGTAAATCATTATGTTCAACAAAGGTGGCACCGCAGATTGTCCGCAGTCTGTCCTTTAACTAGGGCGGGCTGTTTTTGTTTGCAGCGGAAAGATCTATTCGAGGGAAATGTGAATCACCTAAAACCTATGAAAAAAGAGAGGAGATTCATGATGGAAAAAATGCAAAATGTTGAAAAGGGAAATGTTGAAAAGAGGGAACTAAAGGTAGGTAGTAAAAGCAGTGTATCGATCAAAAGCCTTATTCTCATTGGAGTATTGCTGGCAGCAGGGGCGGTATTAAAGTACTTTGTCGGCACAATGATCAACATCGGGGGGGTAAAGCCCAATTTCATTATCGCGATGTATTGCTTGGGGATTTTGCTTATCAGACCAAATCTATATGAAGGGGCAATTATCGGTTTGCTGGCAGGGGCGATAAGCCAGTTTTTCCCTGGTACCCCTTATTTGAACTTTTTATCTGAGTTGGCAGGTGCTGTGGTGATGACACTGATGATTAAGCTGACGATCAAAGTGGGTAATGTTTACTTAACTCCCGCCGTTTCCACATTTGTAAGCACCGTTGTCAGTGGGACGGTCTTTGTAACATTTCTGATCATAGTTTTAAACGCCGCAATTGCTACACTTGCCGCTTACATTCCTATTGTGCTGGGCACAGCCATTATTAATACAATCATTGTTCAGATATTATACGTGCCGTTGAAGTTGGCCTTAAAACAAGATGACAGTGAGTGAGGCAATAAAGATGATAAGGATTGAAAACCTGACCTTTAAATATCGAAACAGTAAGAAAAACGCGCTGGAGAATATTGATCTTAGTATTGAAGATGGGGATTTTATAGGGATTATCGGGAAAAGCGGCGCAGGAAAATCAACTCTAACGTACGTCATTAACGGCATTATACCCCACCATTATCAAGGGGACTATTACGGCAGTGTCAAGATAGACGGGGACGACACCTTTGATAAGACGCCCAGTGAATTATCCCTCAAAATCGGTAGCGTGCTACAGGATATTGACAGCCAAATGGTTTCCTCCGTAGTGGAAGACGAGATCCTCTATGGGCTTGAGAACTTTTCAATTCCGAAGGATGAAGTAGAGCCGAGGCTCTCTTCATCCCTAAAAGAACTGGGGATATCGTCTCTGCGCTATAGAACCATAGACTCCTTAAGCGGCGGACAAAAGCAGAAGGTAGCAATAGCAGCCATTTTAGCCTTAAGACCAAAGATGCTACTCCTGGATGAACCGACCAGTGAGCTTGATCCAAAAAGCTCGGTGCAAATTTTTCAACTACTGAGGGATTTGAATAAAAAGCATGGTATCACCATTATTGTGGTGGAGCAAAAAATCATGCTGCTCAGTGAATTCGCCGAAAAATTGGTGGTAATGAGCGAGGGAAAGATTGTTTTTAACGGAAAGGTACGAGACGTGATGAAGCACAGCAGTGAACTGGAGAGAATCGGAATTAACTGCCCGCGGGTCGTGACCTTGTCAAATAGGCTCATTGACAGGGGAGTGGATATCGGCAAGGTATGCATCAACCTGGATGAAGCGGAAGCGATGGCGAGGGGGCTTATCCATGGTTAACCTGCAAGATGTATTCTTCGACTATGGTGAAGGCGAAACACTAAAGAACATTTCCTGCCGAATAGATAAGGGGGAATTTGTAGCCATTATCGGTGCTAACGGAGCCGGCAAAACAACGCTGTGTAAGCTGCTCAACGGGCTTTTAAAACCCTCATCAGGCAGTGTTGTTATCAATGGCATGGATACCGGGACAACGAAAACCAGTACTCTGGCAAAATCTATAGGCTTTCTTTTCCAAAACCCCGATAGGCAAATATGCAAAAACACCGTCAGAGAAGAAATCCTCTTCGGACTCGAACTTGCCTTTAATGATAAGGTCTTGATTGCGGAACGCCTCGAAAATACACTCTCAACCTTTGGCTTTCAAGGAGACAGCAATCCCTTCAATTTAAGCCGAGGAGAAAGACAGCGTTTGGCTTTAGCTTCTCTGATAGCGGTGGAGCCGGAAATACTCATTCTTGATGAGCCTACCACAGGGTTTGATTATATGGAGTCCATGAAGACCATGGGGATGATAAAAGAGTTAAACGGTAAAGGCGCAACCGTAATCATGATTTGTCATGATATGGAGGTCGTGCTTGATTTTGCAGAACGTGTCCTGGTCTTAGCGGAAGGAACGATTATTGCCGATGGTCAAACAAGAGAGATATTCCGTAAGGAAGAAGCCTTAGAGCAGGCCTCGGTTCTTCCTCCCCAACTGGCACAATTGGCTCTTCGTCTCGGTGAAGGCTTTGAAGATGTTTTCTCTGTTGATGAGATGACCGATGCCATTATGAAAAGAATGAACAAGGAAAGGACTTTTGAGCATGAAAGGTTTTCTGGATTATGTACCGGGTAATTCATTCCTGCACAAATTAAATCCCTTGACCAAGCTTGTATTGTCACTTATGATTTGTGTGGCTTGTTTTATCAGTGAAAATCATCTACTTTTGGTGGCCATTATCCTTTTGAATCTTGCCATTGCAAAAGCGGCAGGTATTTTGCCCCGGGGGCTGATGCTCCTGAAAGGGCTGACAAAGATCTCCCTTGTCATTTTCTTGCTACAGCTCTTGTTTATTCGAGGAGGAGATATATTAATTACGCTACCGTTAAATCTGTTGATAACCGAAAGGGGTGTTGCGATGGCCTTTGTCATCGTCTTTCGCTTGATAGGAGCTACTATGCCCCTGGCTCTGATGTTATCGATTACACAGATGAACGATTTATCGAATGTGCTGGTCACCAAGCTGAAGATACCATACAAGTACGCCTTTACCCTTACAACAGCCATGCGCTTTATACCTATTTTCGCCAATGAGATGTCGGGGATAATCGAGGCCCAGGCCTCAAGGGGTGTGGAATTAGATACGAGGAATATTTTTAAAAAGATAAAATTTGTTTTACCGTTATGCGTACCGCTTTTGATTACCTCAGTCAAAAAAATCGAGGGCAGTGCCATATCAGCAGAAATACGGGGCTTTCATTTAAGAACCAGAGAAAGCTGCTATAAAGGATATCCGATCAAAAAAAGTGATGTTGGCGTAATGTTTTTTTCCGCTTTCTTAGTTTTTTCTGCTATTATTGTTTCTGGGGCATAAGAAAGGGCCGCTCGGAATTCAAATGGAGTGGGTTTTACCTAAGGTAAGTACCTTCATTTAGATAATCAGAGGGGATGATTTTTTTGAAAGAGATTCTTCTGGGGAATGCAGCCATAGCCCTTGGGGCTGTCGTGGCAGGGGTTAAAGTAGTAAGTGGGTATCCGGGGACCCCCTCGACGGAAGTGCTGGAAAGTGTTGCACAATATAATCGAGACGGAAGAATAAAGGTGGAATGGTCGGTAAACGAAAAAGCTGCCCTGGAAATAGCGGCAGGGGCGTCCTATTGTGGAGCCAGGAGCATGGTGACCATGAAGCAGGTGGGTTTGAATGTGGCGTCGGATCCGTTGATGAGCCTGGGTGTGATCGGCACAAAAGGCGGTATGGTGGTAGTTGTGGCGGATGATCCGGGGCCGATATCATCGCAAACGGAGCAGGATACGCGTCACTTCGGCAAATATGCCAATATTCCGGTGCTGGATCCTTCCTCGCCGGAAGAAGCCTACGAAATGGCCAAATACGCTTTTGAGCTGTCTGAGAGAACAAACCTTCCCGTTATCTTGCGTCCGACAACGAAGGTTTGCCATAGCAGCGGCACGATTGAAGTTGATGAAAGCAGATTTGAATATGAGACGGAAGGATTTGTGAAGGATTCCAAGTGGGTCATCTTTCCTCCCCTGTCTTACCGTCGTCACTTGGAGATTGAAAAGCAGCAAGGAGAGATAGCGGATATCTTTGACCGGCTCTCATTTAACAGGATTGAGGGAGACGGCAAATATGGGATAGCGGCAGGTGGTGTTACTTATGCCATTGTCAAGGATATCATTGACACATATAATTTAAATGTTGTTTTGCTTAAGTCGGGAGCGGTGTTTCCCGCGCCGGCTAAATTATATCATGAGTTTTTACAGAGGGTCGAAAAGGTTCTTGTCCTGGAAGAACTGGATCCGGTTGTAGAAGAACAGCTTTATCATATATTGGCTGTAAATAATTTTCATAAGCCCATTTTCGGGAAATTAAATGGATTCGTCACCCCGGCAGGGGAGCTTAAATTTGACAACACCCTAAAGATTATAGAAAAGTTCATGGAGATAAAGCTTGGCACCGTCGAGGATTCGACCGGTACGAAAGGTATCGAGTTTCCTTTGCGTTCCCCGGTACTTTGTGCAGGTTGTCCTCATAGGGCCAGCTTTTATGCCGTGAAAAAGGCCATGAAAGGGGAAAAGATTGTCTCCTGCGGAGATATCGGCTGTTACACCCTGGGTAACGCCAAGCCTCTTGAGATGACCGATACTTGCCTTTGTATGGGGGCAGGCATTACCATTGCGCAAGGCATTAAAAAGGCAGACCCGGATATAAATGCCTTTGCCTTTGTCGGCGACAGCACCTTTTTTGCCGCTGGAATGACAGGGCTTGCTAACGCGGTGTATAACAATACGGATATTAATGTTATCGTCCTGGATAATTGTACAACGGCCATGACGGGACAACAGCCTCATCCCGGTACCGGCAAGACAATGATGAATACAAATTCACCTAAAATTGACATCGCTTCGGTAGCCAAGGCGCTTAATGTAGGTTTTGTGGAAAAGGTGAATCCTTTTGATCATCAAAAGGCAGTAAAAGTAGTGCAAGAAGCAGCCGCTTATAAGGGAGTGAGTGTCGTCATTTTTGAGGCGCCGTGTGTTACACTTTTTAAGTCGGAGGAAGTGTGTAGAATAGAGAATTGCATCGGCTGCAAGAAATGTATTAATGAAATAGGTTGTCCCGCCTTATACGTCAAAGAGGGTAAGGTGGCAATTGATGATACTTTATGTAACGGGTGCGGTTTATGCAAGAACGTATGTCCAACCGGCAGTATTAAATAGCAGACCTAAAGTAAGTCAGGTTAAGCGGTTGTCGGCATATTAGGAGGGAAAGACGTGGATATATTGATTGCGGGAGTAGGAGGGCAAGGTATAATATTGGCCTCGAAGATTTTGGCCTATGCTGCGGTAATAGAAGGACGCAAGGCCAGAACAGGAGAAACCATCGGTATGAGCCAACGCGGCGGCTGTGTCGTTAGCCATGTTCGAACAGGTGGCAGCCACTCGCCGTATATACCGGTAGGCGGTGCTGACTTGTTGCTTTCCTTTGAACTGTGCGAAGGGGCAAGAAACATCGTTTATCTGAAAAAAGGCGGCAAAGCCGTAATCAATACGGCTTCAATTACCCCGGTTTCCACAGCCTTGGGGTTAACCGCATATGATGGGGATAAAATGATGAAATATATAGCAGAAAACAGTAACGCTGTGTTTATAGATGCTAATAAGCGGGCGAAGGAAAGCGGTTCAAGCAAGGCAGTTAATACAGTTCTGCTCGGTGCCGCTTTTGGTCTTGGTGTCCTGGATCTATCAGAGGAAAGCCTGAGGCAGTCCATGGAAAAGAATATTAAGCCTAGTTTCCTGGCCTTAAATATGAGGGCATTCCATTCAGGTGTAAAGGCAGTAGAGGAGATGAAAATAAAGTGTCAAAAGTGTTAGATTCCGTAGATTTTGCCTCTTTGCAGCACTCTCTTGAGTATGCGGCGAAGAACAGCCGATTTTACAGAGAAAAGTTTTTGAAGGAAGGCATCAATGTAGATAAAATAAGGTCAAGAGAAGATTTTCAAAATATTCCTTTTAGTGATAAGCATGATCTTCATAAGGCTTATCCCTTGGGTCTTCAAGCTGTGCCGGATGAGGATGTGGTAAGGGTTCATTCTTCCTCGGGAACGACAGGCAACCCCGTGATAATCCCTTATACAAAGGAAGATGTAGAGGACTGGGGCATTATGTTTGCCCGCTGTTACGAGATGGCAGGGATTACAAAGAGGGACAGGCTGCAAATCACGCCTGGGTACGGGCTATGGACGGCTGGCATAGGTTTTCAGGCGGGTTGTGAGAAACTGGGGGCTATGGCCATTCCTATAGGACCGGGTAATACCGAAAAACAACTTAAAATAATGGTTGATTTGCAATCCACCGTTCTGTGCGCCACCTCATCCTATGCACTTCTTTTGGCCGAAGAGGTAAAGAAGCGGGGTTTGAGGGATAAAATTAATTTACAGCGCGGGATCATAGGTTCCGAACGCTGGGGAGATTTGATGAGAAAGCGTATCTCCGATGAACTGGAGATCGAATTATTCGATATCTATGGGTTAACCGAGATTTATGGGCCGGGGATAGGAATAGATTGTGAAAAGCATGAGGGAATACATTACTGGGATGATTTCTTCTACTTTGAAGTGATTGATCCTGATAGCGGGAAGGTTCTTTCGGAGGGAGAGTTTGGTGAGTTGGTCATTACCACGTTGAAAAAGGCCGCGGCACCTCTTATTCGCTATCGCACTCATGACCTGACAAGAATCATACCGCATAAGTGTAGCTGCAAAAGACCTTATCCGATGATTGACAGAATTATCGGGAGAACCGATGATATGATCAAGGTCAAGGGAGTCAACATCTATCCCGGACAAATCGAGGATGCCTTGAGCAGAACAAAAGGGCTTTCAAGCGAATATCAGGTTGTCTTAGAAAACATTGACGGCAAGGATAAGATGACACTGAAGGTAGAAGTGCAGGACAGGGCTGATAAGGATCAGGTTATAGCAGAAATTTTGCATACCTTTAAAAGTAAAATTGGGATAAGGATATTTTGCCAGTGTGTAGAGATAGGGGAATTACCCCGGTCGGAAAAGAAATCCAAAAGGGTATATGATCACAGGTACAAATAAACGGCTGGCTTAAGTCTCGAAAATATCATCTATCACCATCTCCAGACCATCAAAATAGTAAGAGTTCAAAGTATCGCCAAGCTTATAATGGACATATTCGTCGACCTCGAAATCCTTAAAGCCGTATAGCAGGACAGAACGCTTTTTAGGATCGATGATCCAGAACTCTCTCACGCCGGATAGCATAAACGTATTGAGTTTGTCCACCATGTCTTTGGAGCGGGTGCTTTTCGATAAGATCTCGATGCAGAGTGTGGGGGTGCCCATGTACCTGCCTTTTTCGTTGATTTTATCCTCCAAGTCACAGATAATGAGCAAATCCGGCTGCATGACATCAGGTGTTTTTAAATCCTTTTTGTAAAAATGGATGTCAAAAGGCGAGTAAAAGACCTTGCACTTCTTTCCTTTCAGATAGTTTCGCAGCATGATGTGCAGATTTCCGGAAATCTCTTGATGGAAAGGGCTTGGAGAAGACAAGATGACTATTTCACCGTTGATATACTCCATCCGCAGGTCGCTTTTCTCGTAGATTTCCATGAATTCTTCATAGGAAACCTTTTTGCCGCCGTACTGATAATCCAAAGCATTCTCCTTAACCATGTAATATCGCTCGATATCCGTGATATAAGGGGTCATTCGTACGGCTTTTTTGCCGTTTTTCGTAATGACAACCTCGTTATCTTCCGTCACATAGTCAAGATATTTACCTAAATTTGTCTTAAACTCCGTGGCTGTAATAACCTTTGTGGTATCATTCATATTTATCACCTCGCACGATGATTGTAACAGATAGAACGGAAAAAAGCAAGAAAGAATATATCGTACGATATATTCTTTCTTGCCGTAGACAATAATGTTGAGTCCTAAATTTTTACTGCCGTACCGTAAACATAGATTTCGGCCATTCCCGAAGAGATGGTTGATGATGAGAACCTTATTCCCATCACGGCATTGGCTCCTAATTTTTCGGCCTCGGCAACCATTTCTTCAAAGGCACTGTCCCGTACTTCGCTCATAAGGTCTGCGTACTCTGAGACATCACCCCCGGTAATGTTCTTAAAAAAGGCCATAATGTCTTTGCCTAGATGCACTGCCTTAACTTTATTTCCGCGCACGATTCCTAAAACCTCATAGTCAGTCTTAATATCCGTTGTGGTAAGAAGCATTGTTATTCCTCCTTTATATTTGAGTCTTATTTTGAAGCCAGCAAATCAATACTCTTTTTTCTGAAACACCCACATAGCGACTGCTAAAAAGCCAATAGCTACAAGAGTCATTAATATGACGGGGAGTAGAGGGAAAGCTCCGGTCATCATATATTGTGCCCCGTACATGTGAATAAAAGGATTAATAACCCGAAGCGGCTTAAACCAAGAGGCAGCGGCCAATATAACTAAGATAAGGACTGTAGCGCCTCCGGCCTTGACGGGCTCACCAAATATAGCGGAGAGCAGTATTGACAGGGAGAGAATAACGAATAAACCTATGGAGGTTATAAAAGTACAGGTCAACAATCTTCCTGCATCCACAACGTTAGGGGTGAACCAGGCGGTGAAAATCATAAGAAGTGTTGCTGTCCAGACCATAATAACCATCATAAGAGTCCCAGCCAGCACTTTATTTAGGAAAACATCGCGTCTGGATACCGGCCTAGTCAAAAGGAAAGACATGGTTTTATTATTTGCTTCTCCGGCCAGTAAACTCATACCCACTAAAATGGCCATGATTGCACCGAGTTGAGGAAGGTTTTTAGCGTTCCATTGGCTCCAGAGATACAGTGAAAAGTCATTGAAAAGATCAGTAGGTATTGTGCCGAGGTACTTCTCCAACTGTTCGTAGGGAAGAAGGGAAAAGAGGTCAACGATAAAATTGTAGCTTAAAGGTATAAACAAGGCTAATGCTGTCAGGATTATCGTTCCCAGAACAAGTTTCCACAAGGCTTCGCGAAGTTCTTTCTTTAGTAGAGTAGTATTCATGCTTTACTCCTCCTGACCTTGTCAATAAAGATATCTTCCAGGTTTTGATCGATTATATCCAGCGCAAAGTATGGGTAGTTCTTGATGGTATTGAGAATACCCTGCAGGTTGTCTTCTACTGTAATCAAGTAAGCTTTGCCTTCCCGGGAATAGCTTTGGATGCCCGGCAGAGAAAACAAATCATCCGGCACCTCTTTTTGAAATACCACCCTGATCTTTTTCACGGAAGACTTTAAATCATCAATAGAACGGACATCAACCAGTTTGCCTTGATTGATGATAGCGATCTGATCGGCTACACGTTCCACGTCATGAAGAAGGTGGGAGGAGAGAAAGACGGTTCTTCCTTGCACAGAGATTTCTTCTAGAATAATGCGTAAAAGTTCTTGGCGGTTTATGGTGTCTAAACCGGCGGTGGGTTCGTCTAAAACCAATAGTTCAGGTTCCGGCGCTATGGCCAGGATCAGTGCTAACTGTGTATTCATCCCTTTGGATAGATTCTTGATTTTTCCCTTGAGAGGCAGGCTGAAAAAATCCAAATATTTCTCGACCAGACCATCATTCCAGACGGGGTAGAAAGGACGGCAGAATTTGATGATTTCCTGCACTGTCATATACCCGTACATATGAGGCATCTCTGCCACATAGCCTGTTCGGCGGCGGATGGATTCTGATTCTTTTTCGATGTCCAGGCCGAGGATTTTTCCGCCTCCTGTATCCGGACGTATCAGGCCCAACATTAGCTTGATGGTCGTAGTTTTCCCGGCACCGTTAGGTCCGAGGAAACCGAAAATACTGCCGGCAGGTACCTGAAGCGACAGATTATCCACCGCTTTTTTATCCTTGAAGGATTTGCTGAGGTCCTCAAGTTCGATTGCCAGGGTCATTGTTTTTCGCTCCTTTCACTAAGCGGTCTTTCCAGGCGGCCAGCTTATCTATAAATCCGTTATGCAGAGTATCGGCGTCTACCGAAAGCTGATAAGCTTCTATCATCAATTTTTCCAGGGCTTTGTCTAAAGCGATCTTTTGTTCTTGTTCATTGCCCTTTCGACGTTTGGCGACAAAACTGCCCAACCCGCGTGCTGTTTGGAGAATTCTTTCACGCTCCAGTTCTTGATAAGCCTTAGATACAGTGTTGGGGTTGATGGTGAGCTGGAGCGCTAGTTCCCGAACAGAAGGCATTTGTTCTCCTTCTGTCAATAGGCCGGTGGCTATTGCCTTTTTAATCTGTTCCTTTAACTGTACATATATCGGCACACCACTTTGCGGATCTACATAGTACCACATATAAGCCTCCATTCCGCTGTTACACTGTACTATATCACTAATACACCTTTAATATAGCAAGGTATTTTTGTTTTGTCAATCAGTATTTATGCCAAGAAAAAATGAAATATCAGATGATAATAAAAGGAGATTAAACCCAAACGTTGAATATCATAATATTGTAGTAAACATTTATATCAATAACAATATTATAGGAACATTACTATAGCAATTACTGCTTGCGGTGAGGTTGGGGGGTGTCTTAAAAAACATTATATTTTTTTGATACCGATGAAAGGGGATTCTCAGATGTTATCTTATAAAAATGTTATTAAAATTATGATGAGTTTTATACTAATGTCCTCTATATTACTTATAACCTTCACTGGGGCAGAGTTTGCAAAGGCAGACGAAATTGATGGCAGTATTGAACTAACCTTGAGTACAAATACCATAGAACCCACTAATCAGAATGTTACTATTACCGTAACAGCGACAGACGATAATGAGCTTGCAGAGAAAAAGTGGGCCAATGGACAACAGGATACGGATTATTTTATAATGGATGGATTTGAGATATCTGAAAGCACTTTTGATGTTTTAGAAAATGGAACATACACTGTTTATGTGAAAGATACGGCGGAAAACGAAACAGTTGAAACAATTACTGTGAGTAACATTGTAAAAACATTACCTGTAGTTACCTTCGCAGAGAACGGAAACGAAACTCCCGACAAAAGTCATAGTACAGCCGTAAGTATTGAGACAATACTGCCGGCTGAAATCGCATCAAGTCAGTATCAATGGACAGGCACTGCGGATTTCCCCACAGATGGGGAATGGGCTGACTTTCTATCCGGGGACATATTAACCAAAGAAAGCGGGTTGGGAACGTATTACTTACATATCAAGGTTAATGACACAGCAGGCAATCTCACAGAGGCAACCTCATTAGCTTTTGAGTTTCATAATATTTTTACCGTTACCTTTGATTCAAGCGGAGGAAGTCTGGTTAGGACTCAGTATGTGGAGTATAGTAACACCGTGAACGAACCCACTCAACCTTTTAAGAATGGCTACGATTTTGCCGGATGGTATTTAGACGAAGGATGTACCATAGGCTGGGATTTTATAAACGATACCATGCCTCAACAAGACTTGACTCTTTATGCAAAATGGACAGTGAGCACAGAGAAGCTTTTTGAAGAGGAAAGTTTCCAGCAGCCCTTGATGACCACCTTCGGAATGATGAGTTTTACCTTATTTCAGACCTTTACCAGCGGAACTGTCATGCCTAACAAAGAAAATCTAGGATTTGAAAACGACTTGACATACTGGAATACAAACGGTACGGTTACGGTCGAAGCGCAAAGAACGATTCCGGCCGGAAGCAACAACTGGGAGGTATTTCCCAATGGAAGTAAAATGGCCGTTTTAGTTCCCTCAGGCTCTTACGGGGCTTTTACAGCTATGTCTGATACACTGATGCTGTCACAAGCAAGCAAGGATTATATCACCGGTGTTTTTCCGGCAATAACAAACGCATCATATATTTATACTGACCTGGAACTGATAGCCGGAGAGGAGTTTACCGTCGGCTGGAACTATGTAGCGACTGATTATGACCCTTTTAACGACGCTTCCTTTGTGTCACTGGTGAATGTAGATAATCCGGATAACGTACCAATGGTGAACGGAGTATATGCGGAGGTCGGTATTTTGGGAGCTACCGTCAAGGGGACCGGCAACTATTCTACAGGAAGCTATGGCAGTACCGGATGGCAGCTTGCAAGCTTTAAAATAACGCACCCCGGTACGTATCGTTTGGGATTTGCGACATACAACTTAGATGATACGGCTTTACCACCATATCTTTTCGTTGATGACGGCAGAGGAACAACATATAACAACGGGGTGGAATTTGCCCCGATAGAGCCGGATGATGATGCCCCGGCACCTCCTGAATCAGTATCACTGGTATATAATCCGACAATTTTTACAGAAGCGGAAAGCAATGACGGTTCAATAAGCACCACATCTGAAATAACATTGTCCGGTGATACTTTCACCGGAAGTATTAATCAGGAAATCACAGCAATTCAAACATCCAACGTGCCTGAAGGGCTTTCGATAGTCATAACAAAAACCGGCGAAGGCACTGCAACCATGGTTTTTACAGGGACAGCCGCACAGCATAGCAGTGCGGATAACGCAAGCAACATAACGGTATCATTTGAAGATGCGGCTTTTACAAGTAACGATGCGTCATCAATCGCAGGGGCCATGACAAATTTTTTGGCAATAAGCTTTGAAGATGCTGATGGTTACGAGGTGATATTCAACAGCAATGGCGGAAGTTCTGTGGCAGGCCAGATAGTTGTAGAAGGAAATAAGATAATAGAACCTGAAGCACCAATGAAGGCAGGGTATGTCTTTTCTAGCTGGTATAGCGATAGCAATCTTACAACTTTGTGGAACTTTACCGAAGGTGTGATGCCTGCAAATAACTTGACACTTTACGCTAAATGGATACCTAATCCGGATACAGCGTATATAGTGCAGCATTATCGACAAGATGTTACAGGAGCCGGGTATAGCCTGTATGAAACAGAAGTATTGGCAGGAACAACTGATACCACAGCTACAGCAGCAGCGAAGGCGTATGCAGGATTTAGCGAGAATATTAGCCATGCCGGCAGAGCAGCGACGGGGAACATAACACCTGACGGCAGTCTCATACTGAAGCTGTATTACGATAGAGAAGAAATAACA
>JAHDQS010000024.1 GCA_018433675.1 Clostridia bacterium
AGTTACACTTTTCATATCACGTCACCTCGTTTGTTGGTCTGTTCAACTTACAAACTACAGGAAAGACGTGATTATGGGAAGGGTCTTTTTCGATTCTTCCCATATTTTTTTGGTTTTGCCTACTATAATTTTACTCTAAGCTGTGATCAACTTCTTTTGGCAAGGCATGACAGCATTTTTATCATGGTGAGTTTTCCGGCACCGTTTACACCCAGCAAAACGAACAGCTCCCCTTGCTCAATTGTATCGTATATCGGTGTGTGTTTTTTGCTAAATTAATTCTTGACAATGCTGATGGAGTCCAATATGATTTAGTCTAACAAAATAAGGTGTGCCCAATTTCGAATTGGAAGACTGCCGAAAACGTCAACAGAATTTCTGTTGTTGGTTTCGGTTTTTTTATTCAAAAATTCGGGGATCGATGGAAAGGAAGAGAAAGAAAATGTATTTACTTATTGATCATTATGATTCTTTTGTTTACAACCTTAAGTCATATTTTGATGTGTTGAACTGCTCTGTTGAAGTTATTCGTAATGACATGGCTACTCCTGATTATATTGAAAAAATCGAAAACCTCGAAGGGATAATCTTTTCTCCTGGCCCCAAGCGTCCTGAAGACTATGAAACATCTGTCGCTATCCTTCGTGCTTTTTGCAGTCGCACTTATATTTTAGGGGTTTGCCTTGGCCATCAACTTATCGGACATACTTTTGGTTCCAAAATTATCAAGGGTTTGCGTCCAATGCATGGGAAAATAACCAGGATAACCAATTATAATACGGGTGTTTTGCATGGACTTCCAGATGAATTCGCCGTGACCCGTTATCATTCTTTAATTGTATCAGAAGATTCGTTTCCAGATTGTTTGCAGGTTGATGCAAGAGCAGAAGATGGTGTAATTATGGCGATATCCCATAAAGAGTTTCCGATATTTGGGGTACAGTTTCATCCTGAGGCTCTTTTATCTCAATATGGATATGACATTATAAAAAATTTCGTTAAAATATGTAAGAATAGAGGAAAATGAATGACTAAATACAAAGAGTGGCCCCTTTATTACCCCGCTATCGAGATATATTCCTGTTATTCTCAAGAAAAAGATACTGTGTTCCTGGATTCTTCTTTAGAAAACTCATACGGGTGTTTTTCGATTATTGGAATCCATCCTTATCTGAAAGTGGAATGCAGAAACGGTGAATTATTTGTTAACGGCATTCCTCAGGATGAGACATTCTCCGATTATATTTCCGAGTATTTAAAGGTACATCGGGAAGAGAATCCCACAACTTTGCCAATGCTGTCAGGAGCCATAGGATATCTTGCCTATGATTTCGGTATGAGGTCGAATAAGATCTGCTCCTGTCATCCCAAGAAAGTTGATATCCCCGAAGGATTGTTCATTTTTTATGAGCATTTTATTATCGAAGACATTAAGAAAAAAAAGATTTATTTGACTGCCGCAGAGCGTTTAAAAAGTGGAGAAGACAGTCTTGACGCTTTGGAAAGGGATTTAGGAGCAATGCTAAACAAAAAAACGCCGGGCACATCCTTTGCAAATATGGGAAAGAAAGTACTTAAAGTCAGCTCTGATTTTGAAAAAGAGCAATACCTCGCAGCTGTCAATAAGGTCATTACCTATATCATTGAAGGCGATGTCTATATTACAAATATGACCCGCCAACTGATCGTGGATAGTTCGGTAAAGCCATATGAGGTTTATTTGCGGCTCCATAGGGACAACCCCGCACCTTTCAGCGGTTATCTAAATTACGGAGACTTTCAGATTGTTTGTTCTTCACCGGAGCAGTTTTTAAAGCTAACGGACGGTATTGTGGAAACGCGCCCGATTAAAGGTACAAGAAAAAGAGGAAATACTCCGGAGGAAGACAGCAGACTCCGAACAGAGTTATTGCATTCTTCCAAAGATAGAAGCGAATTATTAATGATCGTAGATTTGGAGCGAAACGATCTGAATAAGGTTTGTAAACCTGGAAGCGTCAAGGTAACCGAGTTGTTTGAAGTCGAAGCCTATGCGACGGTTTTCCACCTGGTATCAACGATTATCGGAAAACTAAAAGAAGAAATGACTTCAATGGATCTTCTGGTTGCCATGTTCCCTGGCGGATCTGTTACCGGGGCACCGAAACGAACAGCCATGGAAATTATCGATGAGTTGGAACATTCTCGCAGAGGACTTTATACCGGATCGATCGGTTATTTCTCTTTAGATAACAGCTGTAATTTTAATATCGTAATTCGTACCGCGATATATAAAAACGGGACATACCATTTGGGGGTTGGTGGTGGAATCACCTGTGAATCAGAGCTGGAATTTGAATTCGAGGAAACTGAACAGAAAGCAAAAGCATTATTGGAGGCAATGAAATGAATACTTTAAATACTTTTGTATTGGACGATGGGTACCGATTCGGTCTCGGAGCATTTGAGACTTTATCCGTTAAAAACGGCAAAGGAATACTTCTATCCTATCACATGGAACGCCTAAAAAATGCACTGGATACATTGGGGATACCTATGCCGGTTTCTTTACAGGAGGAAACAGAACAACACATCCGCCGGATGCCGGAGAATAAGGATGTTTTACGTGTTCTTGTATCACAGAATAACACGGTATGGGAGATGCGGAAGAATACCTATACCAAAGAGCAGTACGCTCAAGGCTTCTCTTTGATGTATAGTTCTGTGCGCAGGAATGAAACTTCTCAGATGACTGGAATTAAATCCCTAAATCAAGGTGACAATATACTCCAAAAACGCTTGGCTTTATGTAATGGGTTTGATGAAGCAGTATTTCTGAATTCTAAGGGAGAGCTAACAGAAGGAACTGTGTCCAATCTTTTTTTTGTTTCGAATAAAAGGTTATACACGCCAGCTACGAATTGCGGTCTATTGGCAGGAACTGTCCGTCGCTGGTTGATAGAAAAATATGATGCGAAAGAGACTCATATTCTCCCGCAAGATGTAGAATCCTTTCAGGAGATGTTTATAACCAATGCCTTGTTAGGCATCATGTCGGTACGTCAATTAGGCATGGTTATTTTTTCGGAACGAACGGTAACTGATGAAATTCTTGATCTTTACAGGAAAATAGATTAAAATGGTTTTGTACTAAGAACATATATTTTGAAAGGTGGCGTATTGATGTCGGTTCTGTCTGTTATGGTGGTACTCAACTAAATATGGTTGCAAAAGGTGCGGCATTATGAGGTGAAACCCTTTCTTTGTGTTGCCCTTTTGAAAGACATACCTAACAGACTGCTTCAATACTTTCAATAATTGATGCGTGGCAAGGTGTGCTTGTCGCGTTGTTTTTATATATTGAGATTTTTGCCCGCAGGGAGCATTCTGCACTTTTATAGGTGTGGTATGTCTATGCGGGTATTTCATTTTTTAAAGGAGATCTACATGAATAATTTTATAACACTTGAGTTTGACAAAATACTTGGGAAACTTGCAGAAAACGCACTGTCCGAAACTGTCAAAACACGCTGCCTTGAGCTAGCTCCGTCATTAAACGAGGCCGAAGTAAGGCGCTGGATAGACGAAACAACACAGGCAAAACGTATTATTGAACAAATCGGGACCCCGCCGCTTTCATCAATGTCGGAGCTTCAAAAGGTCATTGACCTGATTGCTATAGAGGCAATGCTGATGCCTAATCAGATATCGCACGTATCGTCTTTTCTTGTATCTTGCCGAAGAATGAAAACGTACCTTAAGAAAGCCGAGACAACAGATTCAAATATTGCCTGGTATGGTGGATCAATATACGAACTGACAGAGCTTGAAAATGAAATCGAGCGGTGTATAAGGAACGGCATTGTAGATGACAAGGCATCTGCCCAGCTTGACAGTATCCGACGGCAAATTGTTATTACCACCGACCAGATAAAGGCAAAACTTGACACGCTTTTACGGAAAAATAAAGCTTGGTTTTCGGAGAGCTTTGTCTCAGTCAGAAACGGCCACTATACCCTACCGGTAAAGCGTGAACATAAAAATGATGTCGCCGGCACTGTTATTGAAATGTCTAATACAAAAGGGACCTGCTTTATCGAGCCTTCATCCGTTAGCAAACTAGAGTCGGAGCTTTACACCCTGCAGATTGAGGAAGACAATGAAGTCAGGCGCATTCTATACACCCTGACAGCGCTTATCAACGATAATCTTACAGCCATTAAGCTTAATATTGAGGCGATGGAAACGCTTGATTTCCTCTTTGCGAAAGGAAAACTAAGTATTTCCATGAAAGCATCCCCCGTTGGTATAAACACCGGCAGAGAAATTCATATAAGCAACGCAAAGCATCCCCTGTTGAACCAGAATTCTGCAGTACCATTGAACTTTGAATCCGGATATAAAAATGCGGGAGTGGTTATTACAGGGCCAAATACCGGCGGCAAAACCGTTGTGCTGAAAACAGTCGGGCTTCTTTCTCTGATGGTACAAAGTGGCCTACATGTACCCGCCGACGACAACAGCAGCTTTTGTATGCACAATATGGTTCTATGTGATATCGGCGACGGGCAAAGCATAGCAGAAAATCTTTCCACCTTTTCATCACACATGAAGAACGTGCTTGAAATATTAAAACATGCAAATAAGGACTCACTTGTCCTGCTTGATGAGCTTGGATCCGGAACTGACCCCGCCGAAGGTATGGGGCTGGCAATCGCGGTTTTGGATGAGCTTTGTGCAAAAGGATGCCTGTTTGCCGTGACAACGCACTATCCGGAAATAAAAGAATATGCGGCAAACAAACCAGGTCTTGTAAATGCCCGCATGGCATTTGACAAGGAGAGTCTTATGCCGCTCTATCGTCTTGAAATCGGAGAGGCCGGTGAAAGTTGCGCGCTGTATATTGCGGAAAGGCTGGGCATGCCTCGGCAAATGTTGAAACGCGCGCAGGAAGCCGCATATGGGAGTTTATGCGAAGAGCGTTGGCTTGCGGCACAGCAAAGCATACCTACTCCCGACAAGAACGTCACTGCGCCCCAGATCGTCAAGCAAAAAGAACCGAAGCCTAAAATACAGTCTCATAGCAGCAAATTCAACATCGGAGACAGCGTGATTGTTTATCCTCAGAAGGAAATCGGTATTGTTTATGCTCCTTCAAATGAAAAGGGAGAAATCGGTGTCCAGATAAAGGGAAAGAAAAGGCTTGTAAACCACAAACGCATTAAGCTGCATGTGGCTGCCAGCGAGCTTTACCCAGAAAACTATGATTTCTCGATAATATTTGACAGCGTGGAAAACCGAAAAGCAAGACGAATATTGAATAAACGTCACGAAGAAGGAAATATAGTTATTATCAAGGAAGGAGATAACAAATAAGGTTTCCGCGTATATTCCCGAACTTGACTTTTTGGCGGAACAAACTTCGAAGCATTTATGACAATGGAGTTATATACCGGCGCTCTGCAAGGCATCACCGGTAAGTTTTATGAAGATCCGGTCTTCAATATAGATAAAGAGGAATTAGAAGAGTTTGAAAAGAAATTCCCGTACAAAGAAAAACATGCTACTATTACACAGTTCAAGTAAGCCACATTGCTTATAATGAAAAAGCAGCGGGTATCTCAGATCAGCCCGCTGCTTTCTTGTGTGCACACACCCTGCCTTTTTGTTGTTTTCTTCATCTATAACAAAGGGTTACTTCCTTTACTGAATTGTAGAGATAGGCCGCCCTGCGGTGTACCTTTTTCGGGAAAACCGATACCTGCAGCCTCTGCCTTTGACATCGCGGATATGGCGGAAATCAATTTTTTGTCTTTGATTCTCATTGTCCACATCCGCTTTAACAACTTTCCGCTCTGACTGTCCGTATAGGGTTTGTGAGTTATTTGCTTAAGGTTGATACGCGTTATAACCACAAAAATACTAAGGCTCATTCGTTTTCGAGTATATACCCAACGTGTCGTATTTCAAAGAACATATCTTTATTTATAAGCACAATGATGATAGCAACAGCTGCGATAACTATGGTCTCGAAGCATTTTGTAACCTGCGTCATGGCTATTTGTTCCTGAAAAAAATTAACAAAGAAATGGAATACCATACAGGCAAAAATGCTTCGCCCATTTTTTACATAGACCCATGTCAGCAAAAAGCCCATCGGTACAATGCTGATAAAGAAATTTACCATATACCATACATTCATTTGCAGGATACCGTATTGGTAGGTATCCGGTATAAAGAACAATGGCAAATGCCATAACGCCCATACGATACCGAAAATAATGGATTCCTGAAACCAACTGCAATAAAAAGCAACGGAATCCTCTGCATAACCACGCCATCCAAGTTCTTCTAACAGCGCGGTCAAAACAAGCGTTAACAGTGTGGGAATACCACCGATGGAAAAGGAAAATCCACCCACAAAGGAAAATTGATTAATGGATTCTCCAAACAGAAGGGAGATCAGAATGGAGATAACTATAATAAGCCCCATTACTGCAATTGCAAAAATTACATTTAACGGCTTGATTCTGTAAAAGCCAGACAACTTATCTTTATAATCCTTTTTCAGTGCCCTGCTTTTTGATTTTAACACCATTACAAGCGAGGTTACGGAAGGTACAAACAATCCTAAAACCATCAGAATTATGCTGATGCCATTGTCAAAATCGGTACGGCTGATGATAGCCGCCGAAAACCAAAAAATCCAAGTGAAAAGAAATACGGCACTAAAAAACACAAGAGGTTGATATTTGTAAGCTTTAATTATTACACCTCCCAGGGAGCATGCGTATATTCGTTGATCACAAGTTCGGCATTCATCCCTTTAAGCTCAATGATATTCTCTGCATCTTCATTTAGCGGGGAAGCGCAAGACTGATTGTCAACTGTATATAAAATACTGTTTGAGCGTCCCTTCTTTTTCGCAAAATAGACTGTTCCTTTCGGAACGTGAATAGTAGAAGTAGCAGAAATTTGGTTTATATCGATACAGCCATTCAAACCTGCACAGACAATATTCATATCTGTGGAACAATTTAATTCCAGAAGCCCCTTTATGCTGTTAACATGTACATTGCTTACCTTTCCGTCAAACTCCAAAACATTAATTTCCATATGATTTACGCGCAGAGTATTGATAATGGCGGAAAGCTCAAGATCGACAAGAAATTTTGATGGAATACCTATAAATATGTATAAAGCCTCTTTTGCTTGAGCTTCACTCACATTTCCTACACGATTAACATTCACATCGATGCGGCTCTTTCGATCGTCAATTTTTACCTTAAAGCTGCTTTCCAGAGTATTTATAACATTGGACGCCAGACGCACACGGATTTTTTCGCTTTCCGTGCTCTCTATAACGACTTCAAATGCACCGCCTGCATTAATATCATAGTGCTTTTTGTAATCAATGTCGTACTCGGTAATACTTTCATATAAAAAACCCGAAGCGTTGCGAATATTCTTTTTAGCAGACATTAGTTCATCCACCGAAATATTAAACAGCGCTGCAATCGCTAAAAGATTTTCTACATCCGGTATACCTCCACCTGTTTCCCATTTGGTAATTGCCTGTCTGGAAACATTGATTTTTTCTGCAAGCTGTTCTTGAGACATCTCGAACTGTTTTCGCATGGTTTTTACTTTTTCTGCAAAATTCATTTGAGTTACCTCCATTCTGTTGATGTTTCAAGTATAGTCAATCATAGTTTACAAACAAGCAAATATGTCTTACAATCTTATGATTTTATGCTACTTTGCGTAGCATTTTCGAGTTTTTGGATACAAAAAAACAGGACTGTCTACTATGGTGGAGACGATGGAATCCGAACCCTCGACCTCCGCATTGCGAACGCGGCGCTCTCCCAACTGAGCTACGTCCCCGATATAAATAATAAACCCGGACTCTATTATAGCTGAAAACTTCGCTTTGGGGAAACACCTAAAAATAAGGGGGTTTTCCCACCTCTGCAACGTAATGATAGTATCTATCGGACCGTTAATGTCGCCAATTACACAATTAATTTTTGTAATCTGTGAAATATATAGCAATTTATTTGGTAAAATGTAGTTAATGTGTATACTAAGAAGTTAGCTATTTCCAAGATACAAGCCATAAGGAGGATATAATGTTAAAGATAGAACACCTGACTAAGAAATATAAAAGTATTGTTGCTGTAGACGACATTAGTTTTACTCTTAACCAAGGCAATATCGTAGGACTTTTAGGCCCGAACGGAGCAGGTAAAAGCACCACCATAAAAACTATTGTCGGGCTATTACGTAAAACTAACGGAAGCATTACTGTCGGCGGTTATTCCAATACTTCTCGGGAAGCCAAGAAAAAGTTTACCTATGTACCGGAAGTGCCTGAACTTTACGATATGTTGACTGTTTGGGAACACTTGAAGTTTATTGGATATGCTTACAATGTGGCAAACTTCGAGGAAAAGGCAGAGCGATTGATCGAACGTTATGACCTGTGGGACAAAAAAGATAAATTGGCTAAAGAACTGTCAAAAGGAATGAAACAAAAGGTCTCTATTTGTTGTGGCCTATTGCCCGAACCTGACCTTTATCTGTTCGATGAACCAATGATTGGTCTTGACCCTAAGTCGATCAGGGAAACAAAATTGATTTTTAAAGAACTAAGTAAACAACAGAAAACCGTCTTAATCAGCACACACTTGCTCGACAGTATTGAAAATCTTTGCCAGCGTGTTCTGGTAATGAAAAAAGGGGAAATTATCGTTGATATGGCTATGGAAGAAATGAAGAGTAAGCTTGGAAACAATGAGAATGTATCTCTTGAAGAACTATTCCTAGAGGTGACAAAGGATGAATGAATTTAAGCTTCTCACTAAAAAAGATGGCTGGATAATAAAAAACCATTTTCTTGAAATAAAGAACAATCCCAAACGTCTTGTGATCTATCTTCTTTACCTAATATGGATAGGCTCCCTTGTTTTAAATGTGATGTTACGATACCGGCACCCGGAGGAAACAAACATGCAATTAGGTCCTCAAATATTAGGGGCAGGATTTGTAGGATTTGGCACTGTGTTTATTTTGTATTTTTTGTATCGCGGCACGAAGGAATCCTCAACCTTTTTTAACATGGGAGATGTCCACCTGTTATTCCCTGCTCCTGTTTCTCCCAAAAAAGTGTTGGTTTACAGCATGGCGAAGCAAAGCTTATTATATTTTGTTCTTTATGGCATAATTGTTTTGGCCTTTATGCCGATGATTATGAACGTTGCCGTGATAAATATGCAGTATTTTCCTTTTATGTATTGTGGTTTTATCGGCCTGCTCTTAGCCATTGAACCGTTAAAATTTTTTGTTTTTGCTCTTGGGAGCAAATTCGGTGTCAGAGAGCAGTTGCAACAAGTAATCTTGGCGCTTATTGCTATATTTTGCCTTTATTTATTGGGCAGTATCATCTCTGCCGGTAATTTGGCACAAGGTTTGCTACAGAGTTTAAACGCTTCTTATCTTGAATACCTGCCGGTAATTGGCTGGAGTAAGGTTGCCTTTATGACGGCTATTACCGGATACAGCACATACAGTGTAATTGCTCTTGTTCTTCAGTTTTTATTTATAGTTTGCAGCATCGTTCTTTCTTACAATGCTGCTGATGATTACTACGAAGATATTCTAAATGCTACTGAAAAAAGAAGCCTGCGCAAAAAGCGCAAGGAAGGAAGTGAAAAAGCCCAACGAACATCCCTTCCTTTCAGCAAAAGAAAAAACGTAAATGTCAGCAACACCGGAAGCGGACCCTGGGCTTTCTTTTGGCGCAGCAGAGTTGAGTATAGCCGGAGCGACCTTCATCCATTCCTGGGATTGTGGACGATAATATTCTTACTGGCCGGAATAGGTATTGGCTTTTATGGTTCCAAGCAAACTGATGGCCTGACTCCTCTTTATATTGCCAATGGGATTATTGCTTACATTATATTTATATTCTCAGCGGCAAACTCCGGGCAGCATGAGCTGACCAAACCCTATATCTTTCTGATTCCCGGTTCCAACCTCCTCAAAATCATCAGCAGCAGTTTGACAGACATAATACGAATGAGTTTAAACATATCGGCACTGAATATCTCTCTTGGAATATTGCTCAGCGCCCCGCCCCTGGCAATATTGGTCATGATTATATTTGTTGTAAGCTTCTATATTTTAAATTTGAGTTCCAACTTCTTAATACGCATCGTTTTCCCCAATGCCCTCGATGAAAAAGTATTGTATCCTTTATTTCTGATGCTGCAAATTCTGTTGCTCTTATTGCCTGGAATAATAGTTGGAGGAATAGTGGGTTTTGTTTACCAAGATCCACTGCTGGCTTTTGCAGGAATTTCAATAGTTAACATAATAATAGTAGGAGCCTTGCTCTTATTATCCAATGCGGTTTTTGTCAGGATGGAATGGAAATGAATCAGGTATCCCACATAATAATGAGTACCATCATTCCCTGGGATCTGTTCGAAGAGAAATACAGCAAGCACTTTGAAAAATCAAAAATCGGAAACATGACCTCAGACGACACATGTGCGAAATGTTCGCTGATTCTTCCAAGAGCTGGAGTGAATTCGCCAAAGTCATACTACTTTTCAGAAAGGAAACATTAAACAGCCAAGGCCATCCGGATCAGAGTGTATTTTGTGGATTTAAGCTTAGCTGTTAAGCAACCCCTATTTAAAGCAGGTTCTAAAATCGATGAGGGACTCTTTCTCCTCCATTGATTTTAAAACCTGCAAATACATGACTAACTTGATGTACAATTACATTAATTTTTTTAAACCTTCTAAAGAACTTCTGTCTTTTTTAAGCACTTCTCCGGCAAGGTCTCTTGATTTATCATCCAGCTTTCCCCTCAGAATCTTTTCTGCCATATTTATCCCGTTGGTCTCGCCTTCTACAGCCTTTTTTACCACTTGAGAATCATCATTTTCTCCCAGTTCCATACTAAGTTTCATATCTGCCATCCTGCCTTTAAAACCTAAATTCTCATTCGGTTTTCCTCCGATGTTTTGTATATATCCGGCAAGAGTTTGGATGTTTTCCCTGTGATTGTCCTGTACTTGCTGAAAGGTCTCTTTAATACTTTCATCCTCGAGTTTGGAAATAAAGACATTAAATGTATCGACAGCCATGTATTCTCCCTGCAATAATTGATTCAGAGCGTCTGCCGTCTGAGGCTCCTGTTCCATTTTACAGCCTCCCTTCTATGATTAAATGTATCCATTCGGCACTTTTAGTATATCTGGAATACCGATAATTAATTCGTCCTGAGTTTTTCGTTATTCTCATTCCTTTATAAGCTGCGGTTCGCTCCCCACAATCTTGTAGAGATACTCTTTTACAACAGTCCCGTCTTCTTTTTTAGTCTTTCTGAAAATAATCAGGTCGCAACCGTCATCCGTTTTACTCTGTGAGGTCTCGTAAACATACCTGACTCCGTTGACGAGCATTTCCTTTGTACCCAGCCAGTAGGGAAAGTTGTTTAGTTCCGCATCATATTTCGTAAACTCGCTGAAGAGCTTGTTAGAAGCCTGTACATCAATATCTGCCAAGTTTTTATCCACATGTGACAGCCTTACTTCCGCATCTCTGCCGATGCTTTGAAGATACCGCCTTGCCTGTTCCTCCTGCTGTGCTACAAGCTCGGAAGAGTGTCCGCCTGTTTTGAAAACACTGTCCCATAATCTCTCGGGGAACATTTCCTTAATTGATTTTGTATATAGCTCTCCGTCCAGCGGCTCTTTGTAGTCAAGAAGAGAATACTCCCCGTTTACGTTTTTAGTAAATTTGATTACTGTTGGAATTACACCGCATCCGCTGATTTTTGTAAAGATACCGTTCTCGAAACCAAACCAGCCACAGCTTGCGACAGCATAAACCGTAGTAATCTTTTCTTTCTCATCAATTTCAAGTACCGTATGTCCCTCCGCAAAGGCTTCACCCTGATGATAGCTTTGAGAATTTCGATTTTCTATCGCTCTGCTTACCGCCTCTTCGATTGTTGGGACATTCTCGTTTTCAGCCGATTCGATCTTAGCCGCTTTTTGCAGGGTTTCCCCGATTTTAAGAAGCTCTGCCTCTTTAACATATCTGGTATCAGCATAAATGTCATAAGCATTTCCATCATCCGTAAAGGTCAAATACAAATGGTTTTCGTTTTTTTCCGATGCATCTTGGGCTGCCGCCGGTTCACTCATATCAAGATTTAATAAAACAGCTTCGGTTATCAGCCCTTCTATGTCCTTTTTGCTTTTTGTTTTTGAATGATTAGGCAAATTAAGAGGCTGCCCGGGCTCCAAGCCCACTATCTGCACCCCGCCAATCGAAATACCGTTTTTCTCAAATAAAAGCTGGCCTTCACTGTTTGTTACTTTCCAATCCGAAGGCACTTGTAAAGTATATTTCCCTAACTCACAGAAAGTCCCTCCCGGCAATGCGCTTGTCAACAAAAATACACTAAGCACAACAATACAAAGTATTCCTGTTGTTATAACCATCCTTTTTCTACTCTTAAAAAAATCAGCCATTTTAATCGTTTTTATCCTTCTTGCAATATTTTCTTTATCATCAACCATTCCAACAAGTCTGGGGGCAAGCTTTGAAGTGTTGAACCTTTCTAGCACTAGAAGAAGCGCCTTTCCATATTCTTTTTGTTCATCACCTTCCAATACGTTTAAAACCTTTGCATCTGCGGCAAGTTCCATATCCTGTCGTATCCTTTTAAAACAGAACCAAATTATGGGGTTAAACCAGTGAATAACCTGCACCACAAGTAACAGATAATTTGCAAGTAAATCCTTCCTTTGATAATGTGCAAGCTCATGCAAAAATATGTAAGATGTATTTTTGTTATCAGTTTCCAGGTTTTCACGAGATAACAAAATTTTAGGCTGAAAAACACCAAACAATGCCGGAGTACCTACATCATTCTGAATCACAATTTCAATATTTGCTCTAACTCCTATTTTTTCTTTGCATTTTTCAAGAATAGCATATAATGATTCAGGCACAGGACTATCGGAACATTTAAGTTTTTTATGCAGTTTACGGTTTGTGTAAAACAGCCATGCCGACATTAAAACCACACCCAACAGCCATACATAGCCAACTGCCCTTTCCGCAACTGCAGCAAGGCCCGGGAATTCATCCTCAGCCTCATAGCTTGCAGAGATATGTGAGTTTTCCTGCGGGCTGACAACAATTTCTTCATGTATTTGATCGTAAGGTTGCATGGAATCGGTACTTTGCTGTACGGGGGGTACGGTATTAAACAGACTAACAGCACTTTGAGGACCGAACGGAACAAGAAGCTTTAATATCAAAACAACCCAGATTAGATAATGCCATTGAGGACTTAACTTGTTCTTTAACACACTTTTGGCAAGGATAATAACCAAGCCCACAACAGATGCATAAAGAGAAGTAACGAATACCATCTTGAAAATTTCTGTCACAGACTAGACCTCCTCATCCAGCAGCCTTCTCAGGCTTTCTATTTCTTCTTTTGATATCTGCTGCTCTTTAATAAAACTTGCCAGCATCAGATTTACAGAGCCGTCATATACTTTTTCTAAAAAGGATTTATTGGCACTGGCTTTGAAATCACTTTCACAGACAAGCGGGGTATACATAAACGCCTTACTTTCTGTTTTCACAGGTTTAACCGCGCCCTTTGTCACCAAGCGGTTAATGAAAGTCTGCACGGTTTTCGGCTTCCACTCTGCTGTTTGTGAAAGTCTCTCAATTATTTGGGAGCTTGTAGCATTGCCGTACTCCCAAAGAGCTTTCATTACTTCTAATTCGGATTCCGAAATTTGCGGAATTGTCTTCATTCAGGATAACCTCCGTTTAAACGAGAATGGATTACATATGTAATCTCGATTTAATATTACACATGTAATCCATTTTTGTCAATATGCTTTTCTCTAACAATCTTAAAAATATAGATATCAACAGAATATCTAACATACGTTCTTTATAACAACAAAAGCAGGATCCTCATGCTGGATAACCCGCTTTCATTCTATGACAGTTTAGGAAATGATATGTTTAGCAGCCGCATGATTTCCTTCTCGGACTCAAGTACCCGTTCAGCAATAAAGTCTAGAAACTGTCGGTCATCCTTGTGTGCCCTCTCCAACAGGATAAATATAAACAAACTTCTTGTGGAGCTGAGCAACGTATTTTGAACCGGTTATGATTACCGATCAACTTTTTCGTACCAAAATAGTGTGGCTTGTCTAGTACTTGGTTTTTATATTTTTACTGAATTTGAATTATTTATCAAACATTATCTCAATATTTCCGGAGCCTGTTTTTACATCAAGAATTTTATCCCCTTGTACTCCATCTTCGTCTGCGGGTAATTTCACATTTCCTGATGTAGATGATGAAATAAAGCTATATTCGCTACTCTTGTCAGATATGTTTCCTTTGATATTGCCAGATATGGCGCTTAGGGTAACAGACTCATTTGCATAAATATCTTTGAAACGAATATTGCCTGAAGTTAAGTCAGCCTCAAACACATCCGAGGTTATATTTTGGAAGTATATTTGCCCTGATATTGCTTCTAGCTTAAAAGACTTTGCATTGCCAATGTTAAAAACATCTATGTTACCGCTATCGACTTTCCCATAATAATTGCCATTTAGCGTTATGTCTTTCATCTTGATATTGCCGGACATAGCTGTAACGTATATATCTTGTCCGCTCGATGCATTATTGATTTCAATTGTCCCTGACAATGTACTTACGGAAATCCCTCTTTCCACGTCTATACCGTCAGCATATATTTGACCTGACTGGCTAGACAAGGATATCTTTCCATTGTATTTTTGGGGAAGTTCGATTTTGAGCGTATAGAATTTTTTTTTGCGAAATCTTAAGTTTGAAAAACCAAATAGACTTTTTCTATTATGATATGTAACAGTTAATACACCGTTAGCTTCATCAGTTTCGCAGTTGGCTCTCTTATTGCTATACCAACTTAGCCTGATGTCCTTACCGGAATATTTTTCAACAACTATGTTGTAGCTATCAAAATCTGCATTAATTGTATGTATATTATTAGCATCAAAAGTCTCTGATGATTTTTTGAAACCGTTAAATATGTTACCCGATATAAATATCCAGAACATTATAAGCAATATAATGGCGAGAATTACTATGCCAGCAAAAACAACTTTACTATTATCTTTTGTATTCATTATACCTCTCCTTTTAATTGGCGTTATCCGTTAAACTTGATTTCATAGGCAAATTTGAGCTTTCGGTGGTAATCCAATTCAACTAAATCGGTTGGTTTAACCTTAGTGTTTTTTTTGTCAAAATAGCCCACACCTGCATATTGCAACATCTGATATACAAACTGAGAGCAGAACATGATGTTTGGCTTTAGAGTAAATTTTAGTACAAGTCCAAGTAAATTGTATGCGCTACCTTCACAATTGATTTCTAACACCTTTTCTATTATTTTTCGCTTTTGCTCTTTGGTAATTTTCAGGCTGTAAACCAGGATTGAAGAATCAGGCTTATTGTGCAAAGCCTCAATTATTTCGTGATTTAAACCTGGCATATGTACGTTTTGACCGCCGTTATAGCTTATGATTGTCTTTAAATCACTATCAAAAGAAAGGGAAACATGGTTAAATCGTCTACAAGTAAAAACTGACAGCATCTCGCTTGCAGGACTTCCCGAATCAGTAAGAACAATATATATGTTGTCATCTTCAAGGCTTGAGTAAGCAGCATTTTCATACTCTTTTGTCAGGCTACCGTTATTTACATAGCGACACGAGCTGTTATTTGATAATTCTTTGAGTACTTGACCAATGTTTTCTTTATTAAAAACAGACGTGATTCTTTTACAGGTTTCAACCCCTTCGATTATTCGCTCTTTTTCGTAAATAAGCTGAGAATATGCAAATGTGCCATCGGCCTGTAACGAAGGCATCACGAAAGTTTCATTGTTATTTTGAAATAACACCTTTTCAATAATTGGAGATAATAATATTAACGCAGTGCTTGTGAGTTTTAATATCACAAAGACCAAGCTCTCCTCGCTATGAGAAAAGACTAACAGTGTAAAATATAAAATTTGCAAAACCATTATTAGGGCATATACAAAAAATTGCAGTATTTTCTCGCTCAGATGTATTGTACTACATATAATTCGGATAACCATAAAAACAAACACAAATATGCTCGCCAAAACAAACACAACATAGTCACCAAAGTAAAATACAGTCAGCAAGATGCCCGTTACGAAAAGCCCTAATAGTATTTTCAGTATTTTTGTGTTCATTGCTCCCTACCTATCTTTACTGCTGTTATTGCTTATCCTAAATTTGCTAAAGGAAAATACACCTAGCAGGCAAATCAGAACACCAAGGCTTGGATATATCGCCCAAAATGTATACGATGATGTGACGATGTTTATAGTGATGAAAAAAATAATTGCTAATATACTACCGGCAATCGACATTGTTAAATATTGCTTTTTCTTTGCAAAAATTACACTAACAGCTGCGATAATTGCAGGAAATACGATATAGATTGCCCATGGCTGAGACGGCTCTACGAAAATATTGAGTATTCCGTAATAGCAGCACAGAGCGACCAAAGTGAGTATAAATTTCTTTTGTTTAGGCAAGAATTTTGCAATTGGCCACCATGTAAAAGGAAAATAAGTGTAAACAGCCCAAACTGTGTTAGGTGATGTTAATCTGTTAATTAACCACAAAAACAAGGCAGTACCCAACCCTCCAATTATCGAGATTAGCTTGGGGCTTTTCCTCGCAATACAAGCCAGTGGCCACCACAAAATAGCGTAGGAAGGATATATAAACCACGGGTGTATGTCCCAAGATGTTAAAATATTTATTGTCAGCACCATAATGATTATCATGGTACTGGAAACTACGGCTATGAAAAATGCCTTTTTATTCAATTATTATCCCTCCTAAGACTTCTTCCGGTTTCATCTTTGATATTTTGGGAATTGCCTTTCCCAGTGAATAATTAGATATTGCTTTCTCAGCTTGAGAATTATTACTTTTCGGATTAATCATAAGCTGAAGAAATACTACACTTAAAGGAACCATTGAAGTAAAATCCTTTGCAACAGGCGTTACACCTTCGTGACTATTTACGTATATCCCCCTCTTAGAAGAAACCAGACACATTTCTTTCAATATGTCAAACCGTGAATACCGTTGCCCTGCAGCCGCCAGTAAAGCCTGAATAGCGGAATGACTTTTATTTATTATATGACTGGTATTATTAGCTGGAATGAATTCTCCTACAGAGAGCCGAACCTGCATTTCGGCGAAGTTGATACCATTTACCATAGCGTTCATCGGCTCAGTAATACGCGGATTAGCATCAATATAATATGCCTTACCATCTTGTTCATTATAAAAATAGTCGATGGACAGGCTTCCATGCCACTTGAGAGATGCCCCGATTTTCTCAAGATTTTGTCTGACAATAGGGCGATCTACTCCTACTTTGCTGATAGCCCCACCCCCCAAGCCTTCTTTCAGGCGACGGGTGCAATGGATTGCAAGTAATCTCCCCTAATCAAAGATGGAGTGCAATTGTTCAAAATGACCCTTAGATGCTTCCTGAACAATCAATTCGGTTTGTCCGTTTAATATCTTCTGCGTGTTCAAGCTTTCCTTCAACAAATTCAAATCCAGATTGTCTTTGATCCGCCAGACTCCAGTGCTTGCCGTTCCATAGTCCATCTTTATGTAACAGGGCATACAAAAAAAGCTCACAGCCTCTTCTATCTCATCCCAAGTCTTTGCATAACGTGTGCGTGGATGAGGCAGTTTAATTTCATCAAGATAACGCATAAATGCCGATTTGGTTTGCAAACGTTGAAAAGACAAAAAGTCGGATACCGCTATTCCAACTAGAGGAGTTAGATATTTTTTAGCCCAAGCAAAAAGGAACGCTTGCTCATTTGCCGGGAAAAGTACGTCGTAGCCCCGCTCTTTGATGAGCCTGATAACGAATTTAAGATAGCCTACGGGGTCATCTCCGGACTTCGGGCATTGATAAATCTTGTGAATATAAGTCGAAAAACGTCCCATACAAAATGGGTTCGGATCGCAAATATCTATGGTATATCCCAAGGGACCTAATGCGGTAATCATTTCACGGACATTGGTACTCGACCCCTCTGAAAGCAGTATTCGCAGACGAGAATTAGTATTTTTTTTGTTTGACATAAGTGTTCTCCTTATTTGCAGGCTAAAAATTCAGTTTATGCGAGAACATCTCTATAACCACTTTCTGGATCCTCTCAGGGTCTAATTCGCGCCCTTGAACAAGACTATGCATCATGAGACCATCCATTGTTGCCATTATAACCACAATCATGCTGGAAATATCCGGCTTAGGATTAATCTGCTCTACAGCCTGCCCTTGAGTTATCAAATCGTGCAGTAATTTGTAAAAACGATTATAAGAGTCAGCCTTGATCGATTCCAGACCGGGAATTCGGTCACTCTCAATAAATCCTTCAACAGACAGACGTGTGTATGCGTATTTGTTATCTCTGCTCACCAGATTTCCAAGACAATTAAGCATCTTCTCAAATTTCACCTTAAGCGGGTCTGTTTCTTCAAAAGCACCTGAAAGAAGTTCATAACGCTTGTGAAAAATATAATCCATGGTCGAAGTAAATAACTCTTCCTTGTTTTTAAAATAAATATAGACTGCTCCTTTGCTAATTTTAAGAGCTTGACAAATTTGGTCCATCGTAGTCTGACGATAACCGTATTCAGCAAAGACCTTGGCTGAGCCTTCGATAATTCGTTTTTTCTGGGTCTGTTCATAGTCAGGCGATACACGTGGCATATTCATACCTCCATAATAAAAACTGACTGGTCAGTTTTTATTATGGCACGAGATAATATATTTTGTCAAGAAAGAAACGGCAGTTTCTTTCTTGACGCTACTTGACAGTCTTTATTGCTGGAGATGGCACAATAGACTAAGTTGGGTTTTATTTTAATGCAATGTAAATATCAATGTCTGCATTCTCCCCATCAATATTAAGATATTCCTCAAAATCTCCTGTAAAGCTTCTGTCCAAATCCATTTTCCAGATTTCGCCCCAAGCCTCGGCAACTGCTTTTTCCATATTCCCATGTACAAAAAACTTTGCATATTTTCCGGCAGGAATCATTTTTACAGTCAGTTCATCATTCTCTGGTTTTGAAACCTCATTTCCGGCAGTAACGCAATATTGGTCATTTGAGTAGTCAGAATAAAGCCCGATGGCATACTCGTTTATCTTATTTTTGATTGTAGCATTTACTCCGCCTTGATATAACTTTTTCCACAGTCCACCAATAACTTCCCCCATTTTAGGATCAGCATTTCCTGTAATTGCACTTACCCCTACCACTGTTTTTTGCTCTAAATTTACGATTTCATAATTCATTTTAGATAACCTCCATCTATTTGATAAGGCTATTATACTTTGCCTAATACGACAACTGTATGTCATATTAAAGATAATGGTTTAATGTGTTCTGCAGTTCTGCTTTCACATCAATTCTTACGTCCTTTGGTTCCAAAACTTCACATTGGCTGCCGAAAGTTGTGATGTAGTAAAAAATCCATTCACCCTTTGGATAATTGATTTCCGCAATAAAACTTCCGTCCTCTTGTTGCTCATAACGATCGAATTCATCGTATACCCTGTAAGCAACCTTCGCAGATAGCTTTAGTTTTAGTTTTACATACTCTTCCTGAAACACATTCTCGTTAGAAAAAATTTGTTTGGGGGATTTCCGCTGAAAATTTTGCTCTGATACACAAAGCTCCCTGATTCGCCTTAACTTAAAGAAACGGAAATCAGCTCGCGACTTACAATATCCATATAAATACCATGCACCACTTTTAAAGCAAAGTTTTAAAGGCTCTACTTCGCGTGTTGTCCGCTGCCCTTTTACACTGGCATAGGAAAAAGAAACAACTCTCTTGCCTAATATTGCAGACTTAATCGTATTGAATGTTTCAGTTTCGTTCTGTGCGTTGGCCCAAGAAGAAAAATCCACTTCAATCCAATCTGTGTTTGATTCACCAAACAAGCTGCTGAGCTTTTTAAGCGCGGTATCTGTTTTGCTGAGATTAACAGCGTTTACAGCTTTTAGTGAAGATAGAATATCCTCTTTTTCTTCATCCGTTATAACAGCTTTATTCAGCACAAAATCAGGCAGCAGTGAAATACCGCCGCCCTTACCTTTGCTCATATACACAGGAATACCTGCAGAAGATAATGTTTCAATATCACGATAAATAGTTCTGGTTGAAACCTCAAATCGCTCTGCAAGTTCCTTAGACGTGACCGTTTTTTTCCCAAGCAGGATATATATAATTTCGAACAATCGGTTAATTTGCATTCTATCACCCTGTTTCAGTATACATTTATAATATGACACCATCAAGTCATATTATAAGCAACATGTAACTCAACATGGTTAAAGTTACATTCCAATAGTCAATCGGTTATTAATAAAAAATTTGACTAAACATCTGTATATTTAAATGTCTGCACGGCCAACAGCAAAGCAATAATCAATACGGTAAGTAATAAACCTGTACTTATCAGCCAGCCGCCTACATTTAAAGCAAAGGCGTTACGCAGTCCATCAATAAACCATTGAAATGGATTAAAGCGAGTGATCGTTTGCAGCCATACCGGAGCCCTGTCCAACGCATAAAAGGCATCGCTGCAAAAAAGCAACAGCATGGACGCAACGTTGGTAGCCATGCTGACATGTGCTTCCGTCCGACACATACTGGATACAAAAAAACTGAGGAACACATATCCAAGCGCCGCCAAAAGCACGACAGGCAGCAAAAGCAGGATGGAGAGCTCGGAAACGTCCAACTGGAACACAATCTTTCCCGCCACAAAGACCAGCATTGCGCAGAGAAACGAGACCAGCGTCCATGCACCTGAAACCCCGGAGATATATTGCCACAGGGGCATGGGCGTCACACGCAGCAGACTGTAGACACCTCTGCTACGCTGTCCTAGGATCGTAAAGGCCGTTGTTGTAAATGCATAGAACAAAACGCCCACCGCCATCATACCCGTCATAATGCGCAAAGGATATCCCACTTGCTTAATAAACAACCCCAGACCGACGGTGCCGCCAACGGGCAGGAGAATCGACCAAAACAATAAGAATGGATCACGTGATGTAGCTTTGAGTGTCAACCCTAATATCGTTTTCATTGTATCATCCCATCCTTTCATCAGTTTCCGTAAGCTTGAGATATAGATCCTCCAGATTATCGAGATGATGCTCCCGTAACAAGGACTTCGGCTGCCCCCGTGCAACAATCCGCCCATCATTGATGAAAATCAGGCAGTCGGCTGTTCGTTCCACTTCCTCCATATCATGTGAGGAGAACAAAACCGTCCGATGGTCACTGGCAAGACAACGGATCATCAGCCGGATATCGTGACGGACGCGTGGGTCCAGTCCTGCCGTCGGCTCATCCAGTACGATCAGATCGGGTCGATGTACGGTGGTGACCGCAATGGCCAGACGTTTTTGTTGTCCCACGGATAACCGGATAGCAGGCGTTTTCCCGGCCTCCGCCAGGTTACATGCTTCCAGTTTTTCGCGAAGTTGCGTTTTGCTCAGCTTCACATGATACATTGCAGCAAACAGCCTCAGATTTTCCTCCGCCGTATAACCTTCGAAAAACGGAGTTGATTGTAACTGAACGCCGATATAGGCACGGTAATCCTCCCGTCAATAAGTAACACTCCCGGCATCCGGTTTTAGGATACCCATCAACATGGAAATGGTCGTAGACTTCCCGGCCCCATTGGGGCCGATCAAAGCAAGAATATGCCCTTGCTCGATTTCGAGATCAATCCCTTTTATAACTTCGCGGTCACGGAACCGCTTCTTCAGAGCTTTTGCAGTAATCAGATTCATGACAATCTCTCCTTTATATTTAATATGGTTTATACAACGTTGACTATTTGGGCCTTTTTTTCTCCCTCTAACGAGGGAGAAAATATTACCTCTATGAATTTAGCAATTGCATAGCTTTTGAAACAAAATACTGCTGCTGACAGATGATAGCGAACATGTTTTCAAAAACCAGTTTTGTCATAGCGGGTAAATCTCCGTCCAGCGCTTCCTTTTTCGCTTTGAGTCCCTTTTCAAGAGTCTGATATTCACGATCAAGAGCATCTGTTTGAAGGCTTAAAGCTGTCAACGCTTCATCTTTGGGTAACTTATGCACATAAGATAATCCAGAATACAGCGTGGATGGGTATATAACCGATGAAGCTTTTAGTGCATCTCTTGCTAGTTCTTTAAGATGGTTTTTTCCTTTTTCGGTAATCTGATAGACTGCCTTTTGCCGGTGCCCTGTTTGCTCGATGCTGGCAACCTCAACAAGTCTTTCTGTCTCCATTTTCTTCAGCGCATGATAAATAGAACCGATAAGTACGCCTCCCCAACGCTCCGCATCCGTCAGCTTAAGCATTTGCTGGACATCATATCCCGACATAGGCTGCATATCAAGCAGCCCAAGCACAAGCAATCTGGTCAAATAGACTCACCTCCTATACTCTACGTTGAATATTATACGATGAATATTTTTTTCCTGTCAAGAAATATATCGTTTGCCAGCGTTGGAAGCATAATTTTGAGTATATTAAGAGCTGACTAGAAAGGACTGAGCCCTGTGCAATACAGAACTCAGTCCTTTCTAGTTGCTTAATTAAATTTGGCTAACTTTTTGGGGTAGTTCATTAAAAAACTCCTATTTCGTGTTGGAAGCAAAAACAGAAACGTAAACGTTTTCATTATCGACAATAGCCCCCACATTGTAAAAAAAGAATTTTTCACCAAACTCCTGGTAAAGTCTCATGCAAGCCTTCATTCCTGTGCAATGGGAAACACCAAGTCTCTCAATATTAAACTCTTTAAGAGCTTTTATACTTTCTTCTCGTTGTTCATTGCTTACCGGCCCAAGATGAGTACCTCCAATAACAGTGTGGATTCGCTTTTGCCCGGTTACATGAACAGCATGTTTTAAGGTATTAATAATACCGGCATGACAACAACCAAGAATGATAAACAACCCATCTTCCGTTTCAATTATTAACGACTGATCATCTATTACCGGGTCACTTCGTAATTGATCATTATCTTTTATGACCAAGTAGGCATCTCCTTTTTCGTAAGGAGTAATTCTTGGTATTTCTCCCGTAAGATATAATCCAGGAGCAATTTGCCTAAAATCCCGAGATAAATCAAATTGTGCTCCCTTTCCTTCCAAAACTTCGCGTCTATACGGGATTCCTGCATAGCTCATGCGGCGGTATCTAGTATTATAAGCGTCTCTAAAAATGTCAGAATGAGCATATACTACCTTTTCTCCTGTGTAATCCAATACGTCCAACAATCCACCTGTATGGTCACCATGATGATGACTTAGCATTATTGCTTCGATGGAGGATAAATCTTTCTTGAAATAATTAGCATTGTGTATAATGGCTTTGCCTTGTCCTGTGTCAAAGAGAAAATTTCCCGCATCTGTCTCAAGAAAAACAGACCATCCATGCTCAGCAATTGGCCCATTTCCAAACACTGTATTTTCACATAATACAGTAGCTTTAAACCGCATACCTTCAACCCCTATTACTCTTTTTTTAATTAGCCAAAACCCCTGAATATCTCCCTAGAAAACACAAGATGAACTCTTAATTATACGAAATGTACGCTCCGCTGCATCCACGGTCAATTCATATGCATTTTCCATACATTCAGTAAAAGACATTGGCCCATTGGCAATTGAGATGATTGAACTTAAACCATGTTTGTATAACTCTTCCGTACCAGAACCTATTGAGCCAACAATTGCTATAACAGGTTTCCCAAACTTTAACGCTCTCTTGGCAACTCCTATAGGGAGCTTGCCATAAATGGACTGTTGATCTATCCGCCCTTCCCCCGAAATTACTATATCATAATCAGGTAAAAGCTCGTCAAAGCCTATAGCATCCAGAATAGTATCTACACCATTCTGTAGCTGTGCATTAGTAAAGGCAACCAATCCGGCTCCTAACCCCCCTGCGGCTCCAGCTCCAGGAACATCCTTAACATCCACACCTAGCTGTTCTTTTATAACCCTGGCATAATTTTCAAGACTCTTTTCAAGGGTTACAATCATTTCTGGAGTAGCGCCTTTTTGTGGCCCATAAATATATGAGGCTCCTAAAGGTCCGCAAAGAGGATTTGTTACGTCACACATTACTTTAATGTTAATTTCTGAAAGTCTTGAGTCTATATCTGATAAATCAATAGACTTTAAATTTATTAAGGCTTCTCCGCCTAAGGGAAGTTCTCTCCCCTCCTGATCCAGCAACCGGGCTCCCAATGCTTGGACCATCCCCGCGCCACCATCATTTGTAGCGCTTCCACCTATTCCAATAAGAATATTTTTGTATCCTGAATCTATAACCTTTCTAATTAGTTCACCGGTTCCCCAGGTAGTTGCTTTTAGAGGATTTCTTTTATCCTGGGGAACCAGAACCAATCCTGAAGCGGAAGCCATTTCTAATACCGCCGTTCCGTTAGGCAAAATACCTACGATAGATTCCACAGGCTCCCCAATGGGCGATGTTACTTCATATGTAACAAATGTCCCCATCGTTGCATTCACTAAAGCTTCTACAGTGCCTTCCCCTCCGTCACCCATAGGTATAATTTTTATACTGGCAGATGGGAAAACTTTTTTTATACCAATTTTTATTGCTTCACCTACTTTTAAACTGCTTAAGCTTCCTTTAAAGGAATCAACTGCTACTATTACTTTCATGGAATCTATCTCCTATTTTTTTACATAAACGCGTTAACTCCTGGTCCTAATGGTAACCCCAATAATAGATAAATGATTAGCCACGAAGACCATGCTAATAAAAAGCCTATTCCATAAGGCAATTGTAATGCTACTAATGTTCCTATCCCTATCTTGTTTTCTGATTTAGAATATTTTGCTATTATTCCTAACATAACTGGAATATAATAGTTTAACGGCGTCATGCTGTTAATGGAACTTTCTCCTACTCTATAAGCGGCCTGGGTTAATGCCGGTTCCATGCCTAGAAGCCCAAACATTGGTACAAAAATAGGAGCTAAAATAAGCCATTTTACACCACCACTGGTAACAAACATATCTAAAAAGGCGCTTAACAGAATCAAACACACTATAAGCATTAGGCCAGTTAAATCTAAACTCTTTAACAAATTAGCCCCTTTTACAGCCAGCACAGTCGCTAGGTTGGTTTTTGTAAACCAAGCAATGAATTGAGCGGCAGAAAATGCTGTAACAACAAAGGACAGAACTCCAGCCAGTCCTTGGGCCATAAATTTGGCGACATCTGATTCTTTTTTAATTACTCTTTTGCCTAAACCGAAGGCCACTCCAACAAACAAGAAGAAAAAGAAAAGAATAGGAACTATACCAGACAAAAATGGAGATCTAGGAATTATCGCATGTGTTTCAGGATTACGTAGTAAACCAAACTCAGGAACCAACAATGCTAGAATTATAAGGACGTAACCAATCGCCGTCCATTTGGCGAACCGCAATCCCCGTTCTTCCTCTTGTGATATTTTTTGGTCCTCCACTTCTATAGCAAACTCGTTTATAGGATGAAGGCGATTTACTCTCGGTCCAACAATCTTCTCAGCAATAAAGACACCTACAACTGCCAAAACTACTACAGAACTAGCCATAAAGTAATAGTTAATCAAAGGATGAGCAGGAGAGTTAGCTGTTTGAGGGATGATTCCCACGGCTGATTTAGTTATACTACTAATAATAACATCCGTTCCTGCCGGAAGAAAGTTAGCACTAAACCCTGCTTGGGTCGCGGCAAAAGCAATTGAGAGCCCAAGTATAGGGTTTCTACCCATACTTGCATATACGGCAGCTGCGGCGGCAGGCACAAAAACAGTAGCTGCGTCAGAAGCGAGGTTTCCACAAATACCTAAAATGAAAATCGTTGCTGTTATAGCCCATTCTGGAACACCTAACATCACCTTTCTTACGAAAGCTGTCACCAATCCCGTTTTTTCTGCTAATCCAAGGGCCATCATCATCATTATTACCAGACCTAATGGCGGGAATTTTATAAAAATACTCACCATATCAGTGAGAATATATCTAAAGCCATCGGCATTTAAAAGACTGACAACTGCCTTAGTTACATTCTCCCCACCGGCGCCAATATACTCTACTGATACCCCCTCAAATACCTTAGAAAGAAGAAGTACTATAAGGGCCATTATAGAAAACAGAATAAATGGTGAAGGAAATTTATTCCCAATATACTCAACAGTATCTAAGAAACGCTGGAAAATCCCTAACTTCTTTTTTCCATGTTCTTGGGGTTGATTCGTTGTATTCGTCATTGTTTATCCTCCTTACACGATTTATTTATATGATTTTTGTTGAGATGTTCCATACTTGAAACTGCAATCTGTGACATGATTCTTGCTCCAGGTAACAGAATACCTTCATCTACATCAAATTTCGCAGAGTGAAGGGGAGGTCTATCATCTTCATCCCCACAACCCAACCAAAAGTAAGCTCCCGGTACTCTTTCCATATACCTGGAAAAGTCCTCGGCTCCCAATACCGGTTTAATATCTGTCCTGAGCGAATCTCTTCCTAGTACCTTCTCTACAGCTACCATAACAATCTGAGCTGGTTCTTCCCAATTAATCAAGGGCGGATAACCATATCGATATGATAGATCAAAACTTGCACCATGAGCCTGGGTGATACCATTGAGCAGTTGCTTTAACTTTTCCGGGATACTGTCACGCGTTTTCTGGTTGAGAGTTCTAACAGTTCCTTCAAGTATGACTTCTTTTGCCAAAATATTATATCTGCTTCCCCCTGCTATTGTCCCAATAGATATAGTGGCCTGTTCTATAGGATCAATTCGTCTGCTTATCATCTTGCTTATACCATTTATAACATCTCCGGCAACCGATATTGCATCTACTCCTTTATGGGGCGTAATTGCATGTGACTCTTTACCAATAATCTTAATAGTAAGCCTGTCCGAACCTGCTTCCATTGAACCTGCTTTTATACCTATCTGACCCAAAGGAAGACCCGGCCATACATGCAAACCAAAAATCATATCTACTTCAGGAGATAACAATACACCTTCATCTATCATGGCTTGGGCTCCACCAACGGGGGCAGCCTCTTCAGACGGTTGAAAAATTAGTTTTACAGTACCCGCAAAATCCCTTTTCTCAGATAGTATCTTTGCAGCACCTAGTACAATCGCCATATGACAGTCATGACCACAAGCATGCATGATATTTTTATATTTCGACCGATAATGTACATCGTTTTCCTCTTCAATTGGCAGTGCATCCATATCTGCCCGCAGTGCTATTACCGGTCCAGGCTTTTCGCCTTCAATTATCCCACATACGCCCCAATTCCCAGAATATTTTTGAACTTTTATCCCCATACCACTTAGTATATCGGCTATCATTTGTGATGTATGCTCTTCATAACCTGATAATTCCGGATAGCAATGAAAATATCTCCTCTGTTTGATAATAAAGTCCTCAATTTCTTTAAGTTTTACTGCACTTAGCATCTTTCACCTCCATTCTCTATATCGAATCTACTCCGCTACACACCCTAGTTATTTAAATGGCCACATTTATATTATAGTAAATACTTATAAAGCAATACAATTAGCATAGTAGACAATAAAATCGAGTATTTTATCCCCATCTTTTGTATTAATTCTACAAAAAAAACTAGGCTCTTCAGCCTAGCAATTCTTATAATTTGCCCTATATTTTTCTTGATCTCTTAAATACTATTGAAAGATAAAGAATTACCGCATCATTAAAATTACTTGGAGAGAGTTTTGTACTTTCTTCAATTTTTTTAAGACGATATAGTAATGTATTTCTGTGTATATAAAGTCTTTTTGCGGCCTTATTGACGTTAAAATTGCTTTCAAAATATATTTTCAGTGTTTCACAGATTTCTTCCTTTGCAAACACCTTAGAAGAGGCAATTTTATTGATTTTTTCCTTGAGCAAATCAGAAGCTCCCTCAATAAGCATACCTATCGTAACATTATCCAAGCAATAAAAGTTTTCGGTGGAATAAAATTTCGTTCCAATTTTCAGTGAATAGCATGCAGTTTTATATGATTTTCTTATATCATATATTGTTTTGGCTACTTCTCCTATCCCGATATATAGGTTTATGTTTAGTTTCTTATTTATCAGGGTCTGTATCTTCTCTGTAAAATCAAATATATGCTTTATACTTCTTTTCTCATCCAAATAAGATGGTATTCCTTTAAAAACAACTATCTGTTCACTGCCTATTGTTACACACATATCATCACCAGATAATTGATTTTTTAAGATACTGAGTATAGAATCCTTTATTTTCTCTATTATCAACTGATCATCATTCATTTTTTCAGTAAGATTTACATTTGTTTTATTTACATTAATAACAATTACTGTTGCTGGAGTTGTTATAATAAGTCCTAAAACGCGACATCTACTCACGCAAGCTTCAAACTCATTATTATTCAAATCTCCCAAAAGCAAATCATGAATAAGATGTTCTTTATTACGGTCCTTCATATGCAGTATTTTATTAAGGAAATCTTGATTAAGCATTAATTCTACAGTATTTTTTAATAAGGTTCCATAGTTACGAACCTCTTTTAAATCTCCTGTAATACCTACTACTCCGATTATTTTACCATTAAACTCAATAGGCATATTTATACCATGAAATACGTCACTCATGATCCTGGCTTGTTCAAAATCTACTTCTATTGTTTTTCCACTTTTAACAACTTCATGAGCAATCTTGTGATATTTATTTATTCTGTCTTTTTGCCCGCTTGCAATTATGAATCCCTGGTCATCCATAATATTTATATTTTTACCTAATATTTGCATGTTCTTAATTACAATATCATTTGCAATCTGAGGTAATATCTTCATAATTTTATTATGTCACCTCTATAATAATCACTATGCTTGAACATATTATAACATTTTCTTACTGCTGTCTCAACTTTCGCATTTTAATTACTGTGTTTATCTACCCCGAATAGCGCTCCAAAAACTGCTTTGTGCGATCCTCTCTCGGGTTAACGAAGATTTCTTCCGGTGTCCCGTATTCAACTATGATGCCGTTATCAATGAATAAGACCTTATCGGACACCTCTCGGGCAAATTGCATCTCGTGAGTTACAATAACCATTGTCATCTTCTTGTCGGCCAGACTTTTGATTACCTTTAAGACCTCGCCGGTGAGTTCTGGGTCAAGGGCAGAGGTAGGCTCATCAAAACAGAGAATGTCCGGGTTTAAAGCAAGGGCCCGGGCAATAGCAACGCGCTGCTGTTGCCCGCCCGAGAGCTGATGCGGATAATAATCCAGCTTGCCGGATAGCCCCACCTGGTCCATCAGGGTGCGGGCCTTTTTTTCGATATCGGCTATTATCGACTTGCGGTTTTCCTTGTAATCCGGCCTTTCTTTGGCTAGCAGTTCGCAGGCCAGCGTTATGTTTTTGAGGGCGGCATACTGCGGGAACAGATTGAATGACTGAAAAACCAGCCCGAAATGGAGCCTTCTTTTGCGAATCTCCTTATCGGAAAGCATTGCCGGATTTTTTCCGTCAAATATAGTCTCACTGCCGACATTAATCGTACCGCCATCAGGTATCTCCAGGAAATTGAGGCATCTGAGAAGCGTCGTCTTGCCGCTACCGGACGAGCCGATAATAGCAAGGGACTCTCCCTTTTTTAGGGAAAAACTAATGTTTTCAAGGACAATGGATGAGCCGAAACATTTTTTTAAGTTTTTGACCTCCAGAATAGACACGTGGGCTCCTCCTAAACTTTAAAGTAGCTGAGCCTGCGTTCAAGATAGTTGAACAGCAGGGTAAGTATACCGCAAAACAGCAGATAAAAGACACCTGTATAAAACAAGGGCCAGATGATTGCTGCCGATTTGATAAAATCTTCCGCCTCCATAATAATCTCCCGAACGGCAATCACGCGCGCCAAAGAAGTATCTTTGACGAGCGTGATGATTTCGTTTGCCATCGGAGGAACAATACGCTTGATAACTTGCAACAGAATAACCTTAAAAAAGATTTGTGTCTTCGTCATCCCGAGTACCTGACCGGCTTCATACTGGCCGCGCGGAACGCTTTCGATGCCGCTTCGGTATATCTCCGAAAAATAAGCCGCATAATTAATCACAAAGGCAATTAAAACAGCCTCCAGACGCGGGAAAGCAGTCCAACCCCAAATAAGACCCGGCCCGTAAAAGACAATGATGACTTGCAGGATTAACGGGGTACCGCGAATAATCCAAACGAACGTCCTTGTCAGCCATCGCAAAGGCACTATTCGGCTCATGGACCCGAAGGAAACTAACAGGCCAAGTGGAATAGCAAAGACAAGGGTTATGATGAAGATCAATAGTGTTATCAGAAAACCTTCCAGCAATGTCTGTGTGATAACGGCAAAACTCATGGCGGCGACACAGTCCTTTAAAATTTATTTGTTGATTAGACGTTCCATCAATCCGTATTTCTTGGCAATTTCGGTTAGTGTGCCGTCCTGCAGCAACTCCGCCGTGAGCTTGTCGAACTCGTCAACAGCTGTGCTGTCGAGACGCAGTCCGATCGCATATTCCTCAGAAGTTAGGTTCAAGTCGGTTATTACTGTGAGTTCCGCATAATCCGTACCCGCACCTGTCATGGAATTGGCTATCGTAGCATCGACGACGGCTGCCTGTGCAGTACCGGCCTTGACTTCCAACAACGCCTTGGTCTGTGCGTCGACAGCGGTAAATTCGGCATCGGGCAAATCGGCCTCAACCGCGGTTTGACCTGCGGAGCCTGCCTCAGCGACGACACTTACACCTTTAAGGCTCGCCTTGTCTGTGTACTTATCGGCATCAGACGAACGGACAACGACAACCTGCTCATTTATGAGATAAGACTGGGTAAAGGCCATATTCTCCTTACGCTCTTCCGTGACAGTCAGTCCGTTCCAAATACAATCAATGTTTTTGGACTTAAGCTCAATTTCTTTTGTATCCCAGTTGATGAAGATAAACTCTGGTGTAACACCGAGTTTAGCGCAGAGCGCCTCGGCATATTCAGTATCAAACCCGACCAGTTTTCCTTCTTTATCTTCGTAGTTCATCGGCTCATATGGGGTGATGCCAATGATGAGATTACCTTTTTCCTTGATATAAGTCAAGTCGTCGGCCGGGGCATTGCTTCCGGAACTTTCCTGGCCTGTTGTCGCCTCATTGTTCGAAGCGCATGCGCTAAATGTTAGGGTAAATAAAATAATTAATACTATACTGACAAATCTTTTCATTTATACCTGTCCCCTCTTTAGTTATTTACTTTATTAAAAAGCACTAAGCCATTATACCATATTAGTTGTCCGTTGTTCCATAAAAGACATGGGGTCAGGCTTGAAATATTCACTAATTAATTAGTGAATATTTCAAGCCTGACCCCAAATGCCAAATGCAAATATCCTACCTTATCTCTATTTCTTTTATGGATTTATCCGCAGCTTTCATCAATATCCTCTCCCGGAGCCAACTGACAAACGATTTTCTCATTCATCCTTGCGACTTTCAGCACAGCTTCGGGTAGAATTTGCTCATCTTCCTTCTCCGGTAAAGCCAAAAACAGCCTATTACCTCCCTCAGACTCCGTAGTGTAGAAAACATTCCCGCCTATTTCATCATACCAACCCTGCTCTTCAGCCACGACTTGATCGGATATTCTTTGCTTTCCAGTTCCGTCCGACTCTGCTGAATATAATAAGCCGTCGCTTTCTTCTATATAATAAAGCTTATGATTTATAATTTTGAAATCCCGTACAGAGCTTTCTGTAATGTTAATAGTTTCATTGGTATTCATATTCTTTGCCAACAGGAATCAACCACAGATTATTGCCCAGAGGTGCTTCAAATTGATTTATACACATCAGAACCCATAACCGCACCGCCTATGTGATAGAAAAACCATAGTTGACCATCTCTGAGTTCAAAGGTCAATCTATTGTTAAAACCATAAGCAGTGCTCACTTCATAGGTATATACCAACTCTTGGGTCGTGTTATTTTCCTGCTTTCGATATACGTTGTTGATATTGCCAACAGTTTCGACAAAATAGTAATACCCTTCATGGTACGCTAAGTCCCGTCACACCGTTCCACTTATAATCCCAACCGAACTCGCCATGGGCAAACCTCCATGTGAGGGGAAAATATGTGATGTTATTAAAGCTTAAAAGCGGATATTCCTCTCCGGTATTATCCAAGGTTGTACCGTTTACGGTAATCGGGTAAGAAGGTATACCGGCTCGATATCGTACATTATTCTTTTTCTCTGTTTCACAGGAATCATATGCTGATGTTACCCTGTTTTGAACTATTCTTAAGCCTTCTGTTTGTGTCCACTCTGTCTCCAAACCTAATAACCTGCAGTCGTACCATGTCATAGGAAAATAGGTTATGTCTTTGTAAACAAGAAGGGGATAGCGTCGATATTGATTATCTACTGTTTGTCCATTCAGCTTTACTGTAAATTCCGGCAAAGCAACATTTGCAATTTGCTCAGCAGCCGGTGCCGCTTGACCCGGCAAGATCAGACCGAGAAGTATTAACCCTAGCATGCAGAAGTGTTTTAATTGTTTTGTCACAATGGTCTCCTTTCGTTGATAGCACTAGAACCAGCATGTTTTAACAAAAGTAATTCCCATGAATTCTGTGTCAAATTAGAGAAATTAACGATTCTAACTAAACAACAGTGGAAATACTAATTATTGAATTGGTTATAAGTAGGTGATATGATATGAAAGAGGAGTTAAATAATCCTCACATAAAGGAGGAAAATAATATGCCAAGCACACTTCCAAAGGAAAATGCTGTTTATTTAAAATCTTCCTTGAATAAAATAAGTTCAAAGCTTAAAGTACTCGAAGGTGATGAAAAGAAAATTAAACTAAATCCAAAAAAGCCAACTCATAAAGAATGGTTTAATGATGACGGAGTAAAATAATTGACATGCCAAGTGTAGGAGAAATTCATTCAGTAATTATATATTTTGAGAATAACCCTCAAGATTTTAAGATTAGACCTGTTCTGATTATTGATGTAGATACGAACACAAATATTTGTACATTTGCCGAAATTACCAGCTCTGGTCCAAAAAGCCCGCCTTCTTTCCATGATCAGTTTAAAGAACCGATATACAAATGGAAAGAAGCTGGACTTGAAAAATTATCTTTTGTAAAAACCCACCGAATACATAAAGCACATAAAGATAAGTTTGTTATATTTAATGGTGATATGAATGAACAGGAATTAAACAGAATTCTATACAGAATAGTCGAGGTTAACTCCGATTAACTGATAGGGACCGCCAAGGGTCCTTTTTGTTTTTCTTTTTTCTATTCTTTCGTGATGCAGATCCCGTTTTCGCTAGAATTTAAGCTGTACCAAAAGATGATCCGTCCGTCGGCCAAGACTCCCAAAAGGTAGGTTTGGGCCGCTTTAACCGAGACTAATTGTTCTTCCACCTGGAAGGTTTCCAGATTGACCCGGTTCAGATAAGCCATATTGTTGTCATTATCTGCATTGTCATGCCGGGTGATAATAAAGGCGGCATAGTTTTGTCCCATATAGGCGGATTCCATAAATCTGATATACCCTGTATCTCCGGGGTCGGCAAGTGTTAATTCGGTCACTTCCCCCGTCTTAAAATCCAGATATAGAGTTTTGACAGCTCCATCCCGCTGATAAGAGTTTACTTCCAAGATGCCGTTGTCATAACGGATGATGCCGGTGTTAGAAGATTCCGAGCTAATGTCATACTTTTTGACCTCTTCCGTTTGCAAATCACAAAGAGTATAGCCCATTGTCCCTTCATATCCTGTCATGGTGGTAATGACCTTTTGCTCATCCGCCACAAATCTGGGGGACCAGTGATAAGAAGCCTTCATTAATTCACTTTTTACCGGAACTGATTCCGCCAGCAACTTCTCGCTGTCATCAGCCAAGTTCAGAAGCTTCAAACCCGTTTCATCGGAGTAAACAATTTGCTGTTGATTAGCAGAAACATCATATCCCCCAAAGAATATGTCCGGGAATCCCTCTGCATCAAATTTCTCCTCCCGGGCTATAATATCGGCCAAGGACGAGGGAAGAGAAACCTCAAGGACGTTGGACAGATCCGGTGTTATGACAAGAAAACGGTCTTTCAGATAGACGTATACCTCATCCTTCAGCAGCCGTACATCAGAATCTAATATTCTTTCCGGAAGAGTCAATTTCTTCTCCACTTCCATCTTGTCAGGATCAACTGATAGCAACGCGCCTTTCACCCCATCATTGTAAGAGGTCTGGGTTAAGAGGACCTTCCCCTCGAATTCCCCCAGCATCCTCAGGTTTTTTAGCATGCCGATATTATGGGAATCTGCATCCAGCCCGACAATGTTGTCAAAGCGCTGATAGTCACCTGTTAAGCTGACCAGTTCATTATTGATATAGTCCCACCTTCCGCTGACGAAATACAGACTGCCGTCTTCCCTTTCTTTTAAATTATAGGTTCTGGTATATTCCGCCCGGTCTTTATGCCGGTAGTCGAATTTGGTCAGTACAGCCGTAAGAGTACAGTCTTCATTTCTGGTCACATTGGTTAGCTTTAACGACCAACTCCGGCCTGAATCATAGTGCGGAATTATTTCGTTTTCTTCGCCAAGATTGAATAAAAGCACCTGTCTGTTGGGGTCGTACTGGCCGCTGCGTTTGTCAATTCGGGAAACGTCCAGACTACTCAAATTAAAATATTCCTCAGCATAATCCAATACAATATCAAGAGGAAATATTCTCGAAAAGCTACCTTCCTCTTGCTCCAGGCTTGCCCGACCAAACTCCTTATCATACTTATGCCAGGCAAATTTAGCAATGTAGAGGGGATCTATTTCGTCCGCGGAATTGAATTCCCGGGTATTGCCCACGTTAGTGATGGTAGGATAAAAATACTCCTCCCAAAGCTTCTGCAACTCAGCGGGGTCGCTGATCTCCCCCACCGGCCGAACAGGAGTCTTTTCCGGCTGTTCTGTCTGTTCTGTCTGTTCCGACTGCTCAGATAATTCTCCCGGTTCCTTTTCACAACCGGCCACAGTGATGAACAACGCTAAGAACAACGCGACTATTAAGGTTTTTCTTCCCATTAAGATTACCTCCCATCCTTCTATCAACGTGGTGATGGACTGCTGTTATCAATAATTGACCATAGACCTGTGTCGATGTCCCTCGTCAAATAAAAGTATTGCTCAAGATCGCCATCATTCATAAAGGTTTTTGTATGATCATATTCGACATAATAGCCTGCCTTTACGATAAGAAAATGCTCCTTTAGATACGTTTCTGTCCACTCTCTTTTCTCGGCAAGTTCACTACCTTTATATCTGTCAACTTGACGTTGAGTTTCCGTATCATCAACTTCCGCTTCCCCAAAGCTTACTGCAATAGTGTAGTCTTTATCGGCCTGATTTTCAATCGCGCTTTGCACAACTTCAATCGGCTCCCTTGAGGGCTTTTGGATCCAAGTGTCGGAATGTCCTGCCTTAACTGTCTTCCCATTTTCTAAAATATAGCTCTGCAAGTCAAAATACACCCCTGCCGGAATTGTATAATACCTATATTTTTCCTTGGTGTCCTTGTTATAAATCATTGCATAATCTTCATAAGAATAAAAATTGATGTAATATCCATCTTGTAAAACAATTTTAAGTGTTGCCGAACTTTCTAAAGGAGAATTCACCTTTTTCTTTTCCCACTTATCCTGTTTGAAAACCTTAAGAAGATTTGAGTTAGGCGAAACAGTTAACGTGATGCCATCTTCAGTTTCTACAGCAATATCGTCACCGGTTGCCATGGCAGACAAGAAATTGTCAATATTCAGTAATGACAAATCAGGCTCTTCACTTTTTGGATTTGACAATAATCCAATGACTGCAACTATAAGAATCATAACAGCTGCTATAATAAGATAGCACTTGGTACGCATTATCTTTATATCTCCTTCCTATCATAAACAACCAAGAACACTATCAGCTCATGATGCAATAGGAATTCCCCGATTGCGACAATAGCTGTTCTAAAGGCCTTATCCTTCGGATACCCGAAAGCTCCTGAGGATATCAACGGAAAGGCGATGCTCTCCAGTTTATATTCTTTTGCTAAGGCTAAAGAGTTTTTATAGCAATCCCCAAGCAATTTTTCTTCATTGTTGTTGCCACCTCGCCATACGGGCCCCACAGTATGAATCACATATTTTGCCGGTAGCTTGTACCCCTTTGTTATTTTTGCTTCTCCGGTTTCACATCCACCCAAAGTACGGCATTCCTCCAGCAACTCCTGTCCTGCCGCGCGATGGATCGCCCCGTCAACACCCCCACCCCCCAGCAGTGACGAGTTCGCTGCATTGACAATCGCATCTGCGTGTACTTTTGTTATATCATTTCGGATGATTTCAAGCGGCATGATTTCCACCTCTTTCAAGCTATCTATACGAACGCATCTTTTCTAGCAATACTGTATTTACATTTCTCTTTTCACATAAATCCAATATCCTTCATTATAGCATTTCAACTAGGTCTGACCAAAATGGTCATTTTATATACAAAAATGTTAAAGCTTAGAGAACATATCCTGCGCATAATCTTTTATATTTGCAGGCGTAAGCATGCGATACTTATCCTTTACAGAAGAGAAATACTCCCCAATGATTTGTTTAGGAATGACTCTGTCAGTTGATGTTTCGACCGTTAAATTACCACGCGTAGATATCCAAGGAGTCTCTAAATGTGTAAAGGACTCAAGTGTCTTTCCACTGTAGCAGCATATGTGTTTAACAACACTATCAAGCAGCACCTTTTCTTCTGCCGGCATTGAAGAAACATCCGGTTCCTCTATGCTGTCTATTGGGTCATAGCAATAACTACTGTAGCGTCTATAAACGTCTCGATATACGGGGCCATGTACCCAAGCCTCACAGTCTTCTTCAAATAAAAAGCTTCCGAAAAAGGCATAGTTAAAGCCTTGCACATAATATAGTGCTTTCTGCAATGAAAGGGGCGTAATGTCCCGGCACTGTGATAACAGATATTTTACAACACATTCCATTTTTGACTGCTGCGAAACTGAAATGTTTAATAGGCTCTCGGTAGCTGCTTTGCTCTTTTCATAAGCTCTGTCACTTTTCAAATTATCCTTTCCATTTTCCAGTAAGGACAAATAATAAGCAGGGTCAGCGAGTACCTGTTTTAGCTTTTCAGAATATTGCTTTGTAGGCATATCGCCGTCATAATACCTACTGAACGTTTGCTCGCCCCAGCCAAGCAGTAGCGAAAATGGTCTTTTGCCAATATTGTATTTTTCGGGAATAGCCCTGATGTCCTCAAGGGAAATTATGCCTTGCTTTTGGCGATAAACATCATATAGTGTTTTTAAATTTTCATCTTCGATTTCAGGCACATACACTTCGTTTCCGCATACATCGCAATAAGCGGTTTGGGAAATGAACCCATAAGCTTTACCTTTTAATTCAGCAGAGTCAGCTTTTTCTCTAACTGAAAACTTAACATCCCGCCGGCATTCCGGGCAGAATACGATTCTATTCATCATGGTGCCTCCCCCTTTCATATTCGAGAAAATCATCTAAATAAATAGTCTATCGACTTGTTTCGCTCGTGAAAAGATATAACCACTACCCTGCTTCCTGTAGGTAAATCAAGGATATTGAACTTCGTATAAAGGTCAAGCTGCTTTTCTTCATCGTCCAGATTAAACAGGGTCACTTGAGGACAAAAAACGTACAAGACTTCATACTCAAATCCAAGTTTAGTATTCTTTAACGAATGACAAAAATCTTCTGCTTCAATCTGCATTAGTATGCGGCGTTGCTTCTCAGAAGTAATATTGTATTCACGAATCAGGGCGGTGTTTTCTGCTCTATTCTCGTTTTGAGCTACCGAATATCTACCTCTACTCACACATTCTTGGATTTTCTGTAATACTACAGAAATTTGTTCCCTTGTGTAGTTCTGATTATAGTGTAGATTCATTAACCGCCCTCCTTGTCAACATCATCATAACACTATTATATGCTTTTAATCAATACAAAATGCACCAAATAGTGCGTTTTGTATTCTTTATTATATCTATTATTTAAAAATAAAAGGTAAAGTGCATCACATGATAAACCTCGATAAATATTTCAAATCAAATATAAAATGTTTACCCAGTTGACATACTGCTGTCGCGGCGTGTTGTTATAATGAGCTTGAGGTGATGGAAATGAATAACACCCTGCTTGTGTATGCATAGAAGGATCAGACCGAAATCATCAAGCGTAATCTTCCGGCGAAAGGCTGTTAAGTAATCGAAGCTAGCTGTTATACTGACTTGATTGCCATACCCGCCTTTGCTCTTATCATTGACCCTGCCCTGCTGAGCTACAGGTCAAGTTTTTGGTTTACGAAAGCTTTGACGCTCTGGTCCCTCAGCTGAAATATCTCCTTTTGTCCGCTACAGAAGAACGAAAAAGTCGAACATTTTTAATACTTCGCTCTCTTATAGCATTCTGATTTCAAAAGGCATAATTTCCACCTACATGCTAGTCTCATGTTAAAGTTTATCCCAAATATACGTTATCGTTATGCCACTCTAAGTAATGCGCATCCGGTAACTGTTCTCTTCTTTCCGGTAAAATAATCAACTTGCTTCCATGGTGTGCATAATATTCCCTGCCATTTCCAAAGTCCTCTTTGATACGACGACTAACTTCAATATTAAATTCCTTGTCAATCGTTATGTATCCTCTATCAAATAGGGTATGAAAATCTCTTCTTAAGAGTAATCCATTATTGATTTCATGGGGACCTTCCAGACTATACGGCTTAATATGCGCCGCTTCCAAAACCGGTAGCGTTTTTTCACCGGTTATGGCGCATCTTCTGTGGTAAGCATCTGTAATAAGAACCTTGAATGCACCCTGTCCTATTCTTGGTTTAATCATTTGCTCCTTGCCATATCTCTTATCAACGGCATCTTCTCTAATTAGGTTTCCATTGAAGCTCTGTTTGAGCAACTTTTCCTGTACTTGTTGATATAAAAGCTTCCCATAATACTCTGAAGTATCATAGGTCTTACCCTGTACGATATTTCTGTTCCAGTTATCAGGAATAGAAATCCAGTCATTTTTTTCAAAATAAAACGGTAGCGATAAAATAATACAGCCAATTTGGGGGTCCGGATCAGTTAAGCGGCTCGTCTTTCTATACTTATATATCCTGTCATTCAACGCAAACAGGCTCCCTGCTCCATTAGCTATTCCGAAAGCTTCCCAGGCTAATGAAGATGGTAATATTGAAAACTTCAAAAAAAAGCCACCGCCAACAATATAATCTTGAGGGCTATGTAACTTGAATAAAAACAAGTCACCTTCTTCCAAATACCGATCCATAATAAAGCTATTAAGTAAACCATACACTATAGCTTGGTTCTAATCAATAAAACATGTACTATTTAGTGCATGTAGGGAGTGTGCATTTTATCGGAGGTACAAAGATGAAATAGCCACTCCACTAAGTAAAAGACCTTATCATTTGTTGAACGATAAGGTCTTTTTGGTATGACGGGCATGCCGTCAATCTGTGGTGAAAGTCCACGAGGGGCGTAGTTGCCGACGAACCCCAGAGCGACTTGCAAGTTTCACATCGTGAGGTGTGGGAGAGAAGAAGCAATAGCGAAATCGTAGCCTGACGAACAGAAACCTAATACCAAGGCTTGCATGGCGGATAAGCTGGCCGAAAGCGGTGAAGTCCAAAAGGCAACCGTAACCCATGCAGGTAAATTAGGCAGGTAGACGAGGAAAGATTGACGACTTATCCCGTGAGGTCTCACAGACGGAGGAATCTGTAGTAACAACGAACTGTGAGAAGTCAGCAGAGACCATACTACTGAGAAATCAGGAAGGGTCGAACAATTCAAGGTCGACTGGACTTTGGAATGTGAGTGCATAGGCTCGACGAGAATCAAAGTAGCGAGGTCGTAACCGAGCGAAAGATTCATAGGAGTTAGGGCTAATGTGCATGAGAGCAAAGGAGAAAAGGAGACGAGTATGAGCCAACTAATGGAAGAGATACTCAGCCAAGAGAACATGACACGAGCCTACAAGAAGGTGAAGGCGAACAAAGGTGCAAGTGGAGTAGACGGAATTTCCGTAGACGAAGCACATGAGTACCTTAAGGGGAACTGGTCGAGTATCAAAGAGCGTATCCGAAGGAGGAAGTACAAGCCACAGCCGGTGCTGCGAGTAGAAATACCGAAGCCAGCTGGTGGAGTGCGGAAACTGGGGATACCAAGCGTGGTAGACAGAATCATAGAACAGGCAATCGTGCAGGTAATAACTCCTATTGTAGAACCATATTTTAGTGACTACAGTTATGGATTTAGACCTGACAGGAGAGCACAGCAGGCAGTCATCAAACTGCTTGAATATCTCAACGATGGATACACCTATATAGTAGACATTGACCTAGAGAAGTTCTTTGATAATGTGCCACAAGACAAGCTGATGACCCTAGTTGGTAAAATCGTAAAAGACCCCGACACGGAATCGCTGATAAGTAAATACTTAAAAGCGGGGGTAATGGTAAAAGGGAAATATGAAGCCACCAACGTGGGAACACCACAGGGCGGAAACCTATCACCAATCCTAAGTAACATCATGTTGAATGAGCTGGATAGAGAACTCGAAGCAAGAGGGCTGAATTTTGTCAGGTATGCAGATGACTGCATAATTGCAGTAGGAAGCAGTGCAGCAGCCAATCGAGTAATGAACTCCATCGTGAAATGGATAGAAAGAAAGCTCGGGCTAAAAGTAAACATGACAAAGACGAAGGTAGCGAAACCAAGCCGTCTAAAATACCTAGGTTTTGGCTTCGTAAAGATGGGTGACAAATGGGAAGCAAGACCACATCAAGACTCCGTAATGAAATTTAAACGGAGACTGAAAAAGCTAACCAAACGCTCTTGGTCAATCAGCATGAGTGAAAGGATCCAAAGGCTGAACTGGGTCATCAGAGGCTGGATAAACTACTTCCGAATCGGAAAGATGAAGCAAAAACTCACTAGAATCGATGAGCACCTGAGAACGAGAATGAGAATAGTTATCTGGAAGCAGTGGAAGACCAGCCAAAAGAGATACTGGGGACTTAGGAAACTGGGAGCACCCGAGTGGATGGCGAAACAGTCAGCTGGGTTTGGTGACCACTACCAAGCGGTTGCCAAAACCACAGGACTCCGAAAAATATCAAAAGAAATCCTCGCAAGGCGAGGACTCGTTAGTTGTGTAGATTACTATTTGAATTGAACCGCCAGGTGCCGAACGGCATGCCAGGTGGTGTGAGAGGGGGAATAAAATTTCCTCTACTCGATTATCAAATTTTGGAAGGTTAGGTCAAAAAAGATGCCATTATTTGATCTCTCGGATTTATGCTTTTGAATAATAGGCATGTAGTCGATCTGTAAAATAAAAAATGTTCAAACCCACATAAATATAGAGCTTAAACATATAAACCGACGACATGAATCTATATATCCAAGAAATAATGTTCAGAACTCATACCGTCGTTCAAACACTTCTCAGCAGGTAACACTTATTGTCATAATAGACTTTCATTCCATCCAAAATGCCCTTGATAAATTTCTGAACTTCATCTTTGATATGTTCTAAATCCGTTAAGGTCATATCTCTTGCACAATCACCAAATGACTCATCCCCATGAGCCAGATTGTTCCTCTTATCTTTTACCGTTCTTAAACAACCACCATCGTCTGAAGCCACATATCTTATACAGTGTTTATCACAAAGCTCCCTTATAGCCCTCGCGTCCAAATTGCCACCAAACCTCCGATTTTCACGATGAAGTATAATCGGTTGGTTAAGCAGCACCTGATTAATAATGGTTTGGACTTTTTCCTCATAGGTTTTCCGTCCGGCGCCGCTTAAATGGAGTTGTCCGATTTCATAGTTTGACCAGATCATTCTGACTTCGTCGATAAGCTCATTGTATCCAATTTGACTATTCTTGACGCTCTCATATATCTCCATCAGTCCGCTAGCCACACACGCCTCAACCAAATTATAAAGCATCAACAGCAGGTTGGACTTTAAGATGCGCTGAAATCGTGAATTATCAATGGTCTGAACTTTCCCGCTTCCATTTTCAATTTCAACCATAATGGAATAGTAAAACTCAATTTCTGACACCCTATCCTCAAAGAGAAGCAACGTACTATTCATTGGCAACATCCTTCAACAATTGATCTCTGACATATTCAACTCGTTTTTTCAATTTTCCTTGGTTGTTGCTTGCGTCTGAAGTGGTTAATTCGTCAAATTCGGGAGTATCAAGCCAATCAACTGATTGCGCAGTTAAGTTGGGGTTACTTCTAAGCGCAAGGGCAACACCGACTGAAATCGCTTCAAACCTAACTCTTGGTGTCGTTGTCGCATTAACTGTTTTTGCGAATCCATATTGAAAATGCTTTCCAACAAACTCACATGTCTGTTTAAATTCAGCCCAATACTTCTTTTCGTCAAAATTGTTCTGATGTGTAATTAAAAAAGAATCTAAAAAAGTAGCTACCTGATGGTCAAATGAAGTATAGTCATTTACATAAGCAAAAAAGCGGAGAACAAGTTCAAACCGTTCATGGCGCTTCTCCTGTGTTTTAGAAACAGGACACAAGCGTACAAACATGGAGTCTTTTGCGCACTTGTCAATGAATTTTGTGAGTTTCCCCGGATATGTACCACGGCGAAATTCTGAATCATTAATTTTTATTCCCGCACGGTTCACTCTACTAAAAATATCTTGCCTAAGGTCGTCAGGAGTATTATGATCAAGAACAACAATACGCAAGGTCCTATTATAGAAGCGCCTTTGTTGTGATTCAGAAAGGTCAGAAAAGGTAAACCCATCCAAATCAGTTAATTTTGGAAGACCAGATAACTGCAGCTGATTTTCTGAAAAGGATACAAGGGTATTGATTCGCTGAACGCCATCAATAATCTCTAATCTGCCATCTTCACAGTCTCCTAAAAACATAAACGGAATTGGGAGTCCTAAAAGGACGGACTCAATAAAAGAAGCCCTATTCTTTTCTGCCCAGATAAAATCGCGTTGATAGTCCGGCACAAAAAAATCCCCTCTTTTGAACTTGGACACAATCAACTCGACTGTGAAATCTTTTGTATCATAATCAACACGTCGTTGCAACTCCTTAAGCTGCAATTCTGCCTTATCTTTCTGCTCAGACGAAAGAGCCTTACTCTTTTTAGTTGGCATTTTAATTTACCTCCTCTATATGACGCCGAATACTTTCACCAATAGCGACTCCCAAGTTCACGGGTACAGCGTTTCCGATATGTATCCCCAATTCCTTTTTGCTAACAATCATGTTTGGCGGCAAAAAATCATAGTCAGGCGGAAAAGACTGGAGCATCGCCCCTTCTCGTAAAGAAATGCCTCGATCTTGCTCTGGATGCCCAAATCGACCATTTCCATAACCATAAAACTGCGTCGTTATTGTTGGCGCAGGTTCGTTCCACGACATTCGACCATATACAGACGGATAAGTAATGCCGCTCTCTTTTTTGTGGCAGGTTAGTTGCAAGTTTTCATCCCAATCACGCCAAGTACCCCCGGGTACAGACTGCTTAATCCGCTTAATGTTTATTGATGATAACTGGGCAGCCGTATGTAGAGAGTCATCTTTTGAAGATTGCCCTGCCTTTATAGGAGGAAGCATCCCAATTGAATCTTTGACAGTTAAGTAATTTTCAGGCGTATACTGTGGTTCTATCAGTTTAATATCTCCAAGTCTTGATGCAAGAAGAACCAGTCTGCGCCTTCCTTGAGGAACACCATAATCAGGGCAGAAAGCTATGCTCCATGAAACGTGATATCCTAAATCAGTAAGTGTGTTTCTAAAATCATCAAAAACAGGCTCTGAAGCCAATTCTGGAACATTCTCCATAGAAACTATTTCTGGCAAAATATCAGTGACTTTTTCTGCAAAAGAGTATAGCAATTTCCATTTATCTCCTTTGTGGCCATCCTTACGATATCTTTGCGTATATTTTGAAAAAGGCTGACATGGAGCACAGCCAACTAATGCGCGGACAACTTCAGCAGGGTATAGGCTCACAATCTCGTCCGATGCGAGTTGAGCGACATCAGCCTCAATGAACTGTGCATCATTGTTTTTTTCATATGCATATTGGCATGTCGAATCAATATCTATTCCTGCAAGAACTTGCAATCCCGAACGTGTAAGTCCGTGAGTCAGACCGCCTATTCCACAGAATAAATCTATTACAGCACATGGCATAATGTTATCTCACCTCCTTGGACTTTTTTTGCAGTAATGGGTGGTTGTCATTATCAACGAATAATAAATATGCGTCGATTCCCAACGCTACTGCGATTTTTTCAATATTGTCAAGCGAAATACTACGCTTTTCACGCTCAATTGCACTAATATATGTTCGGTGTAATCCAGCAATACCTGCAAATTCCTCTTGCGACAAGCCTCGCTCTGTGCGATATCGCTTGAGATTACTTGCGAATGTACTTAATAGACTCATACCACCACCTCTGATAATATATTTTACATGAATTTCAGACAATAAGTCAACAGACAATAAGTAACATACAAAAATAAACATTAGCTGAATATCATTACCCTCTCCATTTACTCCTTTGCAGCCTGTGAACGTTTCATCTTTGCCTTTTGAACAGCTTCGAATAGCTCTCGAGAAATAATTGTCGGATGGTGGTTTCTAAGCAATACCTTATCGGCATCACTTTGGTTTTTTACCTGATACCCCTCAAAGGATACGGTTTTTTGAAGCAGAACGCTTCCAACATACTTTTCATTGGAAAGAAGTTTGGATATAGCTTCACGATTCCATTTTAAATTTGCCAGTAGGCGAGGGTATTTGTTTTGTTTCCAGATCTTTCGCAATTTTCCCAAGACTGCTACCGTTAAGATAGCTTTCAAATATCCAGACAACAGCTTCTGCTTCCTGAAAAATACTAGTAAGTAACCCATCTGGCGTTTGGCTACATCCATAACATTTTCGGTCCGCGAGTTTGGATGTGCCATCTTTGAACCCCTCGCGAAGAGCAGCTTTAATCTGATTGCTTTTATTTGGTGTAGACATGATTCATCTCTCCTTCACAAATGATATGAATGAAAAAGCCATGGTGAATATCTCCATCATGGCTAAAATAACTTATTTGCGGATTCAACTCCTAACGGATACAGAACCCACTCTTGTTGCTTGTCCTTATTGTTGCAAAAATACTGAATGTATAAAATAGTTGGCAAAATTCAACATAAAATCTGTCAACTTATTTTGGTGGAGGTGAGGGGAATCGAACCCCTGTCCGAAAGAACGACCACAAGAGCTTCTCCGAGCGCAGCCTATAATTTAAATCTCGCCATCAGGACTCCAGATAGGCACGGATTCCTTCAGACCAGTCCCATAAGTTTCCCTCTTAAGCTATGCGACTCTAACTCAGAGGTATCCCGCTAAAATGACCTCTTAGCCCTCACCGCGGGAGCAGAGAGTAAGAGGTTAACTGCTTTACGCAGCTAAAGCTAAATTATCGTTAGCGTTTAATTTATGGTGCATTGTTTTACGAGAAATGCGACCTCGGCTCGCTACTCTTGCCACCTTTTCCCCCGTCGAAACCAGTACACCCCCAAAATTATCTTATCAATGTTCACGTTTTAAGCTATCTTTAACGTCAATTCTTTGCTTTCTCCCGAAAAGCCCTTTCCACCTCGCGTTTAGCGTCCTTCTTGGCCAGGTCTTCCCGTTTGTCGTATGTTTTCTTTCCTTTGGCCAGCGCCAGTTCAACCTTAGCCCGGCCATGCTTGAAATAAATTTTCAGCGGAACCAGCGTTAAACCTTGTTGCTTGACCTTACCGAAAAGTCTGTTTATCTCCCTCTTATGGAGCAGTAGTTTCCTCTTTCTGACCGGATCTACGTTGTAGCGGTTACCTTGCTCGTAAGGGCTGATATGCACATTGCACAAAAAGAGCTCTCCGTTTTCCACAGCAGCATAACTGTCTTTAAGATTGACCTTGCCTTCCCGCAAAGATTTGACCTCCGTGCCTGTCAGAACAATTCCGGCTTCGTGGGTCTCTTCAATGAAGTAGTCATGGCGGGCTTTTCTGTTTTCGGTAACAACCTTCATGCTCTGCTGTGCCACTTTTCTCACCCGTTTTTCACTGGTACTCGTATCCGGCCCTCAACTCATAGCAACAACATCCTGCAAGAGGGCTGAGTATTGATTATACCACAGTCTGACGTGTTTTTCAAACGCCATAAAAAACGTATGTGTTCATTTATTTTCCCTTGACCAAGCTATTTCCTAATCTCGATTTTTTTCTATACAGCAAAAAGAAAAAGAACGGTGCCCCCAACATGGCAGTAATAATGCCGACCGGCACTTCAAAAGGCTGAAAAAGCGTACGTGCTACAGTATCGCTTAATACAAGGAGGAGTCCTCCGGCAATTCCCGATAACAAAACTAAATAGCGGTAATCATTGCCGATTATCATTCTTGAAATATGGGGAGCCACGATTCCGATAAAACCTATCGTCCCCGCTACGCTCACCGCACTACCGGCCAGAACAGAAGCAGTAAGAATAATAAGCAATCTGGAAACCTCAATAGAAAGACCCAAATTTCTCCCCACCTCTTCCCCCAGCATAAAAAGATTAATCCTAGGGCTGAGAACTACGGCAAATACCCCCCCCAACAAGCTATAAGGCAAGATGATATCGAAATAAGGCCATCCTCGTCCGGTTAAGCTGCCGGTAAGCCAAGTATAGGTTATTCCCAAGCCGTCATTGTTCAAAATCATTAGTGCCGATGTGAAGGCTCTAAATAGCGCACTCAGAGCAACGCCCGCAAGGACTATTGTTACATTCGAACTGAATCCGTCCCGTCGGGAAAGACCGTAAATAATCAGAGCAGCCAGTAAAGCCCCTAAAAAGGCGGCGGGAGGTAGCATTCTGATATTTCCGGGTATCAGGCACATAACGATAACAGCAGCTAATCCTGCACCTGAGTTTACGCCTATAATATTAGGTGAAGCAAGAGGATTGCGCAGAAGTCCTTGCAACAAGGCTCCTGCGATTCCCATGTTCACTCCGACCATCATAGCAACCAGAGTGCGTGGTAGCCTGACATTCCAAATAACATGCTGTGTCAAGGTATCTTGGCACCCTCCGCAAAACACCTCAAAAATACCCTTCAAAGAAAATGTCAGTGTTCCGTTGAAAACACTCAAAATAACGGATACAAGCAGCAAAACAGAGGACAGTACAAACACAAATAAACGGTTTTTTTCTTTTCTTTGCTGCCACGAAAGATCTGCTTTTGACAAAACAATATTCCCCATTCCTTTGCGTTTTCCCTTTGTTTTTTTTACTTAACTGCCTTCGGCGCAAGCAGTTCTCCCATGACATCCAGAGCCTCCAAGACGTTGATCCTTCCGGGAGAAACATTGGAGGGAATAATATAAATCTGACCGTTTTTTACTGCGGAAAGCTTTTGCCACATGGGATCATCTTTATACATAGACAATAATTTTTCAGGACTGATACTTTCCGAGCTTTGCTGATTTGTTCCTTTTGCTGATTTTTGCTGCTCGCCGGCATTGCCTCCTTGTCCACCTTTTCCCGATGGACTCCGAAAACCCGGCTGTAAGATCAGAATGGCATCTGGGTCTTTTTGGATGATCGTCTCCATATCAAAAGTAACAAAACCTGCCTTTGAAGTCTTTGCTACCTCCTCCGGCACGATATTTTCAATCCCCAGACAAGCAAGCAAACGTCCCCAGAAGCAAAAGGACTGGGCAGCCATGATGTTTTGACTTCCTCCTTGAATTAATAAAGCCGTTTTAATAGGTGATGCCGCTATTTTTTGACTCAGCTCCTCTGCCTTTTCCTGCACCTTCTTGGTATATTCGTCTGCTTCGATCTGACGACCAAGAAGCTGGGCAATCAAATCTATTTTCCCCAGCAATTGATCCTCAGCCGCACTTGGATCTATGTAGAATACAGCCGCACCTGTCGCTTCCAAGCTATCCATTATCTGAGCGTGATTGCGCGCATGGGCAATAATCAAGTCGGGCTCGATTTTGTTGATTATTTCAATATTAGGGCTGTTTTCTAACGAGATATCAGGTAAATCCTCGGCTTCGGCACGGGGGATAGAATATTGGCTTACCTTACCGACAGGAACAATTCCTAAATCAAATAGCGTTTCGGTCATACTGGCATTTAAAGCCAGGACTCGCTGAGGTTCTGCCGGTATCTCAACCTCCCGTCCCAAATCATCCACGATAATACTAACGTTACTCTGGCTCTCCTTTTGACTGTCGTTAGCGGTTTGTTCGGCTTTTTCTGAACAGCCTGTTGTAAAAACAAGTAATCCCAACACCATAATAACAGCTAAAAAACATTTGCTTTTTTTCATAACATCCTCTCCTCACAGAATAAACTTCACTAAAAGATAAACCCTATTTAAAGTATTTTCCCTTCATTTTGTCATTTCGATCCAATGGCCTGGCTCGCCCTCCTCATCGGAAACAAGACGATATTTTTCGATCCCTGTTTTGGACAGTAATTCCTCCAGCTTGTCTCCTTTGAGAAAGCCCTGTTTCTCTTTTTCGTCCAGCTGGCGACGGTTTTTGCCCTGCAGGCGTTTGCGCATGCTGGAAGGAGTGTAACGCCCTAACCCCCCGCCGACATAGGCCGTTCCTCCTGTCTTGAGGACCCTGTATATTTCCTGGAGACCTTTCACTTGGTCCTTCCAGAACCAGAGTGAACCTCGGCTGATCACTAAATCGGAAAAATCGTCTTGAAAGGGAAGTGCCGTCACATCTGCCCCTACAAAATGAACCGTATTGGTAATCCCGCTTTCTTTCACATTTTCCCGAGCGGTTTTTAACGCTTCAGGATCCAAGTCCACGAAATACATTTCCAATTCGGTGATCTTTGCAAGTTCAATCCCCAAAAATCCGGGTCCTGTCCCAATATCAAGACATTTTCCACCGGTAATCTGATAATCGTCCAAAATCTGCTGAGCAATCAAAGGATAGACAGGCAGCAAATGCATGAAAGGTTTTGGCTTCATCATCGCTTTCATTTCCTCCCTAATATCAACTGCTTTTTGCCGGTAAAACCACCGCTTGCTCATAACCTTCAATATTGTGCACGGTGGCAGAAACTTCATAAATATCTTTTAATACATGGCTGGTAATTACGTCCTGGGCTTGTCCATAAGCCCGCACTCTTCCTCCTTTCAGAACAACAAAACTGTCGGCTACCATCATAGCTTGGTTAATGTCATGCAATACTAAAATAAAAGTCTTCTTATACTCTTTTCTGACCTTTTTAATAATATCCAGCAAATACCACTGATATTTTAAATCGAGATATGTAATGGGCTCGTCCAACAAAACGATTTCAGCATCTTGGGCCAGAATCATAGCTATCCAAGCCCTCTGGCGTTCACCCCCGGAAAGCTTATCAAGCGGCTGATTGTAAATGGAATTAAGGTCCATATAGTCAAGCGCCCACTCAACGACGCGTTTGTCATTCTCATTCAAAAACCAGCCGAATTGTTGATAGGGACTTCTGCCCATGGCCACAAGTTCATACGTTGTAATATGTTGCACTGCTTCAAGGTTTTGAGGTAAAAAAGCAACGTGGCGCGAGATCCATTTGCGTTTTTTTTCGAGAATATTTTCGCCGTGCAATAAGACCCGGCCGCTGTCAGGCTTTAAAAAACCGTTTAAACAGCGCAGTAGAGTTGACTTTCCCGAACCGTTGGGTCCAACCAAAGCCAGTATTTCACATGGCTCAACAATGATATTGATATCATGCAAAATCCTTTGTTTGTCATAGGAAAAGTTTAAATCTTTAATCTGCAACATCTCTACCACTCCTAAGCCTAAGCCTCTATACCCTTAATCACTTTCAAATACTGCTCCCAGCTCTCCCAGCGCAAGCTGAATTGATGTTCCGTAAGAAGCCGGGGAAGGGCTACCTCAGGTGAAGCGGGTACAAAAGGCTGGCTAGCTAAGTATTCCTGGACCTGTTTTGACAACAAAAAATCCCCGATTTCCAGCAGACGTTCATCAGCCTTTTTGCTCCACACCATTACCTGGGGCATACAAAACATCCCGTCTCTAGGCCAAATCAGCCGAGTGTTTTTATGGCGTGAAATGCGGGCAAAAGCAATATTGGTAATCCCCAAAGGGTACCGGCCTTCATCTACGGCCGTCACCACATCGATAGGCGCGCCTTTATGTACCACGTTTTTACAGAATTCGTCAAAACGCTGAGGATAATTATCCTGCATGAAAGTTCGAATGATTTTTGACACCATTCGGTAATCATCAGGCATAAGAATACTCTCCCGCCGGCTGGGAGCAAGCAAATCTTCCCATACCACAGGTATTTCATCCTCTCCTAATAGACCGGGATTATAAAAAATAGCAAAAGGAATGACCACAAAGGGATGAAAATATCCTTTCTTATCCCTAAAACCGGCTTCTATCAACTCCTGGCGTAAAGGAAACCGCTCGGGAAGGGAACGAAAATTTTCATGTAAAAATCCTTCGGGCACATCAGCGAAATCATTAACATGACCGATTACCATTTCAGGCAATTCACCCTCTTTGACATACCTCGTCAACAAACCTTCTTCGGTGGGTCTGTGAGGCTGTGTCTCAATTTCCACCCGAATACCGTGCTTTTGGTCCAAATAACGGCCAAATTCTTTCAGCATCTCTTCAAGAGACCGGCTTATATTTAGCGGACAGTGCACCAAAACTCTTGCCATAACAACCTTCCCTCCCTCAAATAATCACGTAGTAAATTAATCTGTTTTTCGCTCCTGAGCAGTCCCTCCAGCATTTTCTGTTCCTCCGGAGTAGTCTGCAAAACACTCTCCATACCACCCTCTTTCATAACCACTCTTTTCTCAGCCATCAAGATCAGGGTTGGGTCATGAGAAACAACCAGCACAATTTTTCCCTGCCCCGTAAGGATTTCCAGGGCTTGCAAACGATTTATCCCGGCATTTTCAATCTCATCAATCAGTACAATAGGAGCGTTACTGACAAGGGCCACATCCGCCACCATCAGGGCACGGGATTGACCTCCGCTTAACTGGGTCAGATTCGTTGAAAGATGAACCGGTTCGCCCGACAACTGATTGGTTGTTTCCAACACATTATTGATTGTTTCGCGAGGATCAGGAATAGCTCGCACCCGAGCATGCATCAAAAGGAATTCCTCAATGGTCATATCAATCAAAAAATTCATATTCTGAGATACCTGTGCAACCAAATAACGGGGTAGGTCTTTATCCTTCCCGGTATCTTGCTGGTTTTTAATTACAATCCGCCTACCGGTCAGAGTTTCCTCTTCCCCATACTGTTCTATATCCGATATCAGTTGGGTCTTCCCCGAACCGGTGGGACCTATTACTGCCAACACTTCTCCGGCTTTGATATCCAAACTTCGAATCCTCTCCGGGGAACCTTTTTTGTCCAGACCTCCTAAAACGGTTATTTGCTCAAGCATTAGTTTTCTCCCCCAAAGTCAACTTTTTTTACGTTTCCCATCTGATAGGTCTTGCCGATGACCGTTTCCCCGGAACAGTAAGAGCAAATAGCAGCAGGCATCGGATACTTTAATTCTTTTCCGCTGATTCCTTCCAGAGAGTTGTACCTTACGATTTCATTCTTCAGAGTAATTGCACCCTGTCCTGTAAGCCCGTTAATGTCCATGATTTTAGCCTGAGGGTTTACTGTTTCCACCATATTATGAAACACCTCTCTTTCAGCCTGGGAAACAATATCGCACTTGGTAATTACGACGCTATCCGCCGTACTCAACATGGGCCCGATTTTCTTCGGGGTATCGATGCCGATCAGACAATCAATGACACAAACAGATAAGCAACCATGTACAGCCGGTGCACAGCGATGACATAATCCGGCAGTCTCTAAAACCACAATATCCGCTCTTTGCTCGCGTGCCCAACATTCGACCTCTTCAAGATTGGCAACATAAAAATGATCGGGACAGATATAGTCGCTTAGACCAACAGCTACCGGAATACCAAGGCGACGGTACCGCTCATCATCGGAAGTATGTAAGCAGTCGATCTTACAGGCCGCAACAGACAGATTACTTGCCAGGAGATGACGAATAGTATGTATCATTACTGAGGTCTTTCCTGATGACGGCGTACCGGCAATAATTACAAAACGCATTAAATGACCTCCTTTTCGTTATTCTCATCCGAGTATAACGATAGCAACAAAAAAACTTTTGATGATGACAATCCTTATCTGATTTCTTATATTATACCAGCGTTATTTCCGCTTGGCAATAACGCTCATGACTTCGAAGTAAGTTCACTTTTCGACAAGCTCAAAGTCTATCTTTCTCTCCTTTGGGTTTACTCCTGTCAAAACAACACTGACTTCATCACCTATGCGATATGTTTTACCCATGTGCTCCCCTCTCAATGCCAATCGGGCTTCATCATAAATATAATAGTCGTCGTTCATATTGGAAACATGCACCAAACCCTCTACGGTATTGTCAAGTTCCACAAAAAAGCCAAAGGACTTGACTCCGCTGATATGACCGCTAAAAGTTTCTCCGACGAAATCCCGCATATACTCAACTTTTTTTAATTCTACGGACTCCCTTTCCGCCTCTTCGGCGATCCTCTCCTGCAACGAGGATTGCTTTGCGTATTCTTCCATCAAACCCGTCAGGTACTTTTTCCTTCTGCCCATTAGCTTCCCTTTATCCAAAACCTCCCCGATGACCCTATGGATTGCCAAGTCAGGATAACGCCTGATCGGCGAGGTAAAATGCGAGTAATACTTTGCGCCCAACCCAAAATGCCCTATCGCCGCAGGTGCGTAGCGAGCGTGCTTCATTGACCTGAGCATCGTTACTCCCACTGCCTTTTCTTCTCCTCTTCCCTTGACCTTTTCCAGCACCTGTTGATAGGCACGGGGTTCTATTTTACCGTTTCTGCTTTTTTTGATGTAGTAGCCGAAGGCACCCAAAAAGTCATTCAAGGCCGTAATATCGTCTGCATCCGGCTCTTCATGTACTCTGTAAAGAAATGGGACCTCCAGCCAATAATAGTGTTCGGCTACGGTCTCATTGGCAGCAACCATGAATTCCTCAATGATCATCTCCGCAATGGAACGTTCTATTTTCAAGATTTCTACGGCTTCCCCGGATTCATTCAGCTTTACCTTAGCCTCAGGCAGTTCAAAGTCAATCGCACCGCGCTGCAAACGTTTTTTGCGCAGTATTTCGCAAAGGCTCGCCATTTTTTTGAACATCTCCAGATATTCCCGATATCGCCGGAGCAATTCTTCGTCCTTTCCGGTCAAGATTGTTTTGACATCCGTGTATGTCATCCGCTCCTTAACATTGATCACCGAGCGGCAAATCTCGTGAGAAACCACTTCTCCCTTCCGATTTATCTCCATAAAACAGGACATAGCCAGTCTGTCTTCCTTGGCATTGAGACTGCAAATCCCATTTGACAACCGTCTCGGCAGCATAGGTATGACTCTGTCGACCAGATAAACACTGGTCGCCCTTTTCAGCGCTTCCTGGTCAAGCTCCGAACCCTCCTTGACATAATACCCCACATCGGCAATATGCACACCAAGGTAATAGTTCCCATTTTCTTGTATCGCCAAACTTACCGCATCGTCCAGATCCTTGGCATCTTCGCCGTCGATCGTAACCAGCGTTAGGTCTCGCAAGTCCTTGCGCTTGCTTACCTCTTCTTGGGCAATACTTTCGGGAGTACCTTCAGCTTCCTTGATAACCTTTGACGGGAATTTTTCCGGGAGGCGATACTTACGAACAATCGATAAAATATCGGCGCCCGGATCGTCCTTATGCCCCAATATCTCAACAATTTTCCCCTCCGGGCTTCTCCCCGGTTTGGGCCAGTCCAGCATTTCAACCACGACTTTATCGCCGTCATCAGCTATTTTCTTTCCCTTTTTGGGAATCAAAATATCCCTGCAGACCCTTCTATCGTCAGGCACGACATATCCAAAATCCCAACGCTTTTCGAAGGTTCCCACCACCACTTCATTGGCCCGTTCCAAAATCCGAATAACCTTGCCCTCACGCTTGTATCCATTCTCAAGGTTATGATAAGGACGCACAATGACACGGTCATTGTGCATCGCCCCGTTAACGTTATCGCTGTAAATAAAAACATCTTGCTCTCCCGGCTCATCGGGAATCAAAAAAGCAAATCCCTTAACATTGGCCTGCAACCTCCCGACATGCAGGTTCATCTTTTCCGGAATTCCGTAAAGACCCTTCCGTGTCAAGACAACCTTGCCTTCCTTCTCCATTTCATCGAGCAACGCCTTTAACCTGCTGTCGGACTTTTTTACCCCTAAGCCTTCAGCCAGTTCCTCCATATTCACGGGTTTACGAGATTCTAACTTAATGTACTGCAGTACATCTTCTTTTTTTCGCATTTTGCTGTAACCCTTTCAACATCATATTTCCCTCTTTTTAATATATCTTACCCATTATAGGCCTAAATCTTCATATATCTCCTGCATGGCTTTTAAGGCAATATCCAAAAATTCTTCCAGGGACAGACCCAATTCACTGCAACCGGCGATATTTTCTCTGTTAACACCCCGCGCAAACGATTTTTCTTGAAAACGGTTCAAAAGAAACGGCACATCAATAGCTGCCAGCTTTTTCTCAGGATGAATCAATGCCCCTGCCACAATTAGTCCGGTAACCGGATCAGAAGCAAATAGCGCTTTGTCAAGCAGTGTTGTCCGCACAAGACCGTGGTGGTCATTGTGACATTTCACCGCATAAACTATCTTCTCCGAAAAGCCCTCCTTCTCCAGTATTTCAGCTCCTACCAGACTATGACTTGACGGATCATCCTTGGTTTGGTCGTAGTCTATATCGTGGAGCAAACCGGCCAGGCCCCATTCTTCCTCATCCTCGCCGCAATGACGAGCTAAGGCTATCATCACGGCCTCTACCGCATACATGTGTTTTAAAAGGTTTTTGTTCTTTACCCTTCCCTGCAAAAGTTTTAAGGCTTCTTCCCTAGTCACTCTGTAACCTCCTTTAAGATTCCGTTCCTTGCTCTATATTTTTATGCCGCAACCAACTTTTACCCGCAGAAAGGACGCTCACTCATACAAGTTTAAGCTTTTCAAATAGTTTTTCTCCGTCCCGCAGAATCATGAAACGCGCCTGGGCTTCCGCCGCTATTGTCCCATCGCCCGTCAGGACATGGGACTGGGTATCGACCAGCAGTCTTCTCGTCTTAACCACCCAAGCCTCGGCTCGGATGGGTTGCCCAACAAAGATACATTGGCGAAAACGAACCTCCAGCCTCGCGGTAAACCCTATCAGACCCATTTCATTGACACACCTTGACATCACATCATCCAATATCGTTGTAATGATTCCTCCGTGGAGTTTTCCGGGATATCCTTGGTATCTTTCTTCAGGCATAAATGTGGTAACGAACTTGTCTCCTTCTTTGACATGTTTAAGTCTCAAACCCAGAGGATTCTTATCTCCACAGGAAAAGCTGTACGTATCATAGGTGAATTTCATACAAACTCCTCCTCTCATCTTTGTCTTATCCGATTCTATTTTGTGATTTGTTTCACAAAATTTTCTACCCTCATAAACACTTCCTCCCTTTCCGGCCCAACAGTGATGACATGACCACCCTCTTGCAGCCAAACCAATTCCTTTTCTTTGCTTCCCAGCTTACGGTATATGTAAACGGCACTGCGCCTGTCTGCGGTTCTGTCATTCATAGAGTGCAGCACAAGGGCCGGTGCTTTAATCATCCCTAATTCTTTTTTTACCTTCCGGCATAATTGCAGCAGCGATTTCACTGCCTTAACAGGCATCTTGTTATAGTAGAAGCGACCATTTTCAAAGTCCTTCTGCCACTGTTCTTTCGTCACGCTTTTCCTTTCAAAACTGTACAAATATTGCAGCAACCAGACAAAATACGCCTTTTTTCTTTTAACAAAGATCGGTGCACTGAGCGTAACTATTCCAACCGTCTCATAGTTTGCGGCCAAATGGAGACAAAGACTGCCCCCCATTGACAAGCCCACCGGTATAACTACACGTTCCGGGTACATTCTTCTCAATCGGAGGTATTCCTCTTCAACCACATTATACCAGTCATGCCACGTTTTATCAACTAGGTCTTCCGGTTTAGTTCCATGGCCCGGCAGCAGCGGGCAGGAGACCCCATAGCCTTTTTTCGACAGAAACTCAGCAAGAGGACGCATCTCTGCCGGCGAACCGGTAAAACCGTGAATCAACAGGCATATTGTCTTTTTTTGTCCTTCCCACCAAAACGGGCGGGCATTTTTATGAACACCGATAACCATTTAACCGCACCCTCCTTTATTTCATTATACGACAAAAAACACCGGTCAAGATTACAACCGGTGTTTTTATCTTCACTTTTATCTCTCAATTCTTACTGTGTCTACATAAAGAGAGGAGCAAATACTAAAGCTACAATAGTCATCAATTTAATCAGGATGTTGATGGAGGGCCCTGAGGTATCCTTAAAGGGATCTCCTACCGTATCACCGGTCACGGCTGCGGAATGAGCCTCCGAACCTTTGCCACCGTACTCTCCACCCTCGATATATTTTTTCGCATTGTCCCAAGCGCCTCCGGCATTAGCCATCATGATTGCCAACAGGAAACCTGACACCAACGCTCCGGCCAATAAACCGCCTAGAGCCTCTTTCCCAAGAAAGACGCCAACAGCAATAGGTACTAAAACAGCCATCAAGCCGGGAATGATCATTTCCCTGATTGCCGCCTGAGTACTGATACTCACACACTTGGCGTAATCAGGCTTGGCTGTGCCTTCCATAATTCCTTCTATCTCTCTGAACTGACGTCTTACCTCATCAATCATATCACCTGCGGCCCTGCCCACAGCCCCCATAGTCATCGAGGAGAAAAGATAGGGCAACATCCCGCCGATAAACAAACCTGCAATTACTGAGGTATCTAAAATACTGAGGGTATCCAGACCAACTGTTGTGGTATATGCACTGAACAGCGCCAGAGCCGTCAAAGCCGCCGAACCAATGGCAAACCCTTTTCCGATGGCAGCTGTAGTATTACCTACCGCATCGAGACTATCGGTGATCTTCCTTACTGCCGGGTCAAGATGAGCCATTTCGGCAATACCGCCGGCATTATCCGCTATCGGGCCGTAAGCATCTACCGCCACGACCATCCCGGTGGTTGAAAGCATTCCCACCGCCGCCAGGGCTATCCCGTACAGACCGGCAAATTTGAAAGCGACCAGAATCGCAATAACGATTACTATCACCGGCAGGGTTGTACTACCCATACCCACACCTAATCCGGCAATAATGTTCGTAGCCGCACCGGTCTGTGAGGCCTTGGCAATGCCTTTAACCGGTTTATAATCAGCGGAGGTATAATATTCCGTTATTTTACCAATAGTAAATCCAGCTAAAAGTCCTGCAACCGTGGCAATGAATACGTTCAAACCATTCACCGGACCATCTGCGGGAAGCAGATTGGTGGCAAGAAAATATGTAGCTACCAGCGATAAGACCATAGCAGTAGCTTCTCCCATATTTAAAGCTTTGGAAGCATTGGCACCCTCGCCTGTCCTAACGAAAAACGTCCCGATGATCGAAGCCACAATACCGGCGGCCGCAACCAAAATCGGCAGCAAAATACCGTTTTTGCCTAATCCTAACGAAATAGCCAACGCCATTCCGGCGATGATTGAACCGACATACGATTCAAACAGATCGGCTCCCATCCCAGCTACATCCCCGACGTTATCGCCGACGTTGTCGGCAATGACCGCAGGGTTGCGCGGGTCGTCTTCCGGGATGCCGGCTTCCACCTTGCCGACCAAATCAGCCCCGACATCCGCCGCTTTGGTATAAATACCGCCACCGACACGACCAAACAGGGCTATTGAACTTGCTCCCAGAGCAAAACCGTTGATCGTACTGGGATTGTCAAATAAAAATGTTACTATTCCCAAACCTATCAATCCCAACCCGACAACAGACATTCCCATGACCGCTCCGCCGGAAAATGCCACTCCCAAAGCCTTGTTAGCACTTTCCTGAGCTGCATTAGCAGTCCTGACATTAGCCTTGGTTGCAACATTCATCCCAATGAACCCGGCTGTCACCGAACATATTGCACCGATAATGAAAGACACAGCCGTCTCCGGTTGCAGGCTGTTTGTCCCCGTTGTCAACGAACCGGCAGCAAAAATTGCGATTGCTACAACAATAACAAAGACAACCAATGCCCTATATTCTCTGAACAAAAAGGCCATTGCCCCTTCATGAATGGCTTCGGAAATTTCCACCATCTTCTCGCTGCCAGGAGCAACCTTGTTAATTCTCCTTGTAAGGTAAAACGCAAACAAAAGGGCCACCGCTCCGGCTAATGGCGCCCAGATAGTAAAATTCATCTGACTTTCCTCCTTATTATACCTCTTTCACAAACATAGCTACAGTATCGAAAGAAGCAAGGTAAACAGCATAAAGGATACTGCTGAAACCAATGCTAGTTTACTCAACAAGCGATCCATGCTTTTCTTTTTACCAAAAAGCGTTTCGGCTCCGCCGGCAATCGCACCAGACACCCCGGCACTTTTGCCCGACTGTAGTAGAACGGTTGCGATTAGACTTATTGAGGCTATAATCTGCAAGACTAAAATAAATGTTTTCAAACCCGGAAACACCCCCTCCTCCAGTAATGGAACAAAAACATTTTATCACACTAACTCAACCTAGACAATAAAAAGATTCCTTTCCCGCGTAGCGTCCGAAACCGTCCAGTTCCTCTTCTATCCGCATAAGCTGGTTATATTTCGCAACCCTGTCGGTCCGTGAAGGAGCACCGGTTTTTATCTGCCCGGCATTGACCGCCACCGCAAGATCGGCAATCGTTACATCTTCTGTTTCTCCGGAACGGTGGGAAGCAACACAAGTGAACCCGGCTCGTTTAGCCATCTCAATAGTGTTGAGGGTCTCCGTCAGTGTACCGATTTGATTGACTTTGATCAGTATGCTGTTGGCTGCCGCCATTTTAATACCCTTTTCCAGCTTTTCCGTATTTGTTACAAAAATATCGTCGCCTACGATTTGTATCTTCTTGCCAAGCTCCTTGGTCATGACCTGCCAGCCTTCCCAGTCGTCTTCCGCCAGCCCGTCTTCGATAGAAATTATTGGGTATCTATTAGCCAATTCCTTGAAGTATCCGACCATTTGCTCCGAAGTTTTCGTTAATCCTTCGCCTGCCAGATAGTACGAACCGTCCTTGTAAATTTCGCTGGCCGCAACATCCAACGCCAAACAGATATCCTCGCCCGGCTTGTAACCGGCCTTATGTATAGCCTCGACTATCACACCCAGGGCTTCCTCGTTGGAGCTTAAATTAGGTGCGAAACCGCCCTCATCACCTACTGAGGTATTGTAACCTTTGCCTTTTAAAACAACCTTCAGATTATGGAACACCTCTGCTCCCATTCTGACGGCATCAGCGAAAGAAGCCGCACCAACCGGAGCGATCATAAATTCTTGAATGTCCACATTATTATCGGCATGCTTGCCGCCGTTAAGGATGTTCATCAACGGCACCGGCATTTGCCGAGCGTTAACACCGCCTATATAGCGATAAAGGGGCAGTCCGACATAAGAAGCAGCGGCTTTAGCAACCGCCAAGGAAACTCCCAGAATCGCATTAGCCCCCAGCTTCTCTTTATTGGGTGTCCCATCCAACTCGATCATCTTATAGTCGATAAATACTTGATCGAGAGCATCCTCATCCAAAAGCGCGGGAGCGATTACGGCATTGACATTCGTCACCGCTTCAAGAACTCCCTTACCGAGGAAGCGTTTCTCATCACCATCCCTTAATTCAACGGCTTCATAAGCTCCCGTCGATGCCCCGGAAGGTACAATGGCACGGCCAAAAGAACCGTCCTCCAAAGTAACGTCCACCTCCACTGTCGGATTACCCCGGGAATCCAAAACCTCTCGTGCGTAAATATCAACGATATTACTCATAAAATAATCCTCCTTAAACCTCTTCTTGTGTAACTAGCAAACTATCTCCCGTCATTTCTGCAGGCTTTTGCAGCCCCATCAACTCCAAAATGGTTGGCGCTATATCTCTTAATGCCCCGTTTCTCAAGCGCCAAGCACCGACATCATTACCAACAAGCACTACCGGCACCCTATTCGTAGTATGCGCCGTCATAGGCCGGTCGGTATCAAGTTCCAGCATCTGTTCGGCATTACCATGGTCGGCGGTAACCAGCGCTACCCCTCCCGCTTGCAACACCGCAGCAATAACTTTATCCATACAGCAATCAACCGCTTCCACAGCCTTTATGGCCGCATCCAATATCCCCGTATGCCCGACCATATCCGAATTAGCATAATTCAACACAATCAAATCATATTCCTTTTCCCGGACTTTTTCAACCACTTTCTCAGCAACCTTGAAGGCACTCATTTCCGGTTGCAGATCATAAGTTGCGACCTTGGGAGAAGGGATTAGTATTCTGTCTTCCTGCTGATTAGGCTGTTCCACTCCCCCGTTGAAAAAGAACGTCACATGGGCATATTTTTCCGTTTCCGCAATCCTCAGTTGCCGAAGTCCGGCCTTAGCGACCACCTCGCCTAACGTATTGCGCAAATCCTGAGGTAAAAAAGCCACCGGAGCTTGAATATCTATATCGTATTGAGTAAGGCAAACATAATTCAGTTCCAAAAATCCTCCCGGCCTTTTAAAAGCAGAAAAATCCGAGTCGGTGAAGGCACGAGTAATCTGGCGGGCCCGATCGGCCCTGAAGTTGTACATTATCACGGCATCGCCCCTGTTGATCCTGCCCACCGGCTGACCCGACCCATCAACAAGCACCGCCGGTTCGACAAACTCGTCGTTTTGTCCTGATTGATAGGCCCGCTCCAGAGCAGCCGAGGCTTGGGAGGACAAATGACCTTCACCGCAGGTCATCGCCCGATAAGCCTTTTCGACCCTCTCCCAACGGTTGTCCCTGTCCATGGCATAATAACGCCCCATTACCGTGGCGATCTTGCCTATCCCCAGTTCCCTCAGCTTATCATCCAAGGCCTGAAGATATTCTCCGGCATTCTTCGGAGGCACGTCCCGTCCGTCCAATACGGCATGGACAAAGACCTTTTGCAGCCCCATATCCTTGGCCATCTCCAAAAGGGCAAAAAGATGACTGATATGACTGTGCACCCCTCCGTCAGATAAGAGTCCTAACAAATGCAGGGCTTTCCCTCCCCTACAAGCGGCATCCATCGTTCCACAGAGTACCGGGTTCTTAACCAACTCCCGGTCCTCAATAGCCTTATTTATCCTGGTCAGTTCTTGATAGACAGTGCGTCCGGCCCCAATATTCAAATGACCTACTTCAGAATTCCCCATTTGCCCGGCAGGCAGTCCAACCGCCTCCCCCGACGCTTCCAGAGACCCATGGGGATACTTCTCCATTATTCTATCAAAGCAAGGCTTCTGCGCCTTGGCAATAGCATTTCCTTCTTTCTTTTCGCTTATCCCCCAACCGTCAAGAACCATTAGCATCACCGGCTTATATGCCATGAACTCTCCCCCTTGTCTCTTTTGGTGCTATACCGGGTCATTTGTCTGCCAACACAACAAGTCCCGGCAATTCTTTTCCCTCTAAGAATTCAAGGGAAGCCCCTCCTCCTGTCGAGACATGAAATATCCTCTCGGTTAATCCTGTTTTTCTGACGGCAGCCACAACATCACCGCCGCCGACAACAGCCTTCGCCGTTGAATCAGCCACCGCAACGGCAATCCTCCTCGTTCCTTCGGCAAAATCCGGTAATTCATAGACACCCAGCGGCCCATTCCAGACAATCGTCCTGGCCTTTCCAATAGCCTCCTCGAAAGTCTTTACCGTATCCGACCCTATATCCAACGCCGTCCAGTCTTTGGGCACTTCATTTACAGCTACTGTACGTTTTTTTGTACCCTCTTTAAACTCCTCGGCTACCACCAGATCACTGGGCAGCAAAAGCCTCACTCCTGTTTTTTCAGCCTTAGCCAACAGCTCTCTGGCCGCCTCAACCTTGTCTTCCTCCACCAGGGATTTACCCATATTATAACCGGCGGCCTTTAAAAAGGTATTGGCCATTCCCCCACCCAACAATAGATAATCTACTCTCTCAAGCAGGTTATTGATTACGCCGATCTTATCGCTCACCTTAGCGCCGCCCAGAATAGCCAAAAAAGGCTTGACCGGCTTGTGCAACGCAAAGGAAAGCGCCTTAAGCTCTTTTTCCATCAGCAAACCCGCCACGGCCGGCAAAAGCTTGGCTACCCCTACCGTTGAAGCATGGGCCCGATGAGCGGTGGCAAAAGCATCGTTCACATAAATGTCCGCCAAGGCGGCCAAGGCTTTAGCGAACCCCTCCTCGTTTTTTTCCTCCTGAGGGTAAAAACGAGAGTTTTCTAAAAGCAACACCTGTCCCGCTTTCATTCCGGCAACAGCCTGCAAAGATTCCTCCCCGCCGCAATCACCGGCAAACAACACTTTCTGTCCTAAAAGATGACCGAGATAAGCAGTCAGAGGTCGAACACTCATCTCCGGAACCACTTTACCCTTCGGTCTCCCTAAGTGTGTCACTAGGATAACCTTAGCCCCTTCTTCCTGCAAGTACCTGATCGTCGGTAAAACTGCCGTCAGGCGCGTATCATCTTCGATAGCGCCATTATTTAAAGGGACATTGAAGTCAACACGGACCAAGACCCTTTGTCCTTTCACTTCCACATCCTTGACGGTTTTTTTGTTCACTGTCCAGACTCCCTTCTTTCCGGTAATGGTTATGAAGATAATTCCTTGCCTACTAATGCGGCAAGGTCAACAACCCTGTTTGAATAACCCCATTCATTATCGTACCATGCCACGACTTTAACCATAGTCTCCTCAAGTACCATGGTAGACAACCCATCCACAATCGATGAGTACGGACTCCCGTTATAGTCTCTTGAAACCAGCGGTTCGTCGCTGTAGGCAAGGATTCCCTGCAAATCCCCTGCGGCCGCTTCTTGTAAGGCAGCGTTTATCTCTTGCACCGTAACGGTTTTGTCTAGTTCTGCCACCAAGTCAACAACAGACACGTTAGGCGTCGGGACCCGCATGGCCATGCCGTTTAACTTGCCCTTAAGTTCGGGTATGACCAACGTTACGGCTCTTGCGGCTCCCGTAGTCGTTGGAATAATCGAGGCTACCGCGGCCCTTGCCCTTCTTAAATCCTTATGAGGCAAGTCAAGAATACGCTGGTCATTCGTCACCGAATGTACCGTGGTCATTAAGCCCCTCTTCAACGTAAAATTCTCGTGCAGCACCTTGACTACAGGTGCCAGTGAATTACTTGTACACGAAGCATTAGAAATTATGTGATGTTCCCGAGGACGATATTTACCTTCATTCACACCCATTACAATCGTTATATCCTCGCCCTTCGCCGGAGCGGATATGATAACTTTCTTTGCCCCCGCCTGCAGATGGGCCTTCGCCTTGGCCGCTTCCGTAAAGCGTCCCGTCGCCTCGATTACAACATCAACACCCAGCTCACCCCAAGGCAGCAAAGAAGGATCTTTTTCTGCTATTACCGTTACATCACGGCCGTTGATTTCAATTGAATTTTCCCCACTCTTTATTGTTCCGGCGAACCTGCCATGTATGGAATCATACTTTAGCAAATGTGCCAAGGTAGCGGCGTCAGTCAAATCATTGACAGCCACAATCTCCATCTTGCTCCTTGTACCGGCGTCTAACTCCATAATCCTGAGGACATTCCTGCCGATGCGTCCAAAACCATTAATACCAATTCTTATCATGATTAGCACCTCCCTGTTGCTTAGTATTTTACAGTTTGCAACAAGTTAACCATAGTACAGACCTAAAAAACCCGTGCGCAATACACAGGTTTTTTTATATATAGGATATCTCAGTGTCTGTCAAAACCTCTTGCGAGCGCAGGCATTAGGTATCCCCATTTCCTCGCGGTATTTGGAAATGGTCCTTCTGGCAATACTAACACCATCCTTCATAAACATATTGGAAAGCTCCTGGTCGCTGAAAGGTTTTCCCGGATCCTCTTCCCCCACCATTTCCTTAAGCCGTCTCTTTATGCTCTCCGAAGACGTACTGCCACCTTCGTTTGTTGACAACCCTGGGTTAAAAAAGAACTTAAACTCAAAAATACCGTGGGGCGTCTGAATATATTTATTAGCTGTCGCTCGGCTCACAGTGGATTCATGTACATCAACCATTTCAGCCACCTGTTTTAAAGTCAGAGGCTTTAAAAATTTTATCCCCCGGTCAAAAAACCCTCTTTGCTTCTTCAGCAGGGCATTTGTTACCTTATATATAGTAGTCCTGCGCTGTTCAATGCTGCGAATCAGCCACATGGCCTGGTTGAGCTTGCCTTCGACAAAATCGCGGGTACTATCATCAGTCTTACTCGTCTTATTCAGAATTGAACTGTAAGTCTTATTAATTGTTAAACGCGGAACATTATTATCATTAATAATAATTACATACTCATCCTCAATCCGTTCAACCAGCACGTCCGGAACGATATAGCGCACGTCGTTGGTGCCTCCGAAGGAAGCTCCTGGTTTAGGATTCAAGGTTTTGATAGTATCTGCAAGTTCCTGTACCTTTGTCACAGAAATATTCATCGCCTGAGCAACACGATTGAGCTTACCGGTGGCAATATTCTCCAAATGGTTTTCAACTAAATCGCACAAATCCTCCCTTATCAGCTCTTTTCTCTGCAGCTGAAGAAGAATACATTCCTTTAAATCCCGGCCTCCCACCCCAGGCGGGTCAAAGCTCTGGATAATCGACAATGCTCCCTCTACCTCTTTTTCCGTGCAACCCATATCCTCTGCGGCTTGCTGCAGAGAAACGGTCAAATAACCGCTGGGATTGATGTTTCCTAAAAGGTATTCGGCAAGATCTCGCTCTCTTTCTGCAAGATCTAAATATCCAAGCTGTGTAAGCAGGTAATCATTCAAGGTTAAACTCTTTGTTACAAAATCCTCAAAAACAATCTCCGGCTTGACCTCACGCGGTTCTTTGCGCTCAGGCACCTCTGCCAATTCATTGTACAAGTACTCCCAGTCAATCTCTGTTTCCTTTTCCTTCTTTTCCTGGGTAACGATGTTCTCCTCTTCATTGATTTCTATCATTGGGTTTTCCTCTATCATTTGGTTGACAAAATCCACCAATTCCAGCGAGGAAAACTGCAGGATTTTTATGGCTTGTCGAAGTTCAGGTGTCATTATCAGCTTTTGCGCTTGCTCTAAACGGATCCCAAAAGACAGATTCATATCCCGCCGACTCCTTTCAATGCACCTTCCCGTTACCAGAAAGACAAACAAAGGCCTCCGTCATTATCAACAGGTGCCCATACAAACCTTCTTTGTATGCAAATATTATACCATAAATAAAACAAAAAAGGTACGTCCATAATTATAACGTACCTTTTTGCATTAAAATACTTACTCAAACTTTCTCGGCCCTGTTGCCTTTCCCTGCCATATTACGCCGGATTCGGCGCATCAACCGGACAAACATCGGCACAAGCCCCGCACTCGGTGCATTTCTCGGGGTCGATCACATATTTCCCGTCACCTTCGCTGATGGCCTCAACCGGACACTGAGCTTCGCAGGCACCGCAGGAGATACATTCATCATTGATTACATATGCCATATCTTTTCACCTCCGAAATATCTATATTGCAACCAATACCAATTATACTAAAATAATTTGCAAAAAAACAGCAGCAATTATATCTAACCGTTATTATTTTCCCATCTTCCCCAATCTTCCCCGCAACTCGTCGGCATATTCTTCTATTTTCCTCATTCTGTGATTGACCCCGGACTTACCGATAGGGGGTTCCATCATTTCCCCCAACTCCTTCAGACTCACATCCGGATTGTCTCTGCGCAACAAAGCAATGTCCTGCAAACGCCGCGGCAGCTTATCAAGACCCACAAACTCGTCAAGCAGATTTATGTTCTCTATTTGTCTCAACGAAGCATTGACCGTCTTATTCAAATTGGCGGTTTCGCAATTGACAATCCTGTTTACCTCATTTCGCACACCCTTCACAATCCTGATATTTTCAAAACTCAGTAAGGCCTGGTGCGCTCCGATAATACTTAAAAAAGCAATAATCTGCTCACTTTCCTTCAAATAAACAACATGCCATTTCTTCCTGCTGCTTACCTTGGCTTGAAGCATAGGAAAGCTGTTGATCACATCTACCAAAAAATGAGCATAATTAAAGTCATTGGCAATAATTTCCAAATGGTAATGACCCTCTGGATTGCTTACCGAGCCTGCACCTAAAAAAACCCCTCTCAAAAAGCTGCGTCGACAGCACTGTTTACTGATCAAAGACGGCTTAATCCCGGAACATATCATCCCCCTATCCCCCAAAATACCCAGCTGTTCCAAATACTCAACCATTTGTGGGTGTGCTGCTAATTTAATATCGTAAATGTTTCTCTTTTTCAATTTTGTCCTGCGTTGTACAAGTATTTCAACTTTAAGTGGAAAAAGCTGTTTTATCAGTCGAAATATTTTTCTCGCCACGGCAGCATTCTCGGTACGAATATGTACGCCGATATTCCGCTGACCGGCAATACTAAGGGACCCGTTCATTCTCACTATCGCCGCTAATTCCGCTAGGCGGCAGCACTCCCCTTCCGGATAGATCCTAGCAAGTTCATCCTTGGCCTGTGTTGAGAAAGACATCTGCCTACCTCCTCGCAGTTCATTTCCTTTCATTTTACCCAATCATCAAAACCCTAATATCCTTTCGATAAGGAGCCGGGCCAGTTTATGTGAATCATGCCTGAGATAACCGTCACTGCAAAGAAGAGGAGCCGTTGCAACATTAACATAAAAACCCTTCAGTTTCTCTTTATCGATTTTTACAGGCACAGACCCTTCCCGGGCATACCTTTCCTTATATTCTGCCGGTATCGCTTCGTCGTTTAACACAACATGATCCACCAACCCCGGAACAGAATGGGTGTAAATTGCCCTAAGATGGTCGCTTGCGCTATACCCGTCGGTTTCACCCGGTTGTGTCATAATATTGGCCACATAGGCCTTAACCCCTCTAGATTGCCCAATAGCCTCAACGATCCCCGGTACCAGCAGATTGGGGATGATACTTGTGTAAAGGCTACCCGGGCCAATTACAACCAGGTCAGCCTCTAAAATAGCCTCCAGAGCCTCCGGCAAAGGCTGACTCTGTTCGGGCAAAGTAAAGACCCTTTTTATAGTCTTCGCTGAACGGGTAATATTACTCTCCCCCAACACCTTTGAACCATCCTCCATTTTGGCACCTAGCACAATATTATCCAGTGTCGACGGCAGGACCCGCCCGCGAATAGCCAGTACCTTGCTCACTTCCTCAATGGCAGTCTCAAAGCTCCCGGACATATCTGCCAAAGCCGTAATCAAAAGGTTACCTAAATTATGACCTTCCAGGCCGCTGCCACTTTTGAACCGATAACTAAAGAGCCGTTTCATGGCCGGTTCGGTATCCGCCAGCGCAACCAGACAGTTGCGCAAATCTCCCGGCGGCAGGATACCAAACTGACCCCTCAGCTTGCCCGAACTGCCGCCATCGTCAGTCACCGCCACAATGGCGGTAATATTTGCCGTATACTGCTTTAATCCTCTTAACATCACCGAAAGCCCCGTGCCGCCGCCAAGCACCGCAATACGAGGTCCTTTTCTCAACTGCCTGTTTTGATAGGCCTCCGAGGCTCCGTTCCACGGATAAAGGGCCGTAAACCCCCGTGTCCGCAGTCTACGTAAGAATTTCAACGCGGCTCCTCCTCTGCCCCTTTTCTTTCCACATCACGATGCCGCACAGACACCTTGTACTCGCTGCCGGAAAGCATTTCTCCCATCTTAACAGCCAAAGCCACCGAGCGGTGCCTGCCCCCTGTGCAGCCAATCGCAATAACCAGGTGTGTTTTACCTTCCTGCAAATAATGGGGGAGTAAAAACAGCAAAATATCATAATACTTTTTGAGGAACTCCTCCGTTACGGCTTTTTTCAGAACATAATCTCTTACTTTTTCATCGCATCCCGTCTGTGCAGACAGTTCCCCGATATAAAAGGGATTGGGCAAAAACCTCACATCCACCACCAAGTCGGCATCCAGCGGGATGCCGTACTTATAGCCAAAGGACATCACCGTAACCTGCATCCTGACCTTTTTATTATGCGGTCCGAACAGCTCAATGATCTCTTCCTTTAGTTGATTCGCACCCAAACCGGTAGTATCGATGATCTTATTCGCCACACCCCGCAGCTCTTCCAAACGCTTCCTTTCCAGAAGGATATCCTCAAGCAGCCTGCTGTGATTAGAAAGAGGATGCCTTCGTCTGGTTTCCTTGAACCTTTGCACCAAAGCCTCGGTACTCGCTTCCAAAAAAAGAATTTCATAGGCAATGCCGCTTTTTTTTAATTCGTCCAATGATTGAAAAAGTTTGTCGAAAAATCCTCCGCCCCGTATATCAATTACCAGAGCCACCTTTTTGACTCTTCTTTCCGCCTCCAGATATAATTCCGCAAACTTTGACAACAGCGCTGGCGGAAGATTATCGACACAAAAATACCCGATATCCTCCAAAGCCCGAATTGCACAGGTTTTGCCAGCACCGGACATTCCGGTAATGATCAGATAATTAAAATCATTTGAACTATCCATTTTTATCAGCTCCCGTTGCCACTATTATAAACCAGAACAGTATAAAAAAAACACCCCTGAGGGGCATTTTCACATTCATACCTCATTACAATTTTATTTTTCTGCCTACACCACGTTCATCATACATATATTTAACAATAAGCTTGTCCAGACGCCTGCTGACCTCGCAAATCCTTTTTGTACTCAACACTTCTTTTCTTCCGTTAACAACGAGATATAGTTCTTTTCGTAAGCGTTCAATTTCCTGAAGTGTTTTATCTTCAGTGTTCTTGAACATTTTGCCCTCCATATATTTATTTTCTCTAGCTATTGACTTTATTCGACTTTCATTCTCGTTTTCCTGCCAACAAAACAATATTTTTTGCAAAATATGTTAATTTATGTATTTATGCTCCTCACTCTTCACTCGTTCAACACCCATTTTTCTATCGCTTCCGCCACCCCGTCGTCATCATTGGCGCGTGTGATATAATCTGCCTGCTGTTTGATCTCCGGCACCGCATTCTCCATGGCCACCCCTAAACCCGCATATTGAATCATGTCCAAATCGTTCCAGCTATCGCCAACCGCCATAACCTGCTGGGCCGTCAAATCCATGCTATCGGCCAAACTCTCCAAGGCTAGCCCTTTGGTGGCCTTAGGATGACCCAACTCGAGAAAGTGTGGTTTAGAACGGGTCACCACAAAGTTTCCCCTACAAAGAGAAGACAAATCACGGGTCAGGACATCCAACTTTTTCTCCTCTGCAATCACCACGATTTTCGAGGGCGGGGCCGTCAACGCCTCAGAAAGGTCGTTCACCGTGTGCACAGGCACCCGTGAAAGCTTTTTGTACCTATGTCCTTCCGGAGAAAGTTTCTCCATAAAAAGCTCATCATTAATATAAAGGTTAACGTGCAAACCGTAAGGTCGGATAAAGTCGATCAGTTCACCGGCCAGCGGAATCGGTAGCGGTTGATGGTAAACGACCCGTCCGTCCGCATATTTTACCAAGGCACCCTGGTAGGTAATCAAGGGCAAATCTATCTTAAGATCAAGAGCGTAGGGCAAAGCCGAAGCATACATCCTGCCCGTAGCCAAAGTCACCGCCACTTTTTTCCCCACAGCTTTGGCAATCGCCCTTTTCGCGCGCGGAGAAATCGTCAAATCGTTTTTTAACAATGTATCGTCAAGATCTATAGCTATCAACTTAATGTCCTTCACAGTAAACCTCCTGCCATGTTTATATTGCTAATCATCTGAAACAAGGGCTGTTAACAGGGAACTGGCTAAGGAAATAAGTATCGAGCCTAAAACAGCCGTGAAAAAACCTCTCACTTCAAAACCACTCACTAAAGACGCAGTCAGTTTCAGCATAATACCGTTGATAATGAAGGTAAGCAACCCCAGCGTAAGTAAGTTGAGCGGCAGTGTAAAAAACAAAAGCACCGGTCTGATTATCGCATTGACTATCCCCAAAACCAAAGAAGCCACCAAAGCAGCCCCGAACCCGCTGAGTTGGATGCCTTCCAGCAAATAAGCCGTCAAAATTAAGGCTAAGCCGTTTAAAACCCAACGAATCAACATACGCATCTTCTCTTCCCCCTCCCAACTAGTACCCGCGTTTCCGATGTCCTACGACTTAAAACGATGCCCAAGCCTTAGAAAACTCTTTCTTAGGCTTGGGAGAACCGCGCCCTTTGAACCCGCTAACCCGTACCCTTGTGAAAACATAATTGTCATGCGAAGTGTTCATTTTTCAACAATATTTCAAGGTATCATTTATTTACATGCAACATTAAACAGAACATCGTCATTAGCTGCCAAGCTGGGTATTCTCGGATATTCATCCCATGTTCTATTATCGAGTATGCGACCAGTTATGTGTTTTCGTATACCTCCCCATTGTTTGAAGAAAAAAGGAGTGTTCTGTTTAATGCAACTTTCTCTTATTTGTCTTACCCATTCAATTTTCATTGGACGTGCTGCAGGACCTGATTCACCACCAACTATAACCCAGTCAATATGATTAAAATCAATTTCTCCTAACGGACCTATCAAAGGCTCCAACGACAAAAATTTAATTCTTGCAGGAACAATTTTTAAATCTTCTATTCTATCCAACACCGTATTATTTTCAACAGTGACCCCTTGCCAAATATTGGGGGACCATTTAAGAAATGGAGCTAGCTCAACGAGTCTTTTTGAACGTTTAGTTAATATTTGGTAATTATGCCGTGGGGTTTTATTCATTACTTCAAAAGTCCTTTTTATAAAATCGAAAGGAACCTTTTCATGAAATAAATCAGACATTGAATTGACAAAAATTCTTTTTGGCTTCTTCCATTTCAAAGGTAGCTCTATTAGATCTTCGTGCAAGGTTACTTCGAAGCCATTCTTATACCTTGGATTTCCCATTGCTTTTAGTCTTTTAGCCATTGTATAGGCATAGCAATTCTCACAACCAGCCGTTATTTTAGTACAACCTGTTACAGGGTTCCAAGTTGATTCAGTCCATTCTATTTTAGACATTGAACTCATGGCCATTACCCCTTTCACTGTTAGTATAACATTTTATAGTATATACAGCAAACTTATGTTCGTATTTGTTTAGTCAGTAAATGTAATTTCGACACTGTCACCCATACTTTTTATCCCCTTAATAATTCGTCTGTTCGAAGGATTACATGTTATTCTTCCCTCTTCTTCAAGTCTTCTTAGTGCTTCTTTATAATTCGCAGAAACAAATGGTGTATTTACATGATGATTATCATGTATTTGTTGTACTGTAAGTGTTTTCCTTGAAAAACATTTGCATAGTTCTTCGCCCAAACTATCAAGAGGTCTATTATACATAGATAGAAAACTAAGTTGCTTATTTACTACTGGAATGTAGGAAAAACTTGCTACACCATCATCGTACTCAGAGCTATGCTTGTACATGATATTTTTCATTATTGTATATCCTAATATATGTTTTGAAACAAGAATTAGATAATGACTGGTACGTTCACCTCTTGGGCGCAAAAATCTAAAAGGCAAAACATAGTTTTTCCTGTTTTCAGAAAGAGTCTCGGACAATTCATTTAGAATAGTTTCCTCACGGGTCTCAGGTGTCATTCCTTTAACACGCAGTCTTAACAAGTTTGCTCTTTCAATGCCAAAAATTGAATTCATATGCTCCACAACACGCGGATTTGTAAGACCCATGTTTATCCTATTATAGTTAAAGAAGAAGATACAATCTGATCCCCAATCCTTAATCATAGCAGCTATTAATCTAGAGCTTAATCCCTTATAACCCCATGGATCAATAAAACCAAGGGAAGGCACTAAGTTTTTTGTTTCCAAAACTTCAGCGATCTCGTCTCCAATCACACTACTGTAAACCTGAGGTTTGTGGTGAAGTCTGTCAATCCCCTCAAGTCTTTGAATTTCTGAGCGCAGATTGTTTGCATACCCGGGGTCTGCATCATTGAACAAAATAACCATCTTGTTTTTTAAAACTGGATGAGCGATTATCTGTTCAATTACTTTTATAGGAGTAGATTTTGTCCCATTTGAATATCTACCAGGACCAGAAAACAAATCAATATATGCAAGTTTATCACTCCGTGACTTGCTTGCCATAACCGTAGTCCAAGCGCCAAAATAATCTGCTACTATTTTTGACTTAACCTCAGATTGTTCTAACATTTCCTCAAAGAAATGCTCTGCCATACTTCTTGATCCACCTCACTGACAAAGAATCCATATTAATAATTAGCTTGCTGAGAAATTCAAATATATCCTTTTTTTATTATACTAAAGTTTTATAAACAGAACCAGAATTGCTAATTTTACTATCCAAATAAGAATATTTCGTCTGCCTCTCCATAACTACCCGGCATACACTAGCGGGGATGAAAATATTCCCATATCTGTTGGGCAGTCTTTTTATCGATTCCCTTTGTTGCAGCCAGCTCCTCCCAAGATGCCCCGGAGATTTTTTGCAAAGAAAGACCGAACTGCGCCAAAAGAGCCTTTTTTCTACTTGGTCCGACACCGGGTATCTCATCCAGGACCGAAGCAAGATTGCGCCGTCCCCTCAACAACCGATGGTAAGTTACAGCGTAACGATGGGCTTCATCGCGAATATGCTGCAAAAGCTGAAGCCCCCGGGAATCACGCTGAAGTTCTATCGGTTCCGATCTGCCTTCCACAAAGAGCCATTCGTTCTCCTTGGCCAGACCTACCGTAAAAATATCGGCTTGCCCCTGAGCCCTCATCACAGCCCTTGCGGCTGACAACTGGCCCTTCCCCCCATCAATGACCATTAAATCAGGAAGGGGCAAGAACTTCTCATCTCCCGCGGTCGCCCTGTCAAGACGCCGCCCAATCACCTCAGCCATACTCGCAAAGTCATCGGGCCCCTCCACCGTTTTGATCTTAAACCTTCTGTATAACGCCGAAACAGGTTTCCCTCCTTCAAAAACCACCATGGAAGCCACGGTTTCCGCTCCCTGGATATGTGAAATGTCATAACACTCGAGACGGTGAGGCTCCTTCTCCATTTTCAGGACCTGGGCAATTTCCTGCAGGGCCTTTTTACTGCGTTCCTCTTTTTCCCGGCGGGAGGAAACCTCCAGCCGCAACAACTCCTGGGCATTTGTCCCCACAAGCTCCAGCAGGCCGCGTTTATCCCCTCTGTGCGGAAACTTAAGATGTACAGCAGCACCCCTTTTCTCCGCCAGCCATTTTTGCAAGATCTCCTCATCTTCAATGGCCTCCGGCACCAGAATTTCAGGAGGCACGTAGTCGACCTGGCTGTAATACTGTTTGAGAAATGCTGTTAAAACCTCTCCTCCATTGACTCCTCCCGCACCGTTCATGATAAACCTGTCACGCCCCAAGACCCGTCCGCTTCTGATAAAAAAAATCCCGACACAGATCTTATCCTCCTCGCAGGCATAGTTTATCACATCCAAATCCTGCATGCGCTCCGAAATTATTTTCTGTTTGGCAACGACCTTTTCCACCGCCAAAAGCTGGTCCCTGATTTGAGCTGCCTTTTCAAAATCAAGTCTTTCAGCGGCCACTTCCATTTCCGTCTGCAGCTTTTTTAGCAGAAAACCCTGCTTGCCCTGCAAAAAAAGGATTGCTTCCTCTATGATCTTCCGATAATCCTCTTTTTTTATCAGCCCGCAGCACGGAGCCGCACACCTGTTGATATGGGCGTTAAGACACGGTTTATCCCTCTTGGACAGCACAGACTGCTTGCAGGAACGAACAGGAAATACCTTTTTGAGCAGCTTTAACGTCTCATGGACAGCGGCAGCATTAGTATATGGTCCAAAATACCGGGCACCATCCTTTTTGACAGACCTGACGATTTCAAGACGCGGATAATCCTCCTGTACGGTAACCTTCAAAAAGGGATAATGCTTATCATCCATCAAGCGTACATTATATTTAGGCTTATGCCTTTTTATCAGATTACTCTCCAGGATCAGGGCTTCGATTTCCGAGTCGGTAAGGATATATTCGAAGTCGCGAATCTTGCCGACCATGCTCTCAATCCTAGGAGAGGCATGCCCGGAGGAAAAGTATGAACGCACACGGTTTTTGAGATTAACCGCCTTCCCGATATATATAATCTCGCCACCCTCGTCTTTCATCAAATAGACACCGGGAGAGGAAGGCAGCTTATCTAGTTTTTCTGCAAGCATTTCTCATCACCCGCTTTCTAACCCGGTTATATTTCCACGCTCCTACCCTTACAGCATCTTCCGAAGATAGCTTGCCGTGTGACTGACCTTGTTTTCCCTTACCTCCTCGGGAGTCCCTACAGCCAATACTTCTCCTCCCTTGTCTCCGCCTTCCGGCCCCAAATCGATAAGGTAATCGGCCGTCTTTATCACATCCAGATTGTGCTCAATCACCAAGACGGTATCGCCGTTATCCACTAAGCGGTTCAAGACATCCAGGAGCTTATGAATATCAGCTAAATGCAGCCCTGTGGTAGGTTCGTCCAGGATATAGAAAGTCTTGCCGTTGCTGCGGCGGCTCAACTCGGTGGCTAGTTTGACCCGCTGGGCCTCCCCCCCTGACAGAGTGGTCGCTGGCTGTCCGAGCCTGATGTAGCCAAGACCGACATCCTGCATTGTTTTAAGCTTCCGATAGATGCGAGGATGGTTTTGGAAAAACTCGGTCGCTTCGTCCACTGTCATTTCCAAAACCTGATAAATGTTTTTTCCTTTATACCGTACCTCCAGTGTCTCCCGATTGTACCTCTTGCCCTTGCAAACCTCGCAGGGCACATAAACATCCGGCAAAAAGTGCATCTCGATCTTAATGATCCCATCCCCGGTACAGGCTTCACAACGTCCGCCCTTAACATTGAAACTGAATCTACCCGGATTATACCCCCTCATCCGTGCCTCAGGCGTTCGGGAAAAGACCTCGCGAATCCCGTCAAAAACACCCACGTAAGTGGCCGGATTCGATCTGGGCGTCCGCCCGATGGGGGATTGATCGATATTGATGACCTTATCCAAATGCTCTAACCCTGTGATTTCCTTAAATAAAGCCGGTTTTTTCTTAGCACGCTGAAGTTCATGGGCCAGATGCCGATAAATTATCTCATTGACCAGGCTGCTTTTGCCCGAACCTGATACGCCCGTTACGCAGGTGAACAGATTAAGTGGTATCTCCACGTCAATTTCCTTCAAATTATTGGCAGCCGCACCCCGCACCTTCAACCACTTTCCGTTGGGAGTCCGGCGCAGCAGAGGTACCGGAATGCTCTTGCGTCCGCTTAAATATTCACCGGTAATCGATTCCGGCGCCTCTTTAATCATCTCCACCGTACCCTGGGCTACTATCCGACCGCCGTCCAAACCGGCGCCCGGCCCTATATCAATGATATGATCCGCCGCATACATTGTTTCCTCATCATGTTCCACAACCAACACCGTGTTTCCTAAATCACGTAACGAGGTCAGAGTCTCAATCAGCCTCTGGTTATCACGCTGATGCAGTCCGATTGACGGTTCATCCAGAATATACAGCACTCCCATCAGGCTTGAGCCGATCTGAGTGGCCAGCCTGATGCGCTGAGCCTCACCGCCGGAAAGAGTTCCCGCCGCCCGGTCCAGGGTCAGGTATTCCAAGCCGACGTTTTTCAGGAAACCCAGCCTCTCTCTGATTTCCTTCAAAACCTGCCTACCTATAATCATCTCCCTTTCCGACAGCTTTAACGTCTCGAAGAACCTCAGAGCCTCGCCTACCGCCAGCCGGGCAACCTCATAAATGTTTCGCCCTTGAATAGTCACGGCCAGACTCTCCGGTCTCAAGCGGGCCCCTTGGCAGTCGGGACAGAAGCTGCTCCTCATATATAACTCAATTTCCCTCCGCATATAGTCGGACTTTGTTTCCCTGTGCCGCCGCTGCAAACTGGGAATGACTCCCTCGTAAACCATCTCGAAAGCCCTGGCAGATCCTTGGGCATTCCGGTAACTGACCTTGACTTTTCGCCCGCCGGCTCCGTAAAGAACAGCCCGCTGTTGCTCCTCCGTCAACCGGGCAAAGGGTGTCTGCATCGAAAACCCATACAGATTTCCCAAGGCCTCCAGCATACCCATATATATCGGTGAAAACCCCTTACTCCAGGGTTCTACCGCCCCTTCTGCCAGTGATTTTTGCTTGTCGGGCACCACCAACTCAGGGTCCATCTCCAGTTTAAACCCTAATCCACCGCAAGTAGGACAAGCCCCAAAGGGGTTGTTAAAAGAAAACATCCTGGGGGTCATTTCCTCAAAAGCGATTCCGCAATCCGGGCAGGCAAACTTCTCACTGAACAAAAGCTCCTCCTGCCCGCTCACATCCACATTTATAATCCCGTCCGATAAGCCGAGAGCCGTTTCCAGCGAATCGGCCAGCCTCTTTTCTCCGCCGGGCCGGATGATGATTCTGTCCACCACGACCTCAATGGTATGTTTCTTGTTTTTCTCTAGGGCCACCTCTTCAGAGGTCTCCATGATTTCACCGTTTACCCTCATGCGGACAAAGCCGTTTTTCCTGATGTCCGCAAGGATTTTTTGGTGTTCGCCCTTCCGGCCGCGCACCAATGGCGCTAAAATCTGGATCCTCGTACCCTCCGGATAGGTCAGCAGCCTGTCCACTATCTGCTCGACCGTTTGCTGTGCTATAGGTTTGCCGCATTTATAACAGTGCACCTTGCCAATCCGGGCAAATAACAGACGCAGATAATCATAAATTTCAGTGACCGTACCAACCGTAGACCGGGGGTTTTTGGAAGTTGTTTTCTGGTCAATGGAGATCGCAGGCGATAACCCCTCGATATAATCCACATCCGGCTTATCCATCTGACCTAAAAACTGCCGGGCATAGGCGGAAAGTGACTCCACGTAACGTCTTTGCCCCTCGGCGTAAATGGTATCAAAAGCCAGCGAGGACTTGCCCGAACCGCTCAGTCCCGTGATAACCACCAGCTTATCCCGTGGAATCTCCACGTCAATGTTCTTTAAATTATGGGAACGTGCTCCCTTGACCACTATTTTATCCTTTGCCATGTTCTTCCCTTCTCATCTTTTCTTGTAATTCGATAATAATATCCCTGAACTCGGCCGCTTTTTCAAAGGCCAACTCACGAGCCGCTTCCTTCATCTCCTTTTCCAAGGAGTGGATTACATCTTTTATCTCTTCCCGTGTCAGGCTTGCACTGTCAACACGGTAACCTTCCTTCGCTTCCGCCACGCTTGTGGCTTCCAGCACATCCCTCACCGCTTTTTTCACAGTTTCCGGAGTGATGTTATGAAGGCGATTGAATTCCGTTTGTATTCTTCTTCTTCTCTCAGTCTCGGCAATCGCTGCCTTCATCGAATCCGTTACCCTATCCGCATACATAATGACCTGCCCGTTTAAATTACGAGCTGCCCGACCACTGGTCTGAATCAAAGACCTCTCCGAGCGCAAAAAACCTTCCTTGTCCGCATCCAGTATCGCCACCAAAGAAACCTCGGGAAGATCCAAACCCTCTCGCAACAGGTTGATTCCTACCAATACGTCGAATTCTCCCAGGCGCAGATCACGAATGATTTCGGTCCTTTCCAGGGTCTTGATTTCCGAATGCAGGTACCTCACCCTCACCCCGGCTTCATGGAGGTAATCTGTCAGGTCTTCTGACATTTTTTTCGTCAGGGTCGTAACCAGGACACGTTCGTTCCTCTTGGTTCTAATGCTTATCTCCTGTAGGAGATCGTCTATCTGACCTTGGGTAGGCCTTACGGATATCTGTGGGTCAATTAAACCGGTGGGCCGGATAATTTGCTCGATTATGCTATTACTGTGTTTTAACTCATAGGGTCCCGGTGTTGCCGAAGAAAAAAGGATTCGCTGTGCCTTCTTCTCAAACTCCTCAAACCGCAAGGGACGGTTGTCCAAGGCCGAAGGAAGGCGAAACCCGTGCTCTATCAAGGTCTGCTTGCGGGACCTGTCCCCTTCGTACATCCCGCCCAACTGAGGCACCGTCACATGAGATTCATCAATAATGATAAGATAATCATCAGGAAAAAAGTCCATTAGACAATAGGGCGTCTCTCCGGGCCTTCTCTCTGTTAAATGACGGGAATAGTTCTCGATCCCCGAACAAAAGCCTATCTCTCGCATCATTTCCAGATCATACCTTGTCCGTTGTTCCAGGCGCTGGGCTTCCAACAGCTTTTCTCTGCTTCGCAGTTCCTTCAGCCGCTCTTCCAATTCACGCTCAATATCCCCCAGTGCCCGCTCCAGCTTTTCTCTGCCCGTCACATAATGACTGGCCGGAAAAATGCTGATATGCCGACGCACACCCTTGATTTCGCCGGTGACGGTATCAACTTCCACAATTCGTTCAATCTCATCACCGAACAGTTCAACCCTCACGGCACTTTCACCGTAAGAAACCGGGAATATCTCGATGACATCACCGCGTACCCTGAAGGTACCGCGGACAAAGTTCAGGTCATTCCGGTCATATTGGATTTCGATGAGCCGCTTTAAAATGTCCTCCCGCTCCATACTCTGACCGGGACGAAGAGAAAGCATCTGTTCCCGGTACTCCTCAGGAGAACCTAAACCATAGATACAGGAAACACTGGCTACCACAATCACGTCTCTCCTTTCAAAGAGAGAGGCCGTGGCCGAGTGTCTCAGCTTCTCTATCTCATCATTGATAGACGCATCCTTTTCTATATAGGTATCAGTCTGGGGCATATAAGCCTCAGGCTGGTAGTAATCATAATAGCTGACAAAATACTCTACGGCGTTGTCCGGGAAAAACTCCTTAAACTCACTATACAACTGCGCCGCCAGCGTCTTGTTATGGGCAATGACCAGCGTAGGCCGTTGTGCCTTTTCGATAACATGAGCCATGGTATAAGTCTTCCCCGTACCGGTGGCCCCCAAAAGTGTCAGCCTTGTCGCTCCCTTTGCGAGTTGCCCGGTAAGGGCTTGAATAGCCTGGGGCTGATCTCCCTTCGGCTGATATTCGGATTCCAAGCGAAACACATTTTCCATCCCCAAGCACCACCTTTACTTTCATTTTACCTCTATACCTATCTTAGAATAACTTAGAACGTATGTTCTGTCAACGTAAATATCTCCTCGTAATGTCTTCTTTCCCAAGCCATCAAGAAACAAAAACTCCCGGCTGACCGAGAGTTTTTAGTATAAACTTCCCCTGCTGACTACTGTTCAAACACAACCTCTCCATATTTCATAATCTCTTCAAGAAAACCACTGCTACATCTATATCACTATCTTCCCTCCAGTCTCCTCGCGCGAATGAACCGTACAGAATAACTTTTTTAGGTTTCATATTTTCGTTTACTACTAATGCATATTTTTTTACAATATCTACAACTTGGCGCTTATCCATAAATATAGCACCTCCGTCTTATGTATCAACTACCAATAATTTTTAAAAACTCCTGTGGCCCCATAACCCATGGAATACTCGGAAAGCGCCTTATATTCCCTGTTACCAGATGCGCCTTGGCTGTTTTTGCAACTTCATAAAACACCTTGTCATCTTCATCCTCAAAAACATCCGCAACCGGAACAGGCACAACAGAAATGCCCGTATTTACAATAAAGTTCATAACCTGCCTGACCGCCTGCTTATCAAAACAAAACTTAGGACCAACAAGCACTTCCTGATACTCTGCTATGATCCGGCTGTCATAACACATTACAACACTACCGTTTAAGAGATGGTCAAACACCTTGGCAGGACTGCCATAAGGTGATAGAAGCGCAGAAACGAGGATATTTGTATCAAGTACTACTTTTTTCATTCTTTTTCTCCCGGCGCACCTTGTATATCTCGGCGTCTATTTCTTCGGCCACCATTTCCGACCTGCCATTTCTAATTGAAGATAACCGCAGCTTATTTACTGCCCTCATAGCCACCGACTGTCTCACAGCGGCCAGTACCTCCTCGAGATTCTCATCATCAATCTTGATCATTAATGCGGTTGGCTTGCCATTGTTAGTTATGATGACTTCCCGGGTTTTATCAAGCTTATCCCAGACCTCACGAGGATGCGTCCTTAAATCCCTCACCGTATAAAAATTCATATCATCACCCCGACATCTCAACTTCCCTTGCCATCAATATACCATATTGTCACCCATATGTCTACATTTTCCTATCCTAATCACCACATCAAATATTGTCTATCACATACTGCTAGCCCTTAAGCTTCCTCAACCACTTCTTAAGCAGTCCTGCCGAACCCGAGAACTCCACATAGGGACCGTATTGCCCTTCCGGCACAGGAATATACCCCGGATTTTCGCCGGTCTTGAAATATACCGTTTTTCTCTGCTGTATCTGTTTTCTGCCCCGCAAAACTTCAACTTCAAGCAAACTTTTATACAAGAAAAGACCCCCAATAAAATCAAAGGGGATATCACGTCAACTGCCTCCTTGAGGGATATGTTTATAATGTATGATTGTTCAGTCAATGCCTTTCACCTTGTACACGCTCACGACTTTTCTCCTCATACGTCATTATTCTGTGGTCCTCTGTCAGAAGCTTCATTTGACTTATTGCAATGGCATTGAGCTTTTTTAGCCGCTCGTTTTGTGGCATGCCTTCTCCAATAAATACAGCATTCAGGTTTTCCATATTTGAAAGACATACAAGTTGTGAAACATTGGCATAATCACGGATATTTCCTTTAAGTTTAGTATTAGCATCCCTCCACTGTTTAGCGGTCATCCCGAATAAGGCAATATTTAACACATCAGCTTCACTTGCATAAACCTGATTAACCTGCTGCGATGTTAGTTCGACGGGGATTAAGTTCTCTTTAACTGATTTTATAACTATTCAAACCAGCTTGACTTTTAATTACGGCGAATTCGCCGTAATTAAAATCAGGATTATGTATTTGTTCCCATATCCCCAAAAACTCAACTGTATTTCGGTTACGAAGCCAATCTGAAATAAAAAAGCTGCCATCTCAACTACATATATTATACCAAACGTATGTTCTTTTTCAACATCTATTTTCGGCTTAGCGGCATCCTCCTGCTAGCCCTTAAGCTTCTTCAGCCACTTCTTAAGCAGTCCGGTCGAACCCGAAAACTCCACATAGGGATCGTATTGCCCTTCCGGCACAGGAATATACCCCGGATTTTCGCCGGTCTTGAAATATACCGTTTTTCGCAGTCTACTCTGTTTTCTGCCCCGTAACAGTTCGACCTTAACCGAACCGCCACTTAACAGCAGCAACTCCCTAATCTCTCTCTCATAATGTACCGCTATGCCATTGACGGCTAAAATAATGTCCCCGTCTTTGAGCCCGGCCCGTCTAAACGGCATACCTCGCAAGACATGCAGTAGCATGACACCCTGCATCGGGGGAACAAAGTACGGCTGTCCGCCCATTTCCCTGCGCTGCCCCAAAAGGATCAATGTCTCATGCCCCAGCGGTCCGAACAGGGCAGGAATAATGGCCGTTTCCGGGCGGTAACTCGCCATTATCGCCAAGAACAAAAGAATCACACTGTACAGCCCTAAATCCAGTGCCGAACGGCGCGTTTTGTAACGCGGCAAGTCCGTCAGCGCGATATCTCCGTATCCGAGGGCGGCCACAACCGGCAGCATATAATACACCGGGTCGCCGGTTCCCTGCAAGTATTCGGGTTTAATCAAAGGCCACCAATCAGGCATGGCCACACCGCCTTGCACGACTCCCGAATCAGGCAGTGTCACGGCCATTAAAGCCACAATGGGCAAAGGCCAAAACTTTTGCAGATTGAAGCCCCCAACAATCCTGCCCTGCTTCGTCCTGGCATACACCGGGACCGGCTGTAAATGCGCACTTCCCAGTATCAAAAAGGACTCCACCATGTGTAAAATGGCTACCAATCCCATTATCTGCGGCACGCTAACGTCCGGGACGCCAAAAATTATTCTCACCAGAGATATCACCCCGCCGGCATAAGCAAAACAAAGAAAGCGCTGCCGAAACAGCATCAAGACCAGCGCCGTTATCCACAGGTAAATTATCCCGACTTCAAACAAAGAGATACCCACAACCACCAGCAGGATACTGCCCAGAACCCCGCCTGCCATACCAAAAAGTGTCGCGAAAAGAACCGAAGGCCAAAGCGGTTCCCTTGGCAAATCGAAAAGGAAACTGCCGACCTTCGTTAATCTCTTGTACTGCATGGCTACCAATAAAACAATCAGCCAAAAGATCCAGCTGAAAATAATTGAGGCCATGCCCTGCAAAATCATCGGTATCAACTGATATATCGGGAACACTAACCCGCCCCCTTAATCCATTTGTTCTTCCAAATACTCCAGCGCCCCTTTTAACTGAACGTCTTCCTCGTCTGCGGCTGTCAGCTCAATAAAAATATCCGGTTCGATACCCAGTTCATGAATATCCGTCTTGTTAGGGGTCAGGTATTTCGAGGTCGTCAGCTTCAAGCCGTCCTCTTCGTTTATCATGAAAATACCCTGAACTATACCCTTGCCAAAGGTCCTCTCACCCAGCAAAACGCCGGACTCCGTATCCTTGATCGCGCCGGCCAGAACCTCGGAAGCACTGGCGCTTCCTCCGTTGACCAAAACAACCAGGGGAATGTTAAGACTCACCGATTCCTCATTATTGTATGCCACCATTTCGCCCCTCTTATCCACTGTAAACACAATGGGCCCTTCCGGCACGAAAAGCTTAGCGATATTTACCGCTGAGCTCAAATCACCCCCCGGATTATCCCGCAGATCCAAAACAAGAGCCTTGGCACCGTCCTCCAGCAATTCCAACAGCTGCTCTTTAACAGCCTCATCAGTATTGCTGGCAAAAGTCAAAATCCGCATGTAGCCGATATTTTTCTCCGTCAGCTCGCTTTCCACAGAAGGTATCTCGATGACTTTTCTCGTTATTTCGAATGTCAGGATTTCTGCAACACCTTCTCGGGTAACGCCGATACTCACCGGTGTCCCCGGCTCGCCTCTCATCCTCGCCACGGTTTCGTCGTATTCCAGTTCACTGGTGAAAGTATCATCTACTTTAACGATCACATCTTCTCTCTTGAGTCCGGCTTCATAAGCAGGCGTTCCTTCAATAGGGGAAACTACAACCAACTTCCCATCCTTGACCCCCACATAAACCCCTATACCCCCGATAGAACCCTGGATATAGCGCTGCAATTCCTCATATTCCTCACCCTCAAGATAAACAGAATAAGGGTCTTCCAGGGATTGAACCATCCCCTTCACGGCACCGGTTATCATCTGGGAAAAGGTCACATCATGCAAATACTGTGTCTTGACCAACAGACCGACTTCCAGCATTTTATTGATTTCCGTGCTGAAACTATAATAGAACACTCCTGCCACAATAGTTACCAAAAAGCAAAAAGCAGTAATAAGGGATATTATTGTTTTCAATAAACCGTGCTTCTTCATTATGACTCTCCTACCCAACCAGCAACAGCACATATAGAAAAAAAACGGTGCCGTCACCGTAAAATATTATTTTGCCGTTTCCTTTATCTCTATTCTATCTTATGTGATTTAAAACCATCTTACCATAACACAAAAAACTTTCTTATCGCTTAAGTCACACCTTTAAAAAGCGATGCAGGCTCACGGCACTGCCCAAGGCACCGATGGCCGTACCCATCAGCAATAGATTCTTGTAAATATTATACAGCACTCCTTGATCCGTCATAATCGGTACAAAGCTGACCATCACAGAAATGTTTTGTACCAGCTGCCCATATATAAAATAGATTGACATGACAGCCAAGAAGGCTCCGGCAAAACCGATAATCATCCCCTCCAGAAAAAAGGGCCAGCGGATATACCAGTTGGTCGCCCCTACCAACTTCATGATAGTCACCTCGCGTCTGCGGGCAAAGACCGTTAACCTGATTGTCGTGGCAATCAAGAAAATAGCCGCGAGTCCCACCGCAAAGATGACTCCCAAACCAACCGTACGCAGCCAATCTGTCAGGGACAACAGCTTTTCCACAAAACCCTGCCCATAGCGTACCGTTTCTATTCCTTCCAAAGCCGCGAGCTCAGAGGCAATCTGCGGAACAAGATCCCCATCAAGAGCCTTGATCCTATATACATCCGGCAAAGGGTTTACACCGCCCAGAGACTGCAGGAGATCGGACTCCTCACCAAAGCGTTCCTCCATATCTTCCAATCCCTCTTCTTTCGCTATGAAAACCGCTTCCTCTACCCCGGATACTTTCTGAATTTTATCCTTTATCTCAAGAGCCGCATCCCTGGTTAATTCCTTTTCCAAATAAACATTAATCTCAAGCTCAGACTCCATGGTCGAGGCCAGATATTCCGTATTTAATACCAGAATCCAGGCAGCCCCTAATATCACCATAGATATAGCAACCGTAGCCACCGAGGCTATGGTCATAAACTTATTGCGCCACAAGGAACGAAAGGCATCACGCAGGGAATAACCCATACTGCTAAGCTTCATTGCGGTATGTCCCCCTCTCCTCGTCCCGAACGATCTCTCCGTCGGATAAGGCGATTACGCGCCGTTTCATTTTATCGACCATTTCCCGGTCGTGGGTTGCCGTAATTATTGTAGTACCTCTCTTGTTAATGGCCGCCAAAATCCTCATAATATCCCATGAATTATCCGGATCCAGGTTGCCGGTCGGCTCATCAGCAATAATAATCAACGGATCGTTGACCACAGCCCGGGCAATGCAAACCCTCTGCTGCTGACCGCCGGAAAGCTCATGGGGGTACATGGACATCTTATCCTTCAACCCAACCATTTCCAACACAGCGGGTACCCGTTCCCGCACGGTGCTCCGCGGTATTTCAATGGCCTCCATAGCAAAGGCTACGTTTTCATAGACCGTTCTCTCCATTAGCAGGCGAAAATCCTGGAAAATGAAGCCTATCTTGCGCCGCAGGAGGGGAACCTCCTTTTCCTTCAGTCTCGGCAAGCTTTTCCCGCCCACTATGATTTGCCCGCTGGTGGGTAATTCCTCTCTGATTATCAACCGGGTCAGGGTCGACTTTCCGGCACCGCTGGGTCCGACAATAAAGACGAACTCGCCCCTGTCGATATGAAGATTAATATGTGAAAGGGCTCTAACTTTGACCTCTCCCTGGTACACCTTGGACACATTGACCATCTTTATCATTATTATCAAATCACCCCTATACATCTCCGCCCTATTGCTTCGACAATATCTCTATCTTTGTTCGACAGCGCAAGGGAAATACCTGCCGGATAATTATGTTAATGTAAGGACTGCCGCTTTGATATGCCCCGCCGTCAGTCCATATTTTTCCAACAATTCCGGTGCCTTACCCGATTCACCGAAGGTGTCCTTTACCCCTACACGCACCAAAGGAGTCGGTTCATTCTCAGCCAATACCTCAGCAACCGCACTGCCTAAACCACCGATGATACTGTGCTCCTCGGCCGTTACCAAGGCTTTGGTCTCCCGGGCCGCCTTGAGGATCGCCTCCGTATCTAAGGGCTTGAGGGTCGAAATGTTCAGGACTCTCGCCGAAATACCTTCTTTCTCCAGCTCTTCGGCTGCGGCCAGAGCTTCAGCCACCATGATACCGCAGGCCAAAATGGCCACATCTTTGCCCTGCCGCAGGACTGAAGCCTTGCCGGGAACAAAACTGTAATCCTCAGCGTAAAGCACCGGCACATTGGAACGACCCAACCGTAAATAGACAGGCCCTTCAATCTCGGCAGCGGCAAGGGTCATCTTCGCAGCTTCCGTAGCGTCAGCCGGAACAAACACAGTCATATTCGGCATAGCCCGCATCAAGGCCAGATCCAGCACAGCCTGATGAGAAGCGCCGTCCTCACCCACCGTTAAACCGGCGTGGGTGGCGGCAATCTTTACATTCAGCCTCGGATAGGCAATAGAATTCCTGATCTGTTCAAAGGCCCGCCCCGTTGCAAAAATAGCAAAGGTACTGGCAAAAGGTATCTTACCGGCGGCGGCAAAGCCTGCTGCCGTCCCCATCAAATTCTGCTCGGCAATTCCCATATCAAAAAACCTGGCGGGAAAACTCTTCTTAAAATCAATCGTCTTTGTTGATTTGGCAAGGTCCGCATCAAGCACGACAATATTCTCATTGACCTTCCCCAATTCGACAAGGGCTTTACCATACGCATTTCTGGTAGCGATCTTTTCCATCAGAGCACCTCCTGTTCCAACTCGGCCAGGGCTTGCTTCACTTGTTCCTCATTGGGAGTGCTGCCATGCCACTCCACCTGGTTTTCCATGAAGGAAACGCCCTTGCCCTTGACGGTCTCAGCAATAATCATGGTCGGCTTGTCCTTGACCTCATCAGCTTTGTCCAGGGCCGCAAATATTTCCCGGAAGGAATGACCGTTAATCTTCTCCACGTGCCAGCCAAAGGCCTTAAATTTCTCATCAAGAGGCTCCGGTGACATAACCTCAGTTGTTTTACCGTCGATTTGCAGACCGTTGTGGTCAAGGAAAGCTATCACACGATCCAACCGGTAATGGGCCGCCGCCATAGCCGCTTCCCACACCTGCCCCTCCTGGACCTCTCCGTCTCCCAAAAGCACGAAGACCCGGTAATCCCTGTTATCCAGCCGACCGGCCAAGGCCATACCAACAGCGGCCGAAAGACCCTGTCCCAAAGAACCGGTGGACATCTCCACGCCGGGTACCTTCTTCATATCAGGGTGCCCCTGTAACCGACTGTTAATCTTTCTGAGAGTCAGCAACTCCTCCCGGGGGAAAAACCCTTTTGCGGCGAGAGTAGCATACAACACAGGTGCCCCATGGCCCTTGCTCAGAATGAACCTGTCCCTTGCGGGCCAAGACGGATTTGCCGGATCGATCTTCATCTCTTGGAAATACAAAGCAGTGAGGATTTCCACCGCCGACAGGGAACCCCCCGGATGACCGGAGTTCGCTTCAGCCAACATTGTAATGATATCCCGGCGAATTTGCCCGGAAATACGCCTTAATTCTCCAAACTCAACATTATCTGACATAAACCCTTCCTCCATCACGATTTTAGTTTTGCCTCCGCAAATATGCGTTAATAAAGGCATCTATCTCACCGTCCATGACCGCCTGGACATTGCCTACTTCGACATTCGTCCGGTGATCCTTGACGAGACTGTAGGGATGAAAAACATAAGACCGTATTTGGCTACCCCAGCCTATTTCCTGCTGGTCACCCCTCAGACCGGCCAGCTCCTTTTCCTGTTCAACCCGTTTTAATTCTAAAAGCCTGGCCTTGAGGATTTTTTCAGCCGCCATTCTATTGGAAATCTGCGAACGCTCATTCTGGCACTGGACAACAATACCGGTAGGCAAATGAGTTAAACGCACGGCAGAGTCCGTCTTATTAACATGCTGTCCTCCCGCGCCCCCGGAACGATAGGTATCCGTCTTTATCTCTGTGGGGTCCAGAATGATCTCCGCATCCGCACCTTCATCAAGCTCAGGCAGCACGTCCGCCGCGGCAAAAGAAGTATGCCTCCGCCCGGAAGCATCAAAAGGGGAAATGCGTACAAGACGGTGAACGCCTTTTTCCGCCTTCAAATAGCCATAAGCGTTCTCACCCTTGATGAGCAAAGTAACGCTTTTTACCCCGGCTTCGTCCCCCGGTTGATAGTCCAGCATCTCCACCGTGAAACCCCGTCTTTCAGCCCAGCGGGTATACATCCGTAAAAGCATTTCTGTCCAGTCCTGAGATTCCGTTCCTCCCGCACCCGGATGAAGTGCTATAATGGCAGACCCTGCATCGTATTCATCCTTAAACAAGAGACTCAACTCCAAATCGTCCAACCCTTGGTGAAGTTGCAGCAGGCTCGTTTCCACCTCTTTTAAATATTCTTCCTCTTCCTGGGCCAGTTCGTACATTATTTCCGCATCTTCACAATCCTGTAACAGGCCGTTGAATTCCTCCAGGCGGTTTTTCAAAGCCGTGCTCTGTTGAACGACCTCCTGAGCTTTTTGTTTATCATCCCAAAAATCGGGCTGACTCATTTTCTCTTCCAGTTCTTGCAAGAGCTTTTCCTTGCCGGCCAGGTCAAAGAGACCCCCTTATTTCAGCGATTCTTTTCTTAGCTCTTTTTAACTCCTGACTGATTTCCATATACTCGTTTGCCTCCTACTCGTTCTTGCCGCAGCATTTTTTATACTTTTTCCCGCTGCCGCAAGGACAAGGATCATTTCGTCCAACCTTATCCGACCTCACCGGGGTTTTGGCGGCCACCTCTTCATCACTGCGGTTTTCTATCAAGTCTTTTCTTTCTTGAGGTCTCTCCACAACAGAGACGTAATAGACATACCTTACGATTTCTTCCTGGATCTCTTCAATCATCTGGTTAAACATATCATAGGCTTCATACTTATATTCAACCAAGGGGTCTTTCTGCCCGTATGCCCGCAGTCCTATGCCCTGGCGCAACTGGTCCATAGCGTCGAGATGGTTCATCCACTTTTCATCCACGACCCTTAAGGTCACCATCCGCTCCAGCTCACGCATGCCTTCTAAACCGATCTCTTCCTCCCGCTTTTGATATCCCTGCATAGCCAAAGCAAGCAGCTGCTCTCTCAGCTCTTCGGCTTCCATCTTCACCAATTCTTCCGGTGCCACCTTCATCTGAGGCAAAAAGCGCAGCCTGGCCAGTTCCAAAAGTCCGTTCATATCCCATTCTTCCGGATACCTGCTTTCCCCGGCAAAACGATCAATGGTGCGGGCTACAACCTTCTCGATCATATCAAGGATGCTGTCCTGAACGTTCTCGCCCTCCAGCACCTTGCGGCGCTGTTCGTAAATGACCTCCCGCTGCTGGTTCATAACGTTATCATATTCTAAGACGTTTTTACGTATCTCAAAGTTCCTGCCTTCGACTCGTCGCTGGGCATTTTCTATCGCCCTGCTGATTAGCTTGTTTTCAATGGGTATATCGTCATCCATCCCCAGTTTATCCATCAAACCCATGATATTTTCAGCCCCAAACAACCGCATGAGGTCATCCTCCAGGGAAATGAAAAACTGGCTGGAACCCGGGTCGCCCTGACGTCCGGAACGTCCCCGCAGCTGGTTGTCGATCCTGCGGCTTTCGTGCCGCTCCGTACCGACAATATGGAGTCCTCCTGCAGAAATCACCTGGTCATGCTCCCGATCTGTCTCCCGCTTCTTCTCCTGATACAAAGTATTGTACAACTCTCTGGTCTTGAGAATTTCGGGTTCATCCGTCACACTGTGGCTTGCCGCCTCCTCAATCAACCAGGATTCCACGCCTTGCTCGAGCATCTCCAACCGCGCTATGAAGCCTGGGTTACCTCCGAGAATAATGTCGGTACCGCGGCCAGCCATATTGGTAGAAACCGTTACTGCTCCCTTACGCCCGGCTTGGGCGACGATCTGCGCCTCCATCTCATGAAACTTGGCATTGAGCACCTGATGAGGTATCCCCCGGTTTTTCAACATTTGACTCAAAACTTCCGATTTTTCAATAGAAATCGTCCCCACCAAGACAGGCTGTCCAAGCTCATAATGCCGCGCTATTTCTTCCACCGCGGCCTTAAACTTGCCCTCCTCCGTACGATATACCACATCCGGCAGATCCTGCCGAATCATCGGCATATTGGTAGGGATAACTATTACATCAAGCTGATATATCTTGCGAAATTCCTCTTCCTCGGTTACGGCTGTTCCCGTCATACCCGCCAGCTTCTCATACATCCTGAAGTAATTCTGGAAGGTTACCGTGGCCAAGGTTTGGGATTCCTTCTCGATCTTGACGCCCTCTTTCGCCTCAATGGCCTGGTGCAAACCCTCACTGTAACGGCGACCGAACATCAGCCGACCCGTAAATTCGTCAACGATAATAATTTGCCCATTCTTAACCACATAATTAACATCCCGCTTCATCAAGGCATGGGCGTGAAGGGCCTGATTGACATGGTGACTGATTTCAATATTGATATCGTCGTAAAGGTTTTCCACCCCCAGCATATTCTCAACCTTATCTACCCCGTGCTCCGTCAAAACAACTGTCTTGGCCTTTTCGTCAACAGTAAAGTCTTCCTCTTTTTTCAAGCGGGGTATGACCTTGGCAACTTGCTGATAAAGAGTCTTCGGCTTTGCCCCGGCTCCGGAGATAATCAAAGGTGTCCGGGCCTCATCAATCAAGATGCTGTCCACCTCGTCGATGATGGCGTAGCTAAGTTGCCTCTGCACCATCTGTTCCGGGCGAAAGACCATATTATCCCGCAAATAGTCAAAACCATATTCGTTGTTGGTCCCATAGGTTATATCGGCGTTATAGGCTTCTTTACGCTGCTGAAAGTCCAAACCGTGGACGATGAGCCCGACGGATAAGCCTAAGAACTTATAGACCTGTCCCATCCATTCGCTGTCGCGGCGAGCCAAATAATCGTTAACCGTAACGATATGAACACCTTTTCCCGTCAAGGCATTCAGATAGGCCGGCAATGTGGCGACCAGGGTTTTTCCTTCCCCTGTTTTCATCTCGGCAATATTCCCCTCATGCAGGACCATACCGCCAATCAACTGCACGTCAAAATGCCGCATCCCCAGGACACGGCGGGATGCCTCCCGCACCACAGCGAAAGCCTCGGGGAGAAGTTCATTAAGAGTCTCCCCCTTTTGCAGACGTTCTCTGTATTCCGGCGTTTTCGCCCTTAATTCACTATCACTCAACCCCTTAAAACGCTCTTCCAGGGAATTGATTTCCTCAATCTTCTTGCTTAACCTCTTGATTTCCTTAGCATTATCATCCAACAGCCTTTTAAGCAATCCCATTACCACTTCAGGCACCTGCCTTTTTTTCTTTTAAGATTAAATATTCCCGGATTTTCTTAGTTTTCCCAATATATTTTAGCATCCGGTCGTTTTTTTGGCAACCGATCCAAAAAACCATAACCCGAAGAGCTCTAACGTTCCATAATATTACAGGGGAGCTTTTGCTCCCCTTGCTTTAAGCCGGTCATTTTAAAACTCAGGCTCGATTAGACCGTAATTCCCGTCCTTGCGTCGGTAAAGAACATTTGCCTCTTCTGTTTCCGCATTGAAAAAGACAAAGAAGCTGTGCCCCAGCAGGTTCATCTGCAGTATCGCCTCTTCCACCGACATAGGCTTGATGGCAAAGCGCTTCGTCCGCTTAACCTCCGGCTCCTCCTCCCCATTGGTGATTGTGGAGTCAGGCACAATATCCTTGATACTCTTTGTTCTGTTTTTCTTAACAAAGCGTGTTTTGTACTTTTCAATCTGTTTTTCTAATTTTTCTACAACCACATCAATGCAAGCGTACATATCCGGCAATTCCTCTTCGCCACGTAGGATGTACCCGTTTAGGGGCATCGTTACCTCGACGCGGTGGCGATCCCTTTCAACTACGAGAGTCACAATAGCCTCGGGGTCGTTCTCAAAATACTTATCAAGCTTGCCTAGACGTTTTTCTACATATGACTTGAGCGCATTGCTTACTTGAATGTTTTTACCCCTAATCTGGAATTTCATGCCATTCACTCCCTTCCCAGTTCTTATATATAAGTATTCCCCCACGTGGGGAAAAATCCTGCATTTTTTTAGCACGATAGAGGGGATTAAGAAAACCCCAGCCCTTAGGCCGGGGTATAAATTACCTATGTTTATCTAAGTATCTGAAATTAGAGGAATCAAGGACTAGACCCTCATAACATTAGCCGCTTGTAGGCCTTTAGGACCATCGACTATGTCAAATTCTACACTTTCTCCTTCCTGTAATGTCTTGAAGCCTTCCTGCTGAATTGCAGAGAAGTGTACAAAAACGTCGGTACCATCCTCTCTCTCAATAAATCCGTAACCTTTGTCTTTGTTAAACCATTTTACTTTGCCTTGCATGAAACTCATTCCTCCTAAACACATATAAGCAAGCTATTTCACTCACTGCGTTGATTATAGCACCACCGGCACCATTAGTCAATCGCTGGCGAGCGTCTCCCCTTTTTTCGATTTGTCCATGCTGCGCGCACATCGTTTTCTGATATTTTACTCCCCCTTAACAGAGAAAAGTTTTTTCACAATCACAATATTTGTGGATAATGTGCACAACTCTGTTGATAACCTCAACTTAAACTTTTGTTAATGTGGATAAATAAAAAATGCCTCTAAATTTTTCTCGCATTATGGCAAATTCTTACTTGACAGCTCTCAAATTGGGTAATTTTGTCGAAGAACACCATTATCAGACAAATACCGAGGTCTTTTTATGTCTTTGTTTAACAATATAGGACTAATGTCTTGTTAAAAAACAAAAAAAACACCCTAAGGTGTCAAATAAGCCTTTTGTCCTCTATTTCGAATAATCTATAAAAACCCCATCCTCACAACGCGGCTCTTCTGTATAGGCCTTGCGCGCTTTTTTTTGCTTATGTATCCCCGCCAAATGCCCTGCCGTTTCCTTAATTCTTTGACGCAAGGTTTTTTCGTTTTCCCGGTCGTGACCTTTGATCTTTCCTATCACCTCAGAAAGCCTCGCCAACGAAGCGGACAGGGCCTCAACACCATCACCACCCATACGTGCCTTGATCTCCTTGATGCTGAACTCATTCAACTCCAGGGAGGTACAGACCTCCCCTTTCAAATCGCTGAGCTTTTCGTTCTGCTCTTCAAGGATTTCAATAATCCCCTGCCTTTTGGCAATCAAATCCAGCAGGGTACTTGTATCCACTTCCTTCTCCTGCAGAACCTTTTCCTGCTCAAGAACCAACTTGTACATTTTCTCATACTGAGGTGTCTGTTCATCATATCCCTGCGCCAAACGCTGCAGGACAAAATTCAAAACATTCTCTTTCAAAACCTACACCATACTTTCTTTTTTCGCTTTTTGCGCCGCTTCAGCCCAGGTTTCCCTCAGTTCGGTGAGAAAACCGGCAACCTCGTCGATAATATCTGTATCTTTCTTCACATTAGCCTGAACCAGCCGCCTATACATATAATCATACAGGGAATACAAGTTTTCCGCAATATCATAATCCATATTTAATGAGTTCATCAATTCCTCGATGATACGTTGTGATTTCACCAAATACATCCCTGCTTCTTCGATGTCTTTTCTTTGAATGGCCAATTTAGCCTGACGGCAAAACTTGATAGCCCCGTCATACAACATCAAAAAGAGCTTTTCCTGAGGTGTCGTATAAACTTGCTGCTGTCGGTACTGCTGATATGGATTCGGTAGGGCCATTTTCATCAATCCTTTCTCTTTTTAACTATATTAACTTTATTCATTCTGTCCAAACATTTGAGTCAACCAGGAACTCTGCATGTTCATATTACTTATAGCTTGCTCCAAGGCGGTATATTTTGCCCAATACCTATCTTCAACCGTTACAAGATAGTCATTTAGTCTATCCAACTTAGTATCCTTATCATCAATATCCCGTTCCAACTGGCTTATCCCACTGTTTTCTACTACAAAATCCACCAAAATATTCGAGCTTACTTTCCTGTACAGCGCCGCATCATCACCGTAGCCCGCTTTATTAATAACAAGCTTCATACTATCAACAATGTTATCGTAAAGTCGTCTGACAAGACCGCTTTCGCTCCTCTTCTGCGCTATCTCTTCGCTGCTTAACTGCGACTCGGATTTATACAGCAACTCGCTGTCAGGGCTTTTAAACAATAACTCCAGCACTCCATCGGTATCCGTTTCAATCGCCTCTCTAAGCTTGCTTTCATTGACTACCAGTTTCCCTCCCATTGAACTGCTGGAATATGTTTCTGTCGTAATTCCTATTTCAACGAGATAATCGAAGGCACCCTCTACCCCACTTACCTCTTGGTACATGCCTGAACGAAACTTCTGATAAGCCCCTTGTAGGATATTGTCGTTCCTGAGAAGCCCGCTTTTGGCCTTTTCCTCCCACTGTTCAATCTGGGTATCAGTCAGCTTCTCTCTTTGCTCATCGGTCAAAGGCAAATAATCTTTATACCTTGTTTCACCCAGTTCCTCTCCGAACGCATCGATCAATTCATTATAACTTTCAACAAAGTCCATTATTCTTTCGTAGATTTCATCGGTGTTACTACCCACCGTTATGTTAGTGGCCCCTGTGCTTTTTAATGTAAGGTTGATACTATTGATTGTACAAGAATTACTGCTTTGCGAAATGTTAGCTGCTCCCCCAAAATCAAAAACGGCATTTTTTCCACTGTATTCCGTGCCATTTGCAAGATCCTGATAAGACCCTGCAACATCGTCATAATATTGCAGTTGCAACAGGCTGTCAGCCCCGGTTAGGAACTTTACTCCGCCTGTTAATGTACTGTTATCCTCAATGCTTATCGTACCCTCTTCACCAGTATCGGCTGTCTGGAGGAAAAACCTGTCCAAATCCTCGTCATATGAAGCGATAACTCCGATATCGGCAGCATTTATTTCAGACACAACATCTTCAATAGCTACATTGGCCAGGTTCGTTTTATTTATTGTCACCGAACCTGAATCGGTGGTAATAGTAAAGTTAACCGTATCCCCACCGGCAATGCCAAACTGGGAAGCCAGGTTGCTCTTTTCTCCGGAGGAAATCTCATTCTTACTGGCAGCCGACCAATTCTCAGCCAACTGAGTGACATTAAGACGGTATGTACCGTTTACGGCATCAGCATAAACTGTTGCCGCGGCGACCTCACTGTCCGCAACCTCTGCGTTTTTCACCCAAGTCAACCTATCGAGACTTGTATTAATCAAACTACCGGTTGTCGTCGTCTGAGCCAATCCAAAGCCTACCTTGCTATCTATTACAAAATTAGCCATTAGTTTATTTACCTCATGATAGCTTTCCTGAGTCCATTCCAAAACTTGTTTTTTCTGCTCGACACCCGTCAGTTTTGTCCTTTCGCTCTGCATAAGCTCCTTGATTATATTCTCCGTATCAAGTCCGGTAGCAAGCCCGCTCATTCTAACAACCATCTGCAAACACCCCCTTAGATCTTTTCATCAACAATCAATCCGGCTGATTCCATCATTTTTGCCACCATATTGAGAATTTTTTCCGGCGGAATTTCCCTGATAATCTCGTCATTCCTAATGACTTTAATCATAATTGCATGCGTCTGCTCATGAATAGAAAACTCCAACTTTGTATCGTACATCTCAAATACTTCGTTCGCTCTTTCGATAGCCTGTATTACTTTTCCCTCCGTACAAGCTTTTTCTCCCAAACCTCTACCAACATCATGCTTCGTGATGCCCTCCTGTGCCGAATTCTGCTTTGCCACAGGTTGCAGACTCTCAGGAGCCGTTACCGACGAAACCCCCTCAACTCGCATAACAGCTTTCCCCTCCGTCAATTTCCCTATACTCATATATCGGACAAATTATGATTTTTTTTAGGGCTAATGAAGCTATTCTTATAATTATTTTTCGACACTCTGCCATCAAAAGCCTTGCGGATTTTCAGCAACATTGTTTTTTATTTTCACCGTAAAAAAAGACCCCGGGATAAACCCGGGATCCTTTTTTGGATCAATGTTATTACCGTAAAAGCTGCAGTACGCCTTCGGGCAACTGGTTGGCCTGAGCCAACATAGCCTGAGCTGCCTGGGAGAGGATGTTTTGCTTGGTGAATTCCATCATCTCTTTGGCCATGTCTACATCGCGAATACGGGACTCG
>JAHDQS010000026.1 GCA_018433675.1 Clostridia bacterium
AATCCTGACAGCAGGACATTAGTTCCGGTAAGATTCGTCTCTGAGGCCTTAGGGGCAAATGTTGACTGGAACGGAGAACTGCAGCGTGTCGATATATCCCACCAAGGCAAAGGGATTAAGCTAACAATAGGGCAAAAAGAAGCAAAAGTGGATGTCGGCGTTGTCACTCTGGATACCAACGCGGCTATTGTAAGTGATAGAACGATGGTGCCGTTGCGTTTTGTCAGTGAGTGCCTGGGGGCAGAAGTAGAGTGGAACGGCAACGCTAGGGAAGTATATATCACTACGCAAAATGCAAAGCCGGTTAAACCTTTTGAGGGTCAGCCATATAACCAGGCGGTAGATTTGCCGACCAGTGATTACTTGGGGTATGAGATATACAGAGCAAATGAACCAGGAGCTAGGGTATCATACATAACAGTAGATGAACTTCCGGCGCAGGTGGGCTATTATATTATTTACTCTATTACAGTAGACGATGAATATGCCCATGTAAAGCAAAGGGCCATAACTAACAGCAGTATGGTAAATCCAGTATCTATGCATATAAAAGAGAACGGGTATTTAAACAGATCGAGACACTATGAGGATGGGAAACCGGGTATTTTCAATTATAGTTATCCCTTAACACTCAGGGGGGAAATAGCCGATGGTTTGGAAAAATCCGATAAAACAAAAATCGAGGCCTTTGTATTCGATTGTATAAACGATAATATTTGTTCTGAACTGCTTGTTATTAAAAACCCTCTTTACAAGGGGGATAAATAAGCCATGAGAAAAAGAAGCTCACACAAAGCTCTAATTTGTCTCATATTAAGCTTGAGTATACTGACTGGGGTAAAACCTGCAGAAGCCGCACAATCGATTATGAGGGAGATATATGTAGGTTCCTGGGATATTTGGAGACACTCCGACGGCGTAACATGGCAATATACCGGTAAACCCGGGGATCAAAAGGATTGCACCTTTGAATTGGAAATACCGGAAAGTTTGACGGAATATCGAAACGTGGACTATAGGATTGTTTCTCTTGATATAAATAAGGAAAGATACGAACAATTGGGTGGACGTTATGGATTAACATTTAAAGAATTTGATAACCTGTATTTACAATATACACCACAGGATTACCGGCAAATTGAAAATAAAACCGTATCCTTAAGACTTGATGGAACATTCAAGGATGTCAAAAAAGAATGGCAAAACCAGTTTGTGGAAGGTCGGCGCTGGTACCTGCCGGTGGTAGTCGAATGGATCGGCGATCCGGTACTACAGCCACCGCCACCAAAACCGAAAGCACCTGCCAAACTGGGCTGCCTGGAACAGCCAAGCGTAACGCAAACCTGGGAAGAACTGTACAGCTGGGAAGTCTACCATCCCGCTACCTGTTACGATGAAGAAGGAGAGGAATACGATTGCTCCTGGACGGAAACGAAATGGGCCATGCCGACGTATTCAGAGACCTTAAGTGCTAGCATATCCGTTAATACCAAACAAGGGATACCTACGGATAAGGATAATCCCAAAGAATCTGATCGGGAAAGCAGAGCATCCTGGGAGATCATACCCGATACCCAACAAAGGACACCAAAGTATTCAGGGAGACAGGGGACACCATATAAAGATATAAATATCTATGGCTGGGATCCAAACGAAGTAACCAGAGCAGGCTACGGTTTTGAAGTGACGGTAAAAACACAATACAGCAACAACTGGGAAACAAAAGTACCGGATGGAGCATCTGCTCACGGTGGTACATACAAAGGACCAATAAAGGTTACCGCCCACTTTTACAACACGGCAGGCAGGTTTGTAAAAAGCGTGCCCATGGTCGCCACAAAGGGTAAACCGGGGGATAAAAATATCACCTGGGAGCTGCCGGAGAAAAAACACGTCTTCCACGACGGCGAAAAGATCTGGGAA